>DACG01000023.1 GCA_002494725.1 Geoglobus sp. UBA235
AATGCCGAGATAGTGATTGTGGAGTTTTCAGATTATGCATGCCCGTACTGTGGAAAATTTGCCTTGGAAACCCTCCCAAGGATATTGGAAAACTTTGATGTCAAATTCGTTTTCAAGGATTTTCCACTTCCAATGCATGGTGAAATAGCAATCAAAGCACATGAAGCAGCAAACTGTGCATACGAGCAGGGCAAGTACTGGGAGTATCATGACATACTCTTTGAAAGACAATCAGAATGGAAAAAGAATCAGAGTAAATTTGTAGAATACGCAAAAATTCTGGGTTTGAATGTTGAGGAATTCAAGGCCTGCCTCGATTCTGGAAAATACAGGGATGAAATTCTCGAAGATAGAGATGAAGGCACCAAACTTGGGGTGAGAGGCACTCCAACTTTCATCATCAATGGTAAGAAAGTATCTGGAGCATTGCCTTATCAAGACTTCGAAAAAATACTCACCACTTTGCAGGATTGAGGGTAATTATGGTTTGTTAAATGACTCCCCACCTTATGACACGTAATGTCACAATCATTTATATATTCCTTTTGCAGTCCTTAACTACAATGAAATTGGTGATTGACAATCCAATTCTCTACAACATTCTGAAAATTCTTGCGAATTCAAATATGCCTTTGGGAGCCAAGAGTATTTCAGAAAAGCTCCAGGAAAGAGGCTTCAATGTGAAAAAAGATACTGTTCAGTATTATCTTCGAATGCTTGATGAAGTCGGTTTAACAAGAAAAATAGGTCTTGCTGGGAGAATAATTTCTGAAAAAGGATTTGAAGAATTGAGAAAAGGGATGGTGAGAGAGAGGATCGGGTCCTTTATTGAGCTCAGGGAGGAGTATGCCTACAATGCAAATTTTGATCCCTGGAAAGGAAAGGGTCTTGTCAGCCTTAATATTGGAATTTTGCCTGAAGAAGAGCTTGAAGAGGCACTAAAACTCATCAAGAGGTGCATCGACAGGAAGCTTGCAATGAGTCCCTTTGTCAAAATTTATGAAGGTGACAACATAAAAATAAGGATTCCAGAGAGAAAGGTTGGGATAGGGCTTGTGAGCACGTCTGTAATAGATGCTGCACTCATAGGACACAGAATAAGCTCAACTCCAACATTTGCAGGTATTTTGCAGTACATTGATTATCATCCGATCAGGTTTGTCCATGCAATTTCATACTACGGCTCAACTCTTGACCCTGTCGATCTTTTCATAAAAAGCGGAATGTGCAGCGTGAAAGACGCTGTTGAAAACGGACATGGTACAATTCCGGCAGATGTTAGAGAGATACCTCTCATTTTAAGGAAAAGGGCTGTCAATGTCCTGAAAATGCTGGAAAAAATTGGAATAAACGGGGCAGTTTATGTTAGCGGAGCAGAAAATGATGCCCTTGGCATTCCAGTTAGCAACTACAGATCTGGTATTGTTGTGATCGCTGGCTCCACACCTCTCGCATACATGCTTGAAAAGGGGCTGGATGTCGAAATAAGGATTCTTGGGTCTTACGAGAGGATAGAAGAGCTGGAATTCATTGAAAACCTTGTTTGAGTTCATATTTTATTGATTTATCATCGCAAATTTTATATACCTTTAATCAACTCAATATTTTTAAACTGGCATTGGTGTTTTCGATGCCCGATGCAGTGGAGAGGGTATTTTTGAAAAAGAAGGGATTTGAGAGGTATGTATGAGGTGATTGGATGAGGTTGAAAACCTACGTGGCCCTGATTTTGGCTCTTGCGATTGGTGTGGCATTGGCCGGCTGTGCTCAGGAAGAGAAGAAGCCAGAAGCAACACCGACACCGGAAAAAGCCGAAGGTGTTAAGCTCCCGAAAACTGAAGATGGAAAATATATCATAACCATCTATACCGGTTCAGGCCCTGGAAGTGTTTATTTTGCTGTCGGTTCAATGTTTGCGAAGGTGCTTAACAAGAAGAGCGACATGATCTATGCCAAGGGTGTTACGAGCGGTGCGAGTGTTGCCAACGCCAAGGCCATTGGCAAGGGCGAGGCTCTTGCAGCCATAATCCAGAACGACGTCACTTACTATGCCTGGAACGGGAAGTTCCAGTTTGAAGGAAAGCCTGTGAAGGAGCTGAGAGGGATCGGAACCCTTTATCCAGAGCCCGTGCAGATCGTCGTGAGGGCTGACAGCGACATATACACTCTCGAGGATCTGAAGGGCAAGAAGGTCGTGGTTGGTGCCGCGGGAAGCGGAGTTGCCGCAACTGCTGAGAGGGTTCTGAAAGCAGCTGGAATCTGGGACGACATCGAGCCCGTATACCAGACCTTCAGTGAGGCTGCACAGAGCCTTGTTCTGGGACAGGTGGATGCCGAGTTCACGGTCATAGCCTACCCCGCCCCGGCCATAGACCAGATAGCCGTCAAGGTGCCTGTCAGACTGCTCCCGATTCCAGATGAGGTTGTCCAGAAACTCCACGATGAGGGTTATCCGTTCTACGTCAAGGTTGTCGTTCCTGCTGGAACTTACAACGGACAGGACGAGGACGTTCAGACCATTGCTGTGAAGGCGACGCTTGCCGTTCACAAGGACGTGCCGGATGAGGTTGTCTACGAGATGACCAAGGTGCTATACGAGAACATCGACGAACTCGCCAAAGCCCATCAGGTGGCGAAGCAGATAGACATGAACAATGCTTTTGAAGGTCTCATGATACCCCTTCATCCTGGGGCTGTAAAATACTATGAGGAGAATGGAGTAACAGTACCACAGGAACTCAAATCGTGAGGTGCTTTTGATTGAAAAGACACCTTTATTTTTTAATTTTGTTTGGCTTTACTTTTCTCATTTTTCTTGCTTTTCGTCCTGTGTATGTTCTCGAAATTCGTTTCAATAATCACAGCATCTTTATTCCCCTTTCTACAACAATAATGCTTTCTGTGGAGTACACCCACAGCGTGTCCCTCACAAAGGTTGTTGATGTTTATCTAGTAAATAAAAGCGGAATTTATGCCTTTGAGGAGAGATGGGAGGACTCGTTTGCTGGACAGCCGGTGAACGGCACATTTGAAAATGATCTTTTTGTTAAGAAGATGAATAGGAGCCTTGGCAAGAAATGGGAGTACTGGTTCATTAAGCTTAACAACTTCAAAATCTGGATTGATGAAAAGCAGATTTTTGATCAGCCAGAGGAGGAGGGGCATCTGACTTTTGAGATCAGGCAAATCCCGGCATTTAAACTGTATGCGGGGTGGTAGTGTGGCAGATATAATGGATGAGGTTGAGAAGTACATTGCCCTTGAAAGAACAAGAACTCTGTCAAAAAAGCTCCAGAGAATAGTAATTCTGGCTGCCGTACTCATAGGGGTTTATGAGGTTCTTTTCATATTCAACTTCACGTACTCAATCTACGACGTTGTAGCGAGACTTGGCTACAAGGTGTCACTGCTCAGGCTGGACTTTCAGGACAAGCAGGGTGAGGCTTTTGTTCTTGCGATGATTCTGGTGATAGCATTTCTCAGATACCCGATAAGAGACAAAGAGAAGTATCTAAAGAGTGTGCAGATCTACGACTGGGTGCTGATTGCCCTGAGCCTCGTGAGCATGTTCTACATGTTCTACCGCTTTCCAACGTACATGGTGTTCTACGATGTAAACACCTACGACGTAATTTTCGGACTTATAGCAATCGCTGTAGTTCTCGAAGCTACCAGAAGGACTGTTGGATGGATTCTGCCAGCAATAGTCCTCGTATTTCTTGCGTACGGCATAAGAGACACGATGTTTAACTGGAACAGGTTCGTCCAGTACCTATACCTCGATCAGGGAATATTCGGAATACCATTCTACGTCATGACCATCTACGTCTTCGCCTTTGTATTCTTCGGAGCATTCTTGTTGAGAATAGGTGTTAGCGATTACATAACCCGCTTTATGATCTCCCTTTTCGGCCCGAGGCAGGGTGGCCCTGCAAAGGCTGCAGTTGTTTCGAGCGGTCTGATGGGAACAGTCAGTGGAAGTTCAGTTGCAAATGTTCTCACAACAGGAACGTTTACGATTCCCTTAATGAAAAAAGCCGGTTATCCACCTGATAAGGCAGGTGCTGTTGAGCCCGTTGCATCCACAGGCGGACAGCTGATGCCACCCATCATGGGTGCTGCAGCGTTCATCATGGCCCAGTTTCTCGGCGTGCCGTACAACAAGCTCATAATTGCCGCAATCCTTCCGGCTCTGATCTACTACGCCGGAGTTTACATCTTCATAGACCTCGAAACAAAGAGATTAGGGCTCAGGGGACTTTCGA
Source organism: Geoglobus sp. UBA235 (assembly GCA_002494725.1). Taxonomy (GTDB): domain Archaea; phylum Halobacteriota; class Archaeoglobi; order Archaeoglobales; family Archaeoglobaceae; genus Geoglobus. Next base: position 4,266 of record DACG01000023.1, read on the forward strand.
GGGACTCTTTCACGCCGCTAAGCTACTTCATCAGGAAGCTCTACATACTCCTGCCCATCGCCGTAATCACAATCGCCCTCGTGTGGGGTATCGCCCCTCACATAGCCGCAATATCCTCGCTGGGAATCGCGATATGGGTTGCTTGGATTTCGAAGGATGAAATACCTGGGGACGAGAGGATCTACGTTCCGTTTGTCGTGCTGGCAATCCTGCTGATGTTCTCGGGCAGGGAGCTCTCGCACGTAACCGCTCCACTCCTGCTTCTGCTCGCACTCGCACTCTTGGCTTTATCGTTCGCCAGGAAGATCGAGTTCAACGAGAAGCTCTACATCAGCCTGCTCTTCATAGCCTTCGCGGCTTTCTGCAAGTTCCTCGGGCTCAGAAAAGAAGCGATACTCCTGATGAGCGGTGTGTTCGGGATAGTGTTCTCGATAATCATCGGCAGGGTCTCCAAGACCGAAGTTGGGAAGAAGATGTCCTTCGCAACGTACGAGTCGATGATAGACGCGGGCATAACGAGCACCAGCGTTATGCTCGCAGCAGCAAGCGCTGGCTTAATACAGGGCGTTCTGACGATGACCGGGCTTGTGACGAGCCTGGGATACAAGCTCATTGATCTGACCGGCGGGTACCTCATGCTCCTGCTGATAATGGCCATGGTGTTCAGTCTGATCCTCGGAATGGGCGTCCCAACAACCGCAAACTACGTCATAACCTCGCTTGTTGCCGCTCCTGCTGTTTTCAACGCTGTAGCTGGAAATCCTGTGTACGACGCGCTCGTTCCGGGGACGGCGACAGCAACCGCCTTACTTGCCGCCCACTTCTTCGTTTTCTACTTCGGGATTCTCGCAGATCTCACACCTCCCGTTGCTCTCGCAGCATACGCCGGTTCGGCCTTGGCCGGAGGCGATTTCTGGAAGACGGCAAGAAACTCAGTAAAGTACGCTCTTGCAGGCTACATAGGGCCCTACATATACTTCACCCATCCCGAAATGTTCCTGATAACCGTGCAGAACTGGGATGTGGTTACGATAGTGAGAGTCGCTTACTACTTCCTCGCAAGCCTGCTGGTAATGTACATGCTGGCCATAGCAATAACAGGCCACTTCGGAAAGCCGCTGAGGAGGGAGACCAAGACCGTTATTGGCATTCTCGGTGTGAGCGGGGCGACCCTCCACATTCTGCCGATTGCCCTCGGAGCGGGCACGTTACTCGGTCTTAGAATTTACAACAGCAGGTTGAGAGGTGAGTTTGTTGAAGAGCGATGATGTATATGAAAGGGCAAGCAGGGTTATTCCGAGAGCCGCCCAGACTGGATTGAGGGCCGAAACCCACTACCCCCACCCCTTTGTGCCTGAAAAGGCGTACGGCTGCAGGATGGTGGATGTCGACGGCAGGGAGTACACGGACTACCACCTTGCCTTTGGCCCGATACTGCTGGGCCACAACCATCCGGAAGTGAACGAGGCCGTGAAGGAACAGATTGATGAGGGGGTTCTTTACGGCGCTGGAGTGTGCGAGCTGGAGGTTGAGGTTGCCGAGAAGCTTGTGGATCTCATTCCCTCAGCTGAGATGGTCAACTTCGTGAACTCGGGAACCGAGGCCACATACCATGCGATAAGGCTGTCAAGGGCATATACTGGAAGGGAGAGCATAATCAAGTTCGAGGGGTGCTACCACGGGTGGCACGATTACGTTGCCTTCAACGTCTCTCCGCCTGAAAACATGATGGGCAGGATATATCCGCAATCCAAGGGAATACTCAGAGCAGCCTACGAAACCACCAGGATTCTGCCCTTCAACGACAGCGATGCCTTCAGGGAGTTCATGGCAGAGCACGGAGAGGAGATTGCCGGTGTGATCTTAGAGCCCATTCCTCACAGCGTTGGTGCGATAATTCCAGAAAGGAAGTTCCTGAAAACGCTCAGACGGGAGACGGAAACTTACGGTAGCGTGCTGATATTCGACGAGATAATCACAGCATTCAGACACAGCATTCATGGCGTTCAGGAGGAGTTTGGTGTTGTTCCCGACATAACCACCATAGGGAAGTCCATGGGCAACGGGTATCCGGTTGCTGCGATTGTCGGTAAAAAGGAAATAATGTCGCTCGTCCACAACGGAGTCCTCGTCTCTGGCACGTATTCCGGGCACCCGGCAGCTCTCGCAGCTGTAAAGAAGACCATAGAGGTCCTTGAAAGAGACAACGTCGTTGATTACATCTCCCACCTTGGAGAGGAGTACAGAAGGGCTCTGGGCGATGTCCTGGATGAGCTTGGAATTGAGGCGAGGGTCGTGGGATACAGATCCATTTTCGCTCTTCAGTTTGCGAGGGGGGAGGTCAGGAGCTACGCTGACATAGTGGGGATAGACAGGGAAAGGTTCAGAGAGTTCGCAGCCGGGATGAGAAAGAGGGGGATATTCTTCACACCCAACCCGCTCAAGAGGTGTCACCTCTCCGCAAAGCACACGGAAAAGGAGCTTGAAGAGTTTATTCACGCTGCCAGGGAAGTTTTGAAGTCCATGAAATAACTCCCCAACCTTTTTCTTTTTCATGGCGTATGGAATAGAGATGCCCGGCCATGAGAGCATAGCAGACGTTTTCAACCGCTTGGCAGAGCGCTACGACTCGTGGTACGACAGAAATGCCGAGCTCTTCGAGAGAGAAGTGATCACCATTCCTCCACCGACAAAACCCTCGCTTGAAGTCGGCTGCGGATCTGGCAGATTCATGGAGAGGCTTGGAATTGACGTCGGGGTGGATCTGTCCGAAAGGTTGCTGAAAATCGCCAGATCGCGTGGCTGCGAGGTTTTGATCGCAGACGGCAGGCTTCTCCCGTTCAGAGATGACTCCTTTTCCTCAGCCTACCTGATATTCACCCTCTGCTTCCTCCAGAATCCTGAAAGTGTTTTGGCAGAGATCAGGAGAGTTCTGAGGGATGATGGTGTGCTTACAGTGTGCATCGTCCCAAGAGATTCGGGGCTCGGAATGGAGTACTCATCAAAGAACAGCCCATTTTACAGAATCGCAAGGTTCTACAGAGAACGAGAAGTTGAGGAAATGCTGATAAAAGCCGGGTTCGAAGTCACTGGCACTGAAAGAACCAGGATCAGGCATTCGGAGAACGATTTCGTGTGCCTTTCTGCAAGGCTCAGAGGTAAAGGTCGCCCTCGATAAACCTCCGTGTTCTCTCATCCTCCGGGCTTTCGAAGAGCTTTTTCGTTTCACCAACTTCGACAATTTCTCCGTTCTCCATGTATGCGGTTCTGTCAGAAAGTCTCCTTGCCTGAAACAGGTTGTGGGTGGCGAGAACGATCGTCTTTCCCCTTTTCCTCATCTCCTTTATGGCGCTCTCGATGATCCTGACGTTTTCAGCATCAAGGTTGGCGGTGGGCTCATCGAGAGCATAGACGTCCGCGTCGATTACCAGAGCTCTTGCTATTGCAACCCTCTGCTTCTCCCCCCCACTCAGCTTTCTGGCGTTTTTGTCTGCAAGGTCCAGAATTCCGAGGAATTCCAGAACCTTCTCCACTCGTTCCTCGAGCTCGCTGCCATTTATTCCCCTGATTCTCAGTCCGTAAGCAACGTTGTCGAAGACGCTCGTCCTGAACATCACGGGATTCTGAAAGACCATCGTCACCCTTCTCCTCACTTTCTCTGGATTGCTTCTGGCGTCAATTCCTCTGAACACGTATTTTCCGCTGAAATCCGTTTCCAGCATAGAGATTACTCTCAAAAGCGTTGTCTTTCCTGCCCCACTGTTGCCCACTACTGCAAACACCTCTCCGCCCTTAATTCCAAGGTTCACGTTCCTGAGAGCCTCAACCTCCCCGTACCTCTTGGAAACTCCACTAAGCTCGATCATAGGCTTACCCACTTCCTCTGAAGGTAGTTGGAAAGGGCTGTTACAGCAAACACTATTGCAAGGAGTACGGTTCCCAGAGCAATTGCAAACTCTATCTCCCCCCTCGCAACGTACATCTGGATTGACGTTGTAAGCACCCTGGTGTTCATCTCCCCTCCTCTCACGAAGATGTTCCCACCAACCATCAGCGCTATGCCAAGCTCGGCAATTGCCCTGTTGAAGGCAGCTATAACCGACAGAATTATCCCGGATATCGCCTCCTCAACGGTCTTGATCATGGCCTGAAGTCTGCCCGCTCCCAAGGTCAGCACCAGATCTCTTATCTCCCCCTCAACGCTCTCTATGGAGCTTGCCGTAAAGCTCACAACAATTGGCAGAATCAGAAGCATCTGGCCGAAGCTTATCCCCATCTCCGTGTAGAGCAGGCCAAGAGAGCCGAGAGGGCCGGCAGGGGCAAGAAAGAGGTAAAGGATGAGACCCATCACCACCGTTGGAATTCCGAGCATTGCGTTGAACACCGATTTTACCAGACTTCTTCCCCTGAACCTTGAGAGCCCCATGACAACTCCAATCGGTATGCCGATGATCGCGGCAAGCATTGCGGCAATTCCGGAGACCCTGATGCTCCTGAAGGCTATGTCGAACAGCTCCGGGTTCCCACTGAGAACGAGTCTGAGTGCTCCTGCAACGCCTTCAGCAATATACTCCCACGCCATGGTCAGCCAAACTCGAAGAAGGTCATACCCTCCCCGTATCTGAACTTTTCGGGGCACTCAGTTACCTTACCACTGTCTTCTATAAGCCCGTATTTGGCGATCCAGTTAAAGTACGGCTCTTTCCTCTCTTTCAGCACCTCCACTATGGGATAGAACAGTGGCTTTCCGAACCTGTCCTTCCCAAACTCTCCGATTATTCTCTGCCCCTCATTGCTCGTCAGCCAGTTTGCAAGAAGCCTGGCCCCTTCAAAGTCCTTGTCGAACTTCTCCGGGTTGATCAGAATTATGGCGTAGATGTTTATCAGCTCCTCTCCTCTATCAACCAGAGCAACAAGATCTATCAGCCCCTCCTTCTCATATTTCAGGAAGGTGCCTGTATCTGAGAGGGTGTAGGCGTTTTTCGTGCTGGCGTAGTTAAGCGTTGCCCCCATTCCAGTGCCAGTTGCTACAAACCAGCTCTCGTTCTTAATCTGCCTGTAGTCAAATCCCGCCATCTTCCAGAGCACTATCTCCTTTGTGTTCGTTCCCGAGCCATCATCTCTCGAGACCCATATTGCTTTCCCCTCTCTGCCGGCATGAACTATCTTCTTAAGAGCCTCCACGGGAGTGAGGCCTTTTATTCCAGCAGGATCATCTTCCGGGCCGACAATGACGAAGAAGTTGTAGGCAAACACCTTTCTGTTGACCCCATAGCCCTCCTCCATGAACTTGACCTCCCTGCTCTTAGCATGCACCATTATCGCATCGCTCACGCCATTCCTGGCGTCCTGTATGGCTGCCCCAGTCCCTTTCGGAATGAAGTGCAGCTCAATTCCGTATTTCTCCTTGAAAGCCGGAGCTATCGCCTCCTCAAGCAGGCCTGTGTCGTACAGACTCGTTGTTGTGGAAACTGTGAGCACTCTTACCTGTGACTGCGTGTAGTACTGCATTCCAAAAGTCACGACGGCAATTACAATTCCGATTGATGTTATTGTGGCGATCTTCCTCATGATTATCTCCTCGATATGTACAACCATACATATCGAATTTAAATAATTTTCCCTTACTAAAGAATTATTATGAGAACAAAGTTTATAACCACGATTTGTGAATTTGGTACGTGCTGATAAACGATTTACTGGTATTCGCTGGGTTTGCAACCCCTACAATCTTTACAATAATGATATTAAGTACTGGCAGAGAAAAAGTTCATGATAGTGTTATCTGGAGTTTTTTAACCACTTATTTTCTTTATGCCTCATTTCTTTTTCTCATAATGGTCTTTTCTGAGATAACTGAATTTCTCGGTTTTTCTGATAGTGAGATATATGGGACTGAATTCCATCTGATGGTTTATCTCTATGTCGTTCTTCCTCTGGCAATTGCAGTTCATATTTACGGAATAATGAAACTGGTTGCTCTTTTTGAATTCAGCACAGAAACACTTGATCTCAAAACTGCAGGTCTTCCACTTGTACATTCTGGGCTTTTCTGGGTGATTTCCGCAGAAATAACAGAATATCCTGCAATTTCGAATGTTGTTATAACCGTTTCAGATTTTGCATACATAGTCTCACTTCCGGTTCTGGTTTCGATAATATATTACACTCTGAAAGAGAAAAAATACGAGGAGGCAATAATACAGTCTCCCATGAAATCCATAGACAAGGTTGCAGGTATCTCAATCTCTTTTGCTGTTTTCAGTCTTGCTGTTATGATGAAAATCTATGGACACATCGATGCCTACAACATACTTGAAGCTTTCGCCCTTCTCATGTTCGTTTTTTCAGGAGAACTTTACAGAAGAACGATATTCAGCATGAGAAAGATGTTTTGAGGAAAGAACTAAAGAGCTTAAACATATAAAAATCCTGAGATCCACAGCTGTAATGAATGATCCTCGTTAAAACCCAGAGAGAAATGGAATACATTGCAATGCAGAACATAAGAGAGATTATGGGAGAGATCAGAATTGAGGTAAGACCTGCAGGGTATCTCGGCATTTTGATCGTTCATTCAGATGATGTTGATGCTGTCAAGCAGGTTCCTGAAGTTGAAAAGGCCATACCTGTTCTTTTTGAAATTGAAAGCGATCTGGAGAAGATACTGGACAGAGCTGAGGATATAGTGCATCATATGGGGGAATTTGAGACATTTGCCATCAGAACAACCAAAAGAGGTCTCAGGCACAGCTTCAATTCAATGGATATCAACATACAGCTTGGAAAGAGAATCCAGGAAATCAGCGGAAAGGATGTTGATCTGAACAAGCCTGATAAGGCTGTTTATGTTGAGATAATAAATGAGCGAACACTCATCGGCGTGATTGATGGGGTGGAGGAGAGAAGGAAGTACACTCCGGAAAAAACAGACAGCCTGAGATTCTTTGGCAGGATATCATTTGTTCAGATGCCTTACTTGGAGAATCCAAAGGGAGCAAGAGAGATTGGGGAGAGGATTGGCAGAAATGCCCAGTCCTTTGAGATAAAAGAGCTCGTGATCGCCCCCTATGGTTATGTAAATGCTGAAGAGCTTTTTGAGTTTTTGAAGGGAATAAGAAGGGGAAAGGAGTCAAGGCTGAAGATTCAGAGGAAGAGCTATTCAAGAGAGGTCAGAGAGACGAAAATTCTCGTTCATGATCTATTCCAGACCTTCAGAGACAAGAAAAGGAAGAAAAGCGTTTTAATCTCGACAGATCCAACAGGAAAGCAGATTTCTGAAATCAGAAGTGAGCTTAAAAGGGCATTCAGCAGAGCAGATGAGATCGTGATATTTGCCGGAAGCAGAACAGGGCTGCCAAAAGGCATTCTCAGACTCTCCGATTTTGTCATAGATCTGACACCCTTCATAACATTCCCGACAGAGATAGCCATTCCAGCATCTCTCATAGCACTTCTCGATGTTTACGAGGAAATGATTCAGGAAAGAGAAGCAATGCATAAAGTGGATGATTGAGGAATGTTGAGGGTTGAAGCTGATCAAGCTTGGCAAAAGATTTACTTCTGCGGGATCAAGAGACATTATGGAGCTGAATGAAATAACCAGAATTCTGATTGATTTCAGAGATAGAAGAGACTGGAAGAGATACCACACTCCAAAAAATCTCGCAATATCGATTGCTGTTGAAGTTGGAGAATTGCTGGAGCTTTTTCAGTGGAGGAGCGATGATGAGATCCGAAAACTGCTGGAAGATGATGACATCAGGAGAAGAGTTGGAGAGGAGATTAGCGATGTTTTGATCTATCTGCTCACACTCGCCCATGAATGCGGTGTTGATGTTGAAAAGGCTGTTATGGAGAAGATAAAGAAAAACGAAGAGAAGCATCCAGTCTGATTTGTTATTTTGTGATTCTGTGGCAAATTATCACGAAAATCTCTTATTTTTAAACGATTAATATGAAATAAAAGGCCGAGGTGATTCCATGATATCTGACCTGTTTGCTGAGATGGAAAGGGAGGGCTTTGAGGAGGTTGTTGTATTCCATGACAGGGAATCAAGACTCAAGGCTGTTGTTGCAATCCATACCACTGTAAAAGGCTCCGCTATCGGAGGAACGAGAATGTGGGAGTACAGTTCTTTTCATCACGCCCTGAATGATGCCCTCTCTCTCGCAAGAGCCATGACCTTCAAATGTATTGGTGCTGGGATTGAGTTTGGAGGGGGAAAGGGAGTTATAGCCGGAAATCCGGCAAAAGACAAGACAAAAAAGCTTCTGAGAAGCTATGCTGAATTCATACAATCACTCAATGGAAAATTTGTTACTGGGGAGGATGTCGGAGTTACCAATGAGGATGTGAGGTACATGAAGAATTACTGTGATTTTCTGACAGGAATTAACTATGATCCGTCTTCATTCACAGCCTATGGTGTCTTTCATGGAATGAAGGCAAGCATGAAATATCTCTATGGCGAGGAATCCCTTGAAGGGATGCATGTAGCAATTCAGGGTGTGGGAAAGGTTGGAATGGAGCTTGCAAGGATTCTTGTGGAAAACGGAGCAAGGGTTACAGTTTCAGATTTAAACAGAGAAAGACTTGAAACATGCAAGTCCTTTGGGGCTGAATGTGTTGAGCCCCATCAAATATACAGGATTGAATGCGATATCTTCTCACCATGTGCCCTTGGCGGGGTCATAGATGAGAGGGTTGCAAGATCTCTTGAATGCAGGATAGTTGCAGGATCAGCAAACAATCAGCTTAAAAGCGATGCTGCAGGGAAGATCCTTGCAAGAAGAGGAATTCTGTATGCTCCTGACTTTATAGTGAATGCCGGAGGTCTCATAACAGTCGCAAATGAGTACATTTACGGGAAGCTGGATGAGGAGAGGCTTGAAAGGGAGATAGAGGGTATTGGTGATAGGCTGATTGAGGTTTTCAGACTCTCTGAAAGACTCTCTGATGAGAGGGGAGAGGTTATCTCAACCCATCAGGCAGCAATAGAATGGGCTCTTGAAAGAATGAGATCGGGACGAAGCGATTCTTCCAGCATTTCCAGAAAGTATTATTAAACCGGTCATTACCTTTTTTCATGCGTGACAGAATTCTCAGGATTCTCAGCAGTTACAGAAAAGATGATATAAGGATTGGAACGATCGGGAGCCATTCTGCTCTCAACATACTGAGAGGGGCAAAGGACGAGGGATTTGAGACTGTATGCATATGCAGGGAAAGAGAGAGGTTCGTTTACGAGAATTTTGGTGTTGCCGATCACTTCATAACCGTTGAGGATTTCAGGGATCTTCTTAATGAGAACGTCCAGAAAAAGCTCAGAGAGAGGAATGTAATCCTGATCCCACATGGAAGTTATAACGCATACATCGGAAGCCTTTACAATCTTGAAATCCCGATTTTTGGAAATCGTGTTTTGATGGAGTGGGAAACTCTCAGAGAGAAACAGAGGGAGTGGCTTCTGGAATCAGGATTAAAGGTGCCAAAAACCTATCCCTCTCCTGAAGAGATTAATGGCCCTGTAATTGTCAAGTATCCTGGTGCGAGAGGGGGAAGTGGTTACTACATTGCGTCAAGTCCAGAGGAGTTCTGGAGAAAGGCAAATGAGCTTGTTAACAGGGGTATAATCAGCCAGGAGGATTTGAAAAACGCACACATTCAGCAGTACATAATCGGTGTTCCGGCATACTTTTCCTTTTTCTACTCTCCTGTCAGAGAGAGAATCGAGCTTATTGCCATAGACAGGAGATACGAGTCAAATGTAGATGGAATCGGGAGAATTACAGCCAAGGATCAGAATGAGATGAATATAATCCCCACATACACCGTTGTTGGAAACATTCCGATTGTTGTGAGGGAAAGTCTTCTTTCCAGAATCATGGAGGACGGCATGAAGGTTTACGAGCACTCAAAGAAGGTTGCTGAGCCGGGGATGGTCGGGCCGTTCTGTCTTGAGAGCATAATAGATGAAAAAGGAGAAATTTACTATTTTGAGATTTCTGCAAGAATTGTGGCCGGCTCAACTGTTGGCATTCCTGCATCTCCCTACTCATACGTGCTTTTTGGAGAGAACATGTACATGGGCAGGAGAATTGCCCTTGAAATAAGACTGGCAATTGAGAAGGATATGCTGGGGGAGCTGATATTCTGAGTGGCTCCATTCAGGCTACTTACATCTCCAAATTCAGAATTCCTTGCTCTCGCATACTGTGCCTCTCCAGTATCTGCATCCCGAGTTGATACACACACTGGCGTTTCTTTTTTCAGGAATTTCGTCCTTTTTACTGTTTGCGGGATGCGACCCTGCCATGCCCATCATCTCATGTTTACAATTCTACAAACAACTTTTTGGGTTTACTATTATTGAAATATGTTTAATATAAATTCAACACTTCTTTAAGAACTGAATCAGAATAAACCAGTACTGATGGAAACATACAGGTTTAATAAAGTTAAAACGATCTTAAAGTCTGGAAACCTCAGAATCCTTTATGCTGTTAAAGATGGAAAAAGGCGATGGAGCGACTTTGAAAGATTGATGAACAAAAGGCAGGTTAGCAACTCATTAAATGAGTTAATTAAGCTGAAATTATAGTGTCGGACATAACAAACTTAACCAATCAGGAATTTACTAATCCACCTCCTCGCATAACTCAGCT
>DACG01000024.1 GCA_002494725.1 Geoglobus sp. UBA235
CCAACTCCAACTCCTACTCCAACCCCAACTCCCACACCAACTCCAACTCCCACACCAACTCCAACTCATACTCCAACCCCAACTCCCACACCAAATAGAGCTCCTGTAGTTCTGCTTGAGTATCCTATCGATTCTTATCTGTTTTCAGATGCAGTTGATCAAATCACCCTCCAGTGGACAGCAAGCGATCCTGATGGAGATTCCCTGACCTTTGACCTTTACTTTGGAACTGACGCGAATCCTCCACTTCATGTCTCCGGAATAACATCCACATCCTACACCGTTCAGGTTTCTGAGGGGAACACCTACTACTGGAAGGTTGTGGTGAAGGACGGAAAAGGCGGTGAGTCAGAGAGTCAAATCTGGAATTTCTCTATAATGGAAATGATGACAAATGAGTTGATTCCAGATGATATCAATGATAGTTTGGAGCAGATCGTCAGCAGGTACAACCCCTCTTTTGACTGGAAAACACAAACCCCATCCAGACAAGACATTCTTCAGGCTGTTATAAATGCTGTGATTGCTTACTTTTCTACGTCAGATGTCACAGAGAGGCAGGAAATACTGAATGATGTAATGGGTCTTGTGAAATTATACTTCACCCTTCCAGCCTATGAAATGCTTATTGCAATATCGGGAGTTTTTATTATTGCTGTAGCTTTAAAGAAATCTAAAAAATAGATCAAGATGGTGGAATTAAGGTTCTTATTATTTCTTTAGCCATCATCAAATAAAAAATAAAAACAGAAGGGAATGAGAGGGTGTAGGGAATGTAAAGCATAGCGGGCATCTGAACAATGGTGGGATGGAGCTGAAACTCAGCTCTTGTTAGCTGGAAGTAGAAATAGGGAACCATGAGATATATCAGAAATGAGTAAAATCTTGCAAGCCTGACGTCAATGAAGCACAGGAGAGAGTGGGTTACTGCAAACAGGAAGAGGGTTACGCTGAAAACGAATCTTATCTCTGAAAAAATCAGACCGCCCCACGCCATTAACATGAATATGGAGGATATTGCTATGTGAACAGCTGAATATACTGCTGTTGAAACGGAAAGTGCTCTCATCTCCAGAATATCAATTCTGAAATGAAGGAGGGGGAACACCAGCAGGGAGCCTATGGTTATGACTGTTATCGGTACATGGAAATAAACAAGCTTGTAGCTCTCTCCGAGACTGCTTTCGGAAGGCATGAGGAAAATGAGGATCAGGGATGCAAGGAAGAGCAGAAGTACAGCTCCGGATCTCATGCTGAACTTTTCTGGGGTGGGTTTAAAATGTTTCCATTTTTCTCGTCACACTCCACCATCCCAGGCTGGTTTGAGAAGAATGCACAAATATTAAAAAGTATATGTGGTTACCTGGACCCATGGATTACAGGAAGATTTACGGAATCATTGAAAGGCATCACAGGTTTTATGCTGACTCGCTTCCAATGATAGCAAGTGAAAACCTGACAAGCAGGTTTGTCAGGAGGTGTTATGTTTCTGATCTGGGTCACAGATATGCTGAGGGAAAGGTTGGAGAGAGATACTATCAGGGATGTGCTTTCATAGATGAAATCGAGGAAATCGCTTTGAATTTGACAAAGGAGCTGTTCAATGCTGAACATGCCAACGTCCAGCCAATAAGCGGTGTTGTTGCCAACACTGCAGCTTTTTTCGCTCTGACAGAGCCCGGAGATAAAATTGTCTCTCTTTCCGTCCCGTGTGGCGGGCACATAAGTCATGACAGAGTATCTTCAGCAGGTCTCAGGGGGCTTGATGTCCTTTACTATCCCTTTGACAGCCGGGAGTTTGACATTGACATTGATGAAACCAGAAAAATTGCCCTTAAGGAAAGACCAAGACTTTTCATTCTCGGTTCAAGCCTTATTCTGTTTCCTCAGCCTGTGAAGGAGATCAGAGAGATAGCTGATGAGATTGATGCGAGGGTGATGTACGATGCAAGCCATGTTCTCGGTCTGATAGCGGGCAGGAGATTTCAGGATCCGATGAACGAGGGGGCGGATGTAATGACCGGCTCCACTCACAAAACGTTTTTCGGCCCTCAGAGAGCGATAATTGTATGCAAAAAAGAGATCGCCGATATTATTGATCGGGCAGTCTTTCCGGGGATAATAAGCAATCACCACCTGAACACACTCGCCGGGTATGCTGTTGCTGCAATGGAGATGAAGCTCTTTGGGAGAGATTATGCCAGCCAGGTGATTAAGAATGCAAAAAAGCTTGCTGAAAGGATGCACGATCTTGGAATGAAGGTTATTGGTGAAGGCAGAGGATTTACGGAATCCCATCAGGTTGTGGTTGATGTCAGAAACCACGGTGGTGGAGCAGAGGCGGCAGAGAAGCTTGAAAGGGCAGGCATAATAATCAACAAGAATCTGATGCCCTGGGACACCCTCAAGGACACCGAAAACCCATCTGGCATCAGACTTGGCGTTCAGGAGCTGACGAGGCTCGGAATGAATGAGGGAGAGATGGAGGAAATTGCAGAGCTGATCTCTGGAATTCTTGATGGGAAAATCTCTGATTGGAGGGCAAGGGATAAGGTTGCTGAGCTTAGAAGAGAGTTTAACACACTGAAATACACATTTGAGGAACATCCAGCCTATGATTTTCCGGAAATGTGCTGATCTGAATTAAACCCTAACAGAAGAGTTTGCAGGAAGCATTTCAGTGAAATGAATCAGCAAAAGGTCATTATTTTTCAAATTCAAAATCTGCTTATTTGGATTGTCTGAAGGGGCAATATCCCAAAACTTTTATATTCTCTGGTCTGAACAAACAGCATAAAGTTTAAATTCCCCTCATATTTCTGCCTTTAGCAGTTACAAAGACCTCTGTTGTGAGACCATGATGCTCGAAAAGTTGGTGGAGAGGAAGGAGCAGCTCGAAAGAGATCTCAAAGATTTTATCAGAAAAAGGGATGAGCTGAATGAGGAATCCAGAAAGTATGCTGAAAAGAGAAATGAGCTGAATAAAAAGACAAAGGAGCTTCTTGAAAAGGTCAGGGAGCTTAAGAAGGAAAGAGATGAGCTCAACGCCAAGGCAAGGGAGCTTAGAGGTCAGAGAAAGGAACTTCACAAGAAGGTTGATGGGCTCTACAAGGAGCTTGACAGACTCAGAAGGAACATCGACAAGGGAGGGAGACCTCTCGGTGAGATTGAAAAGGAAATAAGAAAGCTTGAGTTCAGGCAGCAGACCGCAGTTCTCACAATAGAAAAAGAGAGAGCTCTTGTTGAGAGAATTGCAAAGCTTAAAAGGGAGCTTGAAGAGAGAAAAGAGCAGCTTGAGAAGCATGAGGAATTCAGGAGGCTTATATCAGAGATAAAGAAGCTCAAGGATGAGGTAAGGGCACTTACAGAGGAACTCAAGAAATACCAGGAGTCTGCAGACAGGGTTCATGCTGAAATCGTTGAAATTCTCAGAGAAGTGGATGAGACCAGGAAGCAGGCTGATGAAATGCACGAAAAGTTTCTCAACTCAAGGAAGGAGGCAGACAGGTATCATGCAGAGATCATAAAAACGAGAAAGGACATAAAAGATCTTGAGAAGGTTATAAAGGCACTGAAGCTGAAACAGAGTAAGAGCAAGGAGCAGAAAGAGAAGGAAGAGCTCATGAAGAGGGCAAGGGAGATATATGAGATGTTCAAGAAGGGCGAAAAGCTCGAAACTGAGGATATTCTGCTTTTGCAGAGAGCAGGACTGATTTAATTTTTTAGTAACCCCTCATTCTGTTCTCAACAAGCTTTATAACTGCGAATGCTATCGCTGTCAGAACCGAGATCTGCATCACAAGCTCCTCTTCAGATGGAAGACCGTTCTCCATTGTAATCATAATTCCGTTTGCCGTGCTGACGAATATGCATGTAACAAGAACGGCAATTATGAACCCCCCAATCAGATAGTAGGGCTGGGCAGGATTCTGACTTCTGTGCTCGATAAAAACCGTTGAGATAACAAATGCAATAGCAAACACCAGAAAGGTGTAGGAGCTTGGTATGTAGAGTCTGAAGTTGAGAACCATCTCAAACATCCCGAGAAGCATGAAGTAGAGCAGTACTCCGGAGATGAAAGCAACTGCAAGATGAATGTATACCTTTCGCAGAATTTCACTTCTCGGTTCCATCGCTTATTTTTTACCTCTCAAAAATATAAATTTTTTCAGGCATATATTCTCATGATGATCTCCGTTCTTCTGTCTCTCAGCAGCTCAACGAACTCCCTGTCCAAATCTCCTGCTGATATGTCCGACTCTATGCACAGGGTTCTCGAACATGTAAATCTGCTCTTCCTCACCACAACATCTGTTTCGTGGGTTAAAGGAAGCATTCTGCTGCCTCTTGCTGAAAAGCTGATCCTCATGTTGTAGTCTGGGAGGACAAGATCCATCTCCAATTTTGCTTCGCTCCATATCCTTTCCTTTATTTCTTGATTCAGATCTCTCACAGACCTTTCTGCATCAACTCCTATTATGCAGTCTCCCCTTGGAGTCATCTCCTTTTCCTTTGTTATCTCAAGTGTTGTTCTGTGAAGTGCAGATATGTTTTCATGCCCTCTGGCAACTATCTCCTCAAAGACTTTTCCACTCCTCATTTTCCTCGCAAACAGCTCTCCAGTCACAGTCTGAGCATGCAAAATCCCTCCAGGATTTCATGATCTCTGGAATTCTCTCCTTTATAGACTCCCAGGTTATCTGATCTCCCGGATAAACATCGAGAAGTCTGTAGGCCCTCTGGTCAAGCTCAGTGACGTGCTCTTCAGAATTTTCAGAGTACATGCAGGTCTTGTTTTCAAGATGGGGGCATTTCAGACAGACATCATCTGGGCCAAAAACAACCTGAAGTGAGCTGCTTTCAATAATTTCCCTGATGTTCTCAGCAAATTCCTGACTGTAACCCTCTCCTCTGAAAAAATTTAGACAGATCAGGTGGTGACCTCTCAGCCTTGACATTACCTGAACAGCTCGATTTCAAGCTTAACGGGATCGTACTTCCAGTCCTCAGGAAGGACTCCCTCTTCTTTGTAGTAGCTCGCGAGTCTGTGAATCTTTGCCTCTATAAGCTGCAAACCTCTCTTGTTATGGAGATCCTTTCTGTGGGCCTCTAAGTGCTTTCTCAGGTTTATGGCTTTCCTGATAAGTGATTTTATGTCTTCAGGAAGCTTTATCTCGGCTCCATGCTCTTTCAGTATTCTGACGATCTTCTTTCCTGTTACCTGCTTTACAGATGGAACCCCGTAAACATCTCTGAGTATTGTTCCAATCATGCTTGGCTCGTATCCATCGTTGTAAAGCTTTATGACGAGTTTCTCAACCTCCTCTGCAGTCAGATCTACCCAGTCTGGAGCAGAGTCCCTGTAAACTCTTTTTGAACCAGATTTACCTCTTCTTCTTGCATGCATCCTTGCCATCCTTATCAACCCCTTCTTGCAAGCAGTACCATTCGATTAAAAACTTTTTGCCAGCCAGCTGAAAAACCTTTCCAGAGCAATCCTTCTGTGACTGTGCATGTTTTTCTCCTCTCCCATCTCTGCAAATGTTCTGCCATTCACCTCAAAAATCGGATCGTATCCAAATCCGTAATCTCCACGGATTTCTGAGGATATCGATCCTTTAACCACTCCCCTGAATGTTTTCACTTGCTCACCATCATGGTATGCCACCACACAGACAAAGGAAGCCTCCCTTCTCTCAACACCTTCCATCAGCTTAAGTATCCCCATGTTTCCTATGGTTTTGAACACATAGGATGAATAAACTCCTGGAAATCCATTGAGAGCGTCGATGAACAGACCGCTATCTTCAATAAAAAAAGGAGGATTGATTTTCTCTGCAAGCATTTCTGCACTCATTCTGGCCACCTTCTCAAGATCACTTCCCTGGGGTTCGAGGTACTCTCTTTCGATCCACTCAAGCTCAATTCCGTAAGCCCCTCCTATCTTCTCAGCCTCCTGAAACTTGTTCCTGTTTGATGTCACAAATCTGATCCTCATCTCATCCCTCTCCTGGCAAGAAACTCAAACATCCCCTCAAATCCGTAATCAATCCATTTCACCATCACATCGCAGTGGGAATAGTAATCTGCAAACCTTCTGAGTTCCTGATCCTCTCTTTTAACCCTTTCGGAGAACTCCTCAACTGTTCTTGACTCTGAGGCAATTTCTGCCCATCTTTTTGCCATGTTCAACACCCTTTCAAGGAGATCACCCGCACCGTAAATTCCGAAATGGGTGTATGCTATCAGCTCGGCCTCAAGACCGATCATCCTTTCAACCGATTCAGCCCACTCATCTAAATTGAATGGGCTTGGAGTGGTGGGTATCACACTGCCGTCAATGCACATTCCGGCAGAGTCACCTGAAAAGAGGATTCTTTCATTCTCAAGAAAGAAGCTGAGGTGATGTGGAGCATGTCCTTCAGTTTTGAAGGCTTTAAGCTCGACCTCTCCAAGATTAAAAGTTACATCTTCATCAACCATCACGACATGCCTGTCACCAACAGAATCCGGCTTTCCGTAGAGTTCGTTAATTCTGCTGAATTCAACAGAAGCCTTCCAGAGCCTTTTGGGGTTTATGATGTGCTTTGCTCCTTTCCTGTGTGCAACTATCTTACCACCAAACTCCTTTGCCAAGGTGCCAGCTCCACCAGCGTGATCAAGGTGGATGTGGGATACAAAGATGTAGTCCAGGCTTTTTATCCCGATTTCTCTGAGTGCACTGAAGACTGACTGAATGGAACTTTTCGGACCAGTCTCAACGACAGCCTTTTTCTCAAAATCAAGGATGTAGCATGAAATCAGATTCTCATACCCCAGTGGAACGACATCGACCATGTAAATTCCATCTCCAATCTCCTTGAGCTTCATGGCCTGTTGTGCCTTCTCTGGAGATTTATAACTTCCGGAAAGTTTTTAACCCTCCTGCCATTAATCAGGCCCATGGGAAGAGCTTGGAAGTTTGGAGATGACATTGACACAGATGTCATAATCCAGGGAAAGTACCTGGTTATAAATGATCCTGAAGAGCTTGCAAGGCATGTTTTTGAGAATATAAGACCGGAATTTCCAAAAAATGTGAAGAAAGGGGATTTTGTTGTTGCCGGAGAGAATTTCGGATGTGGATCGAGCAGAGAACATGCCCCAATTGCCCTGAAGGCAACCGGAATTGAAGCTGTCATAGCCAAGAGCTATGCGAGAATTTTCTTCAGAAATGCTGTGAACATAGGCCTGAAGGCGATTGAATGCAGGGAAACTGACAGAATAGATGATGGTGATGAACTTGAGATAGATTACAGCAGAAACAGAATATTAAACAGAACGAAGAATGAGGAGTACTCTTTTACACCTCTCCCGGATTTTCTGAAGAGGATTCTCGAGAGTGGTGGGCTTGTCAACTTTGCAAGGTCGATGTACGGTGAGAGGGGATGAAGAAGATAGCAGTCATCCCGGGGGATGGGATAGGAAAGGAAGTCATGGATGCTGCAATGCTAATTCTTGAAAACCTTGACCTCCCCTTTCATTACATCTGGCTTGAGGCTGGGGATGAAGCTCAGAAAAAGCACGGAAAACCCCTTCCCGATGAGACACTTGAGGAGGTCAAGGAATGTGATGCTGTGCTTTTTGGAGCCGCAGGGGAAAGTGCAGCAGATGTTATTGTAAGGCTGAGGCAAGAGCTCAACACATTCGCAAATATCAGGCCGGCAAGAGCCTTCAGGGGTGTCCCATCGATTCACAGTGATGTTAACATGGTTATAGTGAGAGAGAACACAGAATGTCTTTACAGGGGAATAGAGTTCGAGATTGACGGTGTTGCGGAGGCAGTGAGGATTATAACGGAGAAGGCAAGCGAGAGAATAGTCAGGTATGCCTTTGAGCTTGCAGAAAATGAGGGAAGGAAAAAGGTTACAGCACTCCACAAGGCAAATGTGATGAGGAAAACCTGCGGACTTTTCAAAAGAGTTTTCTATGAGGTTGCCAGAGATTTCGACGATATTCAGGCAGATGACTACTACATAGATGCAGCATGCATGTACATGGCAATGAAACCCCGGATGTTTGATGTCATTGTGACAACCAACATGTTCGGGGACATAATTTCTGATCTTGCAGCGGGTGTTGTTGGTGGGCTGGGACTTGCACCTTCAGCCAACGTAGGTGAGAGGTATGCACTGTTCGAGCCGGTTCATGGTGCAGCCTTCGATATAGCGGGAATGGGAATAGCAAACCCTTCTGCAATGATCCTGACCGCATGCATGATGCTCAGGCACTTTGGTTATGTTGAGCTTGCAGATGACATTGAGAAAGCCGTGGAGATGGCAATTGAAAATGGAAAAACAACCCCCGATCTTGGAGGCAATCTGAAAACAATGGAGATGGCTCAGACAATTCTATCGTATATTCAGCCGTAAATCTCTTTTTTGGCCTTGTCCATTGCCTCGAGTATCTTTTTTTCAAGTTCCTGTGCTTTTTGAAGTATTTCTCTCAGCTCCAGTTCCTCCATCTCCTCAAAGCTGTGGGATGCCATGAAGTCCGAGATGTTTGCTATTGTTGATCTCACATCCCCAAAACAGTCATTCAGAACCCCCAGCAGGAGCATCATTCTGGTTTTTCTGTCAAACATGCATCCAGTTGATGTCGATGCAATTTAAGCGTAACGGAGTTTGTTAACTGAATGCAAACATTTTTAATTGTTTGCACATCTCTTGGTGGTATGAAGCACATCGGCCTTGACATAGGTACAAATTACACGAAGGCAACTTCAGATGGGAACACTGTCATAACATTTCCGAGCCTTGTCGTCTACGGAGAGGAAAAGGAGTGGAGTCTGAAGGGGGAGGCTGAGAGAGAGGTTTACGTTGGTGAGGAAGCGTCTCACATGGCTCAGAGCATGGAGAATGTTGAGGTGCTGAGACCGCTGCATGAGGGAAGACTGATGCACAGCTCGTACATAGAGCTCGCAAAACATGCATTTCACCTTCTCAGCGTAAATGACAGGAAGTTTGTTGCTACAGGCCTTCCGGTTAAAAGCTCAAAAAAGGAAAGGGCGGAGCTTGTTGAGGAGCTCAAAAACGCTCTTGGATGTGACATCCTTCTCCTCCCCCAGCCTGTAGGTTCGATGGCATACATGGATGTGAGTACAGGTGTGTGCATTGACATAGGTTTTGGAACAACCGATGTTATCGTTCTGGCTGACATGGAGTATCTCAAGGGTGATACGCTGCTTGTCGGTGTTGACAAGATATACGAGAACATGGAGATGACAGTAAGGAACAGATTTGGCATAACCATAACTCCAGAAGAGATGACAAAACTCCTCTCCCAGGAAGACTTCAGGGTCGGTAAGGTAAGGGGAGGAAAGAAGATAGCTGTATCAAAGGAAGATGTTATTGAAGAATACAGTCAGTTCATGAAATCGTGGGTTGAGAGAATTGTTAACAGGGTGAACATGCTGCTTGAGGGACTTTCAATCTCCTTAGTTGAGAACATAATTCTGACGGGTGGAGGTGCAAGGCTTCCGGGGGTTGAGGAGGAATTCAGGGATCACTTCAGGGATATAGGGGATATATCAGTCCCGGATGATCCGGTTACTGCAAATGCAAGGGGATTTTACAAACTCGCAAAGCTGTATGCAGGTGAGGAGAGCACATCAGAACAGGAGCAGAAACAGGAAAATGAGGGCAAGAAGAAGGGAAGAAAGAAGAAATGAGGATTGGCGTTGACATACCACCTGATGTTGAAAGGGCACTGATGAGGAAGTGTGAGGAGCTTGGCGTATCCCCGTCAGAGTTCATAACTCAGCTTCTCGAGTGGTATTTCTTCAAAAGAAGGAGGGACATTCCAAGGGAGATTGTTGAATTTGTGAACTTCGCAAGAAAGAAGGGTGCTGAGAAAGCCAGAAAATGCAGGTATAGTGATGGAAGGTACTGTGCCCTTGAAACCTACACAAGACTTGACATCGATTCTGAACCACAGCCAGTACACCCGTACGAGTGTCTTTTCTGTGTGTATTACTCAGACAGGAGTGTTGAGGAGAAAAGGCAAAAGCCGGACATGAAGGATGCTGAGAAGGCATACATGCTTGCAAAGCTCTCTGCAAAAATTCTCGTAAAAGAGCTGGGTGATCAGCTTGGATACAGGCCAAAAATGAAAATTGAACGAGAGGAGAAAGAGATAAAGAGGGATGACATACGAAAGCTTGTTGAGGACTGGTAGTCTCGGAATAAACATAAACGGAGACTTTGAGGATGAAATTCTGGTTGAGAAGGCACTCAGGGCAGAAAAACATGTCAAAACTGTGTGGATAGGGGACTCAGATTTTTTTAAGGACTCGTTTCATGTTGCCAGACTCATTCTTGAAAACACCAGCCTGACTGTTGGGTTCGGAATTCTCAGGGCAAAAAACTGCCTTAAATCCATAAAAAAGCTTCAAGAACTTTCTGATTATGAGGGTCGGATAATAGTGGGTATTTCAGCAGGAGATGGAGGAAGGCTGAGAGATGCTGCAGGATGCATTGAGATCCTTAAGGAATCCTTTACTTTTCCTGTTGTGGCAGGCGGAACCGGAAAGAAATCAATATCTCTGCTTTCCGGAATGGCTGATGGAATTCTCTTAAATCACATCTCACTTCATCATGTAGAATATGCCCTGAAATACGTCAGATCAGATTTTGTCGCTGCTTACGGGCCGTGTCTCGTTCTCCCATCTCCTCTTGAACAGGATCTTCTTTTGGCAACTGCGATGATAATGGGTAGCAGCAGAAGCTTTATAGAGGACATGGGCTACTCGGAAATATACGGGGAAATAAACAGAATAGACGTGATCGATCTGATAACTAAAAGACAGAAGGGAATGGATTTGAGAGGTTTGAAGGAATACAGGCATATTGAAAATTACAAAGAATTCCTTCTGGAAAATTTCTCCCTTGCTGGAAGCGTGAAAGAGATATCAGCCAAAGTAGCAAAGCTTCTTGAAAAATGCGATCATGTCATACTCTCCGATCCATTTTTCAGGGATGAGAATTTTGACAAAAGGCTTGTGGAAATATTGGAAAATTTAAAGAAAAAAATCTAAACTGGATCAGTCCTCATCTGATGATGAATCTGTGTCAAAGTCCTCTCCGCCTGACTCCTTCTCCTTCTCCAGTCCCTTTGCAGCAATAACATCGTCGATTCTCAGTATCATTATCGCCACTTCTGTTGCTGAGCTTATTGCCTGCTTCTTTACCCTCAGTGGCTCAAGAACCCCCTCTTCCTTGAGGTCTATTACCTTTCCTGAGAACACGTCGATGCCCGTGTAAACTCTGCCCTCCTCATGAGCCTTTCTCAGCTCAACGAGTATGTCAATTGGATCAAGTCCTGCATTCTCTGCCAGAGCTCTTGGGATAACTTCAAGGGCTGATGCAAATGCCTCAGCTGCAAGCTGCTCTCTTCCTCCAAGGCTTGGAGCCCACTCCTTGAGCTTCAATGCCAGCTCGATTTCCGGAGCTCCCCCTCCTGCAACAACCTTACCATTTTCAAGTGCAGCCTTTATGACCTTGATTGAATCTGTCAGACTTCTCTCGACCTCATCAACAATGTGCTCCGTTCCACCTCTCACAAGCAGTGTAACAGCCTTTGGATTCTTGCATCCCCTTATGAACACCATCTCCTCATCGCCAACCTTCTTCTCCTCCACAAGCTCCGCGTATCCAAGATCATCTGCTGTCAGATCCCTGAGATCTGTTATTATTCTGGCTCCGGTTGCCTTTGCGATCTTCTCAATGTCGCTCTGCTTGACCCTCCTTACAGCAAGAATTCCTGCCTTTGCGAG
>DACG01000012.1 GCA_002494725.1 Geoglobus sp. UBA235
AGGTGGTGTTTGTGTTAAGTGGGCAGATCCGTTTCAGTTTTAAGAATAGGAAGCTCTGAGTGGGTCCGGCCGGATTCGAACCGGCGACCTCCTGCGTGTGAGGCAGGCGTCATAACCGCTAGACCACGGACCCTCTTGGACAGTTTATTGGATGGTGAGATGTGGTTTATGTCTTTTATGGTTTGTTTTATCTTCAACCGGCTCAACAAACTTGGTTTTTAAATTTACTGCTTTTGTATGAGATGTTCCAATGATAGACATTTGAGCACACACTATGTCTCATCATATCACAAACTTAACTTGAAGAATCATTAATGGAGTGTGATGATTTTCAGGTAAAAATTTTGATATTATTAAATGTCAAGATCCTGTTATCCTCATTTGCAACTAGGCACAAAGTCCTCACTGTCGAGACGGACATGTCTCAGACCTATTCTCTCTGATTCTGGGGCAGGTACCATATAAGAGAAACTTCTCCATCTGCCCCCTGATACTGAATCTCTCTCCCCAGTCAGCCCCCACCTCAACACCCTTCCGATGAGAAATGCCGTAAACCATCTCTCAGATTTTCAGGTATCAATTTTTCTTCCAAAATAATTCAGGCTTGCGATCTCATCAAGGTTTTTTCTGGGCTCTCTTGCCTTTTCTCCATCCTCATATCCTGCAGGAATCAGGACTTCAAGCCTGTAATCATCGGGATATTTCAGAAGCTTGGCAACCTCATCTCTGTTTGGAGGGGTGTACGTAAGACTTGCAATTCCTCTCTCCTCCAGGGCAAGAAGGAGATAGCCAACAGCCAGCCATACGGATTCCCTTGAGTACGGTGCCTTTTTGTACCCGAAGACAGCAATTATGTATGGAACATTGCTCAAAAACTCTTTTTTCCAGGTAAGACCTTTTTTCCTGAGCCACTCTGCAAGATCTCCTCTGGCATTGGAGTAAAATTTTTTCTCACCATTCTCACACACCTCTCTGAGCTCTTCTTTCATTCTGTCATTTTCAACAACCACGAAGTGCCAGGGCTGGGCATTGCTGCCCGAAGGTGCTTCTTTTGCGATGTCAATGCACTCCAGTATGATTTTCAGATCAAATTTGTTCTTTTTGAACCTTCTCACACTCCTTCTTCTTCTGGCAAGTTCACCAACAATGGACTGATCGGACATTGATCTGCAATCTGTCATGCGGGCTTAAATTTTATGGATACCGGCCAGTGAATCATCTCAACAGTCATCGAAATTTTTAAATATCAGAATTCACTAACATAAGGTTAGGAAAAAAAAGTTAAGGAGGTGATGGGGATGAGAGTATTTGACCCGTTTGAGGAGCTAAGAAGGATGCAGGAAAGGATTTCAAGGCTGATGGATGAGTTTGACAGATTTACAGTTCCGAGTGTTGAGAGAGGTTTCACAGCACCTGTTGATGTGATAGATGAGGGGGAAAGGCTGAGAGTTGTTGTTGATCTTCCGGGATTTGAAAAGAATGACATATCTGTTTACATTGAGGACAGCGACCTTGTTGTCAGGGCGAGAAGGGGAGAGGAAAAAGAGGAAAAAGGCAAAAACTATCTGAAGAGGGAAAGGAGTTTCGGAGAGGTTTACAGAAGGATCCCACTGCCATCAGATGTGGATCAGGACAGAATAAAGGCAAGGTACAACAACGGTGTTCTTGAGATAGAGATCCCAAAGGAGCAGAGGGCAAGGAGAGAGATCAGGATTGACTGATTTTTTAATTATTTTGCATAAATCGTCACAACATCTCCATCCTCAAGTCTGTGATCAATTCCAACTCTCTGGCCATCAAATCTCACACTTTTCCCCCACACCCTTGCATATCTGAAGTTCTCAGCCATATCTCTGTGTATTTTCCTGCACACATCCTCAACAGTAGAGCCTTTTCTCAGAACCATTGGCTCCTTCTCCACTCTGTTTCCAGGGGGTTTCAGAAACACCCTTATGAACTCCAGCTTTCTGTATATTTCCTCAGCAAGTCTGTTGAGATTTGTACCCTTTTCTGCTGATAGCGGGATTGCTCCCTTCGGAATCTCTGCGTCCGGATAGAGGTCAATCTTGTTCACAACTGTTATGGAGGGAATGTACGCTCGGTTTCCCTGAATAGCATCTATGAGCCTGTCAATGGTTATATCCTCCCTTATCAGCACCTCTCCGTTGTGGATCCTGTACTCTCTCAGGATCTCCTTTACAGTGTTCTCATCTATGGAGAGCTTTACAGTGGATTTTACGGTTATCCCTCCTGTTGCTCTTTTCCTGATAATCACATCAGGCGGTTTTTGATCGAGCCTTATTCCGCCCTCATGGAGCTCTCTTTTCAGCACTTCAGTATTGTCAAGGGTAAAGACATCCACAACCAGAATTATAAGATCGGCATTCCTGACAGCAGCAAGTATTTCCCTTCCTCTCCCTCTGCCTTTCGATGCTCCCTCTATTATTCCCGGAACATCAACAATCTGTATTTTTGCACCGTTGTATTCGAGCATTCCCGGCACGGGTCTCAGTGTCGTGAAGTCATACTCTCCTATCTGACTTTTTGCTCCCGTCAGAGCATTTAGAATTGTTGATTTGCCAACAGAGGGGTAGCCAACAAGCACCGCTGTTGCATCTCCCTCTTTCCTGATAGCAAACTGCTCTCCTCCTGACTTTTTTCTCTGCCTCTCCGCCTCCTCCTTCAGTCTTGCAAGCTTTGCCTTTAGCCTGCCTATGTGGTGTTCTGTGGCCTTGTTGTATGGTGTTTTCCTTATCTCTTCCTCCAGTCTCCTTATCTCTGCCTGTATGTCCATTGACTTTCAAAAAATTGCTGCTTAATAAAAATCTTAGGAAAGAGAGGGTTAAAGATACTTCCTCGGATCTGCGATTTTTCCCTCGATTGCCGTCGCAACAGCAGTTGCAGGAGATGCGAGATATATCTCTGCTTCAGGATTCCCCATTCTCCCTCTGAAGTTCCTGTTCTGTGTCGAAACGCAGACCTCTCCATCTGCTAAAATTCCCATGTGTATTCCAACACACGGGCCACAGCCCGGAGGCAGTACAACCCCTCCTGCAGACACAATGGTTCTTATGTATCCAAGTTCATCCGCCTTCAGATAGATCTCCCTGCTTGCAGGACCTACGATGAATCTGACGTTCTCTGCAACCTTCCTGCCCTTCAGCATTTTTGCAACGATCTCTATATCACTCAGCCTCCCGTTTGTGCAGGTTCCAACAAACACCTGATCAACATAAACTCCCTCAGCATCACTCACAGGAGCAGCATTGTCAACGTTGTGGGGCTTTGAAAGCATGGGTTCAATGCTGTCAGCCTCAAAGAAGAACTCCTTCTCGTATTCAGCATCTTCATCGGGCTTTATTTCCCTGAACATCTCTTCCCTCCCTCTTTCCGCAAGAAACCTTCTGGTCTCTCCATCACTCCTGAACAGTCCGGCTTTTGCACCACATTCAATGGCCATGTTTGCAATTGTAAGCCTTCCATCCATGTTCATGGAATCAACTGTGTTTCCGTGAAACTCAAGAGCCTTGTATGTTGCTCCATCAACTCCAAGTTCTCCTATTACAGCGAGAATCAGGTCTTTTGGAAAAACACCCTTCTGGAACTCCCCGCTGACCTCAATTCTGAATGTTTCGGGAACTCTGAACCAGTTTTTTCCGAGGGCAATTGCAACTGCAACATCTGTTGATCCCATCCCTGTCGAGAACGCTCCCAGAGCGCCGTAAGTGCATGTGTGACTGTCTGCACCAACAACAAGATCACCGGGATTAACATATCTTTCAACCATGATCTGGTGTATTATTCCCTCCCCCGGAGGGTTGAAATCGGCCCCTATCTCTGCTGAAAACTTTCTTATCAGCTTCTGATCATTGCTCAGCTCTTTTCTTGGAGATGGGGCAGCATGATCCACAAAAAAGTGTGTTATTCCGGCTCCCCTTATTTTCTCTGGGGGAATCCCCAGGGACTGGAGCTGTTTTATTGCGAGAGGAGCAGTACCATCCTGAAGTGCTATCTGATCTATTCTCGCAATTACAATGTCCCCCGCATGAGTATCCTGACCGCTTTTCTCTGAGAATATTTTTTCAGCGATTGTTTTGCCCATGGGACAGAGGAAAGGGTATGAATATTTAAAAATTTTTTAAGTTTTCAGATGATCAGAGGACAACAATTCCCCTCTCACTTGGTTTAAGCTTCATGAGGGGTTCAAGAGTCTCGGGGTTTACAACATAGCTTGACCTCTTTTTCCCAACAATCGCATCGTAAATTGCCCTCTTGGCTATTTTTCCACTTGTCTTGGGAAGCTCGGAAACAAACGCTATCAGGCCGGGTCTTGCTATCTTCCCTATGTCATTTTCAACCTTCTTGACTATCTTTTCTCCGGTTTCCTTTCCTGGATTCTCTGCAACAGCAAATATACCGATGACATTCCCCTTGACCCTGTCAGGGAGTCCAATTGCCGAAACTTCCCTTATTTCTGGAATCTCCATTGCGATCTGCTCTATCTCTGTGAGCGATATTCTGTGTCCGCTGATGTTGAGCACATCATCAGCCCTCCCGACAATCCATATGTGTCCATCCTCATCTGCATATGCGTAATCTCCTGTGTAATAGATTCTCTTGCCGTATCTGCTCCAGTAAAACCTCACGTAGCTTCTTGTGTCTCCATTGAGCTCAAGCATGATTCCAGGAAACGGTCTCATGATTGCCAGATTTCCGATCTCAAAGGGTTTTACAGGCTTTCCACCATCGTCGAGAATCGCGATCTCAAATCCCGGCAAGGGCTTTCCAACAGATGCCGGCTTCATTGGGGTGAGAGACGGAATCTGGGATATTACATGACCCCCAGTCTCGGTCTGCCACCATGTGTTGACAATGGGCACCCTTTCCCTTCCGACCTCTCTGTAAAGCCATATCCAGGTTTCGGGCTCAATCGGCTCTCCAACCGTCCCCATAAGCCTTACGGTTGAAATGTCATATTCTGAAGGATCGCATGTCTGTATCATCCTCACAAGGGTTGGGACTGTGTAGAAGACAGTTACACCGTACTCCTCAATGATATCAAATGTTCTGCATTTGTCAGGGTAGTCCGGGGCTCCCTCGTAAATCAGGACAGTTGACCCAATTGATAGCGGACCATAAACTGCATAGCTGTGACCTGTGATCCATCCGAGGCTTGCAGTTGTCCAGATGATATCATCCTCCCTCAGGTCAAGAACCGTCTTGGATGTGGCGTACACGTGAACCAGATAACCTCCTGTTGAATGCACAACGCCCTTGGGTTCTGCAGTTGAACCACTTGTGTACATTATGAAGAGCGGGTGGTTTGAATCAAGAATTTCAGCCTCGCAGTGTCCTTTTCTGAGAATCTCGTGATACCAGATATCTCTGTTCTCATCAAATTCCACGTCATTTCCTGCTCTCTTCACAACAACAACCTTCTTGATTGTTCCTGCCTGTTCAACTGCTCTGTCTGCCTTCTCTTTGAGATCTATCAGATTTCCCCTTCTGTAGTATCCATCTGCCGTTATAAGGAATTCCGCTCTGCTGTCCTTTATTCTGAAGCCCGCTGACTTTGCACTGAACCCCTCAAAGATGTATATGTGGGTGGCTCCAATTCTGGCGCAGGCAAGCATTGAGATAATCCCCTCAGGTATGTTGGGCATGTAGATTGCAACTCTCGACCCCTTCCCAACTCCAATTGATTTTAACCCATTTGCTAAGGTATTCACCTCTCTGAAAAGCTGATAGTATGTGTAGGTTCTCTTCTCTCTGTTCTCTCCCTCCCAGATGATGGCAATTTTGTTCTTCTTGCCTGCATGTCTGTCAACACAGTTATAGCTTGCGTTCAGCTTTCCACCAACAAAGAACCTGAAAAATGGTGCCTTTGAGTCATCAAAAAACTTTTCCCAGGGCTCAAACCACTCGAGTTCCCCGGCAAACTCCTCCCAGAACTCCACCCAGTTCTCATGGGCACGAGAATAAATGGTTGGATCTCTGATATTCGCCTGTCTGGCAAACTCCTTTGGAGGATATATCCCGTTCATAATTTATCACTATTAATAATGCCATGAACTGGTTATTTAAGGGTTTTTATTTTTCTCAGCAGAGAAGATCTCAAATACCGCTTCAGACTCAAATGCTTAATCATTAACCTCGCCCCACAGGCCAAAGATATATATTTGCTGAAGATCAGGAGAAAGCATGGTGAAGGTATACGCTCTTTCAACGTGTCCCTACTGCAAGAAAACCCTGAAGTTTTTTGAGGAAAATGGCATTCAGGCTGATGTCGTTTTCATAGACAAGCTTGACCCTGAAAAGAGAGAGCTGGCAATGAGAGAAGCTCACAGCTACGCAGGAATGTATGCTGTTCCTGTTGTTGTTCACGGCGATAAAGTTATAGTCGGATTCGACAGGGAAAAGCTGGAAAAGCTTGTGGAGGAGATCAGGGATGAGTCCTGAAGAGTACCTAAAGGTTATTGAAAGGATTGCCTCATCAAAAGGATGGAAACCCAACCCTGACAGGGAGATCCTTCTGGAGCTTGCGAGGGGACTCCTTGAAAACAGAGAAAAGCATGGAAGAGCATACTGCCCATGCAGGATTGTAACCGGAGATTATGAAATAGACAGGAGAATAATCTGCCCCTGCATTTATGCCGGAGATGACATAGCCGAATATGGGAGGTGCTTCTGCGGGTTGTATGTGAGCGAGGAGGTATTTTATGGCAGGAAAGAGGCACCTGTGGCCATTCCTGACAGACATGCAGAATTCATCTTCTCTTCGAGCAGATAAACGAGTAGCTGCAGTATCTGCAGTACCAGGGATATGCTGAATACCTTCCAGAATGGATTCTGTCAAAAAACCTGAGGCTATCCCGAAACAGCTTTCTGCTGAACCTCACCCTGTATTCTCTGAACCTGTCTCCATTGAACTCAACTATCGACCCATTATCTCTCCCGGTCATTGCAAGATACAGATTGAGCTGTCCCAGCCAGTTTTTTGATGGTTTTCTGAATTTCTCAACATGCTTGACCTCATAAACCCTGTCAGATGTTACAAAATCAGCCCTTCCTGATATTGTGTAGTTGTCAGCCACATATTTCAGGCTTACCTGCTCCCTGAACCAAATTTTATCTGCTTTCAGAACCTTCCTGAATTCATTCTCAGCCTTCTTTCCCCTTTCCAGCATTTCAGGTAAAATGGTGTCGAAGTCAGGATACTTTGTTTTCAGATAAATCCAGTATGGGCATCTGAAAACCCATGAGGCTATGTACCTCACAGCCTGAAGGATGAGCCTGGGGGATATTAGCATGAGGGCTGAAGCGAAAGTAAAAATCGCAATAATAACCAGGGATTAACCTGAAGACAGGCCGAATTCATCATGAAGGACTCTGACAGCCTTCCTTCCCTCATCCCGCCTCACAACAAGGCTGACATTGTACTCGCTGCAGCTCTGGCTTATCATTACAACATTTATTCTGTTTCTCCCAAGAGCCGAGAATATTCTTCCGGCCACTCCTGGAGTTCCGGCCATTCCAGCTCCAACCGCACTTATAACTGCGATGTTCTCAATCTTGCTTATCCTTCCAGCACCATTTACGGTCTCCTCAAGTGCCTTCACAGCTCTGCTGATGTCTGCCTCATCCACAACAATCGATAGATTCAGCTCAGAGGAACTCTGGGAGACCATGATAACATGAACCTTGTTTTCGGCAAGCTTTCTGAACACATCCGCCATGACTTCTGCAAAATCGAAGCCAGCCCCGCTTATGTTCAGGATGGCCACCTTCTCTATGAGGCTTATCGCCTTGACTATGTCCTTCGTCGATCTTATGCTCTCCCTTATAACAGTTCCCTCAGCATCCGGATTGAATGTGTTCTTGATCCTGACAGGTATTCTCTTTTTCATAACGGGTTCGAGAGCCTTGGGATGGAGGATCTTCGCTCCAAAGTGTGAAAGCTCCATTGCCTCCTGATAGCTTATCTCGCTGATCAGTCTCGCCTCAGGCACTATCTTTGGATCTGTGGTCATGACCCCATCGACTTCCTTCCAGAGCCAGACCTCATCAGCGTTTAGAGCTGAGGCTATGAGTGTTGCGGTCAGATCACTTCCTCCTCTGCCAAGAGTTGTTATTGTACCATTTTTTGTGACCCCTGTAAAACCGGCAACAACCGGAACCGTTTTTTTCAATGAAATCAATGGTTCAAGTCTGCTCTTTATTGTTCCATAAACCTCAGGAAGAGGTCTGGCTCTTCCAAAAGAGTCGTCAGTGATTATCCCCGCATCTCCCCCTTCCAGAGCCAGACTGTCAACTCCGGATGAAAGAAGGGCAGCGGAGAGGATTGGGGCAGATAATCTTTCTCCAAAGGATAGAATGTAATCCAGACTCCTTGGTGTGAGCTCACCTAAGTAGTTTATCCCAAGCAGAACCTTCTCAAGCTCATCAAGGAGCTTGTCTATTTTTGAGAGAACCTTTGATTTTATCTCATCATTTCTGACAGCCTCATTCACAGCATCATAATGCTTTTTCATCATTTCAGCTATAAACAGCTTGATAAATCCGGCGGAAGGTTCATTGCAGCACTTTCTGGCTGCGTGAAGAAGAGAATCGGTAACACCATACATTGCGGACGTGACAACTATGATCTCATTTCCGTTTGAAAATTTCTTTACCAAATTCGCACAGTGAAGAATGCTCCTTCCATCCTTGACGCTTGCTCCCCCAAACTTCATTACAAGCCTCATCCAATCCACTGAAGTTTGTATGAGTTTATAATCTTTTATATTTCCCCTAATCAAAAACTCATGGGAAAAATTTATTGCTGACAGAACAAATTAACAAATGTGAAGAAGTACTGGTGCTGGAAATGGAAATTTGTAATCCCAGAATACATGTGCACGAGAGACCTATGTAAGTTTTATGTTATGAGAGGCGGTTTCTGCATTCCCGTTGATCTCAGCAAAACTGAAAGATAAATTTTTAAAAAAATTATTTATAATTTGTTTTCAAAAATAAATGTCAAAATCGCCAATTTTAAGTACCATTTCAAACAATTAAATGTTACAGTAGGTTCGGGAGAGAGATGATATCTCTGATCAACCCCTCTTCAAATGTTGAAACGGCAAGGAAAATAAGGTTCTTCACACCACCCCTGGGTCTTGCATACTTAGCCGGAGCTCTTGTCAGCGAAGGCTTCAGGGTTCAGATCATAGACAATGCAGTTGAAAATCTCACGGCAGATGAGCTGGTAAAGGAGGTAAAGGACTCTGATGTGGTCGGGATTACCTCAACAACACCATCCTTCAACACAGCACTGAAATATGCCAGACTGATAAAATCGAAAATGCCAGAAACCTTTGTCGTTCTGGGTGGAGTTCATGCCTCGTTCATGCCTGTGGATGCAGTTAAAGGGGGAGCAGATGCCGTGTGCATTGGGGAGGGTGAGAGGACAATCGTTGAGCTCGCCGATTGTGTGGAAAGAGGTAAAAGCGTTTCGAAGATAAAGGGTATCTGTTACAGAGATGGGAAGAGAATAAGATTCACAGAAAAAAGGGGTTTTGAGGAGAATCTTGATCAGCTACCACTGCCAGCTTACAATCTCCTTCCAATGGAAAAATACAGCGTTGTTGGGAGGAAACTTGAGTACTTTCCAGTTATAAGCTCCAGGGGGTGCCCTTTTGGATGCATATACTGCGTGACCTCCCGTTTCATGGGGAGGAGGTTCAGAGCAAAGAGTGCTGCAGCTGTTGGAGAGGAGATTCAGTGGCTCTGCGATGAGTTCGGAACGAGGCAGATTGCGTTCAGCGATGACACGTTCACACTCAGCAGAAAGAGGGTTCTGGATATATGCAGGGAAATACGGGAGAGGGGGCTTGATCTTAAATGGAGCTGCTCATCAAGAGTTGATACGGTGGACAGGGAGCTTTCAGCAGCGATGGCAGAGACTGGATGTACACTCGTCTATTTCGGCGTTGAATCTGCAAGTGAGAACGTTCTGAGGTTTTACAGGAAGAGAATAAACATGCAGAAAACAAGAGACGCCATAAAGATGGTGAGAAGGGATGGGATATACACTGCATGTTCGTTCATACTGGGTGCCCCAATGGAGACTGAGGATGAGATGATGTGGACAATTGAAACAGCAATCAGACTGAATCCCGACTATGCTCAGTTCTCAGTCCTCACACCATATCCTGGAACAGAGCTCTACGAGATTGCGAGAAAAAATAAGTGGCTCCTAACCGAGAACTTTGATGACTACACAGCGGGAAAGCCCGTTCTGAAGAATCTCCACCTGCCTCCTGAAAGAATATATGAGATCCTTAAATACGCGTACAGGAGATTCTATCTCAGACCGAAGTACATTCTAAAAAGAGTTCTTTCAAAAGATCTCTTCTTTGTTTCGGGGCTTTTGAGAACATTTTTAAGCAAAAAGATGACCGGAATATTCGGGGAGGAGGAATAAATTTATAATCTATAACTGATTCTGCTTATCCGTATTCTCGGTGATGCTCATGTACGGGAGAATAAAGGTCAGAGATACTGTTAGAGTACCCCCCGATAAGCTCGGAGAAAATCTGGATGAAATAATTGAGGAGCTGCTCTGGGAAAATTTCGAGGGCAGAATTGACAAGGAGTACGGGATGATCGTCTGCATTGAGAGCATAGAGGAGATTGGGGAGGGAAAGATAATCGAGGGAGATGGAGGAATATACTTTGATGTTGTTTTCAATGCCATAACCTTCAAACCTGTCATGCAGGAGGTTGTTGAGGGCGTGGTCAGTGAGATTGTTGAGTTTGGAGCTTTTGTCTCTCTCGGACCTCTTGATGGACTTTTGCACATGAGCCAGATAACTGACGATTATCTGAATTACGATGAAAAGAGCAAGAGACTGATTGGAAAGGAGAGCAGGAGAACAATTGAGGAGGGAGACATAGTCAGGGTGAGAATAGTTGCACTCTCGCTGAGAGAGAAGGAGCCTGAAAAGAGTAAAATTGGTCTCACCATGCGACAGCCCTGGCTCGGAGCCATGAAATGGATTCAGGAGGATAAGGAGAAGCTGGAGAGTGGTGGCTGATGGTGGAGTACGCTTGCAAAAAATGCAGATACATAACAGAAGAGCCGACAATATGCAAGGTCTGTGGAAGCAGGGAATTTACCAAGGAGTGGCACGGGTATGTTGTTGTCATAGACCCTGAGAAGAGCGAGATTGCAAAGAAGCTGGGTATAAAGTATGCGGGAAAATACGCGCTGATAGTGAGCTGAGATGCTGAGGGTGAAAGAAAAACAGAGAGACACTCTCTCAAAGCCAATTGGAAGGCTGTATGAGGGCAATGGCCCAGAACTTGTCAGAGAGATTCAGGAAATACCTCAGGCAGAAATCTTTGTTACAATTGGAGATCTCGTAACACTGTACACTTTTCAGGCAGGCTTTGATCCTGATATTGCTGTGATTGACTTCAAAACAGAGCGTTACGGACTTGAGAGAGAGAAAAAGGATCTTCTCCGGAAGTTCATAAGAGACTACAGAAAGGTGAATGTCAGAAACCCCCAGGGGCACATAACAGAAGAACTTGTGGAGGCACTGAAAGATGCAGTGCGTACGGGAAAGACCTGCATAATCGTGGATGGAGAGGAGGATATGGCTGCTCTACCTCTCTCTCTCATTCTTCCAGAAAACAGCCTGATTATCTTTGGGATGCCCGGGAGAGGAATAATTGCATACAGAGTGAATGAAGGGGATAAAGTTCTAATATCCAGAATTGTTGAGGAGATGGAGGAAATCGGTGATGATAGAGTTAAGGAGATGCTGACAGGAGGTGATGATGGTGGAAATACTGATTGAAAAGCAGAAAGACAATCCTCTGCTGAAAAGGAAGGAGGTGTACTTCAGAGTTAGGTATGAGGACACAAAGGCAACTCCATCAAGAAGGGATGTGAGGGAGAAGCTTTCAGGATTGCTGAATGCTGAGCTCAATAGACTTGTGATCAGATGGATGAAGCCTGAGTTTGGAAAGATGGAAGCAGAGGGTTATGCTCTGATTTATGACAGTGAGGAGGACATGAAAGCCGTAGAGGAAGATTACATTATCAGAAGGAATTTTGGTGAGGAAAAAGAGGAGGGGAGTGAGTAATGCCATCAAATGGGAAGGGAGAGGTACTTGTCTCAAAATTCTACGAAATAAAGGGAGACAAGGTTGTGAGAAACAGAAAGTTCTGTCCAAGGTGTGGTGAGGGGGTTTTCCTTGCAGAGCACAGGGACAGAAGAACATGCGGGAAATGCGGTTACACTGAATTCAAGAAATGATATCCCTGGGAATTGAGAGCACGGCATGGAATTTCAGCGTTGGAGTCGTCAGTGAAGATGAAGTAATAGCCCTTGAAGGAGATGCGTACATTCCCAGAGAAGGGGGTATACACCCAAGAGAGGCTGCACAGCACCACTCGGAGGTTGCCGGAAAGGTTCTGGCCAGGATATTTGAGAAGGTAAATCCCGGGGAGATTGATGCCGTTTCCTTTTCTCAGGGCCCTGGAATGGGGCCTTGTCTCAGAATAGGTGCAACTGTTGCGAGAACCTTGGCTTTGAAGCTTGACAAACCACTGATTGGAGTTAATCACTGCTTGGCTCATGTGGAGATTGGTAGATGGCTTACGGGAGCAGAGGATCCTGTAACGCTATACGTTAGCGGCGGAAACAGCCAGGTGATTGCAAGGAGGGGCGGGAGGTACAGGGTCTTTGGAGAAACTCTCGACATTGGAATTGGAAACGCCATAGACAAATTCGCAAGATACATCTCTCTTCCACATCCCGGCGGTCCCGAGGTGGAGAGGCTTGCAGAAAGAGGAGAGAGATACATTGAAATGCCGTATGTTGTGAAGGGTATGGACTTTTCCTTCAGCGGAATTGTCACACACGCGATGAAGCTGTGCGATGAGGGGTACAGAATTGAGGACATTGCGTTCAGCTTTCAGGAAACGGCGTTTGCGATGCTCGTTGAGGTAACCGAGAGGGCAATGGCATATCTGGGAAAGGAGGAGTGTCTTCTTGTTGGGGGAGTGGGAGCTAACAGTAGACTTCAGGAGATGCTCGGATTGATGTGCACTGACAGAAATGCAGAGTTCTTTGCCCCACCAAAAAGGTACATGGGTGACAATGGAGCAATGATAGCATATACCGGCCTTCTGATGATGAAGCACGGAATAAGGACTGAACTGTCGGAGTCGTACGTAAAGCCTGATTTCAGGATTGAGGAGGTTGAGATCCCTTGGTGAAGGTGATAATGGGTGGAGAGGCAGAGGTCAGAATTCACGACAGCTTTGTGGAAAAAATAAGAATCAGGAAGAGATACAGAATCAAAGAACTTGACGACTTTCTCAGAAGAAGAAGAACGATATCAGAGGCAAGGATAATCTCAAACGCAAGAAAGCATGGGGTTGCAACACCTGTAATACTTGATGTTGATGACTGCAGAATAGTGATGGAGAGGATAGACGGAGAGCCGGTCAGGGAGATTATGAACAGGGATGTGTCGAGAGAGATCGGGAAAGGTGTTGCAAAGCTCCACTCTGCGGGGATAGTACACGGAGATCTCACCCCAATGAACATGATACTGAAAAATGGCAGGATATACTTCATTGATTTCGGGCTCTCCTACTATGATGAGAGGGTTGAGGCCAAGGGAGTGGACATACACGTTTTTTATGAAGCTCTGAAGGCTGATTTTGATAACTGGGGAGAGCTGTGGGAAGCATTCCTTGAAGGGTACTCTGAATACGGGAAATTCAGCCACGTGCTCGAGAGATTCAGGGAAATCGAGATGAGAGGGAGGTATGTGGATAAGTCAGAAAACAGATCTTAGAATGTAGAGAGCAGAGATTCCTGCAAGAAACGCCAGCATCAGATCTCTGTTTTTCCAGGCAACAGCAAAAACAACGATGCCTGCGATGAGGTTATCTGTGCTCCTGACAATATCGGGAAAAACAAGTGATGAAAAGACCGAGGCTGGAACGTATTTCAGAAACCTGTATTCCCTGATCCTTATGAAAAAGGGTGTCACTCTTGTGAGGTATGTTGCAGCAGCCATTCCCAAAATCAGCATCAGCTTCCAGTCCATCTTTCCACCACACTTCCAGCAAGCATCCCTGCAAGAGAGGCTATAACCACGGCCATTCCTGTTCCTGCTACAGCAGATATGAGTCCGGCAACCACGGCAGCTGCAATGTATGAATTCCCCTTAATGTTTGAGACAAGTATCGAGATGAACATCGCAGTAAGACCAAATGGCATCACCTGATAAAAGCTCTCAGGAACGATTTCACCGAAAATTAAACCAGCCGCCGTGCCTGAGACCCATGAAGAGAGGGATAGAAAATTGAGCTTTATCTGGAATCTGTGATCTCTTTTTCTCTCAGAAATTCCGAGAGCAAAGGTCTCGTCTGTTATCCCAAATGCCATGACGAGTCTTTTGAGTCTGTTTAATCCCGGATACAGGGAGAACATGTAGCTGCACATGAGCAGGTGACGGGAGTTTACAAGCAAAACGGTAAGAACTATCGCAAGAACACCATGGCCTTCCTGAATCATTCTGATGGCTATGAACTGGGCCGCTCCGGCAAAAACCATGGCGGACATCAAAACTGAATAGGCTCCGAGAAACTTCGACGCCACCACACCGAACGCCATTGATATGAAGAAGTAGCTGACCATTACGGGAATGGCTTTTTTAAGTGCCATGAATGGGATCGGTTCCGTGAATTTTTCAAGTTTATGGCAAAGTTTTTCAGCAATCCAGAGATTTCACCCTCAATGAAAAAGCTGATGCTTGCACTGCTGCTGATTGCACTGATAACAAGGCTGTATGCCCTTGACAGCAGACCCATAGACCATGATGAAAGCATACACGCATACCTGAGTTTCAGACTTCTGAACAACCACGAGTATCGCTATGATCCAGCATATCACGGCCCATTCATCTACTTTTCAACAGCAGGAATTTTTGGTGTCCTTGGGGACTCCAAATTCACAGCCAGGCTTGTTCCTGTAATATTCTCGCTTGCAGGCATATTCTTTGCAGCAAGGATGAAAAAATTCTACAGCTACGCACCTGTTTTTGCACTTATCATGGTTTTCTCACCATCCATCCTCTATTATTCAAGGTACCTGAGAAACGACCTGATAGTTCTTGCATCATTTATCGCAGTAATCTACTCCTACTTTTCGTACAGACTGGAAAGGAATCCGGCTTACATATATCTGGCTGTCATCTTCTCGGCCATCATGATATCATCGAAGGAAAATGGATATCTCTATCTCGGCACACTGATCTCTTTCGTGGTCTTCAGAAGGATTTATGAGAGGGATTTTTCACTGGATGTCAGGGCTTTAAAGCATTTCATTCCCGCATTTCTCATTGGCAGCATCATTTTTGCATCGCTCTATTCAGCAGGATTCTCTGATATGGACGGGCTGAAAAGGGCAACCATCGATTCGTTCAGACACTGGTTCACCATGCATGGGCAGAAGGATCACTGGAAGCCAATCTACTATTACGCCAGGCTCATCTTCCAGTATGAGTTTTTACCCCTGGGAATGGTTCTTGCAGGAATTCCGGAATTTTATGAGAGACTTAAAAACAGAAAGGTTTCGGAATTTGAGCTCTTTGCATTCTACTGGCTCATCACAGCATTTCTGATATACCATGTCCTCAGTCACAAGGTTCCGTGGCTTCTCGTTCATTTAACAGCCCCAATGGCATTCTTTGGGAGCATATACGCAAGGTATCTCAGCAGAAAGGAGGGTGCAGTTGTTTTTGCTGTCCTGTTTGCAGTCACTGCAGGGATGGCAGGTTATCTTGCCTATGTGGACAGCACAAACACGAACCATGATTTGATTTACATTCAGGCACAGCCAGACATAGAGCTTCTTGCTGAGAGGATAAAGCAATTTAATGGCAGCGTTCTTGTTTTTGTTCCTGGAAACGACTACTGGCCTCTCCCCTGGTATTTGAGGCATGAAAATGTTGGATTCTCCAGCAGTTATTACGGGGGTTACGATGCAGTTGTCACCTCAGAGGGGCAGGTTGAATCTGTAAAAGAAAAGGGATACATTCTTGATGGGAAATACACACTCAGGCCTGGACATGACCTGTACTGGCTACATAAGGCCCAGGGCAGTTAATTCCTCAGCAATTTTTTCCACGGCCTTTCTGGCATCCTCAGGATTCTTTCCACCAGTGACAACCATCTTGCCCGAACCAAAGATCAGAACAACAACCCGCGGATCTTTGAGCCTGTAAACCAGTCCCGGAAACTGCTCGGGTTCGTACTCTATATTTTCAAGCCCCAGACCAATTGCTATGGCGTTCAGATTCAGATCAACTCCGAGATCTGCAGAAGCAACAATGTTCTGAACCTTGACCTCAGGATTCTCAAAAACAGGAATCCCGAAACTTCCGATTATCTTCACAACCTGTCCAACAGCCCTTCTTGCATCTTCCACACTCTTGCTTCCCGTACATACAACCTTCCCGCTTCTGAAAACAAGTGCAGCAGCCTTGGGCTCTTTAATCCTCAAAACAAGTCCCGGAAACTGCTTGGGCTTGTATTCGGCATCCTTCACCTCTCTTGCTATTTTGTTGAGATCAATGTTCTCGCCAATCTGAGTTGATGCAACAACATTCTCGATTTTTATCTTGTAATCTGGCTCCATATTTAAAGAGGTTTATAAACCGTATATATAGGTTTGCCCTGAAAAGTTTCGAATCAGAAAATCTGAGCATGGTGGTTGTCGGATCAGAAGCAGGTTGCGGGGAGAAAGGTTCCGGATAAAAATGAAGTCCGCCCTTCCTGTCCTTCTTCCTGTTCAATTTGAGAAACACCAGCTTTTCAGCATACATTCCCAGATCTTTCAAAAAGAGTCAAAAATAAAAATCTGCCATTATGGCTATGCGAGCTCTTGGAACCATCTTACAAGCTCCTCAAACTGGGAGTGGGTGTTCACATTATCTGACTCCATTGGACTCTTGAAGAAGAATCCCATTTCTTTAATGACACCATACACTCCTTTCTTCTTTGCAAAAAGCAGGAATCTCGCGATATCTATTGTGAGTGGAGCTGCAACTATCGCATCTATCGCATCCCAGATAAAGTAGAACTTCATCTTAGTTCCCAGAAAGCCCTCGAAGTGTATGAAGTCAAATGCTGTCTTGTTGTCAACAAG
The DNA here is from genome assembly GCA_002494725.1 of Geoglobus sp. UBA235. GTDB lineage: Archaea > Halobacteriota > Archaeoglobi > Archaeoglobales > Archaeoglobaceae > Geoglobus. The sequence goes on from DACG01000012.1 coordinate 17,220, forward strand.
AGACGGGAAGTACTCTATCTGGGTTATGCTGAACGGTGAATATCCATAAACCTTCTCAAGAACTTTGTCCTTGCTTATCACCTTGCTCTCCTTGTTCTCACTGTGACTCAGTACAAGCCCATCCAGATCTCCCAAGATATTGTAGCTCATCCATCCAAGTACCTTCAGATTTCTGTAGGCAAACATGGGGGCGAGAGTTGTTTTGACCAGCGTTTCTCCAGTCTTTCCATCGTTTCCTGCATGAGGCACCTTTTTCTCAATGGCAAGCTCTTTCAGTGCTGGAATCGCAGACCCAGCACTCGGAGTGAAGTTTCCATACGGAATGCCATTTTTGAGAGCCACGTAGGCATACAGAATGCTCGCAGAAGCGTACTCCTTCCTGTCCTCCTCAATCATCCTCTCAAATCCATCCAAGCTTCCATGGTATTCTCTGCTGTAGTTGAGGAGAGGTTCTGTGGAGGCCGAGTTTATCATGACCGTGTCTTCATCGGCAAATTCTCTCAGGTCTCTTTCAAGCCTCTCGACTATCTCAGCAAGATTCAGATTCTCGCTTTCAAGTGTTTCAAGCTCTCCCAAGGCCTGAACGCCTCCACCGCAGTTCAAAGCAGTACCCTTCCTTGCCTTTATTCTTTCAAGCTCCTCCCTCACCTTCTCAAGCAGCTCTCTCTCAAAATGTCTGTTTGCCTCCCAGTGCTGGAGGGATGCAACGTATGCATTCTCAACCTTTCTTATTTCATGTCCTCCGAACTCAAATCTTAGAGGTGCATGTTTCTCGATACCTTCGAAATACGGAAGCTCGCTGACGAGCCCCGTCCTATGAAAATCGTTCTTCTGGATGAGCATTCCTCCGATCATTGCAGTTGTGGAGACGATACCATAAGCACCAACATACCAGATCTTCACTGTGATCACCTCCGAGAATTGGGATTTCTGAAAATTTTTAAACGTGCGATATAAAAAATTTTGTGAGTCTGGAGTCTGTTGAAAGGTTAAGGGAATGTGTTGGCAGATCGTCAGTTGAGGGAGAGAAAATTGTAGTTGACAGAGATTTTTTGGATTCTCTTCTTAGCATTCTTGGATATGCCGTTGCAAGCATCGAAAATGGAAAGATTTATGAAGCAAGGGAAGTGCTGAGTCAGGCAGGAGAAGTGATCTACCAGAGGTATAAATCGATTTTGGTCGAATAGCAGTTCGATAATCGCAAGGTATTTATACAAGCAAGGCAATCTGACTCCATGGATTTTCTTGCCAGAAGATTTGCGGAGCTCATTGCAGGTAACATGGTCTTTTCAGACAACTACGGTAATGCGATGAAAAAATGGAGGAATATATTTGACGTTTCCCAGAAGGAGCTTGCAGAGAGGCTGAACATAACACCATCCGTGATAAGCGACTATGAGTCAAACAGAAGGAAGTCTCCGGGAATGGCATTCATAAAAAAGGTCGTTGAAACGCTCATTGAGATTGACAGGGAGAGAGGATGGAAAACCCTGTCAAGATACAAGGAGCTCATAGGTGTGGAGTTTGACGTTATAATTGACCTGAATGAATACTCCTCACCGATGTCATCAGGCGTACTTGCGGACCATGTTGATGGGTCCCTGATAACTGATTTTGGAAGAAACGTTATGGGTCACACTGTTGTTGACAGCCTGAGGGCAATACTTGAGATGAGCAGCTATGATTTTTACAGGCTTTTCGGTCTTACAAGTGAAAGGGCTCTTGTTTTTACAAAGGTCACGACAGGAAGGTCTCCGCTTGTGGCCGTGAGGGTCGCAAACCTCAAGCCCTCTGTCATAGTGCTGAATCCAATAAATGGTGGAAATGTTGACAAGCTTGCAATAAAGATTGCCGAGATTGAGGGAATTGATCTTATCGTCACCGAAATAGATGAGGAGGAACTGATTTCAAGGCTCAGAAATCTGGAGGTGTGAATATGGTTGGGATTGTATCATACGGCACGTACATTCCGAGGTACAGGATAAAGGCCGAGGAGATAGCGAGAATATGGGGTGAGAATGCAGAGGCAATAAAAAACGGACTCGGTGTTTACGAGAAGAGCGTTCCGGATATTGATGAGGATACAGCCACAATTTCGGTTATGTGCGCGAGAGAAGCTGTTAAGCGTGCCGGAATACCGAGAAACTCAATTGGAGCTGTTTTCGTCGGTTCTGAAAGCCATCCATATGCTGTGAAGCCAACAGCAACAATCGTCGGAGAAGCTCTTGGGATAGACAGGTTCTTCCACTCAGCAGATCTTGAGTTTGCCTGCAAGGCCGGAACTGCAGGGATTCAGAACTGCATGGCAATGGTCGAATCAGGAATGATAAGGTACGGCCTTGCAATAGGTGCAGACACAAGTCAGGGAGCACCCGGGGATCCCTTGGAGTATTCAGCATCTGCAGGAGGGGCGGCTTTCATAATAGGGGATGACGGCACCATTGCTGAGATAAGGGATACGCTGAGCTTCACAACTGACACACCAGACTTCTGGAGAAGAGAGGGGCAGCCGTATCCCAGCCATGGTGGGAGGTTTACTGGAGAACCAGCATACTTCAGGCATGTCTCAACTGCTGCAGGCGAGATAATGAAGAGAAACAATCTCAGTCCGGAGGATTTCAGCTACGCTGTGTTTCACATGCCAAACGGGAAGTTTCCTGTAAGAGTTGCAAGAATGCTTGGATTTACAGGAAAGCAGATAGAGCAGGGCCTTGTTGTCAGGTACATAGGGAACACCTACTCAGGCTCGTCCCTTCTGGGGTTCTGTGCTGTTCTCGACATTGCAAGGCCTGAAGAGAGAATACTCCTAACATCATTTGGCAGCGGTGCGGGAAGTGATGCATTCATAATTGAGGTCACGGAGAACATAGAATCAATTGAGAGAAACCCCGGAGTTTGGGAAAAGATAAGAAATGGTGTTTACATTGACTACGGATTTTACGCAAAGCTCAGAAGAAAGATAAGGATGGGGTGACAGAATGCGGAGAGTTGCGGTTATAGGAGTTGGAATGTCAAAATTCGGCGAGCTCTGGAACATGAGCTTCAGGGATATTGTCATATCAGCAGGAACTGAGGCCATTGAGGATGCAAACCTTGAAGGAAGGGAAATTGAGGCAATGTACATAGGGAACATGAGTGGAGGGAGATTCATCTCACAGGAGCACATATCGGCACTAATTGCAGACTACTCGGGACTTGCATCAATTAACGTGCCATCCATAAGGGTAGAGGCAGGAGATGCGAGTGGGGGAGTGGCTTTGAAGGAGGCCTATATCTCAGTTGCATCCGGAATTCACGACATAGTGATCGCAGCAGGAGCGGAAAAGGTTACAGATGTGGGTTTTGCAGGCGAGATAATGGATTCAACAATAGATCAGGAGTGGGAGGCATTTCCCGGAGCAACGCTCGCCGGACTGTATGCGATGATGGCAAGACTTCACATGCACCGGCATGGAAGCACTGAAGAGGATCTGGCAATGATAAGTGTTAAGAATCACAGAAATGCTGTTAACAACCCAAAGGCTCAGTTCAGAAGGGAAATCAGGGTTCAGGACGTTCTCTCCTCACCCTACACAGCAGAACCTCTCAAGATGCTTGATGCTGCACCGATAAGCGATGGGGCATCTGTTCTGATTCTGGCAAGCGAGGATGTTGCAAGGAAGTACACAGACACTCCTGTCTTCATAGACTCCATAATTCAGTCAAGCGACTTCATAGCCCTGCAGAGCAGAGAGGACATACTTGAGATGAGAGCCGTGAAAACTGCTGTTAGAAAAGCACTCAGGATGGCAAAATGCGATATAGGAGATGTGGGGGTTTTTGAGTTCCATGACTCATTCACGATTGCTGAAATGCTGCTGTATGAGAACGTGGGCCTGTGCAGCAGTGGAGAGGGACATTTGCTTGTCAGAGAGGGTGAGGTTGAGATTGGTGGCAGATATCCTGTAAATCCATCCGGAGGACTTAAGGCGTGCGGACATGCTGTTGGAGCAACGGGAATAAGACAGGCTGGAGAGATAGTCCTGCAGCTCAGAGGAGATGCAGGAAAGAGACAGGTTGATGCTGAAAGAGGAATGGCTGTCAATATTGGCGGAACCGGAGCAACTGCAGTTGTTTCTGTTTTCAGGAGGTGATTTTCTTGCTTCCAAGATTCTGGAGAAAGATCAGGTACAGGTACAATTTGATTGGTACGGAATGCACAAACTGTGGAAAGAAGTTCTATCCTCCAAGAAACCTCTGTCCTGAATGCAGGAGGAAAAGCAGAATTTCAGAGGTTGAGCTTGGAGAGGAAGGGACAGTGATTTCATACACCGTCATCCATGATGCTTCAGAGCCCTACAAGCTTCAAAAGCCCTATGTTGTTGGTCTTGTAAAGCTTAATTCAGGCCCAACGGTTACATCGCAGATTGTATGTGACCCGGAGTCTGTAGAGATAGGCATGAGGGTCAGGGCAGTCTTCAGAAAATACGGTGAGGATGGAGAGGATGGGATAATCTATTACGGAACAAAATTTGAACCCCTGAATGCTGGAGAGATGGAGTAATGCTGTTTGGAACTGCGGGAGTTCCGAACTCAACCAATGGAACCAGCACTGCTGAGGGAATAAAGAGAATCAGAGAGCTATCCCTGGACTGCATGGAGGTGCAGTTTGTCAGGGGAGTGAGAATGAATGAGCAGACAGCAAGGAACATCAGAATGATTTCAGAATCCTTAAATGTGAGGCTCAGCGTTCACGCACCATACTATATAAACCTGAATGCAGACAGTGAGATGAAGGTCAGGCAGAGCATGCAGAGAATTCTTGACACCGCAAGAATTGGCAGCCTGATGGGGGCAAGAGACATAATCTTCCATCCAGGATACTACATGAAGAGACCGAGAGATGTTGCATTTCGAAGAATAAGGGAGGCTGTTGAGAAAATCTCCGAGACTGCAAAGCATCTTGAAGTCATTTTGAGGCCTGAAACATCTGGAAGGAGAGAGCAGTTTGGAGAACTTGATGAGATAATAGAGCTGTGCAGGGATGTTGATTCAGCCCTTCCCTGTATTGACATAAGCCACATACACGCAAGAACAGGAAAATTCAATACTGAAGAGGAATTCTCTGAGATCATGGAGAAAATTGAGAGGGAGCTTGGAAGAGATGCTCTCAAAAAAATGCACATACACATCAGCGGCATAGATTACGGAGTCAAGGGAGAAAAAAGCCATCTGAACTTGAGGGAATCAGATTTCAACTACAGAGCTTTTCTCATGGTGGTAAAAGAGTTCTCTGCAGATGGAATGCTCATCTGCGAGAGTCCAAACCTTGAGGATGATGCGGTAATGCTCAAAAAAGTTTATTCAGAACTCTGAAGTTTTCTGCTGGGGCTTGAACTCAAACTCCTCAACAATTTCATTCAGTTTCTGGAACCAGCTCTCAAGTTCAACCCTGAGCTTTTCCTTCAGGTTCTCGATTGGAATTGGAACGTAAAGATACTTGTAACCTCCATGCTTCAGAATCCTGTACTCCCTTTCAACAAGACCCTTCTCCATCAGGGACTGAAGACTTCTGTAAATTCCACTCCTGTCCTTCCCTATAACCTCTGCAAGCTCATCAACACCCACATTCGGATGCTGATGAAGAGCAAGATAAACCTCAATCTCAGAGGGTGTTAGATTGAGAACACACCTCAGAATGTGATGAAAGGTAGTCTCTTCAGAGAAAAGTTCCCTAAGCTTCTGTTCATCCATTCTCAACCACCCTTATCGATTATTATCAGCACATTTTCAGCTTCAAGCACATCCACATCCTTACCTCCCACAACCTTCTCAACCCTCACATCAAACCATTCCCTTTTAAGCTCAATCTCACTGCCGTTTACATCTATAGTAATCCTTCCATCATTTATAAGCTTTAACATTTCATCTTCCGTCAACTTTTTAATGGAATCAAGAACTGCAGATGTTCTGTCTCTGAACATGGGGCCGATTATGCTGTATCTTGGCCTGAGCTCAGCAATTCTTGTTTTTATTTCAGGTGCACTTCTGGCAAGCTTAACCTGTGCATTTAACGCTCCTGCAATATCTCTCACATCTATTTCCTCCGGTGAGATTACAGACACCTTTCCCATCGGTGCGTTCAGAGCCATCCTGTTATCATGCTTGTATTTCCTGACTTCCTCAACAACCCTCCTTATCAGATATCCCTTTCTCTCAGCCTCATAATCGATGAATCTCTCCTCCACCTCAGGATAGGGCTGGCTGTGGACACTTCCATCTCCTGAGAATATCTGCCAGCATTCCTCTGCCAGAAACGGTGTTATGGGGGCAATCAGCCTTATAAGTGCAGAAATGACCTTGTGTAGCGTGTATTTTGCCGGAAGCTTTTCATCATCACTTCCTGAGTAAAGCCTGTTCTTCACAAGTTCTATGTAGTCATCTGCAAGCTCATACCAGGTGAACCCCCTTATTGCCTTCATGGCCCTTGCAAAGTCATAGGCTGACATTGCCTCGTCAACCTCTTTTACAAGCCTGTTCAGCCTGGAGAGAATCCACCTGTCAGTATCTCTGAGCAGCTGAACATGGGATTCATCCGGTCTGTAGTCTCTGAGGTGAGTCATGGCAAATCTCAGAATGCTCCAGAACTTCTGCTGGAATCTTGAGGCTGAAACGACCTCTTTCCAGCTGAAAATAACATCTGTGCCCATGACACCCCCTATCGCTGCCCACTGCCTCATTGCATCTGCTCCATATTTTTCTATGACCTCCTCCGGAGTGATGATATTCCCCAGGCTTTTGCTCATCTTTCTTCCATCCTCTCCAAGAACCATTCCATTTATCACGATCTCATACCAGGGAATCTCATCAATAAGGGCAAGACTTCTAAGAATCGTGTAGAAAGCCCACGTCCTTATTATGTCGTGACCCTGCGGTCTTAGATGAGTTGGATATTCTTTGAGATCATCGGGCCACCCTGTTATTGCTAACGGAGTTATGCTCGAGTCCATCCAGGTATCAAGCACATCATCTTCTCCCTCAAATTCCCTGCCTCCACAAACAGGGCATGGTTCCTCAAGCATGTCCTTTGTTGGGTCAACAGGAAGCCATTCCTCCTTTGCAACAACAGTGTTTCCACATTTTCTGCAGTACCACACGGGGATGGGAGTGGCAAAGACCCTCTGCCTGCTTATAACCCAGTCCCAGTCCATTGTGTTTACCCATCCCTCGAGTCTGTGAAACATGTGCTCGGGAACCCACCTTATCCTCCCTGCCTCCTTCAGAATTCTCTCCCTCTCTATTCTGACAAACCACTGCTTCTCGGCAACTATCTCAACAGGTGTCTTGCACCTCCAGCAAACACCAACGTTGTGCTCAACCTCCTCCTGCTTCAGCAATTTGCCCTCTTTTCTCAGGTCTTCAAGGATTCTTTCTCTCGCCTCCTTCACAGTCAGTCCCATGTACTTTCCAGCCTTTTCATTCAGCCTTCCATCCCTCGAGAGAACATCCCTGAGCTCAAGATTGTGCTTCTTCCACCACCTGACATCCTGCCTGTCTCCAAAGGTACATATCATCACCATTCCTGTACCATATTCTGGATCCACTTCCTCATCCTGGATAATTCTGACCTCATGCTCCGTTCCGGGGACTTTCACAACCCTGCCAGCCATTTCCCTGTATCTCTCATCATCTGGATGGACTGCTATGGCAACACATGCTGGAATCAGTTCAGGCCTTGTTGTTGCTATAACCACCCCCTTTTCAAATTCAACGTAATTGAGCTTCGTTTTTCCCTGCCTGTACTCTATCTCGGCAAGTGCAATTGTCGTTTCACACCTGGGGCAGAATATGACAGGATGCTCTCCTCTGTAGATCAGACCCTTTCTGTACATCCTCACAAAGCTAACCTGGGTTTTTCTGTAGTATTCAGGGTACATCGTTATGTACTCCTTGCTCCAGTCAATGCTGAATCCGAGTCTTCTCATTGTGTTCTTCATCTTCTCAATATTTTCCTCGGTGAATTTCACACACAGTTCTCTGAACTTTTCCCTCGGAACGTCGCTCTTCCTTATCCCGTGAAGTTCCTCAACCTTCACCTCTGTCGGGAGACCATGACAGTCCCATCCCTGAGGAAACATCACCTCATACCCCTTCATCCTTTTGTATCTGGCAACAAAATCAATGTAGCACCAGTTGAGAGCATTTCCTATGTGAAATGTCCCCGTTGGGTAGGGAGGAGGCGTGTCTATGATGAAGTGAGGTTTTTCCGAGTTCCAGTCAAAGTAGTAAAGATCATCCCTCCACTCTCTCACCCACTTCTCTTCAACCCTGTGGGCATTGTACTCCTTTTCCATCTCCATGATATCACCTCACATGGTTTGTGAGGGCTCCTATACCCTCAATTTCAACCCTAACTGTATCTCCGCTTTCAAGCCTTCCAACACCTGCAGGTGTGCCTGTTGTGATCACATCACCTTCCTTCAATGTTACTATGGATGAGATGTAGGATACGAGCCTGTAAACGTCAAAGATGAGATTGGATGTGTTTGAGCTCTGAACAACCTTTCCATTCAGATAGGTTTTTATCTCAAGGCTGTCAGGGCTTGTTGAGACTGCCACATAGGGGCCGAGAGGTGAGAATGTGTCGAAGGATTTTGAGATGCTCCAGTCCCAGCCTGACTGCTGGAGATCTCTTGCAGTAACATCATTGAAGCACGTGTATCCCAGAATGTATCCCCTGGCCTCATCAACCCCAACATTCCTGCATCTCTTACCAATGACGACTGCAAGCTCTCCCTCGTAATCAACCCTCTTGCTTCTGTCAGGAAGAACTATGTAATCCTGGTCTCCGATTACGGAGGAGGGAGATTTCATGAAGAGCACGGGCTCATCAGGAACATTCATGCCGAGCTCCTCTGCATGATCTCTGTAGTTGAGCCCGACACCTATGATCTTTTCAGGGATTACAGGGGGGAGGAATTTCACATCATCCATGCTGAATCTGTCTCCATCAACAATGATGGTGCCATTTTTTATTTCAAAGTAATCCTCAAACAGCTCACCTCTGACAACAAATCTGCCGTATGCAATCATGGGCTTACTGAAAATCTCTCAAAATATATTGGTTTCTCTCTCCTACTTTCTGTCCTGCCAACCCTTTCCGGCTCAAAATTTTTATTCCCTCTCTCAATGATGCCATCATGATAACATTCCTGTCAGGAGGAACAGGAACCCCAAAGCTGCTTGCCGGATTCAGGGAGATTCATGAGGAGTTTTCTGTCATTGTCAACACCGCAGAGGACGTGTGGGTTTCCGGAAACAGAATATGTCCTGACATAGATTCAGTCATCTATGCCCTTGCAGGGATAATTGATGAGGAGAGGTGGTGGGGAGTCAGAGGGGACACGTTCAAGACTCACTTCAGGCTGAAATCTCTGGGATTTGATGAGGGCATGATGATTGGAGACCTTGACAGGGCAACCCACATATTCAGGAGTGAGATGCTCAGAAAGGGTATGAGCCTTTCCAAAGCTACGGAAATGCTGTGCAGAGCATTCGGAATAAAGCAGAAGGTAATTCCTATGACGGAAAGCGAGGTGGCCACAAAGGTTATTACTGACAAAGGGGAGATGCACTTTCAGGAGTTCTGGGTAAAGAGAAAGGGTGAGCCCGAGGTCATCGATGTGAAAATTCAGGGTGTGGAGGATGCAAAAGCGTCAGACGGGGCAGTCAGGGCAGTTGAAAACAGCTCAGCTATTGTTATAGGACCGAGCAATCCGGTAACAAGCATAGGACCCATTATAAAGCTCAGTGAAATTCGTAAGGTTCTGAAAGAGAAGAGAGTTGTTGCTATCTCTCCGTTCATTGGTGATGAACCAGTCAGCGGGCCTGCAGGGAAGTTCATGAAGGCGCTTGGCTACCCACCAAATCCTGAAGGACTTGCTGAATACTACAGAGGTATTGCAGATGTCCTTGTTGTCCACTATGGGGACGGCTTTGAGAGCGATGAATGCAGTGTTGTGGAAGCAGACATAATAATCAGAAGCAGGAAGGATGCTGTGAGGTTATCAAAAACTATTCTTGAACTTCTTTAAAGTACTTCTCCAGTATTTTCTTCTGCCCTCTCCTCAGAATCTCGGAAAGGGTTGAGGAGGCTATTCCAAAGTGCTCAGCCATTTCTTCAAGCTTTATTCTCTTGGGGTAGTCGAAGTAACCCTTTTCAAGAGCGTATTTCAGAATCTCCTCCTCTCTGTACGTCATTCCTGTTTTTGAGGGTTTACCCTTGTAAAGAAGATCAAACTCAACCCCATACTCCTCAAGCTTCCCCATAAGAGTTCTGAAAGACTCATCATCGCAGATTACATCCCAGATTATCTCTCCCTCATCGAAGTCAATTCTCTTCAGAATGCAGCCTGACTGGACGATGGGAAGGGCAACTAAGCACGTGTGTTCTCTCACAAGCACCTTTGCTTCATCTCTCGAGACAAGCACTGTATCACATTTGTCAGGAAGCCTGTTAACCAAGGAATCAACATCCTTTCCCTTCACCTGAAAGAGCCCCTTGATTGTTTCTCCAACATCTGTGATTCCCTCCACCCTTGCCATTATGTCCTGCATTTCAAGCAGAAGACCGATGGCACAGTTTTCGGGAAGCTTGGTCTTTATCTGGAGCTCAATCACAATCCAAGCTCTGCAATTCAATTTATAATGCTTTCCAAAAACTTACCAAAATGCTTAAAAACCCAGGAAGACAGGGTGTTCTTGCTTTCTCATGCCCGGGTGGTGTAGCCAGGCCTAACATGCGGGCCTGTCGAGCCCGCGCCTCGGGTTCAAATCCCGGCCCGGGCGTTCTAACCTGAATCTAATGTCTAACTCTTCTCATAACAAAACAACTGTTTCAGGTTACAATGGGGTGAGACTTTGAGCGACTATTCTAAGCATGTCTCTCTTGTCCAGATCAGAAAATCTCAATCTGGAATTTTTCAATCAAACCCACTGTGTAGTTAGCTTATTAAATTTAATAAAGTTGGCAAACTTTTAAATTTTCCTAATACAGATAAAACATTCAATAAGCACAGAAGCTGAGTTTTTAAAGGCAATTTATGATGAGTTAAAAGTCATAAAAGAGGAGCTGAAGAAGTTAAGCAGTAAAATCGAGCTTATCGAAGCAGGACTGATTCAGGAAGAGGAGATCAGCGAGGAAAATGCCAGGAAGCTTGACAGGCTCGTTGAAGAGACGAAAAAAGACGGAGTTCCATGGGAGAAGCTCAAGGCTGAACTCGACCTATGAGCTATGAGATTGTAATCCACCCAAAAGTTGCAAAATCGATTAAGAAGCTGTTAAAATCCCACAGAACCAACCTTTCTGAATTTCTGGATGTTCTGAAGGATAATCCTGTTCCTTTCAGGAAATTCGACATAAAGAAACTCAAAGGATATCAGGACAGATATAGAGTTCGTTTAGGAGATTTCAGGTTGACTTATCAGACTGATAAAGAAGTAATGTCGTTCTGTTTTTTTTTTGAAAATGGAGTACAGGGGAAGAGTTTACAAAAATTAAGGTGGGGATTTATGGCAGAATATCTATCCCGCATCTTGAGTACTTCATAAGGATTCTTGGTAAGCTAAGCAGCATAGCCACTACTTGGTATTGTTGAGAGATTTTGAAGAAATCAAATTCGATATAACTCAAAATGTCCCAACCTCTAGTGTAGGAATATATCAGTATGTACGTTTTGTGGTCAGATATTCAGACTTTCTTCATAATTTATATTTTTCAATTATTGAAAAATTAATTTAATAAATAAATTAAAATATTTTCGATTCATGATTGTCCCAGTCCTGTTGTATAATATTATTGCTGCATCTGGAGCACTAAATCACCTCAATTTCAACCATGTTTCCCTGAGAATCGAAGGCATTCCAGCAACTCCTGCAGTAAGGGTAGTGAATTATTATATGGATGCTTCCAAATGAGGAAAAGGTTGCCAGATCCTGAGTGGATGGGTGGGGAGAGTTTGAGGGATGTGAATGGACAGTTCCGTATATTCTCATCCCAATTGGAAGGAGAGATGTATTGAAACCGGCAAAATCACTTCCCTGCTCAAAGGGGATATAGACAAACTCCTCTATAACTCCCTTTTTCCCGGTTAAAAGCGCAAAGAACTCGTAAGGATGATTTTCCCTTGAGATCTCTATGAGACCCTCAATGAGTTCCCTTCTGATCTTCATAATTCCTCAACCACCTCCAGAAATTTCGAGTTTTCAGAAGGCAGACCAACGCTCACCCTGAAATGATATCCCCTGAGCCCCTCAAGTCCTGTGACATCCCTGACAAGAACTTTTCTCTCCTGCAGCTTTTTGACAAGCTCGGGATCACCATGTCTGACAAGCAGGAAATTGGCACTGCTTGGATACACATGAAAATTCTTTTCAAGACCCTTCTTCATTTTTTCTCTCTCAGAAACTATCATTTCCGCTACCTTTCTGTAATAGTCAAGACTTCTGAGAGCCTCCACAGCAGACAGGTACCCCAAGTGAGAGATTGAAAACGGATTTCTTATTTTTTCGATTGCTTCTGCAATCTTCTCCTCTGCCACCGCATATCCAACCCTCATCCCCGCAAGTCCGAAGAATTTTGAGAAGCTTCTCAGCACAATCAGGTTGCTGTAGTGATTGAGAAGGTCAACAGCAGAATTGCCCTGAAACTCCACATAGGCCTCATCAACAACCACATACTCAAAGTTCTCGAGAAACTCCTGAATTGTCTTCTTTTCTAAGGTATTTCCTGTTGGGTTGTTTGGACTGCAGAGGAATGCGAGCTTTCCCCTTGAATAGCACCCGTCAATTCTGTACTCCTCGAAAACCTCGGTCTCAACGTGTGCATCCCTGAGCATGGAAAACATCAGGTACATGGTGTAGGATGGCATCGGGATATAAACTCTGTCAAGTGGTTCCAGTATTATGTCGGTAACAAGCCTTATCAGGTCAGAAGCTCCGTTGGAGACAGCTATGCATCCCTCATCAACTCCGGTGTATGTGGAAAGGAGACTCTTCAGCTCTGAATAATACGGGTATGGATATCTGTTTATCTTCAAAAGACCATCTTTGATTGCTCTGATAACGTTCTCAGATGGTGGAAAGGGATTTTCGTTGGATGCAAGCTGGATGACTTCCCCGTCAAACTCATCCGGAAATGGTCCGGGGTCGTATTCGTTTATCAGATTCACAACAAACCGCATGGATTAAACTGCCCGAGCAAGGTTATAACCTTTCCCTAAACCTTCCAGTTGCTGACCCTCACATTCTTTCCAAGCATTCTGAAAAGAAGATACTTGGCAAGAGCCGCAAGAGCAACAAACATCCACAGGGGAGAGTATATGAAATAGTACACAGGAAGGTACCTGAGATCAATGCTGTATCTGGTCAGTCTGGACAGAACTGCCATCAGAGCTGCCCATATTGCGAATGTAATCAGCCCTGCAAGCATGTTTTTTACAACATGATAGCCATAGAGGATGTACATCAGGATGACAACGGCCTTCCCTGAGACAGACCCGAAGGGGACCATCAGAAAGTAAAGGATCTTCAGAAGAAGACTGTCTGGCAGGATCATGTTTATAACAAGCCCGATGAGAGCAGGAAACATCAAAAACAGGGCAGGAATCCACATCACAGGCTTCTTCAGTATTTTCCAGAAGTTCTCTGTTATAACCTCAGCTCCGCCGAGAGCCCACCTCTCTCTCTGACTCAGCCATTCCCTGATGCTTTTTGGATGTTCTGTCACAGCACGTCCGCAAACACCGTATCTATGGCCATTTATCCCCAGCCTCACTCCAAGGTCCGTGTCCTCATTTATCCTTCTCCTGAACCCACCAAGCTCTTTGAAGACTTCTTTTTTAACCCAGAAGGCTGCACCGTTGAATCCAAGACACGTGCCCAGCTTTGATGCAAGAAGTGAGATAAGATGCATGCTGAAGTAGTCTATCCTGATTAGCTTTCCAAGCACAGAATCTCCATTTACCTCCTTTCTGATTTCAGCACCATCAGATCCGTAAGGATTCCCTGGGTCAAGTATGATCGTGTCAGAGTCAAGAAAAAGAATATATTCACCCTTAACAAGCTCTGCAGCATCATTCAATGCCTTCCATTTCCCTCTTCTTTTCTCAGAAACCGTTGCCTTCACATTGTATCTCTCAATGATTTCGTTCAGCTCACTGTCTGGCTCATCAACAGCGAGAATTATCTCAAATCCCTCAAGTCTCTTCAGGTTTTCCTCAATTTTTCCGGGATTCTGAAATGCTGCGATTACTGCACTTCTCCTCATGGCTCATTGCCTGATTTTTTCTAAATCTCATGACTACATCATAAAAAAATTTCTGTAAATCTGTAATTGAAAATAATTTATTTTTCGCTCCGTACAGGCGGTTCAAAAACATCCAAATCCATAGATGTTCATTTGTATGCATATTATTCGCAATATTTAAAAACTCACTGCCATTGAAGAAACGATTGGCATGTGCGGAATTGTGGGGATTCTCTCAAAAAACAGAAGAGATGATCTTGGATCTCTTGTTATCGAGATGATGGGCCGCCTTCAGCACAGAGGAAAGGATGGAGCAGGAGTTGCACTTTATGGTGGGATTCATCTGAGAGATGATGAGTACCTGATAAGGCTTGAGATTCAGGGGGAGAATGACGAGAGAAAAAAGCTGATAGATTCTGTTGAAAGCATTCTCAATCATTATGGAGATATAAGATCGATATCAAACATTGTGGAGGATGAAAGCTACTACATAACAGATTTTCTTGTGGAAAGGATTGAGTTCAGAAAAATAAAGAAACTCGCTCTCGAAATTCAGGAGCTTGATAATGTTGCCGTACTTTCAGCAGGGAAATTTGAGATGTTCAAGGATGTTGGGACGATAAAGAAGGTTGATGAGATCTACAGAGTCTCTGAGAAAAACGGAACCCATGCTATAGGCCACATAAGGTTCTCAACGGAAAGTGGGGTTGACAGATATCATGCCCATCCGTTTCAGAGCTTTCTCTACCCTGATATAACCGTTGTTCACAACGGACAGATTACAAACTACTGGAATACGAGAAAAAAGCTTGAGGCCAAAGGCCACTACTTCACAACAGATAACGACACAGAGTGCATAGTCCACTATGTTGCCGACAAGCTAATTGATGGTTTTTCTCTTGAGGAGGCACTTGAAAGTGCTGTGAAAGATCTGGATGGGCCATTTGCATTCATTATCGCCACTCCAAATGAGATCGGGATTGCAAAGGATAAGCTGGGACTGAGACCTGCAATGGTTGCTGAAGGTAATGATCTTTTTGCCATCTCAAGTGAGGAGGTTGCTCTCGAGCCTCTCGGTCTTGAAACAGAGTATCTCGCTCCAGGAGATTATAGGGTTTACAGGATGTGATTGGAATGGAAATTGATTGCAGGGATTTGAAGGTTAGGGAGATAAACAGGATGATAAAGGAAGCTGTAAAGAATGGAGAGGAGAGAATCATTCTGAAAAATCCCGGAGCAAAGCACTACCTTGCTGCTGGAGTGGTTGGCAATGTTGAGATCCATGTTGAGGGGAGCGTTGGATACTTTGCCGGAACAATGATCCATGGAGTCAGGATGGTGGTCGAGAGGAATGCAGGGTGGTTTCTGGGGGACAACATGACAGACGGTTACATAGAGATAATGGGTACAGCTGGAGATGGGGTTGGACAGGGGATATACGGAGGCACAATAGTTGTCAGGGGAAATGCTGGAGCCAGGACTGGGGAGATAATGAAGAATGGAACGATAATCGTTGGTGGAAACAGTGATTTCATGACCGGTTTGTACATGATGGGTGGAAGAATGGTCGTTCTTGGAAATCTGAGAGGTATGGCTGGGGAGAGCATTGTCAGAGGTGCAATTTATTTCAAGGGTGAGGTTGACAGTCTTGGAAAAAATGCAAAGGTGGTTGAGATAAACGAAGAGGATGAGGAGTGGCTGAAAGAGGTTCTCAAAGTTCATGACTTTCCTGCATTTACCGAAAAATTCAGGAAGATTGTGCCGATAAAGAAGAGGTTTGTTTACGGAAGCGCCCCATCGGAGGAGGGTTAAATGGTATTTGAAATTACCATTGACAGAGAAAGATGTATAAAGTGCCTGAGATGTGTGAGATACTGCCCAACTGGAGCTTTAGCTGAAGAGGACAAGATGCCTGTTGTCAGGGATCAGATTGCATGTGTTGGTTGTGGCAACTGTGTTGATGTCTGTCCTGCTGCAGCAATTCAGGTTTCGGGAACATCTGATGTTGAGGACAGAGGTATATGGAGCAGGAGCGTTGTCCATGAGATATGGAGGAAATCGGAGACAGGAGAATACCTTGTCAGAGGTACTGGAGCCACAAGACCTGTGCCCCACTTTGAAGATCTCGTGATTCTCCCAGCCCAGACATCAAGACCACCCATCGACAAATACAGGGAACCGTGCAACACAAGGGTCGTTATTGGAAGCAGGTTTGCTGAAGAGCCACTTATCCTTGATACTCCGATAATGGTTGCTGCAATGAGCTATGGAGCCATAAGCTTAGAGGCAAAGGTTGCGATAGCCAAGGGAACGGCAATGGCGGGAACGGCCACAAATACCGGAGAGGGGGGCATGCATCCTGAAGAGAGGAAGAATGCGAAGTACCTCATAGCCCAGTATGCAAGCGGCAGATTTGGAGTTTCATCCAAGTATCTCAATTCAGCAGATGCAGTTGAGATAAAAATAGGACAGGGTGCAAAGGCAGGAATGGGAGGGCATCTGCTTGGAGAGAAGGTGACGGAGGATATAGCAAGGATCAGAGGCATTCCTCCAGGTACAGATGCACTGTCTCCAGCAAGACACATGGACATAATCGGTCCCGAGGATCTGGCGATGAAGATAGAGCAGCTCAGAGAGATCACAGACTGGAGAATCCCAATAGCAGTCAAGTACTCTGCAGGGAGGGTTGCAGATGATGTTAAGATTGCTGCAAAGGCTGGAGCAGATATCATTGTTGTTGATGGTATGCAGGGCGGCACAGGAGCAACTCCAGATGTCGTTGCCAATCATGCCGGAGTTCCAACGATAGCAGCCATAGTCCAGGCTGATGAGGCTCTGAGAGAGATAGGTCTGAGGGATGAGGTTAGCCTCGTTGCTGCAGGTGGCATAAGAACGGGAGCAGATGTTGCCAAGGCAATAGCTCTTGGAGCAGATGCCGTTCAGATCGGCACAGCAGCTCTCATCGCTCTTGGATGCACAGTCTGCAGGCAGTGCCACCTTGGCAGGTGTCCGAAGGGTATAGCAACTCAGGACAAGAGGTTGAGGAGGAGGCTTGACCCTGAAAAGGGAGGGATAAGGGTTTACAACTACATAAAGGCGATGACCGAGGAAATAAAAATCCTGACACAGCAGGCAGGGAAGACTGATGTGAAAAATCTTGAGAAAGAAGATCTGAGGGCAATAGACATAAATGTCTCAGCAATAACCGGAGTTAAGCTGGCAGGCTGGGACAGACCTTTCAGATTTTGATTTTTCCACATTTTCTGACTCTTTCATAATTTTGCAGAATATCCGGGCTTCTGATTTTCAGATGAGCTTTTGTCTGAATCCATCACTTCTCACTTTAAAATTTTTTAAAAGAGAGCAGTGATAAGAAAAATTTATAAAGCCATTATCAAAGGACGGTTAAAAATATTTAGGTGATATCATGGATGTGGAACAGGCGAAGAGTTTCCTTCAGGAGAACGGCATCAGGCAGGTGCTCTGTGCATTTGCAGATGTTAGAGGGTACATGCAGACGTTCAGCATCCCTGCGAGGAAGTTTATTGATGGAAGTGCATTTGATGGAATTGGATTTGATGGCTCCTCAATAAGGGGGTTCAAGTCAATAAACGAGAGTGACATGGTCTGGATGCCCGATGTATCAACGCTTAGAATGGTGCCCTGGGAGGATGATCCGGCACAGAAGACTGCAATAATGTTTGGTGACGTTTACGAGGCATGGGGGAGTGAGCAGAGCGACGTCGATCCGAGAGGGTTTGTGGCAAAGAAAGTTGAAAAAATGCTTGCTGATAGTGGTCTTTCAGTAATCTTCGGTCCTGAGATAGAGTTCTTCCTGTTTGAGAGAGTTGATCCGACAAAGCTCACATACGATCTCTGGGTATCTCCAAACGGTGGAGCTGGGGACAGCTGGGGGCCACCAAGGGTAATTCCTGAAAGTCCTGAACTGATGTCTGGAGGTTTTGTTATAAGGCCAAAGGAGGGATACTTCAGGCCACCACCTGAAGATACAACAGTTGCCTACAGAAACGAGCTTGTTGAGATTCTTGAGGCATTTGATGTGATGGTTGAGTACCACCACCACGAAGTTGCGACTGCTGGGCAGGTTGAGCTTGATTTTGAGCCGAAAACACTGGTCGATGTTGGGGATGCCTTCTTCTACTACAAGTTCGCTGCAAAAAATCTTGCTGCAATGTACGGAATGCTTGCAGTTTTCATGCCCAAACCACTCTATCTCGACAACGCAAGTGGAATGCATGTTCACCAGAGCCTCTGGGAGGGTGAGCCATTCAAGGGCACAAACGTCTTCGCAGATCCGGATGATGAGTTCATGCTTAGCCAGAAGGCCAGGTATTACATAGGCGGCCTGCTTGAACATGCCAAGGCACTGACGGCTCTGTGTGCTCCAACCGTCAACAGCTACAAGAGACTCGTGCCGGGATTTGAAGCACCAATATACGTGTGCTGGAGTCCGAGAAACAGGAGTGCTCTTGTAAGAGTTCCAATGTATCACAGAAAACCATCTGCAATAAGGCTTGAGTACAGAGGAGTTGATCCGAGCACAAATCCTTACCTCTCACTGTCGGCGATGGTTGCAGCAGGAATGGACGGAATCAAGAAGAAGACTGAACCGGGAGACCCCGTGATGGACGACGTTTATGAGCTGAGCGAGAGCAGAAAGAGGGAACTTGGTATTGGAGAGCTCCCAACAACGCTCAGAGATGCCCTTGACCATCTTGCGA
This sequence comes from Geoglobus sp. UBA235, assembly GCA_002494725.1. Lineage (GTDB taxonomy): Archaea > Halobacteriota > Archaeoglobi > Archaeoglobales > Archaeoglobaceae > Geoglobus. Next base: position 36,246 of record DACG01000012.1, read on the forward strand.
CAGATGAGGTGATCCAGGGTGTTCTCGGCTCGCACATATTCGATGCGTTCATGGAGATCAAGATAGACGAGTGGAATCAGTACTGCCTGTACATAACACCCTGGGAGTACATGAAATATCTGGACATTTAATTAATTTTATTTCAATATAATTTCATTATTTTAACAATTTCTCGGTAATCCCTAAATCAGAATTCGTCTGAATTATTTTTTCGTAAAAATTCATAAAAAGTCGGAAATAATAAATACGATTAAAGCAGAGTAGATACTGAGGTGATTGAGATGGGTGTTCACAGAATAACGAGTGAGGCTGCCAAGTATTATGCAATGAGGGAGAGGATACTGGGATCCGGGATCTCCCTTCTTGGAGCTGCAAGCGAGAAGATAAATGAAATTGACAGGGATACTGCAGAAAGGCTCGGAGATCTTGCATCTCATCTTCTCCCTCACAGTCCCGGATATGCGGGAAAGCTCATGGCAGTCACAGCAAGACTTTTCTGGGCTGTTGCAGGAGTTCAGGAGAAAGAGTGGGAGTTCAAGGAACTTGATGATATTGAAAGAGAGATAGAAGAGCTGAAATCAAAGGTTGAATCCTAAAAATAATTTTTTATTTCTTTTGCCGTTTCTTCAGGCTTCCTGTTTGTGTAATTCTCGTCATAAAGCTTTGCAATCGCAAATACATCATTCTGGTAGTATCTATCTATTGGAGTTCTTGCCACAATGTCGAAGACTATGGGAATGTGTTCCATAGCATCCAGCGGCCCGAAAACTCCAAAGTTGAATGAGTTAAAACCCATCTCGCTGTAAGCTCCGAGTATTCTGACAATGCACTTTGAAAGTTCCTCAACATCCGCTTCATCAAGCTCATTCAGTCCCTTTCGAATGTATCCCTGGACATGCTCAAAACCTCTGGGTGCGAAGGGAGTAAAGAATCTCCATCTTCCTTCATGCACCCTGTTCTCCTGGAACTCATCCCAGAATGCATCCCAGAAGCACCTTCCGTTCTCTCTGTAAAAGCCTTCAGCGCCTTTTATAAGCCTCTCCTGAAGATCAAAGAGAGTTTTTGAGGCCATAACCTGAATGTGAGGGTGAGATATGCTGCTTCCTGCAGGTCTGAGGTAGTTCATGGTTATTGTGGCAAACTCAAAGTCTGTTTTTCCTATGTAATCGAGGGCAAGCATGAATCCATCAAAGAACTGCCTTTCTCCAAGTTCATTGATCGGCACGTAATGGGCCTTCGTGATTCTTATGACAAGAGAAATCTCTGCATAGGGAGAGATGTTTGCCATCAGAATTGACTCGTTTCTTTTCAGAAGCTCCTTTCCTGCAACTCTCACATCCCTCGCTCCCATGTTTTCAACCCTCTCATCACAGAACGGACACCATTCCCTGCTGAAATCAGGCATTTCAGGATTTTTGGGGAACGGAAGGGGCTTGACGAGAATTCTTGATCTTTTTCCTGTTATCGGATCAAACCTTATCTCAATCTCAAGCTCTTCCACATTACCTGTTGCCGGATTGAAAAAAGATGCTCTGTCAATCGATCTCCTTAGCTCCATAGAATGGAATCTCTATTGCTGATAAAAAGCTTTCTATATGGTTTTTCCGTACCTGTCTATAATGCCCTTCTTGATTCTTGTTGCAGATATGGGTTCCTCATCCTCAGCAAGAACAAAATCAACCTTCACAATCTTTATTTCTCTTTTTCCCATTTCCCTTCTTTTCTCATTTATCTTCTTCGCCATCTCGTATGTTTCAGGACTCACAACAAGGTACTCAAAGTCATACTCAAGTGTTTTGCCATAGGGATTTGTAATCTCAACAACATAGGGTTCAAACCCGTACTTTCTCCTTACATACCACTTCACGTTCTCGGCACGAATTGTGAATGGGAGCACACTCCTTATCCTCTGTCTTGCCATCCTGTCGCTTGTTATTCCAATGGATATGCTCTCACCGCCAAGCTCAATGGCCTTGTCAATGAGCCTTTTGTGCCCCTCATGAAGTGGCTCGAAGGTTCCTCCAACCGCCACCCTGAACTTCTTCATGAAATTTCCTCCAGAATCTCTCTGATTTTCCTTGCAGTTTCCCCGGGGTCTGCCCTTCCCTCTGTCATCTTCATCACATATCCGACAAGGAAGTTTGCCGCCTGCTTCTTTCCTGCTCTGTAATCCTCAACCGCCTTCGGGTTTTTCTCAATAGCCTCTCTGCAAAGTCTATCGATTTCATCCTGAGGAATTGAAAAGAGACCCTTTGACTGGATTATTTCCTCAACACTCCCACCATGGTCCAGCTTTGTTCTTATAACCTCAACAACTCCTTTTTCGGTTATCCTCCCCTTGAGGAAATATGTGAGAAGCTCGACAAGTTCATCTGAATTCAGTCTCCTCTCACCTTCAGAAAAGCTCATGTCCCTGTAGTTCAGTTCCCCTCTCAGCACATCAACTATCCAGCTTGCAGCGACCCTCGGATCTATCTCCTTAGCAACCCTCTCAAAGTAATCGGCCATTTTTGGATCGAGAACAAGTATCTTTGCTTTTTCCAAGCTCAGACTGTACTGCTTTATGAGCCTCTCCCTCTTCTCCCAGGGCATCTCTGGAAGTGCATCTTTCACATCATCCACAAACTCTGAGGTGTAAATCGGAACCAGATCCGGTTCCGGAAAGTACCTGTAATCCTGCTCCTCTTCCTTGCTTCTCAGAGACACGGTTATGCTGTTTGCCTCATCAAAGTGTCTTGTTTCCCTCTCAATTTTTCTGCCTCTCCTCATCAGATTTTTCTGTCTTGTTATCTCATAGGCGAGAGCTCTCTCAACCCCCTTGAAGCTTGATATGTTCTTAATCTCAACCCTTCCACCGCCTGCTATGCTTATATTTGCATCAACCCTCATAGCTCCCTCAAGATCCCCATCAAAGACGTCCAAGTATTCGAGAATTATCCTCAGTGTGTTGAGAAATGTCCTTGCCTCCTTTGGAGATCTTAAAACCGGTTCCGTCACAATTTCCAACAGCGGTGCACCGCTCCTGTTGTAGTCAATCAGGCTGTATTTTGCTGTTGTTATCGATCCCTTGTAGCTGAGCTTTCCGGGATCCTCTTCCATGTGAATTCTCTTCAGGGTGACTCTCTTTTCTCCGCTTTCTGTTTCTATGGTCACATACCCTCCCCAGGCGAGAGGCATGTCGTACTGGCTGATCTGAAACCCTTTGGGCAGATCGGGATAGAAGTAGTTCTTTCTGTCAAACCTCATCACAGGATTTATTTCAGCATTAAGGGCCAGAGCCACCTTTATGGCTGATCTTACAGCTTCCCTGTTTATTACAGGCATTGCTCCGGGCAAACCCAGACAGACCGGACAAACATGGGTGTTTGGCTCCCTACCATGATAGTCAAGAGGACATGAGCAGAATAGCTTGGTTTTGAGTCTGTTAAGCTGAACGTGAACCTCAAGACCTATTACCACATCCATGATCGGGAATCCAGAAAAAGAAATATATCTTTTTTGATCATCTGGAAAACCTTACTCTCCATACACTCCAGAATCGCTGCCACAAAGGCTGATGCAAGGATAGGTGGAATGCAGACTATCTTGCGGTACCATTGTCGCAATCATACATAAATATTTAATTGCACATGTATTGCTACGTATATCATGCACATGCCGAGGGTCATGAGCACCCAGCATCCTGACAATGTGGAGATGCCATTCTTTGCAAGGCAGGGTTACTTTGACGGGGAGGATGAGATAAGGGAGGCATACTATGTGTTCTCTCACTTGGGAATGGATGAGCAGATGTGGGACTTTGAGGGAAAGGAGGTGGATGACTTTGTTGTAAAAAAGCTTCTGTCATCATATCCTGAGTTTTTCAGGGACATCAGACTTGGAGAAGAGATAAGAATAACTCCAAGAATTCCAAACCCGACAGTTGAAAGAGAGGAGGCAAAGCTTCTCTCAGAAACTCTGGAGATGATTCCACGGAGCTATGACTATGCAAGGGAATTTTATGGAGATGATGCCCCGTATCCAATCTCTGAGGTCATACTTCCGATGGTTACCAGCATAAAGGAGCTTGAAAGGGTTTACTGGTACTACAGGAACCTAATTGCCGGTAAATCGAAAATGAGGCTCCCCGATGGATCTCTGATTGGAGAATGGCTTGGAGAGTTTGAACCGGAGGAGCTGTCAGTGATACCGCTCTTTGAAGACATAGAAACCATGATCAGCTGCCATAGGATTGTTGAGAAGTTTGCAGACGGAAAGTTCTCCGCCATGAGAGTCTTCCTTGCCAGATCTGATCCAGCACTGAACTTTGGATTCATAACTGCAACTCTCGCAGCCAAAATTGCCCTTATGAATCTGGACGAGATTGATGTTGAGGTTTATCCCATAATCGGTGTTGGATGCCCCCCATTCAGGGGGTTCTTCGATCCAGAGAACCTTGCTGCTCTCTACGAGTATCCATCAGTCCAGACGTTCACAGCCCAGTCAGCCTTCAAGTACGACCACAGCTTTGAAACTGTCAGAAAGGCAGTTGAAGCAATCAGAGAGAGGAATAGGAGGAGAGCTCAGGAAGTCGATATCGATACTGGAATCCTTGAGAGACTCTCTGAAGAATACAGGAAAAAGATACCGCTTGTTGCAGACCTTGTCAATGAGATGAGCAGATTCATTCCAAGAAGGAGAATGAGAAAACTTCACATCGGGCTGTTTGGCTACTCAAGGGGAGATAAGATAAAGCTCCCGAGAGCAATATCCTTCTGCTGCTCCCTTTACAGCATAGGATTACCTCCCGAAGTCATAGGATTCTCAGCTGTTACCGACAGAATCTATGAGGTTCTTTGCGAATCAATTCCAAGCTTTGAAATGCAGATGGAGTCTGTCATTAAATTCCTCAATAAAAATAGCCTGAAACTGATACCGCTTGAGGATGATGTGAACAACCTCCTTCAGTATTTTGACTTTGAACCTGACCATGACTACACGCCACTCACAGAGAAGGTTATGGAGACTCTTTCAAGACAGAACGGCATACAGGATGCCATAATCCAGGCTGCAAAGCACAGAAAGTTTCTTGGATGACCAAAATTTTTAAATAGACCATCCAATCTCCTCTTTTTAAGCCAGGGTGGCAGAGGGGCTATGCGGCGGACTGCAGATCCGCTTTACCCCGGTTCGAATCCGGGCCCTGGCTCTTTTACCTTAAATTTGAATCCGTGCCTGAAATAAGACCGAGCATCGCTGACTTTTTTGTCATAATGACTTCAATGGAAGTCTTGCCTGAACTCCTTTAATAATGTCCACGAGCATCGCTGACTTTTTTGTCATAATGACTTCAACCGAGGGGTTCAACTTCTTATTTTCCACAGGAGGATGGTGACTATGGATTTCCACCCACACCACAAACTATCCAAGGGCTCTTCAATAATTTAAAGTGAATTTCCGGGAGGATTATGGGATTGTTTTGGATCGGCAACCTTTTCAAGCTTCATTAACCCTCACACACCTTTCCACAAAACCCATCAGGTAGGCATTGTCTGCTTTTCTTGGAAGATCCGAAGAGTTTTAATTTCAATGCTTCATGGGAGTTCAGCAATTTCTTCATAACGAAACTTTTCCAAACTTTTCAATTAGAAAATCTTAAACCTGCGAACAGTGACTCAGCATTATGAAGCTGATTTTCCACCCTGAATTTTACCGGGTGTACACATCTGATCCGGCTGCTGAAGCTGGAAGAATGGAGGCTATAATGGGAGAGTTGCAGGATTTTGATGTGATAACTCCAGAACCGGCAACTGAGAATGACATACTCCTTGTTCACACCAACACTCACCTTGAATGGGTTAAAAACCTTGGAGATGTCTTTGATGTTGCCATGCTTGCTGCAGGTGGAGCGGTGCTTGCAGCAGATATCTCATTCACTGAACCATCATTTGCTGCCATAAGACCTCCGGGACATCACGCAAGCCCTGACAGCTCATGGGGGTTCTGCTACTTCAACAACATAGCCATTGCAGTTAAAAAGCTCCTTTCCGAGAGGAGAATTAGAAGAGCTGTTATTGTGGATTTTGATCTGCACTTTGGAGACGGCACAGCTAACACATTCAGGAATGATAGGGATGTGAGTTACTTTCACATGTCAGGTGGAGAGATAAACGGAATCGCAGAGTTTCTGGGAAAGGGAGAGTATGATGTGATAGCCGTTTCAGCGGGATTTGACAGGGCGAAGGAGGACTGGGGAGGAATTCTGGAGATGAGTGACTACAGAGATATTGGAAGAATAATCAGGGAAAATGCAGAGAAAACTGCGATGGAAAGAGGTTTGCCGTGCTTGAGGGTGGGTATAATCACAGGGTGCTTGGAAAGAATGTCAGAGCCTTTCTTGAGGGATTCCGATAGTTTCGCTTATATCATATCTTCGGCATTACATGAACCCTGTTCTTTTTGAACCCAACCATCACATCATCCTTTCTGCCCAAATCGAGCCTGTGATATGCATGATCCGGGATCAAAGCTGTAACTATTTCTTTTCTCAGTCTGATAACAAGCTCATGCATCCCGCCAACATTAACTCTCCTCACAACCCTCCCCTCAAACACGTTGCCATGAAGAAGCTCACCCAGTGGCTTGCCCTCCCTGACAACCATCACATACTCTGGTCTTATGCAGAAAACAACCTCGTCTCCAGGCCGAAAGCCTTTTCTCAGAGAATGCACGACCCCCTCGCTCCACTCTATTTCAAGGCTATCGCCAGATCTCACCACCCTGCCCTCATATATGTTCTCAGCACCCATGAATTCAGCAACCTCCCTGCCTGCAGGCTCCTCAAAAACCCTTTCAGCATCATCGATCTGGAGAATTTTCCCAGCAACCATCACCCCTATCCTGTCTGCAATCAGGAAAGCCTCTCTTCTGCTGTGAGTGACGTAAACAACAGGAATATCAAGCTCTCTCAGAATCGAATTCATCTCAATTATCAGTCTTTTTCTCATGAGCTCATCAACACTGCTCATCGGCTCATCAAGCAGAAGCAGATCTGGTTTTGATGCGAGAGATCTTGCGAGAGCTACTCTCTGCTTCTCCCCACCGCTCAGCTGGCTTACATTTCTATCGAGAAGATGTCCAATACCGAGCATCTCTGCAACGTCACTGGCATTTCCTTTCCCCCCGTAGGTGAGGTTTTCCCGAACGGTCATGTGGGGGAAGAGAGCATAATCCTGGAACACGTATCCTATTCTCCTTTTTTCTGGAGGAAGATTCGAGATTTCCCTCCCGTTCAGTAATATCTTACCCCTGTCCTGCTTCAAAAATCCGGCTATCACGTTGAGCAGGGTTGTCTTTCCACTACCACTGGGACCGAGAATGGCAGTTATTCCTTCAAAAATTCCACTTACATCAAGCCTGAAATTTCCAAGGCTTTTAACCACTCCTCTCAGCTCCAGCAACCCCATCACCCAGGAGTCTGATGAATGTGAAAACCATAACACCTATTACCCAGAGAACAATTGCAACGGGAATCGCACCTTCCACACCACCCTTGAGATAGGATGTATACAGGTAGATGGGCAGAGTTCTCGGGAAATATGCAAGCATGAATGTTGCACCGAATTCTCCGACACTTCTCACAAATGTCATCAGAAGTCCTGCAAGAACTCCTTTTTTTGCGAGAGGAAGTGATATTTTCAGAAAGGTTTTCAGCCTGCCAGCACCCATAAGTCTGCTGGCAAATTCGAGTTTCACGTCCACTCCCTCAAAGGCAGCCTTTGCGGAGATCACTGTGAAAGGTGAAGCTACAGCAAGCTGGGCGAGTACAATTGCAAACAGTGTTCTGGTTATCCGGAAACCAGCATCATCAGCAAGTTTTCCAATTAACCCTCCAGGGGAAAGAACTGAGAGAAGGAGCAGACCCGTGACAATTGGGGGAAGGATTATTGGGGATATAACAAGGGCCTCAATTAACTGGTTCAGTCTGCTTCTGTTTCTTGCCAGCGTGTATGCCAGAGGAACTCCAAGAATTGCAGAAATGAGTGTTGTGATCGAGGCAGAAAAAACTGATACAAACAGAGCATCCACCAGTTCGGGCAGCATCACGGATGTTACAGAGGGAAGTATAAGGATGGCGGAAAATACGGGCAGGGACAGATAGGCGGCCAGAATATATGGCAGAAATTTTACAACTCGTGAAAAGGACATCACATCCACCTCACCATTGTTTCGAGTCCGTAATTGCTGAGGAGATCCAGTCCATCACCGAGCATGAAGTTCAGAAACTCCTTACCGTAACTGCTGCACCATTTTGTCTCTGCAATTCCGTAGAGTATTGCTTTCCCCCTGTGAACTCTGTCACCAGCTTTAACTGTGACCCTCTCATAAAAGCTCTCGTAGGCTGGAGAGCTCAAGTCTATCTGCTCTGGAAGCTCTATGAAATCAAGACCATGTGCAACAGCCATGTTTCTGTAAAGAAATCCCGCATCGATAGTTCCAGCCCTTATGTTGGCAGCCAGGTCTGTTTCAAGGCCAAAAATAAGAAGACTCCTGAGTATCTCGTCATAAACCTTCCTGCCGTAGTGCATCTCGGCAAGTTTAAGAACGATCAGACTTCTGTATCCGAGGGGGTCAGATTCAGGATCAGCGATTCCGAATTTGTATTTTTTTGACAGAATTCCGTCAATCCATTTTTCCTCATCCATTTCAATCCCCCTGTGAGCGATAACAATGCTGTTGGAAGCAAAAACAGCATATCTTTCAATGAATTCCGGCATCAGTTCCTTCAGCAAGTCAGAGTCTGCTGAAATAACGATATCGGGTCTTCTGTATCCATCCTTAACCAGATTCACTATTGTCACAGATCCCCTTGCCTCTGCCTGAACAGGGATCCCGGTTTTTTCTCTGAAATACGGGACAATGATGTCTTCCATTTCTCTCTGAAGGCTTGCGGCAAACATGACATCAACTCCACTTCTCTGAACACAACCAGCCAGTGTGAGTGCTGCCAGCTTCATCAGACTCCTTCTGGTGACCATCAAAACCTTTAAATTCTTTAATTTAATTTAAGTATTTTGTTGAATGAATATGTTTAACATGGCTGATAAGACCTTCCTGACGAAAAGACAGCTTGAAGTTTTTGTAAGGAGAGAAAGGGGAGAAACGCTTGCAGAGATAGCGAGAGCTCTTGGAACTACTCGAAGCAATGTCTGTGCCATAGAAAGAGCTGCAAGAAAAAACATAGAAAGAGCTTACAGAACGGTAAGGCTTGTAGAAAGTCTGCTTTATGAGTCGGTGATCATCATATCCCCGGGAACTGATTTGTATGACATTCCGGGCCTTATCTACAGAAGGGCTGATGAACTTGGAATAAAGGTGAGGATGAGCGGGCCAATGCTGTTAAGGTTTATCGTTGAGCAGTGTGCTGAAAGACTTAGAAACAGGGAGGTGCTTAGAGAGATATCGGTGGCAATAGATTCAGATGGAAATGTCTCAATTCTCTGAAAAATAAAAAAAAGTCAGTGTATTGAATCTCCGTATCTCTTCTTTAGGAATGCCGAGATCCCGATTGCAATCAGTGCAAGGCACACGTAAACTATGAATCCCCTCGCGTACCCTATTTCCCCAAAAGCATCAACAAAAACTCCGAGAATTGGTGGAACGACAAATCCTCCAAATGCTCCTAATCCACCAACCCATCCACTTGCTCCCCCAACAGCCTCCGGCACGTACTTTGCAACAAGCTTGAAAACAGCAGCATTTGCAATTCCCATGCCTGCCCCAATGAATATTTCTCCTATGAATGCTGGAATAAAGGCTGTTGAGACCGTAAGAATTCCCGCACCAATGAGAACTAACGTAAAGCTCATTATGGCTGTTTTTTCACCACCAATTTTATCACTCAACTGCCCACCGTATATTCTTATGAACGACGCAAGCAGTGAAAATCCAGCTCCTCCGAGAATTCCTGCCGTTTTTATGTCAAATCCATGGAATATTCTCCAGTAGGTCGGGAACCATGTCGTTAAAGCCAGAAATCCACCGAAGGATGTGAAGTAGAGTATAACAAGAGCCCATGTCCTTCCGATCTTTGCAGAAATTTTTAGTGCATCAACAAGCGTCCCTGAGGGAAAAAGCTCCTGACCGAGCTTTTTTGAAACCTCTATGGCCTCCTCTCTTGGCACACCCTTCTTTATGAGCTGGAAATAGTAGGCATCGTGGGCTATGATTGCGTAAATTATTGTGCCTATTAACAGAAAGCCGAACCATGCAGCATAAGCTCCGGGCAGTGCGAGTGTTGCGAGGGCAAATGGAATTATGAGTGTAAACCATCCCGGAGCGGTGTTTCCGAGTCCAGCATAGGTTCCGAGAGCCCATCCCTGTCTTTTCTGGGGGAACCAGTAGGATGTCTGAGGAATGCCTACAGAGAACGTTGCAACACCGCATCCACTCAGAAATCCGAAAAAGAGAACCAGGGGATACATTTCAATCGTAAGATTGTCCGGGTAGTATGTGAAAAGTATAAAGGTCAGCCCAGCCATTCCTATTACTGAAAGAGAAAGCAGTGTAAGCAAAGGCTTCTTTCCACCAACCTTGTCAACCCAAGCTCCGAATGGAATTCTAAGCAAAGACCCTGTGAGCTGCGGAGCTGCAACAAGCAACCCTGTCATTGCAGCAGTAAGACCCATAACATCCTTGAATTCCTTTGCAGTGGGGCCATAGAGGGAGACGGCAGCAAAGCCCACAAAGAATCCGAGGGTTGCAGCAATCAGCCCCTCAGTTGGAGATCCCTTGAGACCATACTTCTCCTTAAGTTTGGCAACATCCTCCATTCACTTCACCTCCATTATCACGCTTTTCTTCTTTTTACCCACCTGTAGAGTATTGGTGGCTCTGTAAGGTAGCCAACAGGGAAGAACAGGAAGTGCACAAACTTGGTGAATGGCAGAAATGCGAGTATCAGGAAAGCACCCAGAACATGTATCTTGAATGCCAGAGGCAGTCCTGAGACAAGAGCAACGTTGGGCTGGAATGTAAGCAGTGAATAAAGCCAGGGAACTGCAGTGTGAAGGTACCACTCCATGCCCCATCTTGCAAAGATGCCCATATAAACTCCCGTTATCGCCTGATTGAGGACAAGCAGTAGAACTATGTAGTCTGCTATGTTGCTGACAGCCCTTACTCCTGTGAAAACTCTTCTGAAGAGGAGAACAAAGGTTCCGAGGAGAGTCAGCAATCCCAGCCCCAGTGCAATGCTCTCCATAACAAACAGCCTCGTCATGCTTGAAAGCAGAGACTGGACTGCAGACGGGAACAGAAATCCGATAGCGTGCCCAATGAGTAAAATCACAACACCGTAGTGCCAGGGAACACTGCCCCAGAAGAGACTCTTTCTTTCAAGGAACTGGGTTGAGTATGCACTCCATGTGAGTCTTCCACTGAGATACCTGTATGGGGTAACAAATAGGGCAAGAGCTATGGATATGTAGGGTATGGCAACAAAAATCAGCAGGTCGAACATTCTATCACCTCCTCAGATTTTGAAAATTCAGCAGAACACAACCTGTGAAAGAGCAGAACAGCCTGTCTGTAATGGAATTCTTTGTCCTCAATGCTTTCAGCCATTTTCTCAATACCAGGCATTACTGCAGCCAAGAACTTCTCTCTTCCATTTCCCATAATTGAGAGAAATTCTGAAACAACCGCTATGTGATCAGGGAGTTCGTTGATTGATGGGACAAACGAATTCTGTCTGTACATCTCTCTAAGAAACACCATGTACTCTCCCTTTTTGTAACTCTCCCCGAAGATGTGATGGGCTATATATGGAATGCAGACAGGCTGAAGCTCAAATGAAGAAACGTATTCTTCCTGAATTTGAGAGAGGGGTGAGTTTTCGATGAACTCTGCAAGCTCATCAAGCTCCTGAATCCCGTTTGAAATCTCCACCAGCTTTCTGCAGGACTCCTTCAGAATTCCCTCATCCTCAGGATAGCTGAAAATTATGGAAAGGAGCCTGTAATGTTCAGGAAACATCACAGACCACCTCTCGGTCCTGTAAGAACTCCAAAGCCTTTCGCACCCTTTCTCTGTTCAACATCTTTTGCATCGTACTCTCTGTGGGCAGGTGGTATTGCAAATCTATCATCGTAGCTTGCCAGAGTGAAAAGTCTGTAGAGTCTTTCAGCCCTGTCCTCAGTAAGCCCAGATTTTCTCAGCAAGCTCTCGTCAAAACTTTCTCCGAGGTTCTTGGCCCTCATGTAATGCCTCAGAACTATCATTCTGTCGAGAGCTTCATGAATAACCTCTTCATTTCCTGCCGAGAACAGTCTTGAGAGGTATTTTGCTGGAACTCTCAGCATATCCTTTGTGGGGATTTCCTGGCAGTCCTCAACCTCGTAGGCAATCTTCTGGGTTGCAAGGATTGGGGATAGAGGGGGGATGTAAAATGTCATCGGAACAGTTCTGAATTCAGGATGAAGCGGGAATGCAACTTCAAACCTCTTTATGAGATCGTAAGCAGGAGAGGTTTTTGCAGCCTGAATCCAGCTTTCAGGAACTCCATTTTCTCTGGCGAGTCTCACAATATTCTCATTGTTTGGATCCAGAATTATTCTTCTCTGTGCATCAACCAAGTCCTTTTCCCTTGCTCTAATAACGTCATCGATTCCATCAGCGTCATATAACACTACGCCAACATGTCTTATCTTTCCAACACAGCTGTGGGCGCATGCGTTTGCCTGACCTGTCTCAGTTCTGGGATAGCAGAATATGCACTTTTCACTCTTCCCGGTGTTCCAGTTGTAGTAAACCTTCTTGTATGGGCATGCTGTAACACAGAATCTCCATCCTCTGCACGTATTCTGGTCAACAAGCACGACTCCATCTTCACCGCGCTTGTATATTGCCCTTTGAGGGCATGCAGCAACGCATGCAGGGTTCAAGCAGTGATTGCAAATTCTCGGCAGATAGAACATGAACAGCCGGCTGAATGTGTTGAGAATTCTTCTCTCTTCCAGATTGACATCGTTCTCTGCATAGAGGGGTGAACCCCCAAGATCGTCATCCCAGTTTGGCCCAGACTCTATCTCAATTTTCTCTCCGGTTATAAGTGAAACCGGCTCTGCAACTGGCTGATCATCCTCTTCTCCACCCTCGTAGAGTTTTGAGTACTCGTATGTCCAGGGGTGGTAATAGTCCTCGAGCTTTGGCATGTGTGGCTGGTAGAATATGTTGAGCAGGATTGAGAGCTTTCCAAATGCCTTCAGCTTCACGTTGTTCCCCTTTACCACCCATCCACCCCTGTACTTTTCCTGATCTTCCCAGAATCTGGGATAACCTGCTCCGGGTTTGGTCTCAACATTGTTCCACCACATGTATTCTGCTCCCTTTCTGTCAGTCCAGATATTCTTGCATGAAATGCTGCAGGTGTGACATCCGAGGCATTTATCCAGATTGAACACCATGACAAGCTGAGCCCTAACATCCATTCTATCACCTCCTGAGCTTTCTGACAACAACAAGCGTGTCCCTGTTCACTCCGGTCGGACCCCAGTAGTTGAAGTAGTAGCTGAACTGAGCGTAGCCGCCAACCATGAGGAGTGGCTTGAGCCTGGCTCTTGTTACGCTGTTGTGAATTCCTCCTCTTCTTCCTGTAACCCTTGACTTTGGAATGTAGAGGGTTCTTTCTGGAGCATGGTACATTAGACACATTCCTTTCGGCACCCTTGATGAGACCACAGCTCTGCAGACAATCACTCCGTTGTTGTTGAATACTTCAATCCAGTCGTTGTCGTTTATTCCCGCACTTTTTGCATCTTCATCATTTATCCAGAGAACCTCTCCTCCTCTTGAGAGTGTTAGCATCCTTAGGTTATCATAGTATGTGGAATGTATGCTCCACTTGCCGTGGGGAGTTATGAAATTCAGAACAAGGCCATCATCCACATCGATCTCATCAAGAACTGAGGCATGAAGCTTTCTCTTGAAAGTGGGTAGTGCCTCGTCAAAGGCAATGTAGTATGGGTGATCCAGATAGATTTCCTGCCTTCCGCTCAGAGTTCTCCATGGTATCTCAAGCTCCACGTTAAGCGTGTATGGAGAGTAAGCCCTTCCTTCGGTTATGTTTCCGCTCCATACGGGGCTGGTGATAATTCTTCTTGGCTGTACCTTAGTATCGTTGAAAGTTATTCTTACACTCCTGTAAGGTTCAACTATATCAGCAAGCCTCTTTCCGACTTTTTTCTCAAGATTCTTGAATGCTCTGTAACTTATTTCTCCGTTTGTCTCAGGAGCAAACCTGAGTATAACCTCCGCAACACTCACATCACTTTCCAAGGAGATTCTCTTCTTTCCATCCCACTCCACTGCTGGAAGCTCATTCAAGAGCTCCTCATAAATGTCTTCAGCATTCCAGCTGACACCATGTGCTCCAAGATTCTTTATTCCATCTCCAAGTGATATAAATCGGTTGTAAACGTTTGGATAGTCCCTTTCAACTATCGCAAGTTTTGGCATGGTTTTTCCGGGGATGGGTTCACACTCTCCGAGCTTCCAGTCCTTGACCTCAGGCTGGGTTATCTCTTCAGCCGTATCGTGGAGCAGAGGAGCCATGACAACATCTTTTACAGGATTCGGGAAGTGCTTCTCGGCTATCTCGCTGAATTTCTTGGCAATTGTCTTGAATATATCCCAGTCTGATTTCGCTTCCCATGGCGGGTTTGTGGCACCTCCGAGACAGTTGACGAAGCTGTGCAAGTCTGTTGTGGAAATGTCATTCTTCTCATACCAGTGGGCTGCAGGAAGGACAATGTCACTGTAGATCGCTGAGGTGTCCATTCTGAAGTTGAGGTCAACAATCAGGTCAACCTTTCCTTCAGGGGCGTTCTCTCTCCAGACAACTTCCTCGACTATATCCTTCGCGACCTCCTCTGCCATCACATTGCTGTTTGGAGCACCAACAAAGTGCTTGAGGAAGTACTCATGACCCTTTGAACTTGAACCTATCGCATTGGCCCTCCATATAAACCATACTCTGGGCCAGTTCTCCTCAGCATCAGGATCTTCGATCGCAAATCTCAGCTCACCGCTTTTCAGTTTGTCAACAATCCATTTCCTGATCTCATCATCTGTTTCTGCGCCATCGTTTATAGCCTCCTGCACAAGGTCGAGGGGATTTCTGTTGAATTGAGGATAGAATGGAAGCCATCCGAGTCTTACAGCTTTAACGTTGTAGTCTATTGCATGCTTTGGCATTCCGTCAGGAGCTTCAATGTAGGCACATCTGTCATATCTCCACTGGTCTGTGTGAACGTAGAAGAAGCTGGGGGAGTTCTGCAGCCTCGGTGGTTTGAGCCAGTCTCCGGCGAAGGCGATGGTTGCCCATGATGCTATCGGCACAACCTTTTCCTGTCCCACATAGTGGGCAAGTCCACCACCGTTTCTTCCAACACTTCCTGTGAGAATCAGGGCTGTGATCACCGCTTTATAGTTCAGGTCGTTATGGTACCAGTGGTTGAGGCCCGGGCCAATTATAACAAGGTTTCTGCCCTTGGTCTTTGCCCCATTTTCACCCCAGTCTCTGGCAAGTTTTATCACAGTGTTCCTGCCAACCTTCGTGTGCTTCTCCTGCCATGCTGGAGTAAAGGGTTTGTCATCGTCATAACTTTCTGGATAATCACCATCCAAGCCTCTCGATAGCCCCAGATGTGCTGCAAAGAGGTCGAAAACTGTTGTAACATAAATCTCACCGCTCTTTGTTACAATCTTTTTAGCCGGGACATGTCTTATGCTTTCTCCATAATCATCGTATCTGAATCTGACTGGGATGCTTTCTTCATCAATCAAGGTCAGTTTTACATTTATCTCCTCTCCAGTTCTTGCATCTTTCATTTCAAGGTTCCACTTCCCTTCATATCCCCATCTAAACCCTATGCTACCATTTGGAATCTTCACTTCTCCACTTTCATCCATCACACAAAGGATCCACTCCCCATTCTGCATTTCCTCAATTTCACCTGCTCTCAAAAACTGATCCATTTCAAAGGCATCTCCATTCTCTTTCAGCTTGACAAGGAACGGAAAGTCGGTGTACTTTTTCGCATACTCTATGAAGTAATCAACAGGGCTGTCAAAATAGAATTCTTTCATTATGACATGGTTTGCTGCCATCCAGAAGGCCATGTCGTGCCCCTGCTCAATGGGAATCCAGAAGTCAGCATTCTTGCTGACCTGACTGAAGTCCGGTGAGAAAACTGCAACCTTTGCACCCCTGTATCGTGCCTCAGTAAGGTAGTGTGCGTCTGGAGTTCTCGTCATGTGGGGGTTTGAACCCATTACTGCTATGAATCCGGCATTGTACCAGTCTGCAGATTCATTTACATCTGTCTGCTCACCCCAGGTTTGTGGTGATGCTGGAGGCAAATCACAGTACCAGTCATAAAAGCTCATGCAAACTCCACCTATAAGTTCAAGGAGTCTTGCTCCGGATGCATAGCTTATCATCGACATGGCCGGAATTGGTGTGAAGCCAATTATTCTGTCAGGACCGTGTTTTTTGATGGTGTATACCATAGATGCCGAGATCAATTCAACAACTTCATCCCAGCTTGCTCTTCTGAACCCCCCCATTCCTCTTTTCTTTATGTAGCTGCTTCTCTTTTCCGGGTTTTCAACAATGCTCTTCCACGCCTCCACAGGGTCAGAATATTTTTTCCTTGCCTCTCTCCACAGATCAAGGAGTCTCCCTCTCACATAAGGGAATTTGGGCCTTAGAGGACTGTATACATACCAGGATGCACTTATTCCTCTCTGGCATCCTCTTGGCTCATAGTTGGGAATTTCGGAGTTGAAGTCAGGGTAATCTGTTGCCTGAAGTTCCCAGGTTATTATGCCATCCTTCACATACACAAACCAGCTGCAACTGCCTGTGCAGTTCACACCATGGGTGGATCTAACCACCTTGTCATACTGCCACCTGTTTCTGTAAAACTCCTCCCAGCTTCTCGTACTTGGAGAGAAAACGTCCTTAATTCTTCCAGTCATATCATTTCACCCTCCCGTAGTAAACACCTGCGATAATTATCGCAAACAGGAAAACAGCAAATCCTGATAATGGGTACATATCTGATTTTGCCCATCCTTTTTCAGCTTCCTTGAAAAACGCAACAAGATCAGCAACCTCATCCTCAGTGAGACTTTTTCCCGCGTAGATGTCCTTCATAACCGGAAACTGGAGGCTTTTGACAGCTCCGTAGGTCCCCTTTTCACCGAGTCTTGAATATAGATCGCTCAGATCTTTTGCAAGGTTTCCACCGTTAACACCTGCAGATCGTACAGAGTGACAGGAAACGCATGGTGCACCACCGTTTTCAAATGGCTTTTCCCCAATAAACAACCTTCTCCCCGACTCAGGATCTCCGATGGCGGTCTTAACTTCTTCAGGGGCTTTCTCGGGATGAGTATCTGCCGCTCGCTCCTCATCACCTACAGGGAACTGAGACAGAAATTCAAGTATAAGTTCTGCCTCTTCTCTTGTCACACCGAGATTCGGCATCTGGTATCCGTACTGTGATATCAGCTCAGCCATTATGGGATCATTTTCTTCTGCAAGCTTGTCAGGTTCAACAATAACTCTAATCAACCACTCTCTGTCTCTTTTATCCGTAATACCTGCAAGATCCGGACCGGCAACATCCCCTCCACCAATGGTATGACATCCGCTGCATTTCTGGCTGTAAATCTCCTCTCCAGTTTGAGCGTTACCCAATCCAGCGGCTGTTACAAGAATCAGCACAATTGCGATACCGATAAATACAGTATTTCTCAACTAAAACACCCCCTCCTTTATCATAGCTAAGCATACTTCACTCCTCCATCCCCAGCATATTTCTTCCACATGATCATTCTCAGTAATAGTTATCCATTTTCCCTAAATACTTCGGAAAAGTTAGAAATTCGAATTTTAATACAGCCGGAAGTTGAAATAAACTTTTATTGAAGTGGATCAGATTTCAGATCATGATTCTTGGAGTATGCGGGAGCCCGAGAAAAAAGGCAACACACCATGTTCTTGAGTATGCTCTGACGCATCTTGAAAAAATGGGGTATGAAACAGAAGTGTTTACCGTGAGGGGTAAGAGAATAAACTTCTGTATCCACTGCGATCACTGTCTGAAGACCAAGGAATGCATCTTCAGTGATGACTTGGTTGAGCTTTATGACATGATAGAGAGTGCAGAAGGAATAATTCTGGCAACTCCAGTTTACAACAGCGGAATTTCAGCTCAGTTAAAAGCCGTGATGGACAGAACAAGAGCACTCTTTGCAAGAAATCCAGATGCTTTAAGGGGAAAAGCTGGGATGGGAATCGCAGTGGGTGGAGATAGAATGGGAGGGCAGGAGATAGCTCTTCTCCAGATACATGCCTTTCTAATACTGAATGGTGCAGTTCCTGTCAGCGGGGGATTTTTCGGAGCAAATCTTGGAGCAACATTCTGGAGCAAGGACACACTTGAAGGTGTCATGGAAGATGGAGAGGGATTCAGAAGTTTGAGAAAAACACTTAAAAGGTTCGCTTCCTATATTGATTCATATGGAAAAAAGAATTAGGATTGCCTGGGGTATAACCGGAGCAGGAGACAGACTTAAAGAAACAATCGAAGTAATGAAAAGATTGAAAAGTGAACATGATGTGGAGATAAGAGTCTATGCATCTCAGGCAGGAGAGCAGGTTTTGAAGTGGTACAAGATGCTTGATTCAGTTAAGAGCTCTTTTGACAGGTTTTATGTGGAGAGAAATGCGAACTCTCCATTTCTTGCCGGAGAACTTCAGGTTGGGAAGTTTGCAGCTCTGGTAATTGCCCCTGCAACCGCAAACACTGTTGCTAAGATTGCTGGAGGTATTGCAGACACCCTGCTTTCCAATTCTGCCCTGATGGCACTCAAGGCATTTGTTCCGGTTTACATAATGCCATCTGATTACAGGGAAGGGGAGGTTGTAACCGATCTGCCTGATGGAAGGAAGCTCAGGCTTAGAGTTAGAAAAGAAGATGTGGAGCATGTTGAAAGGCTCAGACAGGTGGATGGAATTTTCATTGTGGAAAGTCCTGAAGAGCTTGAGACGGAACTGAACAGGCTTATCTCCTCTGCAACCTGAATTCCATCTGACATTGTGTCTCATACTGTCAGAAAAAGTTATTTAGTGGGATTTTCCATCCCCTGAGGGCGATAGAATGGACAAGATCAGGGTTGGTATTGATGAAAAGGTACCACCTGCAAGAGCTTTTGTTCTCGGCTTTCAGCACGTTCTTGCCATGTTTGGTGCAACAATAACAGTTCCTCTTGTTGTGGGAAATGCAATAGGTCTCAGGCAGCATGAAATAGCACTTCTGATACAGGTGGTTCTTCTTGCCATGGGTATCGCAACAATTCTTCAGACAACAGTTGGGTCGAGGTATCCAATCGTACAGGGATCAAGCTTTGCCTTCATCCCGGGACTGATAAGCATCGGTGGATCATCTGGTCTGGCTGCTGTTGAGGGAGCATTGATTGCAGGAGGGATTGTGGAGGCACTTTTCGGTGGATTCGGAATTGTTGGAAGGTTGAGAAAGCTCTTCACCCCTGTGGTTACGGGGGTGACAATAATGCTCATCGGCTTTTCCTTAGCCCACGTTGCCGTGAAGTATTCCCTCAACTTTTTCGCTGATTCAACAGCAGCATCGGCACCAGCGGCATTCGTCATAGCCCTGATAACATTCGCAGTCACCATTGCGGTTGCCCTCAAATCAAAAGGAGCTTTGAAGGCGATGCCCGTTATAGTCGGTGCGATCGTTGGCTACACTGTCAGCATACCCATGGGCATGGCAGATTTTACCCTTGTGAATGAGCTTCCGATCTTCAACATCCCGGCACCGTTTCCTTGGGGTATGCCTGTTTTTGAGGCTTCAGCGATAATCATTCTGCTGTTTGCGTACATGGTGAGCATAATAGAGAGTGTTGGCGATTATCACGCAATTTCAGCAATTTCTGAAGCTCCAATAACAAGGAAGCACATAAACAGAGGGATAATGAGCGAGGGGATAGCGTGTGCAATTGCAGGAGTTTTCGGAGCCAACGGAACAACGAGCTATTCTGAAAACATCGGACTTGTGGCTTTGACAAAGGTTGCAAGCAGACAGGTTGTTCAGATCGGAGCGATCATTCTGATTGCTCTCTCACTCTTCCCCAAATTTTCGGGAGTTCTCGCATCAATTCCCCAGCCCGTTCTTGGCGGTCTCACGGTAGCACTCTACGGAATGATAAGCGTTACAGGACTGAGACTGATAAAGGAGAATGTTGAACTCAACGACAGAAACATGCTCATAATTGCAAGCTCACTCATTGTTGGTCTCGGAGCTCCACAGCTTCCTGCAGAGTTTCTCGAACACTTTCCCAGGATAATATCCAGCATACTTGAGTCCGGAATGGCGGTGGGAGCGATAACGGCCATAATTCTCGACCAGGTTCTGAGGTGATGGGTGTGATTGAGGATGAGAGGTGGAAAGGAGTTTACAGGATGGATGACTCTCCATACCTTCTTGAAATTTTAACGGAGCTGAGAAACAGAGAAACTGACTCCATCGGATTCAGGAAAGGTTTGGTGAAGCTTGGAAGATTTATGGGCTATGAGCTTATAAAAACAATGGAATATGAAAAGCTGAAAATTGAAACTCCGCTGGAGGAAACCGAGGGCATAGTCTGCAGGGACAGGCAGAATGTTGTTATAATAACAGTTCTGAGAGCAGCCGTTCCAATGATGGAGGGTCTTGTGAAGGTTTTTGAAAAGGCAAGAATCGGGATAGTTTCTGCAGTCAGGGGCAAGGCTCCTGACTTCAAAATAGACATGCATTACATAAAGATACCCCAGATAAAAGAGGAGGATACGGTGATAATAGCGGACCCGATGATTGCCACAGGATCAACACTTGTTGAGGTTATCAGAGAGGTCAGGAGATATGGTGATCCGAAGAGGATAGTGATTCTCGGAGTTCTGGCAGCTCCTGAAGGCATAAACAGGATCAAATCTGAATTTCCGGACGTTGAGATATTTGTCACCGAAATTGACAGGGAACTGAATGATGACGGATACATTCTTCCGGGTCTTGGTGATGCTGGCGACAGGGCTTTTGGATTGCCTGTGAAGCTTTCAACGCTTCCACAGCTAAGGAGCATTGAGTGAACTTGTTTCTTTTTTCAGAATAACTCAGGCATCTGCAGACATCTTCAACTCAATGTACGGTGAAAACCCGGTGGAGTCTCATTTTCGAGTGAATTGACATCGAAAACGAAGTTTTTTCGACAGCAGTCCCCATCCATTAGCATTTTGTAGTGGCGGGTGATCTCATACTGAATAATAACTTCAGAGGAGAGCCTGAAGAATGGCTGATAGGCAAGGGTTTGGGCTGAAAAATCCCTTTCTGACAGAACTTCTATACACAATCCCAGTTTTCTCTCACAAGAAGGATCTGTATTCGAGGAAATCTGTCTGGTTTGCTTAAGGGTATCTGCTCTTAGCTCTTGAGGAGAGGGGGATTTCAGGTCTCGCACAAGCCCTTTCCAAGAGAGACAAGGTTGTCCAGCTGGTGAGAAGTCTTCCATATGCAGGATTGAACTGCTGATTCATGTGGGGTTTTCGAAAGATGACAGAGAAAACATCGATGAAATAGTGAGTTTAGGTTTTTCAGTAAAACCGTGTGAGAAGGAGTTAAATAACAAAACAGTACAGGATAGGACATGAGAATCGGAATCGTGATTTACTCGAACGATGCAGAGACGGTCTGGAATGCCTTCAGATTTGCGAACTTTGCCCTGAACTCTGGGGATGAGGTGAAGGCTTTTCTGCTTGGAAAGGGAGTTGAGTGCGAGAACATGAACGATGAAAGGTTTGATGTGAGGGAGCAGATGGAAGAGTTTGTGAAAAACGGCGGGAAGATATATGCCTGCGGAACCTGCCTGAAAATCAGAGATTCTTCCTCAGAGCTCTGTCCTGTCTCTACCATGAAGGATATGTACGAGATCGTGAAGGAAAGCGACAGGGTTCTTACTTTTTGAAATTTTAGGATTTGGTTCACTCCCAGAGAGAACCACTCATATCCAATCCTTGTTATGGCAAAGTTACCCGTAACTTTGCTTTTCCAGCTTTTTTGTCTTTTCACGTTCTCTCTTTAGACTGATAATTACGGCCACATCGAGTAAGACCACAAGCGCAGTAAACCAGTTCATCCCTTCGACCAAATAGACATACAGCCCCACCGCTGTAACAAATGCGACTGCCGGGACAAATAAAACAAGGAGCAGTATGAAGGATGCTCTCCTTTTTTCGGCGCTCGAATCGGTAATTTTGAGAGTGTAATTGCCAAACCTTACAGAATATCAGAGAATCACGATCGCAAGAATAAATGGCAGTGTATATTTTTCCGAGTAGTTCAATTCCCCAATACAGTTCAAAACCCATACTTTATCAACGAACAGGACTGGAGTTTCAAAAACTTCGAGAAGAAATACCCACCCTACCAAAAGCAAAAATAAAGCGGTTACAACATGCCTGTGCAAACCCTCATGCCTGACCCCCACCTCTATCAGCACCCCACAATTTGGACATTCGAATGTGTGAAAATGTCTGAACAGGTGGGCAATTTTCCACCAGGAGGGCAGGACTGTCCCGCACTTTGGGCATATGAACTGCATTGGATGTTTTCTTCCAGTATACTTAAAAATTTTTCTTTGATATTGACTGCATAGTTGTGTAATCAAAACAAGTAAAATGACAAAAAGTTTGCAATCAAACAATCTCCCGAAGGTTTTCGTCCTGACCTGTGTCTCGGTGTGGTCATACTCATCCTGACGGGAAGGTTAAAATACGTTCCATACCACTTCATGCCATGCGAAGTGACATTGTCAAGAGGGGTGTCGACAGGGTCGCTCATCGAGCCCTGCTCAGGGCTCTTGGTCTGACGGATGACGATTTTGACAGACCCTTCATCGGGATAGCAAATGCGTACAACACAGTCGTTCCCGGCCACATGGCCCTTGACAGAATAACCGAATACGTCAAGCAGGGGATAATTGCTGCTGGCGGAGTTCCATTCGAGTTCGGAGTTATTGGAGTATGCGACGGAATTGCGATGGGGCATGTTGGGATGAGCTACGCCCTGCCTTCAAGGGAGATCATCGCCGACTCCATAGAGGTTATGGTTGAGGCTCACCAGTTCGATGGCCTTGTGGTTGTTGGAAGCTGCGACAAAATCGTTCCGGGAATGCTCATGGCTGTGCTCAGGCTCAACGTTCCTGCAATTGTCGTAACAGGGGGACCAATGGTAGCCGAGAGGGTTTTCGGTGAGAGGGTTACGATAAAGGATGCGTTTGAGGCTGCAGGACTTTACAAGGCAGGACAGCTTGATGAAGACGGTTTGAAGCTTTACGAGAACTTCTGCGCTCCATCCTGCGGGAGCTGTCAGGGGCTTTACACAGCCAACACAATGCAGATTCTCA
This sequence comes from Geoglobus sp. UBA235, assembly GCA_002494725.1. Classification (GTDB taxonomy): domain Archaea; phylum Halobacteriota; class Archaeoglobi; order Archaeoglobales; family Archaeoglobaceae; genus Geoglobus. Next base: position 59,754 of record DACG01000012.1, read on the forward strand.
CGGAAACTCTCGGTTTAAGTTTGCCGTACACCTCCACCTCACCATGCGGCTCGGCAAGAAAGCTGAGGATAGCGAAGGAAGCGGGCAAAAGGGTGGTCGAGCTTGTAAAGCAGAACATCAAACCCCTCGACATTGTGACTGAAAAAAGCTTCGAGAACGCAGTGACCATGGACATGATGATTGGAGGCTCGACAAATACGGTTCTGCATTTACCTGCGATTGCGAGGGAAGCTGGAATTAAGCTCGACCTCGACGTATTCGACGAGATAAGCAGGAAAACTCCTCACCTTGTAATGCTGGACCCTGCGAGTAAAGACGTTGTGGTCGATCTGGACGAGAGCGGAGGAGTGCCGATGATTTTCAGGAAAGCCAAACAGTACTTCCACAACGAGATGACAGTTAGCGGATTGAGAATTCACGAGATCGCCGAGCTTGCTGTAAGGAGGGGAGTGGACATTATAAGAAATCCCGACGACCCGCACAGCAGGGAAGGGGGTATAGCGATCCTGAAGGGCAACATAGCCGAGAGAGGGGCGGTGATCAAGGCCGCTGCGGTTGACGAGGACATGAGGGTCTTCGAGGGGGAGGCGAGAGTGTTTGATTCTGAAAAGGAAGCTCTCGATGCCATACTTGCCGGAAAGATTCAGGAGGGACAGGTTGTTGTGATAAGGTACATGGGGCCCAAGGCTGCAGGAATGCCGGAGATGCTTCTGCCAACTGCGGCAATAGCGGGAATGGGTCTGCAGAGGGTTGCGCTCATAACAGACGGCAGGTTCAGCGGAGCGACGAGAGGACCAGCTATAGGCCATATAGCCCCGGAGGCACTTGCAGGGGGGAACATAGCCCTTATCGAGGATGGGGATGTCATAGAAATTAACATTCCCGAAAGAAAGCTGAACGTCAGGCTGAGCGATGACGAGCTTGCAGACAGGAGAGAGAGGTGGAAGCCGAGGGAGATCCGGCATAAGGGCTATCTGGCAAAGTATTCCAGGCTTGTAAGTGGAGCAGACGAGGGAGCGGTTCTCAAATAATTTTTTATTTTTCGTGTGTGATTTTTATCCATGGCAGTCATAGACACTCACATCCATTCTGAGGGGAGGAGTGTAGAGGATCTGAAGTTCATGGCTGAGAACGGGATAAAAAAGGCCATAACCTGTGCCTTCTATCCGATAAGGCCAGGTTTTCCAGAAACCCTGATTGACCTCGCGAGAAAGCTGACAGAGTTCGAGCCGAAGAGGGGGAAGAGAGCTGGAATTAAAATTCACTCTGCGGTTGGGATTCATCCAAGATGCATCCCGCCAGACTGGCAGAGAGTTCTGGACTTCATCGAGAGCTATTCGGGCTATGTGGCAATCGGGGAGATAGGACTCGAGGATGGAACTGATGTGGAGAGGGAGGTTCTGAAGGCACAGCTCCTTCTTGCCAAGAGGCTCGACATCCCTGCAATCATCCACACCCCCAGAAAGAACAAGGTTGCAATTCTGGAGAAGATGCTCGAGGTTCTCGAGGAGATGTCTTTCCCCGAAGATCTCGCCCTCATTGATCACAATTCTGTCGAAACCGTTAAGGTTATCCTGGACAGGGGCTACTGGGCCGGAATAACCGTGCAGCCGGGAAAGCTGAGCGTTGAAGAGGCTGTAAAAATAGTCGAGGAGTTCGGAGATGAAAGACTCGTAGCGAACAGCGATACAGGATTCAGCGAGTCAGACATGCTTGCTGTGAAAAAGTTCTACGATGCATGCGAAAACGAGAGGGTTGTGAGGAAGAATGCTGAGAGGTTTTTCGGGATTTAACGGAAAATTTTAATTCAGTTTCCAAAACTCATCAGCTTGCCCTTTTCACAATCTATGTATATCCACAATATCCACAAGTGGATGGTTATGAACATGGATGCCGAACTTCTCAGAAGAGTTGAAAGGCTGGAAGAGAAACTCGACAGAATTCTCGAAATACCTGAGGATGAATTAACCGAGGAAGAGATCAAGGAACTCAACAGGACAAGCGAGAGAATGAGGAAGGACGAAAAGGTACCTTTGGACAATCTTTTATGAAGGTTTACCATGATGGAGATCCGCAAAACAGATAAAAAAGCTTGAAGATAATGAAAAATCAGGAATCCTGAGAAGAGTAAAAGCCCTTGAAGTAGATCCTTTTCTTGGGAAGAAGCTCAAAGGGAGAGAGAACACGTACTCCCTCAGAGTTGGCAAATTTAGGATTATATACGAAATTCACACAGATCTGAATAAAATCTGGACTCTGAAAATTGATAAAGCGTTTATGACAGGATCTGAGTTTTACGGCGTGGAACAACTGTCATTCTAAAAACTGCAAAGAAGTGGCTCAGAAGAAGAGAGACGCATGATGAAACAAATTTCCGGATGAATTCTCTCTGGAATTAGCTCTTCTTCCTGCACACGTAAATCCTTCTTGTCAAGCTCTTGTGCAACTTTTGACACAGCTTGTATTCGATCTCAAAATGCTCCTCGACAAGCTCATCAACATCCAGGTTGGTCAGGAAGACCGCTCTGCAATTCTCTCTCAGCACCCTGTGGAACTCTCTGAGTGCGCTGCTGTAAAGCTCATGAATTTTGCCAAGACTTTTCGTTGACTGCAGGTAGGGAAAGTCCGTAACAATTCCATCAACGCTCCCGTTCTTAAGCCCCATGTTCTTGGCATCACCAATCGCAACGTTTGCTGGCAGATTGTAATACCTCAGATTCACTCCGCACCCCTCAGCTATGGCCCTGTAGGCCTCAATTCCAATAAAGTCCAGACCCATTAAGCCAGCCTCAACCAGAATCGTGCCAGTCCCGCACATCGGGTCGAGAACGATTCCACTCCTGACACCTGCAGTGTTGACAAGGCTCCTTGCAATTCTGGGAAGAATTGCTCCAGGTCTGAAGAAAGGTTTCAAGTCCGGTCTTCTCATCAGAAACTGCTTTCTGTCGGTTTTGTACAGCAATATTCCAACGTGGATTTGGTTCGAGAAATAAACCCTGATGATGTGATCTGGCTTTGAGACGCTTATCTCAGCCCCTCTCCTCCAGAGTATCGCTCCGAGCTCCCTCTCCAGTTTGAGAGAGTCAACCTTCCTTTTTCCGATGTTCCTCACCCTAACGCATATCCTGCCAGCCGGAATTTCAATCCCTTTAAAAAGCTCTTTCAGCTCGTCAAGGGAGCTGCAGGAGAACAAATGCCTGCTTACCTCGTGAATCAGCCCGAATCTGTGGAAATATTCTGTGAGTTCATTATCGCAATGTCCGGTGAGTATCTGGGTGTCCTCCTCTTCAGCGTTGCCACGAAAAACGTTCAGAAATGTCCTTGCTTCAATTTTCGCGAGTTCCTCGAACTCTCCGCTCAGGAAGAACAGCAACCTCATCCTCGCATTTCTCTGATCTTCTCAGCGAGCTTAACCATCAGCTCCGTTTTTCTCATTCTCTTCTCCACTCTAAGCCTGCCACCCTCCTCCCACCAGCACCTCGGATACCTTTTATGCTCAACCTCGTAGCTCAATCCGAGAGCCTCGCACGCTTCAGCGAGTTCCTCGATTCTTACATTGGGGACAGAAAATCTTTTCGGTATTCTCCTTCCCTCACTTCTGCTTTTCTTTCTGTCCAAGTTCACGGTCCATATCACGTAGCTATCTTCTCCTCTTCCTGAGTTCGTCATATACCTCCTCCAGTTTTATTTCGAGGGCTGAAAGCATCACAAGAAGGTGGTACAGCACATCTGCAGTCTCGTAAATCACGTCTTCCCTTTTTCCATCCTTTGCAGCCAGTATGAGCTCTGTCATCTCCTCTCCAAGTTTCTCCAGAATTCTGTTGATTCCCTTTTCGTGGTATATGAGCCTGGCTGTGTATGATCCCTTGCTTGGATATCTTTTTCTCTCCTCTATCACCTCAAAAAGCTCCTCCAGCATCCCCATCACTTTGAATTTTTGAACGTTATTTCAACCAGAGGGTGAGGCGTGTCCTCAATCACCTCTATATCTCTGATCGATCTGATCCCCTTTTTCTTTACAAGCTTTTCCATTCCAAGCTCAACGTTGCCGGGCACTTCGAGAACATACGCATCAAGCCTGTCAATTCCGAGCTTTTTTGCAGCAACAACCCTGTGGTGGCCATCAACCAGAAAATAGGTGTCATCCTTCTTTATAACAACTATAGGCTCTGCAAGCCCCCTCTTGATCTCATAGATTCTTCCTCTAAGCTCATCTGCAAAGATCTTGGTCTGTGTTGGAATGAGTCTCTCAATCTGGACCCTGTCGTTGTATGTTCTGACTTTTGTTCCATGCACCTTCTCTATTGTCTCCTTGAGCTTCTTAACCTTTGTCGGGTCTGCCCTCTCAATCTGGCTTCTTATTATGTCTGTGTTGGTTATTATCCCCTTGATTTTTCCATTTTCATCAACAACAGGGAGCTTTGAATGCCCTGTCCTGAACATGACCCTCGCAGCATCCTTCAGATCCATGTACTCTCTTGCAACGTACAGCGACCTTGTCATGACCTCTCTTATCTTGGTTTTCAGGTCTTTTTTCAGGAGATCAAGGGAGGAGATGTATCCAACAAGAGTGCCATCCCTTTCAACCACGGGAAATCCGTCATGACCAGTTTTTTCAATGATCCTTATGGCATCATCAACCGTGTCATCCGGATTGAGTGTTATCACGTTTCTTGTCATGTAATCTGCAACCTTCTGCTTCACGGGATGATATAAGAAAGAGGGAGATATATTTACTTTCTCATGTTCATGAGATCGATGCTGCATCTGAGGAAACAAGGGTTACCATTTCAGTCTGTGCAAACCTCTTCAGAAATTCCTCGATTTCGGGGGTGCTGATTCTTTTAAGATCTTCAGAGAATGGATATGACACTGGCTGATAGAGAAGCTCCACTTCCACCCTGAAAGGTCCCTCATGGCCTGAAACATTAATTATATAGCTGACAACATCCCCACCATCTCTGAAGGTGGAATCAGTTCTGGCACTGCCCTTGACAGCAACATCGGGGATGGCGTTTTCGATGTCAAATCCCTTTGGAGGGATGCGGTTGTCCTTTATGTAATCTGCAGCTCTCAGAAGTGTCTGGGTTACCCTGCCGTTGACATCCACCATTACAGCTTCATAGATCTGAACGTCATCTTCCCTTGCTATGACATCATGGTGTGGCTCGTAGGGTGAGTCCTCTCCAGCAATTCTTCCATCCTCAACTTTTCCCGACTCGAAAACAGCATTTCTATCCCCATCTGTAACCCTGAGATGTATCCATGCCCTTCTCGATGGAAATCCTGTCGGGAACTTGTGACCTGCGCTGTTCTCAACCTTAACATCAACATTGAGCCTGTCTCCATCTATCTTTACGGAAATGATTTTGATGCTTATGAAAGATCTCAGCATTTCTTCGGCCTTTTCAGCACCATCTTTTGCTCCCATCAGGTCAAGCATCCTGGCATTTGCTCCTGCAAACACATGCCTGAAGAACGGTGATCTCTCGGGCAGGTTTGGCGGTCTTGATGATACCTTTGCTCCTGAGCTCTGGGGCAGTGACACTTCTGACATGGCATATCCGGGCTGTATTGGCTGTTGAGCCACTCCAAGTAGGGGGTTTGTTCCGGAAACTTTCCGGCAACATTTCCGCTGTCGTCAAGGAACGGTGTGTAGAGGGTATGACAGATTGCACAGAGCTCTGCCTTTTCAACGTGTTTCCCCTCTTCCGGGGTATATCCAGCACTGTTTCGCATTGCCTGAGCCATTGCAGGGACAAAAGGACCAAATATCCTCCTGTCAGGCCTGATCGTTTTTTCATCAATCACAAAGTTTCCGCTGAAACTCTCTTCCTTTCCGAAATTGTCTGGAAGCATCTGGTGGCACAGTGTGCACGAAACTCCGTCATCAGCAAGCTGATAAAACGGGCTTTTCTGGCTTAGAAATCCCCGGATGTCCACATCCACACCTTCTGACTCTGCCTGAAAGCTTGCCATTGGCATGTGACATCACGCGCACTTCTCCTCAATTACATCTTTCAGTTCCGGAAATTTTGCAATCTCAGAACTCACCTTTGCCCTCCAGTATGGATCCTTTGAAGCGTGAGCCATCATGCTCTGACTCCATTCAGAGAGAATTGAAACATCATTTCCGGATCTGTCTCTGAGACTGTCATGGCAGAAACAGGAGGATGATGATGAAAACATCTCTATCCTCTCTTTTGAAGGGGTTTCTGCAATTTTTGCCGTTTCAGGGGGCTTTTCAGCAGGCTGCTGGCATCCAAGAATGAGCGTGGCCAGCAGCACTGCAAGCAGAATTTTCTTCATATTGAATAGCTTTTTCAGAGTGGTATTTAAGAGTGTTCTTTTGCTTTTGAATATCGGAAATGTTAAATCGTTGGTATCGCAGTATGGGAGGGTGATAAGATGGATGCGTTTCCTGATAAATTCAAGTGTGTTGTGACCAACTGGGAGTACATGGATGGCCTGTGCAGAAGGGTGGCTGAGCAGGTAAAGGAGGATGGTTTTGAACCTGAGATAATCGTGGCTCTTGCAAGAGGAGGATGGTTTGCTGGCAGAGTTCTTTGCGACTTACTCGGTCTTGATGATCTGACAAGTCTCAAAATAGAGCATTATGTTGGCACTGCAAAACAGAGCGGTGAGGTGAAGATAAAGTATCCTCTGCCTGAGGACAGCGTCAGGGGAAAGAGGGTTCTTGTTGTGGATGATATTGCCGATACCGGAAAGAGTCTGATGAGGGCAAAGGAGCATGTTGATGAGAACGGTGCAGAGGAGGTCAAAACTGCCACCCTTCAGCTTCTCTACACATCACGCTTCACTCCTGATTACTTTGGGGAGTACATGGAGGAGTGGGCATGGGTTGTGTTTCCCTGGAACTTCATTGAGGACATGGTGGAGCTGATATCAAGGCTCCTTGCAAAGGATAAAGAAAAGCTGTGGGGGGAGTGGGATATAAAGTGGGGCCTGTATGAGTACCATCAGATTGACCCGATTTACCTTGAAATAGCTCAGCCCAGAAGATTTTTCGAGATTCTGGGAGAAATGGAGAGGAGAAAAATTGTGGAGAGAGTTGTTAAGGATGAGAAGGTCTTCTGGAGGTTGAGGGAATGAAGGCCGAAATAGCGATTATTGGCGGGACGGGAGTTTATGACAGCGATGCCTTTGAAAATGTTAGGGAGATAAATGTGGATACACCATTTGGAAGACCATCAGACAAGATTCTGGTAGGAGATTTTGAGGGGAGGAGAGTTGCTTTTCTTCCAAGACATGGCAGAGGACATGTCCACTCTCCAACTCACGTCCCCTACAGGGCCAACATTTATGCTTTAAGGAAAATTGGGGTGAGCAGGATTATAAGCATAGCTGCAGTCGGCTCCCTGAAGGAAGAGATCAGGCCTCTTGATATTGTCATACCTGACCAGATTTTCGACAGAACAAAGCACAGAGAGGACACCTTTTTTGAGGAAGTGGTCGTTCATGTTGGTATGGCCGATCCTTTCTGTGTTGAGATGAGAGATACAGCCATCAAAATCCTTAACGGGCTTGAAATGCCATACCACCCAGGAGGCACGTACGTGTGCATTGAAGGCCCTCAGTTCTCTACGAAGGCTGAATCAAACGTTTACAGGCAGCTTGGGTTTGATATAATTGGTATGACAGCACTGCCTGAGGCAAAGCTTGCAAGGGAGGCGGAGATGTGCTATCTCACCATAGCAACGGTAACAGACTATGATGTGTGGAAGGACGAGCCTGTTGACGTTAAAACGGTCCTTGAAAACGCCGCAAAAAATGAGGAGAATGTCAAAAAGATCCTCAGAAAACTCATACCATCCATTCCTGATGAGAGAACATGTGAATGCAGAGAAGCTCTGAAATTCGCAATAACAACAAGCCCTGAAGGGATAACCGATGAAGCAAGAGAGAAGTTAGGAATTTTCCTGAACAAATATCTCCAAACTTCTTAAAAGTACTCTGTTCTCCCCTCTTTTTCTCACAGAAACCCTGAAATGTCTACCCGTAAGTCCTCTGAAATCGTCACATTTCCTGATCAGGATTGCTTTCTGCTCCAAGAATCTGAAAAGTTCGTCTACTTCATAATCACCACTGCACAGCAAAAAGTTAGCCTTTCCAGAGCTCAGAAATCCAAGGTTTTTCATTTTTCTCTTCATGTGCACTCTCTCACGGGCAATTCTTTTTCTAACATATCTTGAAAAGGCCTTTATCTTTGGCAGGTACTCCTCTGCAACAGCCTTTGCAATTGAATTCACATTCCATGGCACCCTCCTCTCATGGTAAAGTTCTGCATACCCGTCTGGAAAGAATCCGTAACCAAATCTGAGTCCGGGAACACCGAGAATCTTTGTGAGAGACCGGATCTGGAATGCATGTATGTCGTAGGGTTTTACAAAGTCCATGAACGCCTGATCCACCATCAGCTTGGTTTCGGATGAAATACAGCACTCAGCTATCTCTGACATCTCATGTTCTCTGAAATAATCCCCGGTTGGGTTGTTGGGGTTGCATACCACAACAGCCTCAGGTTTTCTTTCTCTGATAAAGGAGATGATGTCATCAAGGTTCCATCTCAGATTTATCACATCAAGCCCGTAAATTCTGGCGAACCTTTCGTACTCCGTGAATGTCGGCTGAACTATCGCCACTTCTTTTTTCAGAATCCTGAAAAAGAACTCAATCAACTCTATGGAACCATTTCCGAAAACAACATTTCTCCCCTCCCATCCGGTTGAGCATGATATGGTATCAATCAGCGCGCTGTAATCGTTGTGGGGGTAGTAAAACGAGCTCTCAGCAGCTGAGATTATCTTCTCTTTCAGATCCCCGGGTCTGAAGGGATTCAGGTTTGATGCAAAATCCAGAACCTTCATTCCTTTTGAGAGATAGATTTCCATGATATCGCCATGCACGATGCTCTTTTCTTCAGGGGATTTATAACAGTTCTTGAATCAGGCTTACAGATACCACAATGCTTAAATTCAAAGGGGAGTAGTGGGTTTTGCTGCCGCCGTAGCTCAGCTGGTCAGAGCGGGTGACTTGTAATCACCAGGCCGCGGGTTCGAATCCCGCCGGCGGCTTATAAATGCTTCAACCCTTATATGTTTTCCTATCTTGCGAGTTTTTGATAACAAATTGATCCTGATCAGAACTCAGGATATTTGAAATAGACGTACAAAACAAACCATAAATATCCGTGGACACCATTACAGTTGAGGTGGTATTATGGATCTGGGATTGAAGGACAAGGTTGCCATTGTGACGGGGGGCAGCAGGGGTATTGGAGCGGCAATCGCAATTGAACTTGCCAGAGAGGGGGTTGATATTGCCATAAACTACAGAAAAAGTGAAGATCAGGCTAAAAGGGTCAAGGAAACCATTGAATCACTTGGGAGGAGATGTTTACCCGTCAGAGCAGATACATCCAGTTTTCAGGATGCCCAGAACATGGTAAAGAAAGTTCTGGATGAATTCGGAAGACTTGATATTCTGGTTAACAACGCAGGAGTTAACTGGGATGGGGTTGTGTGGAAAATGACTGAAGAGCAGTGGGATACGGTGATAAACATAAATCTGAAGGGATACTTTAACTATATCCGGGCGTGTGCACCCATATTTAAGGAGCAGAGATCCGGGAAAATTATCAATCTCACTTCAATTAATGGGCTGAGAGGGAAATTTGGCCAGTCCAATTACTCTGCAGCAAAGGCGGGAATCATCGGGCTGACCAAGGCTGTTGCGAGGGAACTTGGCAAATACAATGTCAATGTGAATGCCGTTGCACCGGGTATGATAATGACGGAAATGTATGAAACCGTGCCGGATGAGGTTAAACAAAAGGCCCTGGAAGAGATTGTTCTTGGAAGGGCAGGAGATCCAAGGGAAGTAGCATGGGTTGTTGTGTTCCTTGCCTCTGAAAGAGCCAGGCACATCACTGGGGAGGTAATAAAGGTGGATGGAGGACAATACATCTGAGATCTATGAGCTTATGGGTTTAAAGCTGGAATTTCAGGGATTGAGTGATATCTTGCTGTTTCATCATCAGTTCATATTCGGATGTTTTTGTATTTTGAGTGTTTAATCCAAAAAGCGTCTGAGCGAGATCTGCGATAGTATTCTTTGTTATCAGTAGTCTCTGAATTATTATATCAATCGGAAATCATGTAAATTCACATGCTGCAATCTGGTTTATTGCCATTATACTCAAAAGCCCGTATAAAGAAATGTGAATGCGTTTCTATTAAAATGGAAAAGTGTTTCTCTGATACTGTGTTTTATTCCGTAACAATGAAACTCTGAAACTCTACCTGACAAAACCTCCGCAACGCTTTACAAATTACTGAGTAATGTTTTTAGACTTCTCCAAGAAATTTTTAACATCGTCGGATTCAAGCCACCCCTCTTCGAGCCCCTCTATTAGTTCAACTATTCGATCTATCTGTTCAAATACTACTCTCTTCATTTTATCATCTTTTCCAAATTCATCTACAAACCCGTATATAGCAGTCAGGGGATTTCTGATTTTGTCAACAAGAATTGCGAATGTTTCAATATTTTCCTCAATCTGCCTGGTTGCTAACATAAGATCAGTTGTGTCTATTAGAGAGATTATGAGTTTATTCTCATCTAAAATCCGAGTTACGATACACATGCCCTCTTTTAAATGCCCGTCTGAAGTCGTGTAGTGAATTCTGTAACTGCTTGATTCAAAGTATTCTCCATGCATGATTTTTCTGTGAATATCCTCTACTGTCTTCCTGTCTTTCTGGTGGACAAACTCGGTAAATCTTCTCCCTATCAGGCTGTTTTTTCTCATGCCAAGAAAATCCTCCATTTTCTTATTTGCAAAGAGAATTATATCCTCCTCCAGCAGTACAATACCGGTTCCAGTATTGTCTAAGAGCAGTCTATACAACATATCAATCCTTTCTTTTTCCTTTTCCGTTCTTATTTTGGATATTGCGTACGATATGTTCTCTGCAAGCTTAGCTAAGAGATTCTGTTCCTCACTATCAAATTCCTCACCACCAATCAAAAAGATTCCAATGGCTCCGTAGGTTTTCCCCATGTACTGGAGTGGGAGCGTCAGCAAACAGTTCTGAACACCTCTGAAGGATATCGTTCTTGAAGAATGGGCATCATACCCCCAGTACACATTTCTTGTTATCACAGGTTTTTCGGATTTTAAAGCTGCAAGAACAGGTGTTTCGAGATTATTGACATCTCTCAGCATATTGGGGGAAAGGGGATATAGAGAAACACATCTCGTTACAGGCTTAACTTTACCGCCATTTTCTACGTAGGAGATCCATGCATAGTGATAACTACCAATCTCTACGATTATCTTGCATATCTCATTCAGCATGTCTCTCTCATTTTCAGTTCTCATAATCGCATCATTAATCTTGGCCATGATTTTCAAAGCTCTCTCAATTTTTCTCTTTTTCTCGATCTCTTCGGTTACAACTCTGCTGTAAATACCAAGGACTTTCTCGATAAACTTTGTTTCAAATTTTGCAAATATCGGTGATAGCTCCTGAAGTCTCCCTTTATAGGTCTCGGAGAGTATTTCATAAAAAACATCGATCCTTTTCACGAAATTGGCCGGATTCTGTCCACTTCTGATAAGCTCTTCTAAAAAAGATTCATCTAAATGGTCCATCTGCTCTTCAAGTGTTCTTTTTCCGGAAAACAGATCTGAAAGAAATTCAGTCACCACTTTTCTGAACTTTTCACGCAAGTTTGGAGGTATTGTATCTGATACCTTTTCCACCCATCTATCTATCACATCGTCAATTTCTTGGGATTCCATATCTGACTCCCCGGTATATGGTATTTGCTACGGTGGAACGCGCTTATATTTTTTTGATTTTGTGTAATAATCATAATAATATCAAAGAAATAGGGGTATCCGTATTTCCTTAGCCATGGCATGACTAAAAAGCTAATAATGGTACAAAGAACGTTTAAGCATTTTTAAAGTGATAATGGAAAGATAATCTGAAACATCACATCCACAATCCAGTCTTCATCATGAACTCCTTAGAACCGAGTATGGCGTCCTCATCCCTCAGCTCGAGAGTCAGGTATCGGCTGTAATCACTCGGAATAAGAGTAAAATCTATCTCGCCTTTCCCAAGCTCAAGATGTTCATCATACTCTCCCCTGTTATCATGCAGGTGTATGTTCTCAATCCTGTCAAAGTTCTCAATGAAAATCTCATGTCCACCTTTGACTGCATAATGGCCTATATCAAATGTCAGCCTTACATCGGTTTCCTCTATAATCCTTTCCAAACCCCTCATTATCCCACCGGATATGTTTATCGTGTTCTCTATTGCAATTAATTCGTTTTCTCTGACAAAGGGCAAAAGCTCTTCTGTCAGCACTCTTTCATTGTGCCTGTCATACCACTCCTCCCTGAAAACAAAGCCTCTTGCAGTTATAAAGCCAGGATTCCAGCCAATGTGAATTGTTACAAGCTCTGCATCACATTTTTCAGCAAAGAAAAGAGTCTTTTCAATCTCCCTGTAGCTTGCTTTTCTTATCTCACTGCTTATGGATATGAAGTTGGTGTTTATTGCTGAGGCGTGAATCAAAACCTCAATATCATAGCTGTTTGAAAGCTCCGCAACCTCCTCGGGGCTTACCACTTCATGGTAGAAGTTCGGATGATCCAGCAAAAGCTCCACATGGTCAAAATCATTCTCCTCTGCAAACTCAAATGCTCTGCTAAGAGTATGATCAATATCAGGCTGGAAACCCAGCTTCATGGAATCACCTGTACACCATTGTCCCGATCCCCTCCTTCGTGAAAAGTTCTATCAGAATTGAGTGCTCCCTTGAGCCATTGATTATGTGTGCCTTTTCAACTCCATTTTTGAGAGCATTTATTATTGCCTCGGCCTTGGGGATCATTCCACCATCAAGCACCCCTTTTTTCAGCATCTCTTCAAGCTCGTCCAGGCTTATTTTTGAGATTATGGTGTCCTTCATGTCCTTCTCTCTGTAAATCCCATCAACATCTGTTAGCATTATGAGCTTCTTGGCCTTTAAAGCTCCTGCAATGTCTCCCGCAACAATATCGGCATTCATGTTGTAGATGTTACCGTTCAGATCTATGGCAACGGGAGAGATGACAGGGATGTAGCCATTGTCTATCATGACCTCCAGAATTTTTGGATTGACAAATTCCGTTTCCCCCACAAATCCCAGATCTACTTCAACTTCCTGCTCTCCGATTCTCTTTCTGACTACCTTTTTCCTTGCAACAACAAGCAGTCCGTCCTTTCCAGACATTCCCACGGCCCTGCCACCGTTTTTTATAAAGTAGGATACTATCTTTGAATTTATCTTTCCATCCAGCACCATTTCAACAATCTCGATTGTCTCTTTGTCTGTGATTCTGAGACCGTCAACAAACTTTGGCTTTATTCCGAATTTCTCCATCTTTTCGCTTATCTCAGGTCCACCGCCGTGAACAACCACTGGCTTGATGCCAACAAAGTAAAGCAGGAGTATATCCCTTATTGTCTTTTCAAGAACCTTCTCATCAACCATCGCATGCCCGCCTATCTTTATCACCATTGTCTGTCCATGAAAATCTCTGATGTATGGCAGAGCTTCAACGAGCACCCTGACATCACGCATACTCTAAAATTGAGGATGAAATTTAAAAAGGATTCTATCTCAAGGATGCATCCAGAATTTTCCTCACGTGCTCCCTGACAGAGTCTATTATGTCCATTTTCACATCCCCCTCTTTTATGGCAAGAGGGAGCTCTGTGCATCCAAGAATGACTGCATCGGCATCGTATGAATTGATTATTTCTATAAGCCTCCCCTTCCTCCTGAAATCTCTGAAAACGAGATCATCAAAGATTATACTGTGTATCTCATCCACCTCGTTTGGTATCTTAACCTTGAAACCGCTGCTCTCCAGATTCTTCCTGTAAAATTCTTCCAGCATGGTGGTTTTTGTTCCCACAAGCAGCAGAGTTTTGCACCCCATCTCCAGTGCTCTTTCCGCAACAGCATCAACGATGCTGACAAACTGAACATCAAACTGCTCTTTAAGTCTGTCAAGCAGGTAATGGGGTGTGTTGGAGGCCATTGCAATTATCTCAGCCCCTGCACTGATCAGAGACGATATTGCCTCCTTCAGAACATTTTCCCTTCCATCCCATTCGGAATGTAGAAATCTGTCAAAGTTCACGCTGAAGATCAGCACTTCAGGATAAACATACTTTGGAAGCTTTTCCCTCGACTGCCTTATAATTTCAGCGTAATACTCGAGAGTTGATTCAGGACTGAGTCCTCCAACAATGCCGATTCTTCTCATGATCAAAGTTTCCGGTTTCTGCAGAAAAACTTTAAGGAAGAATTTAAATGCAAAGCGAAGTTCTCCTTTTCATGCTACCTCCAGGACAGATTGAGGTTGAAAGGCTCAGAGTTCTGAACATCTCTTCAGTTCCGGATATTGAAATTGATGATTATGTTCTCAGAGTCACCGGAAAGGTTGCGAATGAGCTTGAACTCAGCTATGAGGATTTGACGAGCATGGATCATGTTGAGATTGAGATTCCAGCTCACTGTGTCGAGGGCTGGAGCGTTCTTGGCATAAAATGGGAGGGAGTTTCAGCTGAAAAAATAATGTTGATGAGTGACCCCGGAAATTCTGAATTTGTCCTCCTAAAATCTCTGGATGGGTACTCGACTTCTGTACCGGTAGAATATTTTAGAAGAGGCATTCTTGCTCTGAAAATGGATGGAAAAACCATCCCCGTGGAGCACGGATTTCCTGTGAGGGCCGTTATTCCAGACCTATATTTCTGGAAGAGTGCAAAATGGTTATGCGAGATAGAATTTACCGATAAATATCAGGATGGATTCTGGGAAGAAAAAGGTTATCACGAAACAGGTGATGTATGGCTTGAGCAGAGGAGAAAGTGACGGGCTGAAGTGGATAGTTCTCTTTTTCACGGTGGTATTCTGGGGGCTGGCATTCACAGCGATAAAGTATGCTGTCGGGTATTTCACACCATACGAGCTTGCATTTCTCAGATTTGCCACTGCAAACATGCTTTTCATTCCAACAGTTCTGATAAGGGAGTACAGAATTGAAAGAGAGGACATCTGGAAGGTCTTTGTTCTGGGCATTTTCGGTGTTGCGGTTTATCATGTTTCCCTGAATGCAGGGGAGACAATGGTATCATCAGGAGTCGCAAGCCTGATCATTGCAACAGCACCGGTTTTTGTACTGATCTTCTCATACTTCTTGCTTGATGAGAGCATAACATTCAGAAAGGTTGCAGGAATAGCCCTTTCCCTTCTTGGAGTTTACGTTCTCACAGACCCCAGATCTGGAGGAAATCCGATTGGAGTTCTTCTTGTGTTTCTTGGAACTCTATCAGCAGGAATATACACCGTTGGAGGAAAGATCATGATGAAAAAATACTCCCCTCAAACTCTCACAGCATACGCAATGATCCTCGGCACAATACCCCTCCTCATATACTCAGAAAGCTCCATTTCGAAGATCGTCAATGCCACACCACTCCTAATTTTTTCGGTTGTTTTTCTCGGGATTTTTCCAACCTACATCTCGTATCAGGGCTGGTACTACTTTCTGAACAAGGAGGAGGCTTCAAGAGCATCTGTTTTTCTCCAGACAATTCCTCTCGTATCAATTGTGGCGGGAAACATGCTTCTCAACGAACCCGTCACAGCTTACACAATTCTGGGTGGCTTTCTGATAATTGGGGGAGTTCTGCTTGTTCTGAGGAACAATGGCAACGGTTAAATTTTTGCATGCCATCAGTTTTTGTGGACACCATAACAAAATCCTACCTGATTCAGAAGTTCTCAGAGTACTACTCAAGGGCAGAGGTGGATCTGCCAAAAAACATGAACTCAAGGGAATGGGCTTTTGTCAGTGTTGAATCAATTCCTGAATTTGTGATGAAGAGGCACATCTCATTTGAGAATGAAGTGGAGCTAAGAGGTTACATGGTAAAGAATCCTCCTCTGCATGCCTATCACTCTTCAGCATACTATGAGAAGCCAGATGCAGGCACGATGGATGAGAAGGGCTGGAAAGGAGCAGATCTGATTTTTGACATAGATGCTGACCACCTACCAAAAGGGGGGCTAAGTGAGGCAAAGAGGCAGATAATAAGACTCCATGACCTTCTTGAGGGTGATTTTGGAGCAAAGGACATGAAAATTGTTTTTTCAGGGAGCAGAGGATATCACATTCATGTATGCGATAAAGAATTCACGGGCCTTGACTCTCCTGAAAGAAGGGAAATAGTTGACTATCTCATGATGAACGGACTTGTGTTTGAGGAGGTGATGAATTCCGGATTCCAGAAACTCAGAATTTCAAAATGCATGGTAAAGACCCTTGAAAAAATTATAAGGAACGGAAAAGCCAGGGAGGTTCTTGGGCTAAGGAAGAAATCCATTGAAAAGGCTGAAAGAATAATTCAGGGTAACAGAGATTTGCTGATATCTGGAGACTTCAGAAAGCTTCCAAAATCTGTAAAGAACAGGCTTCACATTCTCTTTGAAGAGTGCAGAAAAAAGCTCATGATCCACATAGACCCCCCAGTCACGGCTGATGTTAAAAGACTGATAAGACTCCCCGGCTCACTTCATGGAAAAACCTCTTTCAAAGCTGTACCGCTCACAAGAGACTCGATTGAGGACTTCAAGCCATTGAGAGATGCGGTTGCATTCGGTGATGAAATGGTTAGGGTAAGGGTTAAAAGTAGGGTAAGGTTCAATCTCAATGATACAGAATACAGGCTCAAACCTGGTAAGCATGAGCTCCCTGAGAACGCTGCAGTGTTTCTGATATGCAGAAATGTTGCTCTCTACGGGTGGTGAATTTGAACGTGGATGAACTCCTCATACTGCTTGAGAAGAGCAGGGAGGGGATACAGAAAATTGATGAGGATCTCTTCCAGCAGATAAGCTCAAGGATAGAGGAGCTCATAGAGCTGAGAAAAAAAGCGAACAATTCCGAGTTTGAGAAGATTGATGAGGAGCTCAGAACCCTCAGGAGAATTCAGAAAAGGATTTTTGAGCTGAGAACAATAAAAATAATAAATATGGCCTGGGCGGAGGTCTGTGAAACTGAAAGCGGGATTGAGGGTAAGGAGAACATGATATCGATTGAAAGGGAATTCTACAGCTCTCTTATAAATCTGCTAAGGAATTACAGGGAAAGCATTCTCAGGGCAAGACCTTCAGATGATAAAGAAGTTAAGGGTGAACCGGAGAGAATTCTTGTGAGAATCAAGCAGGATATTCCTGAATTTGAGGGTGTCGACGGAAAAACATATAAATTGAGAAAGGAGGATGTGGTATTGATTCCGTCCCTTAATGCTAACGCCCTGGTAAAAAGTGGGATTGCTGAAAGAATAGAGGTGAAAAGATGAAGTACCCGAAGAAGGTCAGAACGTACTGCAAATACTGCAACAGGCATACTGTCCATGAAATTGAGAAGGTAAGCAAGGGCAGCCAGAGCTCTCTCAGATGGATCAACAGGCAGAAGAAGAGAAGAGGGAAGGTTGGAAATCTCGGCAAATTCAGCAAGGTACCTGGAGGAGACAAGCCCACGAAAAGAGTCAACATAAGGTGGAGATGCACCGAATGCGGAAAGGCTGAGCACCGCCCCACCTGGAGAGCAAAGAGGTTCGAGCTTGTGGGGTGATGCCATGAGCACGTTTTTGAGAGTTAAGTGTCCTGACTGCGAGAATGAGCAGGTTGTTTTTGATCATCCTGCAGTAATTGTGAAGTGCTTGGTCTGCGGGAGAACGCTTATAGAACCGACTGGCGGCAGAGGAAGGCTTAAGGCCGAGGTGCTGAAGGTTCTTGAGTAAATCTCTTTCTTCTCTCATTTCTTCTGTAAGAAAGCTTGAAAAGGAGATAGGGCATCTTGTCTCAAAAAGAGTTTCTGAGTTTCAGAGAGTAAACAGAATGGGGAATGAGGAGTGGTTTTCAGAGCTTTGCTTCTGCATTCTGACAGCAAACAGCACTGCAGAGCTTGGTATGAAAATTCAGAGAGAGGTGGGCTCTGGATTTCTTCACATGAAAAGAGAGGAGCTTGAGGAAGTGCTTAAAAGCCTTGGACACAGATTCTGGAGGAAAAGAGCGGAATTTATCGTCAATGCAAGAAAATTCTCAAACATAAAGGATATTGTTGAGCCGATTGTGAAAAGCAGAGGACAGAAAGCTGCGAGAGAGTGGATATCGGGAAACATTAAAGGACTTGGCTTCAAGGAAGCGAGCCACTTTCTGAGAAATGTTGGCTATTTTGATCTCGCAATTCTTGACAGGCACATACTTGCAGTGATGCATGATTACAGCCTGATTGATAACATTCCATCATCTCTGTCCAGAAAGAGATATCTTGAAATTGAGAAGAGATTTTTTGAGCTTTCAGAGCTGGTTTCAATCAGACCCGGAATTCTGGATTTTTATTTATGGTACATGAGAACCGGTAAGGTTCTGAAGTGAGGACAATCAACAATAATTAAATAGCCAATCCATCGCAATTTCAGTTGAATGATAGTGGGCATTGATGTTGGGGGAACGAACACAGATGTGGCTTTTCTTTCTGAGAATTCTATTAAAACCTTCAAGTTCCCAAATGAGATGGGCATCTCAAAAATTCTTGAGATAATATCGGAGAAAACAGACATATCAGAATCCAAGCTTGTTGTCAGCACCTCACTGCCAATAAACACCATATCAAGCAGATTTGATCAGATAAAAACCCTGTCAATTCTCTTTCCCGGTCCGGGACTTGATTACTCATCATTCGGACACGTTCTGAAAGGTTACGTGAATCATAGGGGAGATGTTGTTGAGAACATAGATGAATCCGAGATTGAAAAGATAATTGCAGAAAATGACTTTGATGCTGTTGCTGTCTCGGGTAAGTTCTCAATAAGGAATCCTGAAATTGAACACAGGGCGTTTGAAATCATAAAAAAGCATGTTGATGAGAGTGCAATCTGCCTGAGCCATCACGTTGGAAGCATAAATTACCCCCTGAGAATAAACACAACCATCGTGAACTCAAAGATCTCAAGGGAGATATGGGATCTGACAGAGAACATAAGGCAGTTCAAGAAGAACTTCTTCTACTACAAGGGAGATGGAGGAATAGTTCCATGGAGGATTGCTGTCAGAAATCCATCTGAGCTGTACAACTCAAGCCCTGCTGCAGTGGCACTTGGGGCGTATTATCTCACAGGAATGAAGAATGCCCTTGTTGTTGATATAGGGGGTACAACAACAGATCTGGTTGAGCTGAAGGATGGAGAACCTGTTATGGTGGAGAATGCCATAATCAGAGGGATGAAAACACATGTAAGGTGTGTGAAAAGCCATTCAGTGCCTTTTGGTGGTGACAGCCTCTTTGATGGAGAGCTAAAGCCTTATAGAGTCTCCTCACCCTTATCTTTTGGTGGAGATGCCCCAACTCTGACAGATCTTCTCAATTCAGCAGGATTTGAGATAGGTAATTACGAGAGGTCAAGGAACTCTGTGGGCAGAGAGGATGCTGAGAGGGAGATTGACAGGTATATAGACATGATAGCCGAGGCTGCTGAAATGTACAAGCAAAAAATCCTCATCGGAACAGGATATCTTGCAAAGTATCTTCTTCCTGAAATTGCAGAAAGGGCGGGGAGGAGATATATCATCCCTCCACATCACGAATCAGCCAATGCTGTTGGGGTTGCTGTTTCGAAGATAAGCCTCACAGTTTACGGAAGATTTGACACAGAAAAGGGTGTTGCCATATTCAACGGAGAGCTGGATACGGAGTACGTTGAAAAAATTTCAGGCTCAGCAGACGATGACGAGTTCATCTCCCTCACGATTGAGAGGGCAAGAGAGATAGCAGAGAAATATGGAGCGGATAGCAGGGACATCGGGGATGTGGGTGTTGTTTACTTCAACTCATTCTCTGTTGTGAGGGGAGGAATAAAGAGGGGCAAGATAGCTGATGTGGTTGTGCAGATTAAGCCGGGAATAAGCTGTGATGCGGTATGAGAACAGGCATAATTTACCATCCAAAGTATTTAGAGCATGAACAGTCTCCATCACATCCTGAGAGGAGGGAAAGGCTTGCATACACAATGGATCAGCTCATGGAGGAGGGGATATTTGATCTGGAGAATATCCTCCTCATTGAACCTGAGATGGCTGATATTGATGACATACTGAGCGTTCATGAAGAGAGCTACGTGAGGTTTCTTGAAAGAGAGAGCAGAACTGGAGGAATAATTGATTTTGACACGAGCATTCCTGTAGGTGTTTTTGAGCTTGCACTCCTTGCAGCAGGAGGTGCGATAAGGGCAGGAAAGGAGGTTGCTGAAGGCCAGGTTGACAATGCCTTTGCGATGGTCAGACCTCCCGGACATCACGCCAAACCCCATACTGGTGCCGGCTTCTGCTATTTCAACAACATTGCCATAATGGTCAGACACCTTCAGAAAATGGGGATTGAAAGAGTGGCCATTTTAGACTGGGATGCCCATCATGGTGATGGAACACAGGAGATCTTCTATGAGGATGATTCAGTGCTTTTCATCTCAACTCATCAGATCCCTCTTTACCCCGGAACAGGGTACCCGGATGAGATTGGAAAAGGGAGAGGAGAGGGTTACACGGTAAATATTCCAGTTCCTCCAGGCACATCAGATGAGGAGTACCTTTACATTTTTGACAGTGTTATAGAGCCTGTGCTGAGAGAATTTCAGCCTGAGTTTATTGCAGTCTCTGCAGGACAGGACAACCACTTCACAGATCCAATAACGGGTCTTGCTTTGACTGCAAGGGGTTACGGGATGCTTATGCAAAAGGCAAGGGTGCTTGCAGAAGAGCTGTGTGGTGGAAGAATTGTTGCAGTTCTTGAAGGTGGCTACAGTGTTGAACAGGCTTTACCATACACCAATCTTGCGATAATTTGCGGACTTGCTGGACTCGATCTCTCAAACATAAGAGAGCCTGAAAACTACATCGGAGAGCTGAGATGGAGAAAGAGAAGCTATGCAATGCAGAAGGTGAGGGACAATGTCATGGATGTTAAAAAAATCCACTCAAAATACTGGGACTGCTTCAAAGATCTTTAATTATTAATTTCGTTGGATAACGTATTCTTTAATTTTAAATCATTTAGTTGGATTTGTATCCATCTGTGTGCTACTTTATGTTATACCGTAACAATTAAATACAATGGTCTGATCTGACAAATCATGACAGTTTCCTTCACATCTGAAAACTGTGTTGGATGTGGAATCTGCGAAAGAGTCTGCCCGAAATCGGCAATAGTCGTGTACAAGACAGCAGAAGATTATAGGGCCGAGATTTCAGGATGTATTGATTGCGGTACATGCACGGTATACTGCCAGTATGGTGCTCTTTCCCTTGAAAATTCTCCCTACGATAAAATCCTCAAAAAACTTCATTATTCAAAAACAGATATTGAGGGTTGCGTTTACTGTGGAGTCTGTGCTGAAAATTGTCCAAGAGATGCAATTGAGGTCAAAAAAGAGCTTGAAAAGGACAAACTGAGGCTTGGCTATATAAGAATTGGAGAAGGCTGCATAGAATGTCGGAACTGTGTTATCTTCTGTCCCACAGACGCGATCAGAATTGTCAGGGGTAGGCCTGAAATTGATGAGAGCAAGTGCATATACTGTCAGATTTGTCAAGCAGTCTGTCCAAAGGATGTTATCGAGATCCACTGCGATTCGTGCAAGCTCAACATTGAGTATGCCGTTTCGGGATCAATAGATGTTTCTGAGAGATGTTCCCTCTGCTTCACATGTGAGAAAGTGTGTCAGTTTGATGCGATAAAAGTCAACAGGCTTTTCGATGGGAAGCAGACCTTTGAAAGAGAGAAATGTCTTGGAGTTGAATGCTCGATCTGCTTCAATGTCTGCCCCAACATTGCAATAAGCTATGAATACGACGAGGAGGGTAAGCTCGTTCTCTTCTCTGATTCATGCAACTACTGCGGGAAATGCCAGAAGTACTGTCCAACAGATGCAATAAAAATAGAGAGATGGGTTTCAGAGAGATACGAGGAACTTCACCTTCCTGAAGAGAGAAGAGACTATCATGAGATAAAATCTGCAATAAATGTCAGCGACGCATGCATAGGCTGCCACTTCTGCGAGGCTGTCTGCAAGATAGCAAAGGACAATGAGATGAGTCACATAAGAGGTGAGGTATCACTGGACATGTGCACAGCATGTGGACTCTGTGCATCGGTTTGTCCGATGGATGCGATTGATGTTTTCGAGAAGTATTGATCATCTCCAAAAATTTTTGTTTCTTGTGGAAGCATTCTGACCACAGTCAAAAATTGAGGATGCAATAAAAAACAATTTTGAGAGGAGTTAATTAGGTTTGTGAAAAGATAAGCTGGAAGTCCTCTTCAGGAATCTCCCTCATAGCCTTCCCTTGGATGTGTCCTGTCCATTTCTGCTTGTTTTTGATGAACTTCAGTCTCGGGATAAGGGACTTGAAATCAACAGGTTTATCGAAGATTTTGACTGGTTTGAGCTTGATTCTTAGCGGAAAAACCTCGTTTCTGCTCCTTTCAGGAGGTTTGAAGATTCTTGAGCTGTCTGTAAAAACCTCCGACACAACTTCACAGGCAGCCATTATTCTGGGCGGGATCATCTCATCATCCTTCTTTGTGGACATGACGTAAATCAAGCATTTGTCACCAAGTTTTACTTTGGCAATTGTATTGCGATGCTTCTCCTGAACACCCCACACTTTTTTCTGCTTTATCACATTCC
The DNA here is from genome assembly GCA_002494725.1 of Geoglobus sp. UBA235. Lineage (GTDB taxonomy): Archaea > Halobacteriota > Archaeoglobi > Archaeoglobales > Archaeoglobaceae > Geoglobus. The sequence continues at coordinate 82,601 of DACG01000012.1, forward strand.
AGTTTTCTTCAGTTGTTATGCAAAGCCAGTATGCCATAATAACACCCCACACATCACTCCTCACTTTCTTCAGTATCCTCATTTATTATTTGAGCATTTATCTGAATGAGGGTCTCTCTCACTCTGTTCTCGTAATCTGATTTGGGAATCCTTCCTTTTCTTGCCTCAATTTTTATTTCCACTTCTGTTTCGTCAAAAGAGTCTTCAAGCAGGCTGAGAACGCCTCTGTAGAACTCATAGAACTTGCCTTTTGGTAGCTTGATGCTTAGAGTTACACCTTTGTATGAAGGCTGTGTAACTGTTTTTTGTGCTCCATGCCCAACTGAGACACCTGCTTTGCCTAACCTAGTATCACTCTCTCCCTTATCGACCACTGTATCTCCAACAGGCCCTCTTCCCACCTCTTCTCTCCTTTCACAGAGCTCTTTCCTCACAATAGCTTCGTACTCCTGCAAAGTTATCTCTGGGGTCTCTTTGAACTTGATGCACTCAACCTGGCCGTCTTTCACAATTCCAAACCCGAAATGCCCGTCTTCAACCCCCTTCTGTAAAGACCTGATGAGGTTGTTTTTGGCAATCCTTGGCTCTCCAGGCGTTGAGAGCAGGGATTTGTATAGCTGCCTCAATTCAAGATAGTCTTTGCTTCCGAGGTATCTTTCATGAATGAGGAGGGGAGCAAGCTTCTCAATTATGTCTCCATCCGCCTTCAGCCTCTCAAAGACTTCATTGCTTAGAGGTCTTTTGTCACCAAATACCGGAATTCCCAAGTCAACTTCTTTGAGCTCTTTCGCTGGAACGTAAACAATTCGGTAAAATCTTCTCAATGCATCTCTCTCTTCTTTCTCATGCTCCTTTATGTTCTTCTCAACCTCCTTCCTCTGTGATGCTGTCAGATTCAGGCTTTTGTCTCTCGCTATGCTCTCCCATGCAAGCTTTCGCCTTAACCAGCTCTCAAAACTGTATCTCTCAGATTCCATGGGGGCCAGGAAGAACAGCGTGTTCCTGTTCACCCTGGGATTCTCTCCGTAGTTGTTGAGTATATTGCTGACCAAGTCTTTATCATTGGACGGCAGCACCACAAGCTTAAATTCTTCTGTATCTGGAATATCCTTTGAGTTTCTCGGCCAGATGTAAACCGGGATTACTTTGCCTATGTACTTTTGAAGAAGTGCTTTGGTTTGTTCTCTAAGCTCAGGCTCTTCTATTTCTGACATTCTTGAAATGACAGCCTTATTCAGGTTTGGCTGGCTCTTGAAAACGTATCTTCCATCTTCTCTCCAGAGGTAGTAGAGAGAAGAGGAGAGGTTGTCGACGACTTCAGTAATAACGCTGGAAGGTATGTTTATGTCGGCACATGAAAGCTTCAGCTCGCCCAGGCTTACACCTCTCTCACCGCCAGAGAAGGAATACAGGAATATCGCAGATGCAAGTCTCGTGGCGAGTTTCAGGCCCTGATACGTGCTACCAAGACCCTTGTCAACTTTCTTTGAATTTGCATCCCTCGCAGTAATATCTGCCCTGAGAACACTCTCATATTCCCTGCCGATATGCTTGATGAGCTCCTCAGCCAGCTCATCGAAGCCCAAATCGAAGTCACATGGTCTAATGAGAGGAATTGAGGAATCCCTCAGCTTGTAGACTGCCAGTGAGAGAATTCGAAGAACACCTCTCGTCCTCTGGAACGTTGGTAAGCTTCCCCACCGTCTATGGAAAACATCTATAACTTCAGGATGAAATGGATAGCTGCGGAGCATCTTCTCCCTGTATTCAGCCTTCTCTATCACTATTCCTTCCCTCTCGTAGTAGTCTATGAATTCGTTTATAATTTCCTTAGCTGCAATCTCGTCAACCTTGGAGAACAGCCTCCTCCTTATCACTTCGTAAATTTCATCGCCGCTGACAGGGGAGTATATCTTTTCAACCCTTCCAGCCACCTTCTGCAGCTTTGAAAGCAGAGCTTCAGCCCTCTCCTCATCCGGATACTCCATGACGCTTGCAGGAAGCGTAACAACAAGCAGAGCTTTGTCCAAGGACTTTATTGTCTCTGTCAGCTCCTGCATGAAGGCAATTGTTTGGGCTGCAAGGTTTGTCTCACCAACTTTTATCTCCTTGGAATCGAGCGCAATGCCAGCAGCCTTTGCGACGTATTCCAGGACTTCATCCATAAGGATTAACAGGGGCTGATGCTTTTCGAGGAGCTCTCTTAAACTCTCCCTGCCTGGAGCTATTGGCTGGCTCAGCTTCTCAACCTTCCCTTCAAGCTGCCTCTCAATCTCACCCCAGAGGGTTCCTGTAATTTTGCCGTTCTCTTCCTTTGGGCTGATTGCAGTTCCAACAACAACCACAACGTTGGCCTTCAATGCTCCATCAAAATAAGGCGTTGCCGATTCAGGATTTGTGAAAGCGTGATATAAGGCAATTAATGAGTGAGTCTTACCCCCACCAAAGGGAGTTTGGATTTGAATAACCGGGTCTCCTCCCTGCCCCCTCAACCTTTTGGATGTGATTTCAAGGAGGTTTTTCAAGCCGGCAGTCAAATATGTTTTCTTGAAGAATACATCCGGATTCTGATAGTCCTCAACTGCTCTGCCCTTGTAAACCTCCCAGAGGTCTGCTGCGAAGACGTCCATTGTAAGTCTGCCTTCGAGGATGTCCTTATGTGGGATTGCGACGAGATGAAAGGGTTTCATGCTCTTACACCTCGAGTCAATTTACAACAATAAAGATTAAGTCTTTTCCCTCGATATATTCCAGAATATGAGTCATCAAATTCCAGTCTTAACCCTATGTCTTTCATCAACCTCTCTACAAGTTTTTTTGCCCATTTTGGTTTTACTTCTCCAGCAGCAAGAACATAAATATTCTTTACACCCCTCTCAAGAACCTTTTGGGTAAATTTCAAATGAGGTTCAATCCCACTAAAAGCAAGTTTTTCACTTGAGGCAACACGAACGATAGCAAAGCTAATGTATTTACCATTTAAAACTGGTTCAGCGAGGTTGCCGTTAACGACTTCATTTAGCATATCTATCATCTTTTCGATTTCAACGTTCAATTCAGGTGGTTGATTTGGGTATACCGTATTTGTAGCTTCTACTATTTCGGGTAGGAGAATCCTTATCAAAAGACTTTCTGAATTTACGTTCTCAAGTTTATTCAATAGCTCCTTAAATTCTTCACTATCATATTTGTTTTCAATAACTTTTCTTAATTCAGCAACAACATACGGATCATCCTTCGATATGTCTCGGGCAATAAAGTATGAAATCCCATATCCTAAGTCCTTTCTAATTGTTGCGTAAACTGTTGGCGGTAATGTATGCGGCAGATACGCCAAAAGAGCTTTAGCAAGATTTTCGTGCATATTTTTGTGGTTTTTCATTTTTACTATTACAAATCCTTTATCAAGCCAACTATCAATAACATCTTCTTCGGTCCAAATAATTTTCAGCTTTTTTGAAGAAATGTTGACGCATTTGTTTATGTTCTCTAATTCCCTCTCTGTGACTTTTTCGATATAGTTCCGAATATATTTCTTTCTGTGATAGTAGCTGAAATTAGCCAGTAGCTTTTGTATGTGTAGCCAAATTGTCTCAAAATTTTTTGGAGAAAAGAGGTATAATAAAAATAAAAACAGAGCAACGATGCCAATAGCCCCAAAAGCATTCCAAGTCAAAGATATTAGAACATTTATGTACTCTTCAAAAAAATTTAGAACACTCATTTAGTCACCTGAAGCGCCTCGGATATTTCAATGGCCGCTTCTATGCATACAGGGTCCTCGCATATTACCTTTAAATTACCTTTTATTTTCACAACCCCGCCAAAGTTGCTGAGATTTATTTCTTTATCACATATGAAACATTTTACTTTTCCCCCAATGATGTCCTGAAGGATGCCTAATTTATTCAGAACCCTTTGAAGGTCCTCCTCATAAATTGCTGGGACTTCAAGCTCAATGGCATTCATTAGCCTTCACCCAAATATATTATGAGTTGGTAAGGTATATTAATTGTTTTACCTTCAATAACCGTTATAAAAATTTTGTAATTTATTCTCTACTCAAAGAAATCTGTCAACTTCGCCTCCTTAGCCTTAGCCTCACTTATTATCCTCTCCTTCCCTGTCAAGAATCCATCAAGCAGCTTCTTTTCCTTGCTGTCATTTGGCAGACACTCACTCACAGCCTGAGCAAATCTGAAGAATGAGTCCCTGAGCCAGCCAGTTTCCTGCAGAGTTTGAGTTATTTCATCCCTCTTGCCCTTCTCCCAGAGCAACAGCACTTTATGCAGAACATCTACAAGCTCCTTTGCATCTTCAAGCTCCTTCAAATCTCTCTCATGCGGTCCAAGAAGGTAGATGTATTCCTTGTCCTTTACAACAAAACTCCTGTTCCAGACTTTTTCGAGGTCAACACCTACACTCTGGGCAAGTTTACGGGCTTCGTCGAAATGAACTTTAGCGGTTTGATAGCTCCAGCGGTAAAGCAGGTAGAATCTCGACAAAGGAGAGAGTTCTCCAGCTATGCCATTGTGGAGGATTTGTCTGACAGCGTAGTCTGTAACGAGCTCTCTGACGTATTCAAGGAGTTTGTCTGCTCTGATAATGTTACCTGCATAGTCCATGACTTTTTCATACTTGCCGAATACTTCAATTGCAGACCCTATTGCTGAGATGAAGAAGTCAGCACCGCTTATTCCTTCTTTCCACAGTCTGTCGAGTTTTTTGTTGAGATGTTTTTTAAGTTCTTCCTTGACTTCGTTGAACCATCCAGTTGGCTGTCTCTGCATTTTTCTGGCGACGATGTAGATTGATGAAGCCAATGCTGCTGACTCCTTTGCCCTTAATCTTGCCTTCATCTCTGTGTTAATGGGCCATGAGGCTGTTATCACCAATCCAGAATCGAGGAGAGAGTTAATGAGCGTCTCCCAGCCTGATGTTGTTTTGTGGGCATAGACGATTACAGCGATGCCGTTTGGTTTGAGTATGCGGTGTATCTCCTTGAACGACTGGCTGAGCATGTTCTCGAAGTATTCTTTGGCTTCTTCCCAGCTTCTGTTGTTGGTGTATGCAACTATCTCTTTTGATTTTGGAGTCAGTGGCGTGGAGAAAAGCTCTGGATACAAATCACTGAGAGTTCTTTTCAGCCAGACATAGAAGAAGTCCGAGAGGTAAGAGTAGGGGACGTTATCGTAGTAAGGTGGGTCTGTAAAGACTGCGTCGAAGTGGTTGTCTGGGAAGGGGAGTTCTGTAGCTGATGCTTGTGTAACTGTCGCTGAAGTTTTTATTGGATTTAGATTGGGCAATACCCCGAGCATTCTATCAAATAAACTGGCCCATGTACCAGCAGTATCAGAAACAATATTATTTTCTGTGTAATCGTAAACCATAGCTATTGCTTGCCTTGTTAAACCTTGAACTATAGCTTCAGCATCGGGTTTCCATCGTGCCAGATTGCAAGTAAAATCGACAGTTCTGGTAAATCCTAACCCCAAATAACTCACAACACCCCTCGCATACTCTTTCTCATACCCCTCCTCAACCATCCTGCGGTAAGCTTCCCTCACCTTATCCACAAACGTAATCAGAGCGAGCTTCTGCCTTGAATTGAACAGATCTCCCCACGTGTTCAACCCGTAATTTCTAACAGAGAATGCCCTCTCTGCTCCCTTTCCTTTGCCCTCTGGCGTAGGTTCATCAGGAACAGGCTCAATCCCCCACTTTTTGCGAAACTCTTCAACCTTCTCAGCCAAACACTCCTCAGCCTGCCTGAAAACCTCAATGTCCTTCTCATTCGCAACCCTGTAAAACTTCCCCTTCTTCTTTGGATTGTGCAGAACTACGGCAACCATTCTCTCTCCAGCCTTACCCTCCCGAAACAGCCTCCTCGTTGTCTTAGCATCAACAGTTGAACCGCAGACAAGACATGTGGCAATCGCCCCTTTCACGGTCCCTTTAGACGGGTCGAATCCAGCTGGCATCTCCTCGTAACCATCCCCGACAACCTTGAACTTCACTTCGTTGCCCTCAACGTAAGGATACAGCGCCACCTTCTTGTTGCTCTTCTTCGCTAACCAGAACTGCCTCATCAAAGGTATTTCAGCCCCGCATGAAGGGTTCTGGCACGGAATTGTCCTCGCCCATATGTAGCCAACGGGAATGTACTCCTCTCCACTCTCGCCGAAGTATCCCTTCTTTTCAATCACATCGTTTGGATAAAACCTTCCAATCTCCTTCTTCGCCTCCTCAAGAACCCACTCTCCCCACTTCTTAACATCCTCAACCAGCTTTTCTCCATATTTCTGCGGATACTCAAGCACGGCTTTCAGAATCAGAACAGCAACTGGATTGTAATCTGAGGCGTAGGTTTCACATCCAAGCCTTAAAGCCTCCAGCGGAATGGCCCCACCACCAGCAAACGGGTCGAGCACTCTTGGAGTATATCCCAGAGCTTTTCTGATGTCCTCTCTCGCCTTCTCGACGTATGTTGGATTCAGCGAGTTCTCCCATTTGCATAACTCAGCGAGAAACTGCTTTATCTTCTCTGCCTCTTCAACATCCTCTGGAGCGGGAATTAATGCAGCATAAGCTGTTGCCCTCGAAGCTGCCAATGGACGTCGAGCCCACCAAATATGCAACGTTGAGATGTGCCCGTGCCTTATGTTCTTCTCCCTTGCACTCTCCTCGCTTACCTCCTTAACCGGGAAAGTTTCTTCGATGAATGAGCGTTTTATTGGAAACTCTTCTGGCTCACTCATTTAATCCTCCTCCATCTCACTGAGAATTTTAACAATCTTGAATTTCAGCTCGGGTATATCCTCAACAGCGACCTTCCAGACTCTCCTCAAGTTCACACCAAAATAAGCGTGAATCAAAACGTCCCTCATCCCCGCAATCTGTTTCCAGGGAATGTCAGGATATTTCTCCCGTATGCTGTCCGGGATATTCTTCACGGCCTCACCAATTATCTCAAGCCTCCTCAACACAGCATCCTGAATAATCGTGTTCTCGTAAAATTCCTCTTCGTCAACATTGCTTGTATACTCTTCAATTTTCTCGATGCTCTCAAGGACATCTTCCAGGAATAGTCTCACATCTCTCTTCAAAATATCACCACTTGTTCCTTCAGTATTCTTTCCCTCAACCTTGGTTTTATCGTGTCGTATTCAACCAAATCCACCTTTCTGCCCAGCGTTTCTTCCAGTTCAAGCTTCAATGCCACAAAATCCAGAAGACTGATGTCCTCATCGATTTCAACGAGTATATCTATGTCGCTGCTCTCTCTCATCTCTCCTCTAACCGCTGAGCCGAAAATTGATGCTCGTTTAACACCATATTTCCGCAATATTGGGGTGACATCTCTCTTAATTTCCTCAAGCTTCATACTTACCACAATTTATAGTCTCTATCCATAAAGGTCTTTCTGATTTCCTTTGGTATCTTTTCTAGTTTTTCTCATACCCTTATCTTAGCTGAATTTATTAACAAGCATGATATTTTCTCTATAGACAATTTTGCCGAATTAACCCAGCTAAATAACTTCTTTATGGTCAGGTCCTTGCTGATTCTTCTTTCTCTATATTTTTCAATCACCCTGAATTAATTTACTAAAGTACCCCAAAGCAGTTCTTAGTTGATGCCAGGGATTATTTGCATAATCTTTGGCTTCTATACTGACTCCTAAAACATTCTCAGTAAGTTCTTTAAATGCAGATAGAAACTTCAAAAATTCTGTCAAGATATAGATGAAAGAGAGTCCTGAATTTTCGTTGGGTATGTTAAACTTAAGTAAAACTTCTTCAACACTCTTCTCTGGATGCCCCTTGCAGTTTCTTAGTTCGTTTATTACTCCTAAAATGTAACTTTCCCCTTCATGATTAATCTTTCCGTATTTCCTAAAAAGTAAACGAATGAACGCTATAGATCTCATATCTTCATAATGTTGTTCGCCAGCTAAATGTGAAAAATGTGGATCATTCTTGATTTCATCAATTCCGTATTCTGGTATTATAAGTTTTCTAAACTCTAACATCACATCCGCCAGCTCTCCGAATTGCCTTGAAATTAACCCTAGTAAGACGCATTCCGAAAGTTTGTCTTCATCGGGAGTTAATAATAAACTCTTGCCAAATCTATCAATCCAGGGTTCATTTACATCTATCAAGCAACGGGAGATTGTCCAGCCTATTGGATAAGTTTCGGGGAATTTAGCATGGATTTTGATTTTGATAAACTCCTCTGGTGGATCTGCTTTTTTAGGTTCAGAAAATGCGGATAGTTTCTTCTGTTTTTCAAGGCTTAATTTAGCTAATAAGCCCAAAAAAGTTTGAAATTGACCATATTTGTTAATACACCCATCAAGATACTCTCCATCCGCGAATTTCAAAGTAAGAGTTGTTAACGTATTAAATTTGATTTTATTATTAGGCTCTGAAAGAAATATCTTAAACATAGATTGGCTAAATGATATTATTTTAAAATAATCTCTTTTTTCATTTTCGAATTTTATAGGTTCTCCATCTTCATCTTTAAATTCGACTCCAAATTCAAATTCTGACGTTTTATATCTTCGTCTTTTCGGTTCTGAAGCTGGATTAATCCAAAAACTTTCCCAAAGACGTGATAGATAAACATATTCTCCCGAAATTGGGTCATCGATAATTACGAAATAATGCCTGCCAAACTCAGTTTCTTTCTGATACTCTTCTAATTCCAACCTCACTGGGGTTTTAAGTGCTTTTTCTGCATATCTAACAATCAAAAGTCCACACTTTCGTGCAGAGAGATAATCTCTAAGCATATCCTTTCTAACTCCAAGCCAAGCATTATGTTCCTCCCAGCCATAGTTAATAATTTCTCCTTCACACCGTATTATTATCTCATTAGTGTATGGATCTTTCCAACAACTGTCCTTTCTTTTTAAATTCAAATACTTAATTAGTCTGTCTGTAGGCTCATAGTATCCTAAACCTAAGCCTTCAAATCTTCTTTCGTTTACTATAATCTCAAAATTTACACCCCCTATTTTGAAAGTTTCACCTGTATTATAATTTCCATTTTCATCGAAATATGGTTGCCCATCATTTCCTGTAAAACTATCAAAATAGAATTTTTTGATTACTTTCTCTCGCTGTTCAATGGGAACCAGAAAAGAGTGTATACCTATATATTCTGTAAGTTCTCCATTTAAGTCGCCTATTTTTTCTTTATTAAATGATGATTTTGCAATAATTACAAAAGAATCTACCTCCAAAATCCTGTTTAGAAAGTCTCCCATTGACAAATATTTCTCTATATTCATGATTTTGCCCCCTTCAGCATACTCTTTCAACCCTCCCCTTCCACTTCCACTCGTTAACCGGCACGATAAACCTCACAGCCTCTACTTTCTCAATAACCTCAAGCGTCTCTGCCGGGTTATTTATGATGTACAGCGTCGGATTGATTGCTGCATTCTCTACTATGTAGAGCCAGTACTGCTCCTTAAAGCGCTTAGCCTTAAACCATTCATTTGGCGTTAATGCAACCTCTCCAGTCGTAGCCCTTGCTTTGACTTCAATATATCTCACCTCTCCATCCTTGCCTTGTGAACGGATATCGTATCCAAGATTCATGGCAGAGACGTCTTCTGGAATCCTCCCTTGCATCCTTTCGTAGGCCATGGCAACTTCCATGCCTATCTTCTCAATCTCAGCATCGCTGACCATCTCATCTCCTGCTATAACCCTCACAACGCCAACGAGCTTTGGCATGGTAACAGTAAGATTTTTCTCCCTTTCAATTTCCCATTTCAGCTCTTCCAGAGCTCTTTCATATTCCCTCTTCCTCCTCTCTGCCATCTGTATAGCTAAATCCATCTTAGCCCCTCTCTTGCTCTTCTCCTCATATTCCATCAGTTTGAGGTCGTATTTTCTTATCAGGCTCTCAAGGGACTTGACACCGTACTTCTCCTTGATTTCAGCCTGTCTGAGCCTTTCTTTCAGAAGCTCATCCTTGAAGTTCATCAGAGCCCTTATGGCGTAGTTTTCAGCTTCTCTTTTCCACTCATCTTCAAGGTTAAACCTTCCGTTGTATGGCGCTAAATCCCAGATGACAGAGGGATTAATATCCCTGATTTCGCCGGTTCTGTCATCTCTGTAGATAGCAAACAGTCTTTTTCCAGCCACAACACCTTTACCATCTCTTACTTCTCCTTCGAAGAAGAAGATTAAACCATTGTAAATCCCAGAGGGGTCCCTGAAAACAGCCCCCTTCATGCAGTCCTTGAGATAGTTTCTGAGAACCCACTCCAAAACTGCTTCAAATAAGGGATGACCAAAGGAGACAAACTCCGCATCGGCATGCTTCATGGCAATGTCCTTGTCAAACGTGACGTTTCTGTATCTGGAAGCCAGAGTACCCCATGTGTTCTTGAAGCTGTCCTCAGCAGCAATCTTCCTTATCTCGTAGGGTATTGAATCTATTCTGTAAAATTCTCCTGTCTTAACAATCCTGCCTCCAGCTTTCTGAAATGCTTTAACAAAGAAATTTTCAGTATATTCAGGAATAAGCCTGTATTCCTTCGCCTTCTCAGCCATCTCCTTAATTCTTGTGTAATCTATGAACCTTGTTGCAAGGCTCTCGCCTAAGACATCTTTGACCCTCTTGATATATTCTTCATCAAGCTTTGCCTCTATAGATGCCAGAATTTCTTCTATGCTTCTTGCATTCGCTGCTGCCTCAATAACAAGCTGGTAAAAGTCCTTCCCAGGAAATATCTCGCCAATAACATCGAAAACCCTATCGCCAAGAGCATTTCTTATCTCGTTAATCTTATCCAGCAGTCTTGAAAGGACCATCCCCTCTCTCGTATCTTCATTGACGAGGTTGTAAATGAAAACCTCCTTTGTCTGGCCATATCTGTGAATTCTTCCCATCCTCTGCTCAAGCCTGTTGGGGTTCCAGGGGATGTCGTAGTTTATCATGATGTTGCAGAACTGCAGGTTGATACCTTCTCCTGCAGCCTCCGTGGCAACCATCACCTGCGTGTTGTGCTTGAACTCCTTCTCAGCCCTTATCCTGTCTTCAAGCTTCATTCCACCGTGGATGTAGTTTACGCTGTAGCCCCAGCTCCTGATTTTGTCGTAAAGGTAATCTAGGGTGTCTCTTGATTCGGTGAATATCAGAATCTTCTGATTTTTTATCTCATCCCTCTCCATGAGCTTCTTGAGTTCTTTGAGCTTCACCTCGCTCTCCTTGCTGATTATCTCATCTGCCATCTCAATAAGCATTTCAATGGTCTTTATCTCCTTTTCAAGCTCCTCCTTTGTCTCAGCAACACTTAAAGCCTCCCAATCCTGCTCAATCTTCCATCTCTCTTCCTCTTCGTAGTCTTCAATTTCTTCAATGTCTGCTGGCTTGATTTCTTTCTCAATGCCATCTCGCAAATACTCCTCAAGTCTTCTTTTCCTCCTCTCTAAGGAGCGCTTTAATGCGTAAACACTCGACGCCATTCTCCTCTGCAAAATAATGAGGGCAAAGGCAACATTCCTCTTCTTCTCGCTCTTCAAAGCCTTGTTGTACTGATTCACCACGTAGTTTGAGAGCTCCCAGTAAAGCTCTCTCTCATCGTTGGTGGTGTTGAACTTGATGGTGAAAACGTGTCTTGGGAGGAAAAGCGGCTTTCCTTCAAAATCCCTCAAATCCTCCTTGAGCCTCCTGATGAAAAGCGGGTTGTCTTGGTTCCTAATAGATTCCATAAGCATAGACTGGGAGGAGAAGAATCCCGGTTCGAGCAAATCAAGGAACAGCCTGAAGTTCTCAGCATCTCCTTTGTGGGGTGTTGCCGTGAGAAAAACCAGATGCTCAGAAGTTCTGGACAAAACCTCTCCGAGCTTGTACCTCGCAGTCTTGTTTATCTTATCTCCATAGCGATAAGCAGCCATTTTATGGGCCTCATCAACAATAACCAAATCCCAGTGAACGCTGCTAAGAGTATTACGGATGTGGTCCTGCTTTGCAAAGTCTATGGAGGTTATTACTTGATTCTCCCTCTCCCAGATATTCTCCCCGTAGTGAGCATCCATGGTATGCCTGTCTACAATCATGAAGTTCTCTGAGAACCTCTCTTTCAGCTCCCTCCTCCACTGGTCCTTGAGGTGGCCGGGGACAACAATCAGTATTCTTTTAGCAAGCCCTCTAAGCTTTAGCTCCTTGATAACCAGCCCTGCCATTATGGTTTTACCCGCTCCAGGGTCGTCAGCAATCAGGAACCTTATTCTCGGCAGCTTTAAAACGTAGCCATAAACAGCCTCAATCTGATGGGGCAGGGGATCTACTCTGGAAACATTCATGGCCAAGATGGGGTCGAAAAGGGAAGATAGCCTGAATCGGTAAGCTTCCAAACCTAAGAAAACGTTTTCAGAATCAGCAGAGAAATCTGTGTCGTAAGTGAAAGCCCTCAACCTTGAAATCTCCTCTTTAGGAATTATTGTGTCCACATGCTGGTTGCTGTTAATCGTAGCTCCAACAATTCTTATGTAATCTCCAAAATCCTCTACTTTCTCTATTTTGACCGGCTCTGGAAAGAAAGATGATTGTACAATAGTGCCACTTCTTATTTCCATGAAATCTGATAAGAGTTTGTTGTATATTTCACTTTCTCAAAGACAAGAATGGCTCATATGTGTGATAAAAATTAAAAGTATAGTCCCTCTTCTACTTTCCCATAATGCTCTGTATAATATTCGAGTCTCTCATTTGCCTTCTGAGAATTTCTAAACGCTTCCACTTCAATCTCGTCTTCAAAATCCACTATGGTTACATGTATTTAGAGTATTTCCCAAATCACATCTCAGCCAACCTCCAACACCTTCTTCTCCCTGAGTTCCAGAGCTGCAACCACACCAACCAAAAGGACATTAATAGCTACGAATTTGTAAACAGACCTACCTATGTAGCGGTGTAAATTTCTCAAACTGAATGATTTAGCCAGTTTAAACACACCCTTCGATACCAGATCTCACAAGGTTTAAATTCCTTCCACCTTAGCAGTAAATTCACCAGCTTAACCTTTAAAGCTCTAAACCTCCTCTTTCCCCCTCTTTAAATTCTTAGAATCGAATATGCTGAGGAGTTAGCTCAGCAATCCGTCCAGTCTTTCAATATCAAGGTGCAACAAGAACATTAGAGGCTTCAGGGAGAGATATTCCAGAACTAAAGTCAGCTTCATGCCAATAAATTTACCTTTGGCTGAGTAGCTCCATCTGTAGTCTTTTCCTCGCAAATCAGCCTGTTTAACAGACTTCCTGAACCAGTTTACGTCTACGCTGATGTCAGTGCAATCAACTATAAACTGGAGTTTCTGCCCTTCACTTCGTTATTGAATTGAGAATCCTTAGAATAATGTTTATGAATTCATTTAAGCTGAACTTTGAGAGGAAAGTGTAGATGTAGCTTTCCTTTGACACTTCTTTCTCTCCAATTCCAAGAAACTCTCTTAGCTCTTTTCTTTGCTTTAGTTCATTGATGACGTGAGAGATTCTGGTTGAGAAGAACATGGAAGTGATGGTTATCCTTAACACGGGTATCGCTCTGAGGCTGGTGTACCTCGCTACTATCCTCTTTACTTTCCTAATATCGAAAATGTTAGATATTTTTGACAATAGCCTCTATATGCAGTTTGTTCGACAGACTACCGGTGGTATCGGAATGCTTTTAGACAGAAGAGGCTCCTCTTACATAAGTTTTACGGTTTCTGATAGGTTTTTTACTTCACAGAGTGATTTTGTAATGTCTCTTTGTTAGTGGGTGAGATAGATTGTCTGTTGTTTGTGGATTGGGTGTGTTAGAGGAGAGATTGTGTTGTGGATTTTGTAAGTACACTAAATGTAGGTTATGTTTATGTTGTAACCGAAAAATGATAATGTATTCCATTCAGAAGAAAAAGAATTAAAATTATCTCAGCAACATCTAAATTATGGTAACCATTGAACTTTTCGCAACACTGAGAGAGAGATACGGAAAGAGAGCTGAGGTTGATGCAAGAACTCTTGAGGATGCGGTAAAGAAAGCAGAGGAGGTATTTGGAGAGGGATTTTACAGTGAAGTCTTTGAAGCTGATGGAAATCTCAGAGATGACAGGATAATCCTGATTAATGGCAGAAACGTGAAGGACATGGACAGGATTCCCGAGCTGAAAGAGGGAGATAGAGTGGCAATATTTCCTCCAATTGCAGGAGGTTAATATCTGAGGCTTTCAAGATCCTCTCCGGCGTAGAATATTTCCTGAACCATCTCATACACGTCATCCATTCCATTTCCGGTTATTGACGAGACAGGAATGAGGGGTCTTATCAGCCCCGCATCCCTCATCATGTGGAACAGATCTCCTGAGAGGTCGTTCTCCTCAATCAGATCATCATACAGCTTATCGGGATCCCTGCTCCATCCGATTATCTTCTCTGTAACGTGCTCTGGCAAAAGATCGCTTTTCCCCAGGGCCGGAATCTGGGGTATTCTGAGCCTGAAGATTGAAGAGGAATAGAGGAAAACCATTGACATGAAGCCTGAAGCCCTCTGGGAGATTACAGGGTCAAAGAGATAAACCGACACGCAGCTATTTCTTCCGAATTCGTTTATTATTATCTCACTGCTTGTTCTGAATGTGAAGAGCTCCATCTGACCCGGGGTGTCGATTATAATGTAATCGGCACTGTATAGGTCGAGCTCATCAACAATATCTCCTGCCTTTGTGGCCACCAGGTCTGCGGATATTATCTGGGCTCCATTCGGTCCCACCCTGTATTTCTCCATCACATCAGCAGTTGTGAACCATTCCCTGACATCCACATCAGGTGTGTAGGGGAGGTAATCTGCTCCTGGGTCCAGATTTACGATTGCATGATCTATCCTTTTGAGATCCAGATACTCTGAAAATGCCTTTGTGAAATAAGACTTTCCACAGCCGGCTGTGCCGATGACAAAAAGGTGAATTTTCTCCTCCATCAAGCATCGGATCACCTCTGAGTATATAATCCTTAACAGGAAACAGCCTGATTAATCGTCACTTTTTCACGGATTTTCAAAAACCGAGAAGATATATAAAAAGCGAAGAGATAGTCATTCATTGAGGTGATGAATATGGGCAAGCTGGCAATTGTTCTGGCAAGTGGTGAGCTTGAGAAGATTCAGGCGGCAAGCACAATAGCCAGTGTTGCGTCAACCCTGGGGAATGAAGTGGTTGTATTTGCAACAATGGATGGACTGATGGCATTCAGAAAGGATGTGGTTGAGAACAGGACATGGAAAACTGCAGGAGAGCTCGGAAAGGGTATGCTTGAGAGCGGTGCACCGCTTTTTATTGACACCCTGAGACAGGCAAAGGAAGTCGGAAACATTAAAATATATGCCTGTGGAATGATCATGGACATGCTGAAGATGAAGCTGGACGACTTTGTTGATATATTCGATGATGTTGTTGGTGTATCTGCATTCCTGGGGATGGTAGAGGATGCACAGGTGCTGTTTATCTGAAAAGGTGGTGGAGGATGGACGTTGAGTCTGACAGGGTGATAGATGCGAGGGGAAGTTACTGTCCGGGGCCCTTGATGGAACTGATAAAGGCAATCAAGGAAGAAGATGTTGGCAGAGTAATAGAAGTGTGGTCCAGCGACGAAAGTTCAGCCAAAGACATTCCAGAGTGGGTTAAAAAAGCCGGACATGAACTCATCGGTGTTTTTAAGGAATCTGACTACTGGAGAATTGTTGTCAGAAAGACAAAGTAATCCAAACTTTATTTTTTTGGTGATTCTGTATGAAGAGGATAGTGATACTCGGTGGAGGAGTAGCTGGAACTCTCACAGCCAACTACCTAATTCCGAAGATTGGGGACGAAATAAGGGACAGAAAAGTTGAGGTGACTCTGATAACTGACAGACCATATCAGATTTATGAACCGGGTTATCTTTATCTGATATTCAACAGACTTGGAGAGGATGAGCTCAGGAGAGATATAAGAGAGCTTCTTGATCCGAGTGTCCGTCTTGTGGTGGACAGAGCTGTGAGAATAGATACTGAAAATCAAAAAATTATATGCGAGAAAGAAACCCACGACTATGACTACCTTGTCATAGCAACAGGTGCAAGAATCACACCTGAAGACATTCCTGGATTGAAGGAGGCAGGTCACTGGTTTTACGATCTTGAAGGATCTAAGAGGCTCAGGTCTGCCCTTGCTAATTTCAAGGGTGGAAAGATTGTGATCAGCGTCATAGGTGTCCCTCATAAATGCCCGGTAGCACCCATAGAGGTTGCATTTATTCTCCATGATTTTCTGAAAAGAAGGGGTGTAAGGGATAAGAGCCAAGTTGTCTATACCTATCCGACAAACAAGATCTTCATCATGGATCCTGTTACAGAGATGATCCAGCCGATGTTTGATGAAAGGGGAATTGAGTACAGAACCTTCTTCAACCCGATAGAAATCAATGCTAAGGAAAAGAAAATAATAACTCTGGAAGGAGAGGAGGAAGACTTTGATCTGCTTGTGGCCATACCACCCCATAGGGGTGCTCAAGTCATAACTGACTCGGGGCTTGGGGATAAGGGTGGATGGGTGCCTACAGACAGGTATACATTGAAGGCCGATGGTTATGACAATGTATATGCACTTGGGGATGCCACAAATCTTCCGGTAAGTAAGGCAGGGAGCGTTGCCCACTTTCAGGCAGAAGTTGTCGCTGAGAATTTGGCTGCAGAGATAAAGGGCATCGAGCCAACAGCAATGTTCAACGGAAAGGCATTTTGTTTCATAGAGACAGGATGGGAGGAGGCAACATACATCTGGTTTGACTACTTCACTCCACCACAGCCTGTTGTACCAAGCAAGTTTGTGCATTTTGTTAAAATTGCGTACAACAAGGCATACTGGCTTACCGCGAGAGGGCTGCTGTGAGGTGATTAAAATGGCTGAGAATGATGAAAAGATTATGGAAAAAATTTCAGAAAATCAGGAAACTCTCGAAAAGGTAATTGACAGGATCGTTATGCTCGAAAAAACCGGAGCTCTTGAGACACTTCAGGATTTTGCTGCGTTCATCAAGGTGGCTGAGGATACACTGAGTGATGAGATAGTCAAGAAGAATGCAGAACTCATAACAAATCTGGGACTTGTATCGGCAAAATTCACAAGTGAAAGAGCATTGATGCTTCTTGATTCCATAGGGGATGCAATTTGCAGATGCGAAAAGGAACCAGAACCTGTGGGAATTGTGGGACTGATGAGGGCACTTTCAGACCCGGATGTGAAACTTGCAATGGGATTCCTTGTTAACCTTGCGAAATCTCTTGGAAAAGCCCTCAGAGAAAGAGCGTAAACTTTATCTATTCTATTTTTCATTAAAAGTCAATTGATGTACCCCTATCCAAAGGAAATACTGTCAGATACATATGTTTCAAGGCTCGGTGGATTCAGCCTTGAGCTTGAAAGGGATGAAATAGGAATCAATGAGAAAGCTCTTGAGGTGAACACCTCCATTATTGCCGGAGTGACAAAAGTCAGGCTGAAGTTTCTTGACAGAAAAGAAAAACCCCACTTCCTGAGGAGAGAGTTCACGGTTATACCGCTGTCCCCCATCAACTCCGCTTCAGAGCTTTCAAAGCTTGGAGAGGTTGTTATGGGGGAGGAGCACAGAGAGAGGCTGAAAGAGGAGATAGGAAAGGCCCTGGTAATAAACTCTGTTGAGTCGTTCAGGATGGATGGAGACTATTCCTCGATGAGGAAGGCCGTTGAATCGATGAGAGACTGGATATGGAAATCAGGAAGCTTAAGCAAAAGGAACTGAAGCTCCTGAAAAATGCTCTGAAGTTTTTTGGAGCTGAAAGTCTTGCTGAAAGGTATGTTTTTTTCATTGTGGAAGATGAAAGAAAGAATCTTCACATGTGCACTCCTGAGATCTTTCAGCTGATTAACGGGGTTTCAGGAATAAACCTCAGATGGGCTGGGATAAAGGTTGGTGAGATGGGGAGCAGGAGAGTCAGATTCACGCTCGAGGGTGCTTACCATATTGGAGGAAGAAGAAAGAGGGTTTTTGTCAGCGAGAGAGGTGAGATGCTCTTCCTTTATGGCAGAGATGTCTTTGCATCTTCGGTGGTGGGATTGGACAGAGATGTGGAGGAGAATGATGTTGTTTTTGTGGTGAACAGAGATGGAGATGTGCTCGGACTTGGAAAGATGAGGTACCCACCTGAAAGAATAAAACATCTTGATAAGGGCACCGTTGCTGTTCAGAATCTTGTTGACAGAGGAGAGTATCTGAGAAGGATGAGGCTTTACGACGCATTCTGAGTTCACACCCGGTATATTCTTCCAGCCTTTGAAAGCCTGTTCATTATTGCAGCTCCTATCCCTTTCTCCTCAACTCCCTCTACAATTATGACATCACAGCTCCTGTCAAGACTTCTGAAAGCATCAAATAGCCTTTCTGCATACTGATCGAGATTGCTTCCGAGATCGTAAGAGGGAATGTCAATGCTGAGGTCTGGCTTCATGGCTGCAATTCCCGGATTTCTCCCCATTTTTCTGAATTTCTCAGCAAGTCTTGCAATCTCCCATCTTGCATCTCTCCCGACAATCACAACAACATCTGCCGATGGAGAGTAATGCCTGTACTTCATTCCCGGACTTCTCGCAACTTCCGATGTTTTCACCACCCTCACATCAAACAGCTCTTCAAGCATCTCCCTTGTAACCGCTCCGGGTCTTAAAATCTCGATTGGATATACTGTTGTGTCAACAACTGTCGATTCAAGCCCTATTTCAGTTTTCCCCGCATCAACAACACATTCAATCTCATCGCCAAAATCCTCAATTACGTGCTCAGCCCTTGTGGGACTTGGTCTTCCGCTTCTGTTTGCTGAGGGAGCTGAGATGGGGGTTCCTGAGAGCTCAATCAACCTCAAAGCGACCTTATGGGATGGCATTCTCACAGCAACCGTCTTAAGCCCTCCAGTTGTTGCGTCCGGTACAACTTCTCTTTTTTCCATCACAACTGTCAGAGGGCCGGGAAAGAACTCATCAATGAGCTTCAATGCAACTCTGTTGGGTTTTGCAATTCTGTATATCTCCTCAAAATCAGAAATGTGAACTATAAGCGGATTGTCATCTGGTCTCCCCTTCACCTCAAATATCCTCCGGACCGCCCTTTCATTTAGGGCATCGGCTCCGAGCCCGTAAACGGTTTCGGTGGGAAATGCGACGAGTCCTCCTTTTCTGATTATCTCAGCCGGAATTCTGAGCTTGGCATCATCAGTGTCATCCTTTCTCAGCCTTATTACTCTCACAGAAAGAGTTTGGCTGAAGGGAATAAAAATCTAACAGGTAAGGTGTATGGCAAGCACTGCCCTCTTGCCAGATCTTATCAGACTTTCAAAGATTTTCACAGCTGAGTGGCTGTCATCCTCAAATACATCCACACCTCTGCTTTCGAAGTATTTCCTGACCTCTCTATCTACCCTCACCCTTCTGCTTGTCCCGTTTCCAAAAACCACGGCCTCAGGATTGAGCTGGACTATTATGTCAATGTCCCTCATTGTGACCCTGTGCCCCTCTTCCCTCCACCACCCTTCCTCCACGCCATCGGGGTGAATTATCACATCAGAGAAGTATACCTTCCCGTTGACAACTATCCTCCCAAACTCGTACTCTTCTATCATACTCGCTATCTTGCAAAGAAGCTATCAATTCTGAGAACATCCGCCTCAACAGGACTCAGGATGTCTTTTCTGAAAACCTGAAGTATTCTGCCAACCGATCTGGGAGAGATTTTGAGCCTGACAACAGTCATTTCACACTCCTCAATGTAATCATTTCTCGCATAAAGTGTTGAGTGTGATACAATCTCCTTTCCCTCAACCATTGAGATTATTCCGGTTACACCTCTTGCAAGATCAGAGTTCTTGGCAGAGGTGACAAAAACACAGTCACCAATTTCAGCATTAAGTGCGGTTGCTATGTTGATCACATTTCTGAGTTCAAGAGTTCTGAGATGCCCTCTGAGAATGTCCTCAATTATCGTTCTTGAAATTCCGGAGATAATGAAGCACCTCATCTCCATCACCCGTACATCGGATGATACTCCTCCTTAACCTCATGCATCTGTGTCTGTTCTGCAAGCTTCTGCATCTGAGCCTCAATGATCTCCGCCTCTTTTATAAGCTTCTCAACACTGATCTCCCATGAATAAATCCTGTTTAGGGTATTTATCACCTCAGCAGCGGCTCTCGGATCTGGATTGAATCCCGATGTTTCTCCAAGAAGTGCGTAGGCCGGGATCTTTCTGGCAAAGCACTCGTTAAGCAGGCTTCCAGCAATCCCGCTTATCGTTCCGGTTCTGAAAACCTCCACATGGTTCCTTATCTCCTCAAGTGTTTCTTTGGTTGTTGCGGCACCAAAAACCCTCTTCCTGTCCTCAAATGTTGTCAAACCCGCTATTGAAACAACCCTTCTTGCCTTAATCTCCACAGCCCAGTCAATTATAGCATTGCTCAGTATGTATGCTATTCCAGGATGAATGGGAACGTCAGAGTGGATGAGAATGAAATTCTTCTCCTGACACTGGTATATTCTTATGGGTGGCTGTATTATTCCCTCATTGAGAGTCGCAATTGGAGGCAGCATGCTCGATTCAAGAACCCCAACGGGATCTAAATTGAGTTCAACAATGAAGTGCCCGCTTGCAATTGTCCCGACAAGTCCTATTCCCGGGAAGCTTGTAATGAGAAGGGGTTCCTCAACATCAACACTCTCGGCAAATATTCTCGTATCTTCCATAAGCTGATATTGGGGTAAATTATATTATACTTTTTCCGTTTCTCCGGCTATGCGGGAATACAGGTTCAAGAGAGGCTTCAAACCTACAAACGAAAGGCTCGAGGAGATGATAAGGAAGCACTTTGGGGATTTTGAAAAAGACGGCGATGTTTACATTGTCAGGTACAAGGCAATTGAGGAGCTCAAGCTGTGGCTTGATGGGAAAACTCTGAAGGCCGAAAGCAGAACAAACCCGGATGTTGATGATTCAACCGCCCTTGAAACCCTGAGAACCTACAACAGGTTCCTTGATGAACTCACAGGATACACGGCAAAGGAAAGAAAGAAGCACATGATGAAGGACGTTGAGTCAGAGGGCTGAAAGCGTTTTCAGGTTTTCAAGGGATTTTATAGAGTATATCCCGTATATCAGGTACCCGAGATATAAAAGGAACGGTATGAGGCAGGAAATCAGGGCCTTTGAGTACTGAATTTTCCTTATCTTGGATATCCCTGAAGACATGACAGCAACACTCCAGAATGCTCCAGCAACTGAGAGAATCACATTTGACGTAATCCTTGTCTGGTCTGTTATAAATCCAATGAGCTCCTGCGGGCTATTAAATCCTCCGTACTGGTTTAGCGTATATAGAAAAATTCCTACCTGAATGTAGCTGAGAATTATAGATGGGATCATTCCATATCCTGCTACCGTGGCTGTCCTTACAAACTCTCCTTCCCCACCAAAAAATCCTGAGATCAGATGAACTATACCCGCAACAACAAGTATCAGGATGAATGTTACGATAAACGAGATAACAATGCCAAATACGCTCGATATTTGAAGTATTGGCCTTATTTCAGGTGGAAAGAGGTGAAGCATGTTTGAGATTATCAGATATTGTGTCAGAGCAGAAGGTACTGCTGAGAGAAATGCGACAGCAGCGACAATTTTGTAACCAAAATTGTCGAGGTTATCAAAAAATTTTCCTGGAGAGATTAGAACTCCAATCATGATAAAACCACATATCATTCGATATAAAACCTTTTTGTATGTAGGGGCTGTGAGCCACGGAGCCTCATGCTTTTCAGCTCCGTCGGGTTCTATGCCCCCTGTTTTACTTTGACTCTCGGTTAAATATTACTTTTGCGAGAGAATGGAAAAGTTTAATAAGTGTTAATGATAATAATCATTTGATAAGGATGAGACTCTCCCTTAAATTACTGAAGAGAAGGTCGAAGGAAGAGTTGCATGAAGAAATTGAAGAAAAGAAGGAAAATGCAGCAGATGAAAAAGAACTTCCACCGGAATATGAATTAATCGAGGAATACTGGATAGAAGAACCATATTCAAAAATACAGATCGTGTTCAATCACGAAACTGAAAATTACGAATATCATGTACTTGAACCAGAACTTGATGATTATCTGTACTCTGTGTATCATGTTCTGAGAAATTCTGTAGTTGAAGCACTTTCAGGATATGTTGAAGATAGAGTCAAACATCTCGAAGAGGTATCCAAAAAGCTTCTGAAAGAGATGGGTATAAAAATCGAAGAGGATGGATTTGAAAGGATATTCTATCACCTTAAAAATGATTTCATAGGGTACGGCCCAATCACCCCCCTCA
>DACG01000004.1 GCA_002494725.1 Geoglobus sp. UBA235
TTTAGCAGCAGAGGAGAAAGCTCTCGCTTTATACTCTTCCATATGAACTCTATTGGATTTAAGTCAGGAGGATAAGGAGGAAGAAACACCAGAAATACCGGATGATGATGCAATTGAGAAGTTCGAGAGGGTAAAGGAGACACTTGGAGATTTATCTGTCTACGAGGATCTTGCAGAGAATAGATGGTATGAGGTCAATGGCGAAGGTGGTACAATGGAGATATTTATTAAATTGGGAAATGATAAATTGATGCCATTATCAAAAATCTCAAGGATAGTGCCAAAAATGGAAG
The DNA here is from genome assembly GCA_002494725.1 of Geoglobus sp. UBA235. GTDB lineage: Archaea > Halobacteriota > Archaeoglobi > Archaeoglobales > Archaeoglobaceae > Geoglobus. The sequence continues at coordinate 294 of DACG01000004.1, forward strand.
AGATGAAACAGAGGAGACTTTACGTTTATCCTGAGTCAAAAGATGAGGCTAAACAATTGCTTGAAAAGGAGGGTTTGTTATGATAGATGAAAAAAAGACTATTTTTGCGTATCTTGTTTCGAAACTAAACGAGAAGACAGAGCAAGTAGGAAAAACGACCATCCAGAAGATGATGTACTTCCTCAAAAGAAAGGGGTTGGTGGACTACGAATACACACTATATCACTATGGTCCCTACAGCTTTGAGGTCGAGGGCGAACTGATACGGCTTGAATCAACTGGTATTATAGACGTTTCGTGGGATCCCGATAGAGGTTACTTCATAAGGCTTGCTGAGGGTTATGATCTAGCAGAGCTTGAAACGGGTGTGAAAGAAGCTATTGATTTTCTCGTCGAAAAATTCGGTCAAAAAAGGGCGAGGGATTTATCACTTATTGCAACAGTTCTATACTTCTATGGTAGGTTGTCTGAAAGTGAAATCATTGAAACTGTCAAAAGTTTGAAGCCCCAGTTCTCTGAACTAGAGGTTAGAAAAGCTTTAGAAGTCGTAAAAGAAATTTTTTGAATTCTATAATTTACTTAAGAACACATAGCGATAGATTTCAATTCTTCAAGCTTACTGACGGAATGTCTTACATTGTTCGAGGACGGTAGAAGGTTAAAGTTTGAAAACCCAACATTCTTTAAAAATGCCAGAAAACTAATTTCAGGTGTTGAAGAAGGGGATAATAGTTCCGAGTGACGAAATAAAGGAGTATGAGAGGCTAAAGATAATCTCTTAACCCACACCTGTTAAGGAAAAAATAAGGTTTTTTGAGAATAAATATGGCTGCTCGTTCGAAGAATTTGAGAATAGGCTGAAGGAGAAAGATGAGGAGTTCGAGGAGTGGGACGACTACATGGAGTGGAAGGCATACGTTGAAAGTTTAAGAGATCTTGAGCTGAGATTGAGAGATCGAGGATGCTAAGGCATTAGAGTAGCTTAAAAAGAGTTCTGTTGTAAGCAATTATGATATTCTGGATTTTAAACCTGGCAGAATTGTCAAAAGATCTTCTATGCTCTCAACAGTAAAGTCAGCACCTCCTCTTCTATTCTCAAAGAAATTCCTGTCTCCGTAAGCAGCATAAACCGTAATCATCCCCAGCCTCTTCCCTGCCTCTATGTCTCTGCGAATACTGTCCCCAACCATAACTGCCTCCTCTGGACGAACTCCAAGCCTGTTTAAGGCAAGCCTTATTGAGTCGGGCTCAGGCTTCCTTTTGCCGGTCATATCTCCCGAAACAACAACGTCGAAGTAGTGTAAAAGCTCGGCTCTCTGCAACCTTTTCAGAGCATGCCCGTTCAACGCATCCGTTACAACAGCAAGCTTCATTCCCATTTCCTTCAGCCTTTCAAGAACTTCTCTGACGCCGGAATATGGCTTGATATGACCAAGCTTCACTTCCTCATAGATTCGACAGCACTCTTCGAACTTCCCCTGGCTGTAAACTCCTTTATCCAGCATGAAATCTTCAATGTTCCTGTTGTCTTCAAATCCGTGCTTCCCTCTCAGGAAATAGTTCAGGAGCTCCCACTCATCATCTAGCCCGAGATATTCGACAACAGCCTTACACGCCTTAATCTTCGCCTCAACGAAATCAAACAGGGTGTTGTCCATGTCAAATACCACAGCCCTAATTCTCGATGCCAAGCCTCATCAGCCTCCTGCAGATGCGGAGATGCCTGCCGAACTCATCGTAAAGGTTCTCATCCAGAAACCTCAGCTTGAGCTCGTCAAAGCCCTTCTTTCCTCTGAATTCTCCAAAGACTACGACGCTGTTCAACCTCACTACTCCAAACACGCATGCAAGGTTGTATATCAGGTTTATCAATGAAGTGCTGTCACAGTAATCGGCCCTTACAGCATGTGGAATTGAGAAGTGGAAGTACTCAACGCCTTCAGCCTCGCATATGTCAGCCATCTGCCTGTCTGCTGTCAGCAGGACAGGCATCGCCGCCCTTTCCTTCTCAAATCGCCTGAGGGTTCTGACGATTATGAAATCATTCATCTCTTTGTCATCCGTCGACCTCTCAACTCCCTCAACCTCTATCCCCTGCATTCTCAGCTCTCTGTACTCCTTCATCGCTATGTATGCTGCAAGCCTTGACTTCTTCATTCTCCTGTTCAGGAACTCATCAAGCAAGAAGGGCTGGTACTTTGTAAGCCTCTTCAACTCTGAGATGATTGACGAAGCGTATTTGAAGTTGAGGGAGGATTCGATCTCTTCTCCTGTCGTGTTAACTAGAATAATCTCCTCGGGTTTGAAGAGGGAGGAGACGGACATGAAGCGGTGATAGATGACGTTGGTGTCGGGGCAGAAGTACACCCTCTTTTTCAGGCTGCGGTAGTGGTTGAGCATATCCTTGAACTCTTCCGAGTTCTCGTAGGAGATTACTCCGCTGACAAGCAGGCATTCTGCAAAGTCGCTGTAGGAAGGCATCTCATCTGCAAGGTGGTCGAAGTAGCTCTGCTGCCTCTCGAAATCAACTTCGCCCTGCTTGATGCTCAGCTTATAGCCTTCACCTTCTGGCTTCGCTTCGAAAAGCTGGAATCTGGAGTACAGGGGATACATCAGGCTGATTTCATCAACAAGGTTCAGGAGGATCTGGAGCTCATCCGCACTCGCTATTTCCTCGTTCAAACTACCACCACGTCAAGCTTTCTGAAATGCCTGTCGAAGGTGTATATCTCCTCTATTCCCTTCTCCGTCATCTTGAGATAGGCCAGAGCGTCATTGACGTCAACTTCCCTCTCCAGTGCAACCAGAGACGCTTTCAGGTAATCCTCCGGGCTGACCTCAAAAACTTCAACGTTTTTAAGGCTCATAAACTCCTTAACGAATTCAGCAGATGTCCTCACGCTGTTTCTGCTGGCTATCACGTTTGCAACCTCACTCAGATGTACAACGGTGGTAGCGACCTCCTCTCCTTCCTGTATCTTCTTCAGTATCTCCATGGATTTCCTCTTCATCTCTGCTATTTTTCCATCAGGTTCCTTCCTTGGCTTCAGCATCGCGTAAATGAGAACGCTGGAATCAACGAACCTCATAGAGCTCATCCCTCATTTCCTCCCACTCCCTGAGCTCCTCCACCTCAATGCTGTCCGCAAACCTCATCACGTTGCCCCTCCTCGGGAGAATTTCAACCCTGTCGTCGAAAACCAGAACTATGACCTCATCTCCGTGCTTTTCCCTCCACTCCTTTGGGATGACAATTCTTCCATGTCTGTCCAGTTTCTTGACATCGATGCCCATACTCTCTCCTCGATGGCATTCTAATTAAATTTTGCCACAAACATCCTCATTTGCTTCGAGCTTCTCCTACGAAGTCCCTGAGACTCTGGTTTGCCAGAGGTATCATCATGTATGGCCTGTTTTCAAGCCTCTTCACGGCAAGATAGAAAACGTGGTCCATTCTGTGCTTCACTGCCGGGATTAAGGCTGCTGCGACCAATGCTTTCCTGCCCGGAGTTATGTCAATTGCAATGCTGCATCCCTCTTCCCTCAGCTTCCTTATCAGCTCGCTTATTGTTTTGCCCGCCTCGACGAAGTCAGCCTCAGGCACAACGTGGGTTTTTATCTCGGGAGAGACACCGAATTCTTCGCTCAGAATTCTGATGCCTTCAGCAGCCTTTTCCAGCTCTTCCGCATAGATGTCTTCTGCGAAGATGTGGATTACGTCTGGATGGTATGCTTTTTCCATGAGAACAGCGTAATACGTGTTGATCAGCGCCCAGGTGGAGCAGCCGAGGATTGTGATGTAGGCCTTCATTCATTTCACCTATTAACACAGTTCACGGAACTCGCATGAATTGCACTTCCAGTCTATAGGATATATAGCCGAGTCCAAATCTGTATCAGCTTGCTGGAACTTATCAAGTGTTTCTTCTGCCCTAGACACATCCACCTGACCATCGAAACTCAAGACGCTATCCTGTTGAATTACGTAAACCTGAACTCTTTTTTTATCACGCTTGAAGAAGTATCCATAGAGGTCCGCCTGCGTTAATGCAACCCGTTCGATATATCTAAAAAGGAAGTTGCTTTTGGTCGTCTTGAATTCATAAACGAACTCCTCAGTTATGCCGTCTGGAATACCAACAACGACGTAGTCTCGCCACTCAAAATTCCATCTGATTGTTGGATACCTTTCCATCTTTAGCTTCTCATAAACTTTGCCTCGCAGCATTGAATCCTTTTCTAAATCTGCTGGATCAATTCCCAGTTCAGCCAGTTTTTCATTGATGTCATCACTTACTTTCTCAGAATCGGCATCCTGGGATATCTCTTCCCAAAGCAGCTTTTCAATGTCATTCAGAGTTATCTCATCGCCAACGTCAAGAAGCTTCTCTGGAGTAGCGGGAAGTTGATCCACATAGCCAAGAAGCATAGAGTACAGCAACCTGTCCAAGAAATACGATGCAAAAAACTCAATTTCTCTCAATCTGCTCTTTAAAACAGCCTTTCTTGCACACCACCAGTAACTAGCGACGTTTGCCATTCCGATGAACAAAAGCTCAGTTTTACTCCTGCCTCTCCTGTCCTTCTCAATCTCAAGCAGGCTGTACGGATCCAGATTTTTGCAAACGTTTGTAACCGTCTCGCAACATCTTCGAAATTTTTCTTCAAAGGAAGTACCTTTCAAAAATCACACCTCCTCACAACTCCTCAAAAAGCCTGGAAAACAGGCCCATCATCGAAACGATGTCCTGCCTGTTGTGCTGGATTATCGGAACCAGCAGTCCTACATTATTCGTATCCAGATATCTCCTATATAAATGAGGCACCAGAAAGCTTGGGATGTCGTCTTCCCTTTCCAAGCCCAAGATGTATCTCTCCAGTGTGCTCAGCCTTAAGTTCGGCAGCTCATCTCTCCACACTCGTTTGGAGAACAGAAGGATATCGAAGTGGGCCTTTCCATTAACTCTTCCAAGCCTGTGACAGCTCATTCTGTATGACAGATAGGGGATGTCGAAGCTACTTCCGTTAAATGTTACTAGCACGTCTTCAGAATGCGATGTGAATGCGGAAAGGATCCCAGGTTCTTCTTCGTAATTGCGGGCCAGATATTGCTTGACTGAAACCCTGCTGCCTTCGAATTTGGCAACTCCAATCAATATTACTGGTTCTCCTGCCAAGCCCATTGTTTCGATGTCCATGAACGTGAACTCTTCCTTCTCGCACAGACATGCTAGGTGAAGCCTTGCAGGATGAGATTTAGGTAATCGCCTATCCATCCACTGGATTAATCTGGGATTCATTCCATCCTCCAGCAGCCTTAACAGTCTTAAGGCTTCAGCACCGAAGCGGGGGTGTTGCATGAGATCTTCCACAGTCTCATAGCCCTGCTCCTTCAGCATGCGTTCAGTAGCTTCCCCTATGCCTGGAATCAGCTTCAGGTTGGACAGAATTACCTTTTTGCCCCGTCTCCTTTCAGGAATTTTTAGGTCAGCTCTTTCTCTGTTTGAGATTAAGAAGAATGGCTTTTCAGCCACTTCGACTTCATATCCACCAAAAATGTCTTCCAGCTTTGATTCAGAATATGACCCGGTCAGCAGCCTCTCTAGGTCAGCCAAGTTATTGAATTTTGGCTTTGTATTGGGTGAATTTAGTCGCAATTTTTCCACCTTGTTATCCATTATACTATTGAATACCACAATAATATTTAAACTTTTTATTCAACTAATTGCACTTCAACCCCTGATTCTTCAAGAGGTTTTCCATCACCGAACACCTAAACGCTGTCAATAAGCACCATACCTTCCTTTTTGCATATCCCCTTCAAAACCATCATCAAACGAAATCAGATGTTTTATCCCATAAAACTTGCAGGTGGCCAGAATCAGAGCATCATTCGGCAGTAAACCATTTTATTTTTTACAAATTCATAAGCCAGATTCCTGACTTCTTTATCCATCTCAAGCTCCTCAAAAATCTCAAATAGCATGGATAGTTCTTTAAGCCCATCCTTCTCTTCAACAATCAGTTTTACTGACCCCGAACCTCACCCAGCCAGTTGGCCGTCATCTAATTTAACTGAAAATTTAAATAGTATTTATCTCAATTCAATTCAGGTGAGTGTCATGAGTCTGATTGAGAAGCTCTTTGGAAAGCAGGAGAGGGTCAGGGTTGATGAATACGAGGAACTTGATCTGAGTGAGTTTGAAGCGGAGCTTGAAGGTGAGGGTGAAACCTACATAAAGGTAGCCGAAATCACAAGCCTTAATGAGATCCCCGAGGTGAGAAGGCAGGTTTATGATGGTAACATAGTCATTGCAGATGTGGCATTCCTCAGACATGACAAGCTTACCTATGACAGAATTCTGAAGGATCTCAGGCAGCTTGCTGAGGACGTGCACGGAGATATTGTCGGTCTCGGTGAGGAGTACATAATAATCACTCCAATGGGGATCAAGATAGACAGGAACAAGATAAGAGGAACCAGGAGATGATCCCCTGCCCAGCCTGCGGACAGGAACTGAATGTTGTTACGGCAGTTTATGACACACCCTATTTTGGTAAAATTCTCCTCACCTCAATAAACTGTCACTGTGGTTTCAAACACTCAGATTCCTTCTCTGCAGAGATAAAGGATCCTGTGAGATTCAAACTCGAAATTAAAGGAGAAACGCTGTTTTCAAAGATAGTCAGGTCAACATCAGGAACTGTCAGAATTCCTGAGCTCGGGCTTGCAATGGAGCCTGGACCGGCAAGTCAGGGCTTTATAACGAATGTTGAAGGAATTCTTCTTAGATTTGAGGAGATAGTGGAGATGGCCAAAAGATGGAACTCGGACAATGAGGAGGCAGTAAAAAGATGTGACTTCATTCTTGAAAAGCTGAGAAAGGCCATGGAGGGGGAAGAAAGGCTGACCCTCATACTTGAGGATCCCCACGGAAACAGTGCGATAATTGATGACGGCGTTTTCATGGAGAGGCTCACTCAGAGAGAGGCAGAAAGTCTGAAAACAGGGCTCACAGTGCTGGACATAACCGGAGAGGACTATCTGAGGAGGGCAATTGAAGGGGAGGAATGAATCTCCCACTTTTCAGATCACTTTCCCGAACTTAAAGTTCTGTAAACAAGAATCCCTGCAAGAGCTGCAAATAGAATGAATGAGGCAAATGCGGTGAAAAACAGGAAAATTGCCCCAACCCACCCAAGCTTGATGTTAAGGAATTTTAAAGCCTCGATGATTGTGGCCAAAACAAGCACGGTTCCTGAGAGCATAAGAAAAGGGAGTTCATCAAGCTTTTTTGATATCCCAAGACTGAGGATGCCGAAAAGAAGGGCTGCAAAAAAGACAAAATCAACCATGTCAGCCATGACCAATCTAACCAGAAATTCAGTATTTAAAACTATTTATCATGGCATCTGTGAGCAGGTAAAAGCTTTAATAAATACCATGCTCCTTCCTCATTCGATGAGAACCGTATTCTGGGAGGAGAACACTGTAAAGCTCATCGACCAGAGAAAGCTTCCCGATGCATTCGAAATTCTCACATGCAGAACAGTTGAGGAGCTTGGTGAGGCGATAAAGACCCTTGCTGTAAGAGGGGCTCCTGCTCTTGAGGCCGCCGGAGGTTACGGTGTTGCCCTGTCAGCTTTTGAGAGAGATTTCAGAGATGTGAACGATCTTAAAAACCACATGAAAAAGAGAGCGGAGTATCTGGCATCAACACGGCCCACAGCGGTAAACCTGTTTGTGGGTATTGACAGGGTTCTGAACAGGGCCATCAAAGGAGATAGTGTTCATGAAATAAGGGAAATTGCACTGAAAGAGGCTCAGAGAATAGCAGATCAGGATGTTGAGAGAAATATGAGAATGGGGAATATCGGAGCAGAGCTCTTTGATGATGGAGACTCTGTTCTCACAATATGCAACACCGGCAGCCTTGCCACGGTTTACTGGGGAACCGCCCTTGGTATCATAAGAAGTGCTGTGAAAAAGGGAGTGGAGTTGAGGGTTTTTGCATGCGAAACCAGACCGCTGAATCAGGGTTCAAGGCTCACAGCCTGGGAGCTGGTGCAGGATGGGATAGATGTCACACTCATAACCGACAGTATGGCAGGGATGGTTATGCAGAGGGGGCTTGTCAACAAGGTCATAGTTGGTGCTGACAGAATTGTTAGAGATGCCGTTTTCAACAAGATAGGGACGTACACACTCTCAGTTCTGGCAAAGGCTCACAGAATTCCGTTCTATGTTGCCGCACCAAAGACGACCTTTGACTGGGATAAGAAGGCAATGGATGTGAAAATAGAGGAGAGAGGAAGAGAAGAGCTGATTTACTGCAATGTTAAGTGCAGAAAAACCCTGATGGCTCCACAGAACGTGAAGGTCTACAATCCGGCATTTGATGCAACGCCTCTCGAAAACGTTGATGCAATAATCACCGAGTACGGGATAATCCATCCCCCGTACGAGAAGAACGTTCCGAAAATTCTGGGACTATGATCAGCAGCTCCTGCATGTCTGGGCCTCACTCACATCAACAGGGTACTTCGCCGTGAGACATGCGAGGCACAGACTCTCTTTTTCCTTTCCAACAGCTTCAATGAGCCCCTCAAGGCTCAGATAAGCCAGTGTATCTGCGTTTATCTCCCTTCTTATCTCCTCAACAGTTTTGCTTGAGGCTATGAGCTCCTCTCTTGTAGACATATCGATTCCAAAATAGCAGGGAGATATTATGGGAGGACTGCCAACCCTGAAGTGCACCTCCCTGGCTCCGGCACTTCTCACCATATCCACTATCTTTCTGCTCGTCGTCCCCCTTACTATGCTGTCATCAATGAGCACAACTCTCTTACCCTCAACGTTATTTCTTATTGCGTTCATCTTTATCTTCACAGACAGCTCCCTCGTGTTCTGATCTGGCAGAATGAATGTCCTTCCAACATACCTGTTTTTTATAAGAGCCTCCAAGTACTCTATTCCCGACTCTTTTGAGAATCCAATGGCAGACGTTGTACCGCTGTCCGGAACTGAAGAGACGATATCTGCCTCAACCGGGGATTCTCTTGCCAGTATTCTGCCGATTCTCTGTCTGACATCATAAACGCTCACACCATCTATTATTGAATCCGGACGGGCAAAGTATATGTATTCAAACACGCACAGAGCATTTCGGATGGATTTCTCAATTCTTATGAACTCGATTTCCCCATCTCTGATAATAACCGCCTCTCCCGGCTCAACATCCCTCACAATTTCCGCTCCAACCGCATCGATGGCACAGCTCTCACTTGCGATGATGTATCCAAAATCACCTTCGCCGACAATCAGTGGCTTGAAACCATGGGAATCCCTGAATCCAACAAGAAGGTCGTTGAATGCAAAAACAAGTGTGTATGACCCCTTAATCTGACCTGAAAGATTGACTATCGCATTTATCGGGTCATTTGATACCATCTCCCTTGCCATAAGCTTTGCTATGACCTCTGTATCTGAGTCTGACACAAAAACCGAACCCTCTCTTTCCAAGGCATCTCTCAGGGATGGGTAGTTTACCAGATTTCCATTATGGGCTATGGCCATCGCACCCTGTTTGGTTTTGACAAGCAGAGGCTGAGCGTTCTCAATTCTGCTCTCTCCTGTTGTGGAATACCTCACATGTCCAACAGCGATCTTTCCCTTCATTCCGTCAAGCTTTTTTGTGTCGAATATCTCGTTTACGAGCCCCATCCCCTTGTGGATATGGATGTAATCCCCGAAAACAGATATGCCGGCAGATTCCTGACCCCTGTGCTGTAATGCGTAGAGGGAGAAAAAAGCGATTTTGGAGGTTAGATCCTCATTTTCAGAGTAGACTCCAACTACACCACACATCTCAGTATCTGTCCTTTTTCTTCACAATCCAGCTGTAATTCCTGATTTTCCTGCTTCTTCCAAAACCACATGACGCGCAGTATCCCTTTCTTCTGTGGAACGAAACCTTACCGCATCTTCTGCATTTGATATGGATGATTTTTCTTCCTCTCTTACCCATTGAAGTAGTTCCATCTGACACTCAATCACCTCACTGAGATGGTGAAACAAACACAACAGTGTCTCCCCTTATAACAACACTCCCGAGCTTTTTGACAACCTCTCCATCCTGGATCTCCTCAGCATTTATCAGAACAAGATTCATGTGTATATCATACCCATCAAGCACACCCCTGAATTCCCTTCCACCCTTCAGCCTGACAAGCACTGAGGTGTTGAGAGATCTGTTCAGCACATCAAGAGGTCTTGCCATTTTTTAATCCTCCGTGAGTTTTTTAATCCCAGTCACATTGAGTGTATTTAAAAATATCGGATGGGACTATGAGGAGGCAGAGACTCAGAAAGAAGGAAGCTAAGAGAGTTGCAGAGGAAATCAGGGGTAATTTTGGGATTGAAATTAAAGGTGAGATTGACAGGGTTGAGGTAAATGGAAGAACGGTTTTGCTTGTGGATGGTGAGCCCCTGATCTTTGAGCATGAGGGCAGATACTACTTCACTCTTTATGGAATAATGAAATTCAGACCGGAAAATGGAATGGTTGTTGTGGATGAGGGAGCTGTGAAATTTATTATGAACGGAGCAGATGTGATGAGACCCGGCATAGTTCAGGCAGATGAAAGTCTGAGGAAGGGTGATTTCTGCTATGTTGTTGTTGAGAGAAAGCTCACACCCCTTGCCGTTGGTATCGCACTGGTGGATGGAACTGAAATGATCGGTGAGAGCGGTAAGGCAGTGAAAAATCTGCATCACCTTAATGACAGGGTATGGAGGTTCTTTTTGAAATCTTAAGCTGAATTTTGAGGGAAGTGTCGGGTTTTTCCAGAAATCGAATATCACAGCTCGTCGTTCTCATAGATTTCACCCATAATACCTTAAAAAAATTGATCCAGAAGGGAAATCAGTGTTCGGGAGTGAAGCAGCAGTAACCTATCTCATCACACCTTCTTTTTATTTCATTCCAGAACTCCACAGGTATTGTCTGAACTGCAAGAGGATAGAGCACGTTGTCCTCCTTGTATATGTGCTTTGGAAGTTCCTGAACTATGTACTCTGCAAGCTCTTTCACTTTTTTAACAAATTCATCGTAGTCAAAGCCTTCCCAGTTCTTAGCAACCTCAAAAAGCTCCTTTTTTCTCGGTTTCATCTCATTATGTTCCTCTTTCATTATTTCAGGTGGCTCCACAACTCCATGGTCCTTTAACACTGGAAACAGCACTCTCTCCTCCCTCTCATGATGTTTGTCAGCCTCCACAAGATGCTCGGCTATGTGTATCAGAAATTCAACATCCTCCCTGACATCTTCAAAATCATCTGCCTTTTCAAGATTATCAAGAACCTCCTTCAGCCTGTCAAGAAATCCGAGAATCATCTTATGCTCTTCCATCATTGTGTGAACTGGATGTCCAGGCTCAACACTCACCTCCGTACTCTCGAGAGTCTCTCTGAGAATTTCAAGATGCACATCACAAAGTTTCTTCATTTCCTCCCTTGAAACACCTTCATGGATCATCTCCTGCTCGATTAAAGCAAGTTCAGTCGGAGATATACTCCTCAAAATATCCTTTGCCTCATCTTTTAGCTTTTCCAGATCCTCAACACTCTTTAGATCTCTTAAAAGCTTTTTCACTTTTTCAGCCTTCCTGCTTTCTCCATCTGAGGTTTTTGAAATCACAAAAACCCACTCATCTGGGCCTTGCTTCTCATACTTCCATTCAAACTGCCCTGGATATTCTGCGGAGAACATGTAATAAAGCGGCTTGGGTTCGTGATCGTTGATTATTCTGAAAGCTTCATCCTCTTTCAGGGAGTTCCAGAGCTCCATTATCTTCCCATGCCTTTCAGGTGGTGGAAGTTCTCTCAAATCAAGGGTTTTAACTATCTCAACATTCCTCAATTTGCCCATGTTTTTCACCGAATAAAATAATTCACGTCAGGTTACTTAACACTGTTCACTAAAATTTTCGGTCTTTAATAGTCATACAAGTGCCTGATCAGTTAGGCACACCCCTCGACTGAACTTTTGCAGTGAAGATTGCAGGAACGATGCATAATGAATTCTTCTTTCCAAAATCGATAAGATCCCTTGAAGGTCTACACCTCTTAACAACATATTCATCTGTGTAGGTTTATACAGAGTAATGTCTCACATTCTAAGCAATTTGTACCTTCCATGATTAACATCAGACAACAAATGACAAGTAAACACCATCACCCAGACCATATATATGCTTCAATGGTCGAATGGTCATCTTGTTAACCAATTGATAAAACGCAGACGAATGAGGGCCAGTGGTTGATAACAGAGAGTAAAAACCTGTTACTGAATATAAACACCTCAGAAAGTGGTTCAGACTACCTGTCTATTCCATCCTCTGCTCTGTGGTAGAGCTGGAGATGTAACGCCATGGCTTCATACCTTTCAAGCTCGATATTACATACCGGACATACCGGCATTATATCACCATTAATAATTTAGATTTTAGACTATATATGCTTATTGGTATTTCGAATACATTTAACATAAACGATTCCCACAAAGTCATTTTGAGAGTCTGATAGGGCTCAATTGCCCTTGTAACTCTTAAACAAAATTCTGACAAAAGAGAATACAACAGTTTCTAACACGCTAAATCAGCCGTTTATCTCTAAATCTATTAGATTCTCTTCATCATGCAAAGGGCTGTGGAAGGGCATAGGCTGGAAAATTCATCCGTCTTTTGTATAACTTCCGGAACTCTTTCACGTTCAGCAACATTAAAGCCCAGCTTTCTGAAGAACCTTTCTGCAGTGGTGGTGAGGAGGTAGAGTTCTCTCACACCTCTCTGTCTTGCTTTCTCTATAAGCTTCATACAAAGCTTCATGCCATATCCCTTGCCCCTGAACTCCTCCTTTATAACAACGGACCTCAGCAGTCCATACTTGCCATAAATTTCAATGCCACCTATTCCAACGATTTTTTCGGAATATACTATGAACATGCAATCCAGCTTGGAGGGAATGTCTTCATAGGGCAGATTACCATTTTTGAGGAGCTCAACTATCAGGGACAAATCTTCTTTCCTCGCATTTCGAAGCCAGATTTCGAGGGGCATACCATCACCCATCAATCTCGGCAAAAGCTCTTACAGGAACTGAGGAGCCTTTGACTATCCGCAAAGGCACAGCATAAAATCTGAAGCCCTCTTTTGGGAAAGCAGATAAATTGCAGAGATTTTCAATGATTGGGATGCTGGCTGCAAGCAGCTTTGAATGAACCGGCCTGAAAGGATTGAAAATATCATCCACATTCCAAAAATCGACACCAACAAGTTTTGCACCACACTCTACCAGCAGTTCTGCAAGTTGTGATGATAGAAAGGGCCCAGGCTCCCAGTAGGCTTTACTTCCCCATCTTTCATCCCACCCCGTTTTTATTAGAACAGCCCTGTTCCTGAGATCTTCTCTTTCAAAATCAAGATCTTCAGGCTGAATTTCACGCTCAGTCAGTTCAGCATCCAAAACTATTCCTGAAACTCCGGCTACATTTTCAAGGGGAATCGAGCTCAAGTCCGAAGCACTGGGATAGCGATGAAAGGGGCTATCGAGGTAAGTTGCCGTGTTTCCCACCATTTCAAGCCTGCTTATATGGAATTCCGCCTTCCCTTCGTAGCGGGAGCGGGACTCTTCGTGATTCATGTATGCAGTTATTCTGGGTCTTGGCAATCCCGGATAGACTGGCATGCCATCTTTGATCTCATGATTCAGTTCAACAAACCTCACATCCACCACCTGCTTAGAACATCATGGCTTTCTTGACTTTCACCACATCCTCCCTGCCATTGAACATCTCCAAAAGCCTGAAAGCAACGCTGAAAGCTGTTGCCGGGCCGGTGCTTGTTATTATTCTATCGCTTACAACAACATCTCTCTCAACCACCTCTGCCCCATGTTCTGCAAGGAATCTAACATGTTTGCCATCATCAAGTGGGTAGGTTGTTGCTCTTTTTCCTCTCAAGAGCCCAGCAGCGGCTACAGGCCTTGCAGCCACACATACGGTTGCGATGATGCCTCCATTACCGTATACGGTTCTTATTGCCTCCAGCACCTCTTGTGAGTAAGCCTCAGTAAAGCCCCTGTCATGATATCCACCCGGAAGGGCTAAGGCAGAGAACCGGGAGAGGTCAAGCTCATCAAGGAGGTATTGCGGTTTCACGACGAGGCTGTGAGCTGCCCTTATCTCCTCATGCAACCCTGTAACAACCACCTCAACAGGATTGACATCATCAACGCTCCATGTCCATCCCAGAACATCTGTGAATGCCGCAGCCTCAACCTCCTCAAATCCCATAGCAAGGAACAGCAGAACTCTTTTCATGCTGTCTCATCGAAACCGTTTCCACTTAATTCTTTCTGAACCCTTTCCAAACTGAATTCAATAACTAATCATTTCGAAAGATTTTTATTGTCATCATCAAAGGTGACCCCATGGATATTTTGGATTTATTCATGATAGCAGGCATATTCGTTGCAATATCGATCGTTCTCGATCTTTACAGGGCATTTTCAGGACCAACGGTCTTCGACAGGGTGATGGCTGTGAGTGTAATTGGAACGAAAACTGCTGTCATAATCCCGATCATAGGCTTTCTCTTTGAAAGACCGGGGCTCTTCATAGACATCTCCCTGTCCTATGCTCTCCTGAATTTTGTTGGAACGCTCATAGTTGCAAAATACCTTGAGAGGGGTGAGCTATGGAGCCCCTACACGTAGTTTCAGCCATCTTTGTTTTTGGCGGAACGTTTTTCATGGTTGTTGGCTCAGTAGGCCTGATAAGACTTCCTGATTTCTATGCAAGGCTTCATGCTGCAGGCAAGCCTGACACCCTGGGTGAGATTCTGATTGTGCTCGGACTGATTCTCTACGAACCTCTCTCATTTCTGAGCGTGAAGCTCTTCTTTCTGTCATTCTTCATTCTCGTTGCCAATCCAACCGCCACTCATGCTGTGGCAATGGCCGCATACAAAAGGGGGCTGGTTCCATGGAGGAAAAAGCAGGAATGAATATTAGGCCGATACTGACATTCAAGTTCTTTCTGCTCTTTGCATTCTGGGTTCTGCTCTCAATGTGGGCCCTGGATCACAACTATCCGGGGCAGTTCAACGCACTTCACATAGTTCAGGGGTTAATTGCCTCGGCAATCGTTGTTTACCTGCTGAGGGATCTGATCCTTCACGGTGAAAAGCTCCACATGAAGTTTCTCAGAGCAATACCTTACGTTTTCTGGGAACTCTGGCAGATAATTCTTGCAAACATTGACGTTGCCTACAGAGTTCTGCACCCAAAGATGCCCATAGATCCGCTCATAATCGAGTTCTATGTCCCTTACAAGGGGGACATGACAAAAACCTGGCTTGCAAACTCGATAACCCTCACTCCGGGAACAATAACAGTTCTGGTTGAGGGAAACAGATTCATAGTTCACGCCCTTGACAAGAGTTTTGCAGATCCCCTGCTCATTGATCAGACCATGCAGAAGAAGCTGATGCATGTTTTTATGGAGGGAGAGTATGATAGTACCTCTTGATCTGCTCGTAATACTTTTCATGATCATATCTGGAATAATAGCTCTTAAAACGAGAGATTTACTCATTTCAGCAATAGTTCTTGGAATCTACAGCTACGCAATGGCCACCATATACATTCAGATGAATTCTCTGGATGTTGGTTTTACCGAGGCTGTTGTTGGTGCTGGCATTTCTACCGCTTTAATGGTTGCATCACTTGTAAAAATCAAGAGAGAGGATGTATCAAAAACAAAAAAAGTCAAGGCTATTTCTGGAGCTGTTTTCACGCTGTTTATGGCCGCTCTTCTGATTTATGTTGTGGAAGACCTTCCTGAATTCGGAGATGAGTTCTCACCTGCCAACAAATGGATTGAGCTCTTTCAGCTGGAAGGTGACCAAAATAAAATTGCAAAACATCTGGATAGTGGAAAACTCCCATCTGAAATCGAAGAAAAAATAGTATCTCTCTTTGGAGAAGAATTCTCTGGAATTGAAGGAGCAGTGGTTGTCAGAAATGAAAAATATGGAGGATGGGATGTGCTGATAGAGAAACACGAGAAGTTTTTCCCGGAACATGAGAAATTCTACTACATTTCAGAAGATCTAACTGTTTACAGGTATTCCATTCCTGTCAGATGGCAGGAAAAGTGTGAGGAGGAGATGAACACGCCAAACATGGTCACCGCGGGTCTTGCTGATTACAGAGGATACGACACTCTTGGAGAGACAGTTGTGATATTCACAGCAGCGATAAGCGTTGCTGTACTGCTCAGGAGGGAATGAAATGAGCGTTGTCGTAACGACAGTTGTCAGATTCATCCTTCCTTTCATGCAGCTCTACGGGTTTTATGTATTAACGGGAACAGAGGGTCCGGGAGGAGGATTCCAGGGAGGAGTTATTCTCGCGTCATCCTTCATCCTGTATGCAATAACATTTGGTGAGGGAGTAGATGGAAGATGGGTCAAGGCGTTCAAGAGTCTTGGACTGTGGATATACGCAGGTGTTGGTGTGCTTGCAGTATTCTACAGTCTCTTTAATGCAGAGTTTCTCAATTACTCTGCTACTTTTCTCAGCATCATGGTTCCCCATACAGTTGCAAGAGGAGTCATAATCGCTGATGTTATCGAGGTTGGCATAGGAATGGCAGTCTGTGCAAGTTTTGTTTCAATGTTTTTCGATGTTGTGGCAAGAGGTGAGGAAAAATGATAGACATTCTTGGATATTACAATTACTGGGGTTTCGTAATTCTGCTTTCCATAGGGCTTTATGGTGCACTTGCATGCGAAAACTACTTCAAAAAGATGGTTGGGCTGAGCATATTCCAGACAGCCATATTTCTGCTTTTCATATCCATTGCAGATGTTGGAGACTTTGCAACCCTCGGGCTTAAAAGCGGAACCGCTCCTATTTTCTGGGAAGAACTGCATGATTACAGATATGTAAACCCTGTCCCTCATGTTCTCGTACTCACAGGCATTGTTGTTGCAGCAGCAACCCTGGCTCTTGGGCTCGCCCTGATAATCAGGATATACCGGGATTATGGAACCCTGAATGAGGAGGAACTGAGGTGGAAGCTGTGATAGAGCATTTTCCAGTTCTTGCAGTTGCAATATCTTTACTCTCGTCATTTACGATCTTGGTAACATCAATATATACAAAAAGAGCAGGATATCCTATAAGCCTTGCTGTAACGTTCATTCAGCTCGTAATGGCTGTGCTCATTCTAATTGGCGTTCTTACCGATGGCACAATAAATTACTGGCTTGGGGGATGGAGACCTCCCTGGGGAATAGAGTACAGAGTGGATGTTCTTGGAGCATACGTTCTGGTAATTGTAGCTCTTTTCAGCTTTTTCTCTACGGTTTACGCAAAAAGGGTTGTTGAGGAGGAGATTGAGTCATCAAAGCATCCTTACTTCTACACGTTGTGGATGCTTCTTGTTTCCGGAATGGTTGGTGTTGCTGTAACCGGAGATCTCTTCAACCTCTTTGTCTTTCTTGAGATCTCATCTCTTGCCACCTACGCTCTGATTGCAATGGCAGGAAGGAAGGCACTGATTGCATCATTCAACTATCTTGTTCTTGGGGCTGTTGGCATATCTTTCTATCTGCTTGGAACCGCATTCCTTTACGCTGCAACGGGAACGCTGAACATGTATGATGCAAGAGTTCTGGTTTCCCTGCTTTATTCCAGCAAAATAGTTCAGCTTAGTTTTGTGTTTTATTTCATAGGACTTGCAATGAAGATGGCTCTTTTCCCATTTCACATCTGGCAGCCAAATGCTTACGAGTACTCTCCATCTGCTGTAACAGTTATAATCTCCACTGCTCTGGCAAAAATAAATGCCTATGCACTTTTCAGAATAATTTATTCAGTATACACAATAAAATTCTTCCAGAATTATGGAATCATACTGGATGCAACAGCATTTGTTGCCTCAGTTGGCATAATAGCCGGTTCTCTGTTTGCGATAATGGAGAAAAGCCTGAAAAAGATGCTTGCCTATTCATCGGTTGCAAATGTTGGTTACATAGTTCTCGCCTTAACTCTCGGAAAATGGGGAGTGTATGCTGCAGCATCTCACCTGCTGAACCACTCCCTCATGAAGGCAGCCCTCTTCATGGTTGCCGGTGGCTTCATTTACAGGCTTGGAGCCAGAAACATCGATGACCTTGAGGGACTGGGGAGGGCAATGCCCCTCTCCTCAGCTGCGTTTGCAATGGCTGCAGTATCAATGATAGGCATACCACCATCTGCAGGATTTGTTACAAAGCTGTTCATTCTCCTTGCCTCTCTCGACACAGGCAGATTTGTTTTCATAGCTGTCATGATAGCAAGTTCACTGCTCAGTCTTGTTTACTTCTGGAGGGTTATCGAGATCCTGTATATGAAAGGACACAGGGAGAGAATGGATGAAATTCCGGCTTCAATGCTATATCCGGCACTTTTAATGGGAATCCTCAGCATCTCGGCAGGCATTCTCTGGTTTTTCAATGTAGACATGCTTCAGCAGATTGCACTTGCTCTGGAGGTGAAGTGAATGGAGATCGCGACAGCACTTTTTGCCCCATTCATCGGTTCAATGCTCATACTTCTCTTTGGCAGGTACCCCAACATAAGAGATGGAATCTCTGTTATAACGGCCATTGTGAGCTTTCTGACAATACTTGCAATTTCAGAGAATGGCATAAACTCCGAGCTCGTTCTTTTCAACATTGCTCCGGGAATTGATTTCGGGTTCAGGGCAGATCCCCTTGGCCTTGTCTTTGCCCTGACATCATCCTCGCTCTGGATTCTGGTATCAATATACTCAATTGGTTACATGAGAACTCTGAAGGAGCATGCCCAGACAAGGTTCTTCTTCTGTTTTGCCATGTCCATCTTTTCGGCCTTTGGAATCGCTTTTTCAAAGAATCTCATAACATTCTACGTGTTTTACGAACTCCTCACGATATTCACATACCCTCTGGTTGCCCATGAAGAGAGCGATGAAGCCAGATCTGCTGGAAGGAGGTATCTGGCGTATCTGATTCCGTCAGGGGCATCCCTTCTTGCTGCCACCCTCATCACATACTGGCTCACAGGTACAACGGATTTCAGGCCGGGCGGGTTTATTTTTGGAGATCCTGAGATCGTTAAGCTGGTTTTCATTCTCTTCCTGCTCGGTTCTGCAAAATCCGCATTCATGCCACTTCATTCCTGGCTTCCCACGGCCATGGTTGCTCCAGCTCCGGTTTCAGCATTGCTTCATGCTGTTGCGGTTGTGAAGGCGGGAGTTTTCGGAGTGATAAGGATCGTTTACTATGTCTACGGCGTTGACCTGATGAAAGAGCTGAATCTTGGACTGCTGCTTGGTGGAATCGCAGCATTCACCGTTATAATGGCAAACATTCTTGCGATAGGAGAGACAAATCTGAAAAGGAGAATCGCCTACTCAACAATGAACCAGCTCTCTTTCATCATCCTCGCAGCATCTCTCCTCCACCCTTATGGATTCCTTGCATCAGTCATGCACATTCCCTTCCACGGCTTCATGAAGATAACACTTTTCCTATGTGCAGGGGCAGTAGCAGCCATATCCGGAAAGCATGAGGTTTTCCAGCTTGATGGGCTTGGAAAGAGTCTAAGATTCACATTTGGAGCTTTCACTGTGGGAGCTATCGGAATGTCCGGATTGCCGCCGGTTGCAGGTTTCATCAGCAAATGGTTTGTTGTGCTAACCGGAAATGTGTGGGTGATTGCGATCATACTCACTGCCTCGATTTTGGATGTGGCATACCTGTTTCCAATTGTGAGAAATGCGTTTTTCAGGAGCAGTGAGGAGAGATATGATGAGATGGGAAGTTATCTGAACGCTTACATGGTGGTACCTCTAAGCCTGACAGCCCTGTTCTCAATCATCCTCTTTTTAATGCCCGGGTTGATGCACATTTCAGATCTTGCCTCAATGGCACTTCGGGAGGTGTGGGGAAATGAGTTACCTTGAAGAGAGAAACATGAAGTACCTCTACATTATTGCAGCACTGCTAATTCTTGCAGATATTCTGGCATATTCACTCCATCTGACTCATGAAATTCCCGGATTCTCGGCTGCGTTTGGCTTTGTTGGATGCATTATCCTGATTTATTTCTCAAAGTTCATCGGGAGGTTTATCACGAAAAAAGAAGATTACTATGAGAGGTTCAGGAAGGTGAGCTGAATGTGGGTCCATCCAGGGATAATGGCAATTGCAGGGGCCTTGACCCTCCTTCTGCTGAGAGGGAGGGTTGAAAAAATTGTTTTTGTAGCCATACCATCATTTTCCCTATCAGTACTCCTCCTCACCTCTTATGGTTATTTCGGTCAGATACCATTTGAGGATCTTAGTTTCAAATTCCTCAACTTCACACTGACTCTTGCCAGAGTTGACAAGCTTGCAATGCCATTTGCATACGTCTTTTCAATCGTTGCCATTGCAATGAATATCTATGCTCTGAATTCTGAGAAATATGAAAAAGTTGCAGCCATGATATACTTTGGAAGTGCTCTGGGCGTTGTTTTTGCAAAAGATTTCTTCACATTTTATGTTTTCTGGGAGATGATGGCCATAGCATCTCTTTTCGTGATATGGTCAAGAGGGACTAAGAATTCTCTTGAGGCAGGACTCAGATATGCTCTTTGGCACCTGACAGGAGGAGCATTTCTCATAGCTGGAATGGCATTGTACATCAATCAAACCGGTTCGATTGAATTCAGACTGTTTGAAAATTCGGGACTGTCGTATTACCTGATTCTTCTGGGAGTGATGGTTAACGCCGCAGTTCCACCGCTTCATGCCTGGCTTCCAGATGCATATCCCGAGGCAAGTGTAACGGGTGCAGTTTATCTGACTGCATTCACGACAAAGAGTGCTGTATATGCACTTGCCAGAGGATTTCCTGGAGAGGAACTTCTGATGTATCTTGGAGCAATAATGGCAATGTATGGTGTGATATTTGCAGTTCTTGAGAATGATGGAAGAAGATTGCTCTCCTACCACATCGTTTCACAGGTTGGATATATGGTTGCTGGAGTAGGAATAGGAACAGCGCTTGCCATAAACGGTGCTGTCTCACATGCCTTCACTCACATACTCTACAAGGCTTTACTTTTTATGGGAATGGGGGCTGTAATTGAAGTGACAGGACGAAGCAAATTCACAGAGCTTGGAGGTCTGTACAGATACATGCCAGTAGCGTTCTACCTTTACATGGTTGGAGCTTTTTCCATCTCAGCATTTCCTCTTTTCAGCGGGTTTGTGAGCAAGAACATGACAGTTTACGCATCTCATGAGATATTTGTTGTCTGGCTTTTGCTTGAAGCATCCTCCATAGGTACCTTTCTTCACACCGGGCTGAAGCTTCCATGGAATGTGTGGTTTGCAAGAGATCCGATTATTGAGGCAAGAGAACCACCAAAGAACATGCTTGCAGGGATGGCAATTCTTGCAGGACTTAACATATTTCTCGGGATATATCCGGGATATGAAATGCTTTACTCCCTTTTACCTTATGAGGTCAATTATGAACCTTATGAATTTGGAAAGGTCATTGCAATGAGTCAGCTCCTTATTTTCACGTTTTTCGCTTTCTGGATACTGAGAGATAAGCTCAGGGGTGAGGAGAAAATAGTTCTTGATACAGACTGGTTGCCAAGAATCCTTGGTAATTATCTCTTTTACTGGATATGCAGATTTTCAGAGCTTTCCAAGAACATGGACAGAGAGGTGCTTAGCTTTGCAGCAGGATTCAAAAAGATATCGGGAATCAGAATAAAGGAAATAAGTGCTGGATACGGCCTTGTTATAACAGTTGCAATCTTTGCATTCTATCTTTTCCTGTTTCTGATTTAGTACTTTATCTGTTTGCTTACTTATGTTTTTTATACTACTTTTTTAACAGGCGAAAAATTTTTAACGATTATACCTTTTGAATTTTTTGGTAAAACATGAGGGCTCAGACAACTCTTAAGCTCGATCCGGAGGTGTACGTGAGATTCTATGAAAATGCAGAGGACATGCTCTTTCTGCTCGATCTTTCCGGGAGATTTATAGATGTGAATCCCAAGTTCGCTCAGATGCTTGGTTACAGGCATGAAGAGCTTGTAGGAAGAACTTCAAGAAAGATAATTCATCCTGAGGATCTCGAATCCCTCAAAAGATTCTTTAAATCAGTTTTAAGCGGTAACAGGGAGAAAAGGGAATTCAGGTTTATCAACAGGGATGGGAGTGTTGTCTGGGTCGAGATCTCCGAGTGGCCTGTTTACGAGGATGGGAAGCTGATAAGAATTGAGGGGATTGCAAGAAATGTCACCGAAAGAAAAGAACTTGAGGAAAGCCTGAGAAAAAGAAACGAGATACTGGAACTTCTTTTCAAGATATTGAGGCATGACATAGCAAACAACATGACCTCAGCCCTCAACTACCACGAGCTGTATGTTGAAATGGGTGACAAGGCTTTTCTTGACGGACTTAGAAGAAGCATAGAGAGGACGGTATCTCTCATAAGGGAGGTTGAGAAGGTTCAGAAATCCATGAATTCTTCTCTCATGGAAAAATACAGTCTCAGAGATGTTGTTGAGAAAATTTCTCAGAATTATTCCGTGGATGTGAATTTCAGTGGCAACTGCAGCATAATGGCGGATGATGCAATATACACAGTTTTTGACAATCTTATAAGGAATGCAGTCACTCATGGAAAGGCAACGAGAATAGATGTTGAGGTGAAGGAAGATGATGATTACTGTCTGATATCCTTCGGTGACAATGGAATTGGGATAAGTGAAGACATTGCTGACAGAATATTTGAGGAAGGATTTTCAAGCAGTGGAGGAAAGGGTCTTGGCCTTTACATTGTGAGAAAGATTGTGGAAGGATATGGTGGAGAGATAAAGCTTGATAAAACCAGAAAGAATGGAGCAAAGTTTCTGATCAGATTGAAAAAGTGATTCATGCTCTTTTTTTGAGCACGAGAGAGATTAAGAATGCAGCCATGCTGACAGCGAATGATAGGTAGAAAGACGTGAGGTAACTGCCCGTCACATCTCTCAGCAGAGCACCGGCAAATGGGGAAACCAGTCCTGAAAATCCCCAGGCAGTGAATATCGCTCCATAGGCCCTTCCAGCATATTTGCTTCCAAAGAAAATGGATGTGGCTGCGGGAAACATGGCAAGAACTCCACCGTAGTTTGCATATATCAGAGAGGCAAGCGGAAAGACCAAATAGCTTCTGAAAAACCAGATGAGAAGAAATGCAGACAGGGCTGTTGTCAGAAAGTTGATCATCATTGCCCTTTCAATTCCAATTCTGTCCAGCACAATTCCCCATCCAAACCTTCCTCCAGCGTTTGCAACTGAGGTTACAATGAGAAAAATTCCAACAAGTCCTGCAAGCTCAGGCACAGATCTTGCACCTTCCTGAATTATCGGTGCAGCATTGCCTATCACCATGAGTCCTGAAAATGATGACAGAAAAAACAGAATCCAGAGGAGATGGAACCTCCTTTCTCGGAGAATCTCTGAAAGGTTCATGGATCCTGTTTTTCTTTCAGAATGAGGTGGATCTTTCATTGGGACTGTACACAATGATAAAACAGCAAGATAAATCACTCCCACCCACAGAAACACTGTGAAAACATCTGTGATTGAGAGAAGGTAGGTTATTACGGGAGTCATCACAGCTGCACCGATCCCAAAGCCGACAGCAACAATCCCTATTGCAGTTCCTGGAATATCTGAAAACCACTTTGAAACAAGAGGTCTCGGCACAGCATCAACCAGGGCTATTCCGAGTCCCATCAGAATTCCGAGAGAGATGTAGTAGATTATTCTTGCACTCTCCCAACCGTAATTTTTCATTGTGCTTGCGAGAAGATAGCCTGAGAATATAACAAAGGTCCCCAGAATGAGCGGGATTTTTGGTCCGGATCTGTCGTAAAGCACACCAGCCGGAACAATTGATACTGAGTAGGTGAGAGTGATCAGGGAAAATGCAAGAGTTAGCGGGGCCACATTCTCGATTCCGTAGTAGCTCTGAATGGGTCTGTAAAAAAGACTGAATGTGTAAACCCCTCCAAGCATTGTCAGCATCACAAGGCCAAGGGGCAGATAAATGATCCTCCCCATAGCTCCCCTTTCTCTGGCTTTGTAATAAGCTTTTCTCAGGAGGCTGAAGTTTACAGGTGCAAAAATAAGAGCGGACCCGCCGGGATTTGAACCCGGGTTAGAGGCTCCGAAGGCCTCTGGGATGTCCAGCTACCCTACGGGTCCTTGGTTAAATTAGCGAGTAAAGGGCTTAATAAATTCTTACTATTGTTTGACCAAAAACTAAAAATATCAATGGGATTCACTGCTATATCGTTCATGCCCGGGTAGCTCAGCTTGGGAGAGCGTGCGGCTGAAGACCGCATAGTCGCCGGTTCAAATCCGGCTCCGGGCATTCATATTCTTAAAAAAGTTGTAAAAAGATCAAATATTTTCAGAAATCTTCCCTCTATACTTTTCTTGCCAGATTAGACATATTATTTTATATCATGGAATAATATAAATTATCATAAATAAAATTATATTGGATTTGCGTTACTTTTACAGTATGACAAAATCTAAAAAACAAATTACTGCTTTCTATTAAGCAATTGATCAGTTTATAGAGTATATGAGAAAAATATTATGGCAGCTAACTATGTTCAAGTTTTTTTGAGAGATACACTACCACTAAAATCGTGGAAACAAACAATAGTAATGAATAGATCAGATTCAAATCATACAAGTATAAAACACCAAACAATACAAATATTGGAACGTAGAACTCTCTTTGTTTAAGACTGTCACTTAGCCTGAATATTGTAAAAATCGCCAGCAATATATTAAAAAATAACCCACCCTCGAATCCAAATTTGTAAAAAAGATAAAATGCCCCAACAAATACTCCAAGAAACTTAAGACCATCAATGCCGCTGTTTTCAGTATCAGCGTTATTGCTATAATCTGATTTACATTCCTGCCTCCATTCCCTTATGTATCTCCTAACAGTTGATGGGGCTACACACAATTCATTTGCTATAATGTCAATTGAGTATCCGCTGTTATACATTATGACGGCTCTTCTTTTTCTCTCTTCTTTCTCTCGCTTGCGTTCTTCTCTTGCGATTTCCCAAGCAACCCATTTGAGGATACCCATACAAGAGCACCCTAAGAATTAATACTGCTATAGGAGTCTTTAAATATTGTGGGACCGTCAACGTAACCACCTCCAAGAATTATAGAAAGCAACAAAAGTCTCAAGTCAGCTCTACACAGAATCAAATGAACTTCTGTGAGGAAACCTGTTGTAAAACCTCTCAATCTTTTCTTTAAGCTGAGAAAAGAAACTATCTATGGAGTTTTTCAAAAGTCTCATACTTGTGTCAACAGCAATTTCCGGCTTATTCTTATAGAAATTAAGAACTTCTTATAAAGAGAATGTAACTGTGAAAACTCCTTTTACCATCAGATACCCGGATGAACAAACATTTCTTTAGTATCAACATTTCTTGCATGCTACCAGTCCCTCTTTCTCAAGGAGTTTTTAAGATTCTTTTCAGTCTGAGATGGTAGATTTTTATGGACTCGTGGCTGGTTTGCTGGAGGCTCTCAGGAATTATTCGTTGATCTGAATTTTACTCGAATTAAGCTATTAAGCGGATAAATATTTTAAGGGAGGAAATCAAATAAGCAACCGTATGCGAATTTACATGGATATCTTTTGCTTTAACAGACCGTTTGATGATCAAACACAGGATAGAATCAGAATTGAATCTGAAGCTGTGGATTACGAAATTTCGAAAATTCCGAATGATGAAAGGAGGAAGAAGGCTGAAGTTTTAGCATCAATTTCAAAAGAAAAAGTTATTGTTCATGATGAAGTCGTTAAGAGAGCTTTAGAGTTTGAAAAAATGGGTTTGAGAGGAATTGATGCTCTGCATTTGGCGTGTGCAGAAAAATCTTCGGATATGCTGCTCACAACAGATGATGATTTTGTGAGAAAAGTTAAAGATGACAAGAATCATGTTAAGATTAGAGTTGAAAATCCGGTAACTTGGTTAATGGAGGTGCTCGAAAATGAGCAGCACTAAAACCCTCAATGAAATCAGGAAGGAAGGCATAGATGCCCTTGCAAAGGCTCTGGGGCCGATAGGGATGGTCAGATTCCTTCAGAGCTTTGATACTGGTAGTGGAGACTACACAAAAGAAAGGCGTGAGTGGCTCGATGAGAGTGTGGAAGATATCGTGAGGGAAATAAAGAAAAACAGGGAGTAGGATTTTTGATTCGTTCAGTTTCTATTAGAACTAACAGAGTGCTCTGTTAAAGGTTTTTGTTTTTCCCGTTCTGCACAAAAATATCTGTATCATCCCTCTGTTGCTGATATAGGTTCTAATATTAATAATATTAAAGCCGTCTAATATATTAGAAAACCCAAACAGATACTCTTGTGCTTCAGTAGAAATGAAGCTTTAAATCGATAATAGGGTATCCTGTTAAAATTATAGTCTAAGACAAA
>DACG01000001.1 GCA_002494725.1 Geoglobus sp. UBA235
ATACTGAGGAGGGTGCTGAGGGAAAGGGAGATCAGGAAAATCCAGGAGTCCTGATGGCTACCACCTTTCCCTTCCGTAGGCTATCGCATCTCCCTTGGCAATAATTTCTTCATTTTTAAAAACCAAGAGCTCGCAGAATACGAGACTCCTCCCTCCACCTGTTATTCTGGCCTCGGCGATTATTTCCTCTCCCTCATAGGCAGGTTTCAGAAAGTCGATCTTTATGCTGACGGCAGCTCTTTTTGTCCCCTCTGAATTCACCGCCAAGGCGAAGGCAAAGTCAGCAGCAGCCATTATCACAGCTCCATGAGCAGTTCCATGAAAATTGAGGAAGTCTCTCTTTATCTTGCATTTAACCTTTGCATAGCCAGCTCTAACTTCAAGCACCTCAGCACCTGTGTATTTTCTGAAGAGATCATTATCCACAAGTTTGCCGAGATCCATGCTAAAAGTCGGATTGTGTATTAAAAAGGTAATCCTCCCAAACAGTTTTATTGCTAAAAAACCAGTGGTTTCCTCATGAACGAATACGATGCAATTGTCATAGGAACCGGTTCAGGCATGATAATTGCCGAAAGACTGTTAAGGGAAAACCCAGATGCAAGAATTGCTGTTATCGACAAGGATATGGCTGGCGGGATATGCCTGACAAGAGGGTGTATCCCATCCAAGCTTGTGATATCACCGGTTGAGGTTCTTTACGATCTTGAAAAGCTCTCTGATGTGATACATGCCGAGGTAAAAGGGGTTGATTTCAGAAAGATCATGAAAAGGATGAGGAAGAAAATTGACTCGGAAAGCAGAATGATTGAAAGATCTCTGATCGAATTTGAAAGGATAGACTACTTCAAATCTCCAGCCAGATTCGTATCTCCCTACACACTGGAAGTTGATGGAAAAAGTATCAGATCGGAGAAGATATTCATAGGATCCGGTTCAAGACCGATGGTGCCGGAAATTGACGGGCTGACTGAGAGTGGTTATCTGACAAGCGATACAATCCTGTACCTTGAGGACATGCCTGAGAGCATGGTTATAATTGGAGGGGGCTACATAGCCATAGAATACGGGAACTTTTTTGCCAGAGCCGGGTGTGACGTTAAGATCGTGGAGATGCTGCCCAGAATTCTGTCAGGAGAGGAGCCCGAGATCTCAATGGCAGTTCATCAGGAGCTTTCAGAGCATGCCGAGATATACACCTCCCACAGAGTTGTGAAGGTAGAGAGTGATGGAGGAATTAAAAGGGTGCACGCTGAGAGCAGAGATGGCAGGAGGATATTTGAAGGAGAGGAGATACTGGTGGCTGTTGGCAGAGAATCCAACTCGGATATACTGATGCCTGAAAACGCCGGAATAGAAACAGATGAGAGAGGATGGATAGAGGTGGATGAGTTTCTTGAAACCAGTCTCAGGGGAGTTTATGCAATTGGGGATGCAAATGGAAAGCACATGTTCAGACATGTTGCAAACAGAGAGGCGATTGTAGCATACATGAACGCATTCCACAACGCTGGGATCAGGATGGATTATTCAGCCATCCCTCATGCTGTTTTCTGCCAGCCTGAGGTTGCCAGCGTTGGAATGAAGGAAGAGGAGGCTGTCAGGAAGCACGGAAAGGAGAACATACTGATTGGATTTGAGGAGATGAAATCAACAGGGAAGGGGCAGGGACTGAACCTCAGTGGATTTGCAAAGATAATAGTTCACAGAGAAAGTGGTAAGATTCTTGGAGCACACATTGTTGGCAAGGCAGCCTCCATACTCATCCAAGAAGTTACGACTGTAATGTCACTGAATGCACCCTACCATTCAATACTGCAGGCAATCCACATTCATCCTGCCCTTGGAGAGGTCGTGAGCTGGGCATGTGGAAACCTGATGAGGGTGGATGAGTATCACAAAATGATTGAAAGAGTGTTTCAGCTCAGCTCTCAAGCTTGATGTACTTTGAGAAGTCGAGCTTCATCTTGTTTTTGTTTAGCTCTTCCAGTGTTCTCATAACCTCCTCGTACTTATCTCCAAGGCACTTCTCAGCATAATCACACCACTGAACGCAGCTGTCAATGTCAAATATTACTTCCTTCCCACAGTTCTCACACACAACCTTTATCTCATCTGTCCACCTTTCTATCTCACTTCCACAATGAGGGCACTGCTTTATCTCAAGTTTTGGCCTGAAAATTGTTGATGCCCCAGGACAGCTTCCCGGTATGATTTCAGGCTCCCTTATTTCAAGCCTTACATGATCTCCCTCTTCCTTATACTTGACAAGGTAGCCTCTGTCATGAAGCATCTTTATGAGAGGTTCAGGTTTTGTTTCAATTACAACATCAATTTCACCGTGCTCTCCAAGCTTTTCAAAGATGAGAGGGAATCTTTTATCCCTTTCCATACCTCTAACATCAATAACCTCTACCACTCAAACCACCTCAGACATTTTTCCATGAAGGAACTCTGTTGGAAGTGAGATAAGTCAATACTCCCTAAGTATTTAGGTGTCCGGAATTGACATCCGAGGTCTTAACACCAAAAACGGCACACATTACAGGGTCTTCTAAGAACAGATTTCCCGAATAAACAAGTGCCCTGTACCTGCACCCTCCCCTGCATTCCTCTCTGTGGTTGCAATGACATTCAAGCTCCTCAACCTTCCATACGAACTTCTCCTTCATCCTTTCCCAGCAACTTTCAAGACCCTCCATCACATTTCCAACGCTCTCCTCAAAAAACCCGCACTTCACCACATAACCATCGGGATTAACCTCACAGTAATGGGCGCCGCACGCATATCCCTGAATGCTCTCATGCCCCATCTCACCAAAACCGTAATTTGAGAGAATTTCCCTGACCACATCCCACTCGGGAACCACATCTCTTTCAGCTGTCGGAACATCTATGCTCCATCTCAGAATTCCAAGGTTTTCAAGAATTCTCTGCATTCTTTCAAATTCGTTGATGTTGTATCTGGTTACCATTGTTGATACGCTAACATCCATCACCTCAGACAGCTTAGCTATCCTGTCAAGAACGATTCTCCAGTCCGCTCTTCTCAGGATTTCATGGCCCTCGAACCCGTCAAGGCTTATCTGCACCTCATCAACAAGCTCTGAAAGAAGTGAAATGTGCTCATCTCTTATCATGTAACCGTTTGAAAGAAGAACAATCCTGAAAGGATATTTCCTCGCATATCTCAGAAATTCAAAGAACTCCGGATGCATCACCGGCTCTCCACCCGATATCATGAGTTTCAGTCCACCAATCTTCCAGAAGTCGTCAACAGCCTTTCTGAACGTTTCAAAACTCATGAATTCGTTTTTCTGAGAAACATAACAGTGCAGACATGTGAGGTTGCATCTGTTTGTCAGTGTCACAAGCATATATCTGAGGGAAGGCTCTTCCTGCTCAGACCATGTGTTATCTTTTCTCTCAGAACTGATTTCCAAGAGATTTTCAGAAAGGAGGTACTCAACAATTGATCTATCAACCTCCTTGAGACCTCCATCACAGCTCAGTAAAAAATTGAAGGCCTCAAGATCGAGCTCAAAGAGCTCGTCCTTTTCTGCGTGATATGCAAAGTAGCTATCCCCGTATTTCCTGAGCAATACCCTGTCTGCAAGCCTGAGATGCCGCAAACTCAACCTCCTCTGCGGTAAGCTTTCCTTTCTCTATGAAGTAAACCAGTACCTTGTACGCGGCACACTCCAGATCATCTCCAGGCCTGTAGAAATCACATGCAGAACATATGAGTTTTCGGTACATGGTATCAGCACGAAACACTGCACTTGCATATCCCAGTCTTTCTTCTCTCAACCTTCCTTATCCTCATCCGTATCACCGCCATAAACTTATGACTCAAAATATATAAAATTTCTTTATTAATGAGTCGAAAAGCTGTGTTAATTAATAACAAAAAATAATGGTTTTTTAACACGCTAAATGACAAGCCCGACATCAAACAGCATGGAAAGATCTATCTCAAATCCGGTGACCGGCATTGTTATTTCAAATCTCTCGAGAACCTCTGGACTTACCTCACCAAAAACCCCTACCTTCTTTCCACTCACGATTATATCTGCAGCCCTTCCCCTGATGAACATCCTGTCATCTGATTTTCTGGCATCCCACTCAAGATCGAGTTCATGCATAACAGCCTGAACAAAGCTCCTCAGTTCTGAGAAATTTGCCTTGGCATGGGTTATGCAGGCAGCAAGCCTGAGCCTGTTCCTCATTCCAACAACCACATCTCCAACCTCAAAGATGAGCTGGGGCATGGCTTCATGTCTGTTGTATTTCAGCAGCTCAATTAGCTTTGGAAGAATGTCGGTTCTAACGATCGTGTGATCTTCTGTGAGAGGGTGCATGAGAGGAACATAATCATCCCACTCCCTACCCCTTCGATTCATGTAATCATACATCACCCTTTCGTTTGTCAGGGTGAAGGTTATCACCTCTGTAAAGCCGAGACCAAGCATTATCTCCTTTACAACATCCCTCCAGTAGTTCCATTCATGTTCCCTGCCAATTCCAGGAGTTGGAGGATATCTCGCCTGAATCCTGTCATAGCCAAATCCTATGGCTATATCCTCTATAACATCCCAGGGGTGCATTATGTCAGCTCTGTATGGTGGAACGAAAACCTCTATCTCATTTTCCCTGAACTCAAAACCATATCTCATTCTGCCAAGAGCAAGCTTTATCTCCTCATCACTCAGCTCAAATCCCAGTAGAGATGTGATCTCCTTCTTTTCAACCTTTATTATTTCAGGTGACATATCCGGGGTTGTTTCTGTTTTTTCAGGATATACCACCTGAACACTCTCCACAGTTCCTCCTCTGTCAGAGAACATTGCAGCGAGAATTCTGAGTGCCCGATCAACATTCTCATCAAATCCGGTGACATCAATGAAAAGCCCGGAGGTACCCTCCTTCACCCTGGTTTTTTCGGCATTGATAACTGGAGGGAAGGATATGGCCTCATCCTTAGCATCAATGATCATTGGATACACATCTGATCCTTCAAGAATGAACCTGTACTCCCTTCCCTTCGGATGTTTTTCAAGAATCTCAGCTACGGTCATTTCCTCTTTGAAATCCAGGGGCACAAATGAGAAATCAGAGGTTACCGCGGTGTATTTGAGGGGGAAGTGCACCTTCTCAAGATCATGGATTCCAATTGCCATTTTTCTCCTGTTTCTGCCAATCGTCCAATGCAAATCCTCCTGAATCTGAATTAATGATCGCAGAATGTCCTCATCAACGTTTATGTTTCTCACAACACACCCGACGATCCTCGGCCTCACTATCCCAACCCTCTCATCAACGTATATCTTCCAGCTACCATCCCTCACATGGTAATCCGGATACCCGAATTCTATGTCAAGAAAGCCTTTCAGCGCTCTTGCAACACCCTCAACACTGTAGAGATCAGGACGGTTGGGGAAGAACTCAACATCAATTCTGTCCTCAAAAATCCTTTCAACATCACATCCAAGCATGGGGAGTCTTTCAAGAATTCTCTCTCTGTCTGCCCCGACCATATTTTCAAGCTCATCCCAGTAAAGAGTGACAACTGGCATTAAGTGGAAAGAGGCGATGCTGAATATAAATATTTACAGTAATGATTTCTCCTTAGTTTCAATCTCTGGCTCGCTGAGCAAATCAAAAAAAATTGAAATAAA
>DACG01000017.1 GCA_002494725.1 Geoglobus sp. UBA235
GAGTGTTTTAACAGGTTTAGCAAGAAGCTGAGTTATGCGAGGAGGTGGATTAGTAAATTCCTGATTGGCTAAGTTTGTTATGTCCGACACTATAAACTCAATCCCACAATGAAATACCCAAAATACCCCATGCTCTTCACACCTGAAACTGTAAGCAGCTCAATAATAATCAAAAAAATCGGGACACTCCAGATAATCCTGAACAACACAACACAATCCAAAACATTCAACATAACAGTTTTTGAACTTAATCCATACTACCTGTATTTGAAAGTTCCAAGAGAGGTTTACATCTCAGGAGAGTATTTCATTCTTAAAGATGAGGGGCCTGATGGCATTAGGATTTCGAGCCCGTACATAGTCCAAAAGAACACAGATGAGGTGAAATTCATTCTGCTGAGGGATGTGGAGGGAAGAACAATCAACCATCCGGAAACTGTAAGCCTGAAAGGAGCTCAACTTGAAAAAATAGATGACTACATTGTCAAAATAAAAATAGAGGATCCCTCTTATGAGTGGTATCTTGATTATCTAAATGAGTCTTTTGAGGGCAAGGATTTTGCAAACGTAACATATTTCCCCGAACAGAATGAGATCCAGATTGAACTCGATAACGTGACCCTCTCACTTTCAATGGTCGGAGACGGAGATGAAGATGAATATGAAGAGGAGATCGAGGAGGCACTCAACATCACAGCCGGGGTTCTTTACCTGACGCTTGGAGATGGTTCGGTTGTGGCGATAAAGAATGGAAGCGATCCTACGGTGGTTGATCTCACAGACACGTTTACAATAAAATCATGTGGAAAAAAACATGGACATCATGGTTCCAGTTGTAAGGATGTCTTCGTAGCTACCACACTCTACATAAGCGGATTTACCAACTACTCAAATGCTCCGGCAGTCGTTAGAATGAAATATGTGTTTGAAGATGACGACGAAGGAAAGGAAGATGACGACGAAGGAAAGGAGGCTGAAGGGAACATAACAACAAGAACTGTCTGGTACACAATGTCCAACGGATATCTGCAGATTTCATTCACAGTACCGCTTACAACCTGGAGTGGAGATGGATGTGGTAATTCCCACTTACAGGACAAGACTATCCCCGCCCGTATACCTGGTGGAGGTGGAAGTGATAATACCCACAACCAGCTGCCGAATTACATAAACATAACCATAAACGTGAACGGAGGAAAAGAAACTTACAGAGCAAAACTTGAAATTCCTGATTTTGATCGGGACTCATCTTAAGATTTGTCCTAACACTCCCAGCATTTCAGAAATTTTTTATTTTTTATTCAAAGAGAGGTCAAATTTCCGAATTACCGGAAGCCTGACAAAATGAACCCTTAGATTTGTGGCCTGATCGATATGATTCAAAATCACCGGGATTTTTCGAATGAGCTGATTTTTGAAAAGATATACCCAGGATACTGGAAAGGTTTCCAGTTCACCCAGATTTTTCAGTTTATTTTCTAAGGTTCTTTCCTTGCGACAATTCTCCAAAACATTGCTGGAGTTCCTGCATCCATTTCAATCCGAGGTCAATGAAAAATCCAAAAAAGACAATCCCGATAAGCTTTGAGTAAAAAAGAAAATAGCAGCAAATATTTTATAGAATATCCTCCCGATATTATGTTAATGAGAAAAAAGATTAATGAGTCAGGTGTATCTGCTATACTGGGATTCATACTCGTGTTTGCGATTATACTGGCTGGAATTGGAATGATTCAGCTATTTTTTGTCCCCAAGTGGGTAAAAAATGACGAATGGAATCATTATTCGACGATAAAGAATGAATTTACTTCCATACCGAAATTAATGGCTTTAACAGCAAGTTCAAAAAACCCGAATATTGTAACTCTAAGCTTGGGAGTCAATAGAGGAGAGTACCCCTTCCTCATAACCCCTCCAGATTCCGGAAGCTCCTTAGCTGCCAAAGAAGAAAAAATATGGATCAGCTATAATGAAACGTTACCAAATGGATCTGTTGTACACCGCAAGATTCAATTAACATCAGCAGCACTGATTGCAAAACCCACCTACAACTACCTGCCTGAAGTTGAGCTCGTTTATGAGTATAGCTATGTTTTTGTCAGGTCAGGCGAATCAGGTGGAAGTAGTGCAACCCTCACAGATCAAATTGCATTTAGTAACCAAGGATTTACACTTTATGTCCTCAGAACAAACTTTAATTCAGTAGCATCAAGTGATACAGTTTCAATACCACTCAATCCCATTTCTGCCGGAGGAAAGATCTCAGTTACAAATGCAACCATCAAATTCGAATCCCTCAACCCATCATACTGGGAAAGAACACTGAAAGATATGGGAATTGACGTAAGCGTTTCAGGAAACAACGTTACTGTAAATCTGGCCAATACTGTAATGAGCATTTCAGTTATGGGGCTGGATGATGCGGAGATAAATCTCAATTACAGACCCTACCTGTATGTTTCCCGGATCACAGCATTTGTTGGAGATACAGAAATGATCGAAGTTATTGTAAAAGATCAGTTTGGAAATCCGGTTCCAAATGTTCCGGTTAACGGATCGGCAACCATAGGGACCCTTGACTCATCCACCAAAACAACAGATTCCAACGGTGTTGCAAGATTTGTGTTCTATGCAACAGAAAAGGGTAGCGGAAAGCTCATATTTGAAAGTGGAGGGAATTCAACCAGTGCAGATGTGACTGTAACAGAACCAAGTGGAGGGGAGCCGAGATGGGACAAAAACAACAGTGAAACTCTGGTTATTTCACCAGACTTTAAGTGGACGGGAATATACGGTGCCAGTCAGGTGTGGTTGAGAAACGCTGAGCAGATAGGGGATGACGACAGCATGCACATGGGGGGCGGTAATGATTTTGAGATAAGCTTCGTGCTGTACAACAGTTCTGTTTTCTATTACTTCACACTTGATGTGAAATACGGCTCTGGTGCAGATAAAGTCTGGCTGTGGAAAACAAACGAGTCCGGAACATTTGCATATCTGGACTGGGCGAGACTGGATAACACAAAAGCAGACAAAATATTTTCAAATGAAGGAATAAACATTCTCGACCCCGACAATTATGTCGGACTGGGCATCGACGAGAAGAATAATTTGCTAAGCGTCAGGTGGTTCCTGCAGAATGCAACACTTTCCGATCCGGTAAGCTTGCAGGTACAGCTAATCGAAGAGGGATGGAAGGTCGAAATTCAGATAATCTGAATTTTTTATATCTCGAAAACACAACTCCACGATAAAGGTTTAGAGGTTTTTGGCTGTTAAGGGGGCTGTCAAAAAAACTAAAAGTTAAATACCTGATGTAAAAAAATTCAGCATGGGGACCATGAAGGGAGTGAGGTATCTGATTTACGTTCTTCTTGCAGTGGGACTGGCCAGTTCTCTTTATCTGGTAAACATAAACATGAATCAGACAATCTGCCTTCCTGACGAGACCTGCGTCCATGAAAACGGCTTCCTCTTTGCATCTCTTGGTACTGCATGGTTTGTTGCCGGATTTATTATCAACGCATTTGCAAGACAGAAGCTGGTTGTGATTGCCTGGGCAATCTCAGGATTTCTGGGGATAGCTTTCTTCTGGAGCCTTATGGTTGCAGAAAACTACTTCTGCCGTTACTGCTTTACAGCTCACCTATCCGGGGGATCGGCAGGAATTCTTTCCATCTGGAGTCTGAGATTTAATAGCTGAGCAAGCACCTGAAAAAAAGAAGGTGATAAAAAATTGATCCATAATGAATGCATGCATATTTCAGCAGTTATGAATGCTGGATGACTGCTGTTCAGACTCTGAACAGGGTATTTACTCAGATAACTGTTTTTGAGAAAATTTAAAATACTAATTTGCATTAGTACTAATTGTGATTAGTAAATTTGTGAACCGTGAAAAAGAACTGTCTCTGCTTGAAGAGGAGTGGAAGAAAGAGGGTGGAAGGTTGATAGTGCTGTACGGCAGGAGGAGAATTGGGAAAACCAGACTCCTAACGGAGTTCATTAAAAATAAAGAAGATAGAGGCATCTTTTACATCGCCGAAGATTCATCCAGGCAGGTTCAGATAAACGGGCTAAAAGACAGAATCGCAGAATTTCTCAATGACTCCTTGCTCAGATCTCTTGAAATAAAAGAGTGGTCCCAGCTTTTCGAGTATCTGGCAAAAAACATGCCCGATCAGAGATACTATCTCATAATTGACGAGTTCCCATACCTCATAAAGAGCGATAAAACGATACTGAGCGTATTGCAAAGGCTGTGGGACACGGTGTTTGCAGACTCGTCCGTGTTTATTGTGCTTTCCGGCTCTCTGCTTGGTTTGATGAGCGACATGGTGCTCTCGTACGCATCTCCGCTGTATGGAAGGAGAACAAGAGACATCCTTCTGGAAGAGATGTCTTTCAGAGATGCAAAGAAATTCGTCTCACTATCTTTCAGAGAGTCCTTAGAGCTGTATTTCATTACCGGTGGCGTGCCGGAATATCTCCTGAAAGCTGCAGAATACAGCAGCCTGAGTGAGTTTCTGGAAAGAGAGTTTTTCAACAAGATGGGGTATTTTTACAGGGAACCCTACTTCATAATATCTCAGGAGTTAAAAGAACTCAGGAGCTACTTCTCGATCCTCAAAGCCATCGCCTATGGCAATACAAGACCTGCAGAAATTGCAAATTTTGTGGGAATGGAAGCCAAGAAAATATATCCATACCTAGAGAACCTCATACGCTTGGGTTTCGTGGAAAGGCAGACACCCATATTCGGAAATTCAAAAAAGGGAATATACCTGATAAAGGATAACGTGTTCGATTTCTGGTTTAACTTCGTTTTCAGGTATCGTGTGGAGATCGAAAGAGAATCTTTCACCCCTGCTAACGATGAGATGTCGAAATACCACGGAAAAAAATTCGAAGAGTTCGTCATAAAGGAAGTTGTCCATCATCTGCTTGACTGCAGCAAAGCTGGAAGATGGTGGCACAAAAACGAGGAAATTGATGTGGTGGCTGTGAACGAGTCGAAAATGGAGGTCGCATTTTTTGAATGTAAGTGGAGTGTGCTGGAAAAGAGAGAAGTCAAAAAAATCATAGGAGAGCTTGAAAGAAAAGCAGAACTTGTAAGGTGGAACAATAAAAGTAGAACTGAGAGATACGGCATCATAGCCAAAAAAATAGAAGACAAAGAAGAGCTTCAGAATGAGGGATTCCTTGTTTATGATCTTGAGGATCTGGAAAAGCTGCTATGAGGTCTTGGTGTAATCTGAGGTATGCTGATCGGATAAATCTGTTTGTGTGCAGACAGCCATGAAGGCATTTCAAATGGGGGAAAAAGTGAGAAAAGAAGTGATAAGAAAATCAATCCACATTTCCGGTATACTGTACATACCATCCATAATCTACTTCGGAAAAGACCTCACATCACTTGGAGTTATAACCATGACAATTGCAGCAATTCTCTTCGAGATGGCAAGAAAAAGAAGGAAAACTGCTATAGATGTTCTGCTGAGAGAATACGAAAGAAAAAGGATCCCCGGTTACATCTATACAGGAGTTGCGTTCTCCATCATAACTCCATTTTTCAGCATAAACGCATGCATAATTTCAGCAATTGCAGCCTTTGCAGGTGATGGTATCTCAGGAATTATGAAGAGGGTGAAACCTCATCTCAGCATTCCTTCGTTCGTGATTACATCCTTCCTTATATCCCTGTTGATGCCAGTAAACCAGTTATTTTCACTCGCATCCATAATAATTGCATCATTCTTCGATGGGAAGAGGTGGGAGGATAACTTCACAATTCCAATTACAGCCGCTCTGAGTTACGAGGTGCTGAGATTGGTATTCGGGTAAGTACAGCTCGATCCATAAGAGCAGTACCAACATTCTGTGTGTAGCAACTCAAATTCGATTAAAAGTCTGGATTAAAATGCATCCTGAGCTGAAAAATCCTCAAATTCGGATAACTTCAAGAAACGTTAAGCTACATCTTAAATCTCAGAAGCCCGGCAATCCCTCCAAGAGCCATGAGCCTCTTTCCCGGCTCAAATTCCGAGCTCATTATAACAACCTTCCCGTTCATCATCTCAACCTCCCTCAAAAAGCTGTCAATGTCCCACTTTTCTCTCTCCTCCCTCAGAAACTCGTCAGCAACAAGCAGTATTTCAATTGCCCCATAGCTCAGCGCCTCTTTCACCTGTTCGAGCCCATAAACCGCCCTGCCATCTTTTGATATCTCTCTCAAAAGCATGTCCATGTACTCTGCATCCTTCTTTATCCTGAGCTCACCTGCAATCCTGTCAACTACACCTCTCTTAACCACCTCAACAAAACCCCTCACCCCGATTGATGATGCATCCGCAACTATTGCTTTTTCAGCCATTCTCTCATCCTTCTCCTTTAAAAACCGGTAAAAGTCGTTTTTTGCAAATCCGGGTCCTGCCACAACAAGATAATCAAAATTATAGCCCTTCAGGGCAGAATAGACTTCTCCAAAAAATTCTTTTCTGCTGTCTCCCCTGTCCTTCCCGTAGCTAACCCTAACAACCCCAACCTCATCAACGCCCCACTGTCTTAAAATCCCGATTGCAGCCTCTCCTTCCTCGATTGTCAGTATCACCACTTCAGGTCTGTTTGAGTTCTCCACAGCTGTTCTTATTCTCTCAAGCTGCTCATCACTCCATCTCTCCTTTATTATGCTCAGCTCCTTCCCCTCAGAGATGTTGAGCGTGTGATGCCCTGAATCCTCAACTCCAGCAACAATCTTTCCGGAAACCCTGAGCCTGTTTGCAAACCTGTGAAACTCGACCTTCTCAACCTCTATTCCAAGCCTAACAGTCACCATCTCCTTGTCACTCCTTATCTTGTCACTGCTCTCACTCGCTCTTTTTGTGAGAGAGAAAACCACATCACCCGGTTCGATTATGTACCTGAGATGCCAGAGATCCTCAACACTTTCAGGAATGAGCTTTATCTCTCCCTGATTTCCCTTCAGCCTTTCCTCCACCACCTTCATGAACTCTCCTCCTGTAGTATTCAAGTGGATGATTCACCCTGCATTCAGCAACACAGTTGTGGTAGGTTTTCATTGTTGAGCATGAAGGCACTTCGTACTCCTTTCCAGCCCCTCTCTGCCCGGCAATGTGCTCGATCTGGTATCTTGCCTTCTCCTCATCAAAGTCTGGAGCTGCTCTGAACATCTGCAGAATTTCGTCGACAGTGTAGCCCAGATTCAGAAGAAATGATGTCAGGGCAAATCTTGCCGTGTGTGAGACATTCACGGAGCTTTCAAGATCGGAGAGAATTTTCTTCATGCACGGCGGAAAGAGAGAGATATCCCTGACTCCCTCAATTCTCTCGTATTTTCTTTTCCCCTCATACCTGATCACAATTTCCTTGAGGGGTTCAATTCCCTCTATCTCAGGCATTCTCTCGGAAAAAAGATCCCTCAAATGTTCCTCAACAATCCTGTAAAATTCTCTCAGCGTGAGTTCAACAAACCCATTTCTGAGGCTTCTGTTATACAGCTTCCATTCAGGACTTCTGATTCTGGATGATGCCTTCAGATAGCTGGTCACATGAACGGCTATCCCCTCATTTCTGAACATCCTTATCCCGAAATTCGAGGCCATTATTTCAGGGAGCATCTCACTTCTGTCATTTTCCATTGCATTTCTGTAAGATCTGGCCAGTGAGGTTGCAAATCTTCTCCTTGATGCATCGCTGAACTGTGAAACAGCAGAACGCATCATGATGTAGGAGAGGGCAGACACCCTTACATTCAGCTCGTACTCCCTGTAAATGTCGGGAGAGATGCTGAAAACGCAGTTTCTGAAACATTCAGAGCATAAATTGCATCTGTCCCACTCAATTCTCTCGGTAATTGCCTTCTCCCTGCAGAACTCCCTGCACGGCTTGTCACAACCAAAGCAGAAGAGAGATTTTTCCTCCGGCATTATCTCAGCATGTCCCCTTTCAAGCAGATCTCTGAGCATTTTTTTTGCATTCTCAAGGGCAAACTCAAATACAATTCCCCTGTCAATCTTCCCCAGAATGTGCCTTGAAGGTCTCAAAAACGGATAGTCTTTAAGAAAGGGAAGAATTGGAAGAAATTTCATTCTGCCTCTATTCTCGGAGCCAGGATGTACTCAACCCTTGCCTTCCCACCAGATACGTCAAAAACAAGTCTCACCGGATAGTTTGTTCCCAAGTGAACCGTAAGCATGTCTCCAGTTCCTGCAACCTTTATGAACTCCTTGAGATACTCAATGCTGAACATGCTTCTCGCTTCAGCCCTGTTGAACTCTATGAGGTCAGCCTCACTCATGTGAAAAACAATCCTGTCAACATCTCCCTCGGCTTCAATGTAAAACCCGGTTGAGTCGCTCCTGAAGATAACATGATCGCTTATCCTGTCTGCCGCCGCTATCGCCTTTTTGAACTCTCCGGCATCAAGAACTATCTTGGCCGGGAGCTCCAAATTGGGAATCTTGGGTTCCTTTCTTATTGCAGAAGGGTCTATGAGGGAAACAGAGTATTCAACACTCCCAAATTTAACCCTGAGGGTTGCCTCATCCTCAACTTTGAGTTCAACAAGCTCGTTTTTCTTGATGCTCTTTGCAATGTCATAGATCCTGTTGACATCAACACCAACTGTTTTCTCCTCATCAATGGAGTAGGCCTCAAGGTTTTCCCTGCTCACATCGAATATAACCATCGCAACGTTTGCAGGGTCCACAGCCCTTGAATGAATTCTGTCATCCATGAAATGGAATCTCGCCTCGCTTACAAGAGCAACCATCGCTCTGGTGATGGATTTCAGGATATCGCCATCCATAATCACATCAATCATCGTTACCACCTTCCTGAAAGATTTTGGCTGGATATTATTTATATTTTTCTTCAATTTTTGCTCTCAGCCTTTCCCTTCCAGTATGATGGATATTTTCCCCTTTCCATCAAAACTCTGAGGGTCTTTGCCACAACTCCCTTCTTCATCCTCATCATTGATTCAGCGTCTACCAGTGCTCTGGCAACCGCCACAAGCTCATTTTTGAGTGTGAAAAGTGCTACCACGTCCCCGTCCATTACTCCCCTCTCAATGTAGTGTATTCCTCTTGCGGTAAGATCCGCTCCATGGCAGACCGCATCAACAGCCGTGTCCTTGATCACGATCTTCTTCATAGTCTTCGCAGCCTCCTCCATGGGCATCACGATCTCTCTGAGATACCTCTCCTCCCCCTCCTCCTTCCAGAAAATGTACGCATCGAGCAGATCGTGAAGTGTGAAGGCACTTGACTCATCAAATATCCCTGTCTTTGTTCTTCTGAGCTCCTGCATGTGTGCTCCGGTTCCAAGCACCTCTCCTATGTCAATGCATAGCTTTCTTATGTACGTGCCAGCCTCGCAGAGAACCCTGAAAAGCACATCCCTGCCATCAATTTCCAGTACCTCAATCTCCTTTATCTCCCTGATCCTCAATCTCTTTTTCACAGCAGATTTTAGAGGGGGCCTCTGATATATTCTTCCAACAAAGCTCTCCATTACCCTCTCAATGTCCTCCCTTCTTGCATTTGCATGCAGGTGCATCAGGGCTATGTACTCCTTATCAGACTCCTGCAGGTACTTTACAAGCTTTGTTCCCTGCTCTATCATAACAGGAAGGATTCCCGTAACTCTTGGGTCCAGCGTGCCTGTATGGCCCGTTTTATCAACCTCAAGGATCTTTCTCACCCACACAACAACCTCATGGCTGCTCGGACCCATTGGCTTGTCTATGCACACCATTCCCCTGGTTATGTACTCCCTCACAGGCCTGCTGTAGGGATAGACTCCATGCTCTCCCACCTCCCCCTCCTCTTTTATCAGAAAATTATCCTCAAAGTTCTTACTCAGAATTGTTCTTTCTCTCATCTGCAATCATCTCCACAGCCCTGACAATTATGGATGCTATCTCTTCCGCACTGAACTTTGCAGAGTTGATCATGATGTGGTAAAGGCTTTTATCCTCGATGTCAATACCGTATATTTTCATGTATCTCCTCTTCTCAACACCCTCCCTCTCAACGGTCTCTCTTCTGACCTGATCAACTGGCTTGTTCTCCCTCCTTGCAATCCTCTGAATCCTTATCTCCCTGTCGCAGTAGATCCAAACCTTCAGCTCTGCAGGAACCATCCAGCCTGAAAGTCTTCCCTCAACAACAGCATTCTCATGCCTTAAAGCCTCCTCTCTCTGTCTTCTGTCTATGAGATTGTCAATTTCAGGATTGCTCTCTGCATATCTCCCGAACTCATCAAGGCTCATTCCCCTTTCCCTGGCAAGCTTTCTGAAAACCTCTCCTGCAGAGATAACCGGATATCCGAGCATCTCAGCAACTTTCCTTGCAACGGTGGTTGTGCCACTGCCAGGGGGGCCGGATATGGTTATCCTCATTTTCCTGCAATTCAGACTCCCACTTTAAGAACCTTTCTCACAATCTGGCCAAAGGCAATTGAGTTGAACATGTACCACCAGACCCACCAGGGGAAAATCAGGTAAAACTGCCCCACATGTATCTCCCCAGCAAAGGGGACAACCACAACGGGGTTGAAAGTGGAGATCCTGTACATCCACATGAAGATGGGTATGGTGACGATGACAGTGTAGAACATGGGATCGAACTGCATGCTCATGAGCTGGGATTGCAGCCTCATAACCTCTTCTCTCTCCTTTTCAAGCCTCTTGAGTTTTTCCTTGTTGTTCTTCTTTACAGCGTCATTGTATTCCTTCTGAAACTCCATAACCTTCTGCTGAATTTCCTTCAGCTTTTTGTAGTCAACAGTCAGCTTCTGGATCACTGTACTGTAACCTGCCGTTATGATTGAGAGAACTATTATGGTGTAAAGTACACCTATGTCATTGTAAAGGGGGTCAAAAACCGGAGCGAGGAGATTTCCGAGGCCATCCCTGAAGTCGGCACTGATGAATATCCCCAAAAAAAATGTAATTCCAAGGGCTCTCAGGAAATTTCTGGCTACATCTTTCATCACTCTTCACCAAGCATTCTCCTAATCATTGGATGCATTTCCGTGAGCTGTTCCTTTGCAAGATC
The DNA here is from genome assembly GCA_002494725.1 of Geoglobus sp. UBA235. Classification (GTDB taxonomy): domain Archaea; phylum Halobacteriota; class Archaeoglobi; order Archaeoglobales; family Archaeoglobaceae; genus Geoglobus. Next base: position 11,082 of record DACG01000017.1, read on the forward strand.
CTGATAGAACCTGTAGGCTATGCTGACTGCAAGCAAAAGCCCGGTTCCGCTCACATTTCCAATTGTCCCGAGCATGTTGGCAACCAATGTCAGAAGCCCTATCAGTGCACCACCAACTATTGTAACCCTTGGAATGTACCTTTCAAGCAATCTCACAAGAACCTGCGGGCTTCTTCTAAATCCCGGTATCTGCATTCCACTCCTTGCAATCTGTCCTGCAACCGTTTTTGCATCCATACCGCTTGTCTCAACCCAGAATACAGCAAAAAGTATGCCTCCCGCCACGAGTATCAGAGCATCAATCACCAAATGCAACCCAATCATCCAAGTTGGCAGATCTGCATAGTATGGATTGGATCTGACTAGGGAAGGAATCCAGTCGTAGGGACTTCTAACAGGAGAGATAAGATACATTATCCCGTTAATAGGCTGAGTACCCACATACTCTCCAAAAATTGTAATGCCCCTGTTGTAGAGAACCATACCGATGATCTGGATGTTTGCCTGCAATGCCCTGACAAATATCATTGGGAGAACGCTTGCGTATATCAGCTTTATCGGAAACCTCCCCCTCGCCCCTCTCACAGATGTGTGAGCAAGCGGAATTTCAACTCTCGTGCCTTCTGCGTAAACAACCAGAAGAATTATCGCTATGGTTGTGAAGAGAGCAAGCAGCCCACCATCAATAAGCAGAAAGGCAAGACCATCAGCAGATAGCAAGGCATTTACTCCATAATTCTGAGAGATCCAGAACCATCTCGGAATGATTCCCGCAGGCATCACCTGGTTCGGAGGTGTAACCCAGTTGAAAAGTCCAGTAATTATTGACTGAGCAATCCCAGCAAGAATGAACAGAGAAACTCCACTCCCGATACCCCATTTTGAAACAACCTCATCCATGTAGACGATGAGTACACCACCAATAAAGAGCTGGATGAATATCAGAAATGCTATGAATCCAAGACTGACACCGAGCTGATCCGCTATAGCGGGATTTGGTTTAAGAAACCCGCCAAGTATCTGAGGTAACGCTTCAACGACTATCATTACAAACACAAGAAATCTCTGGAAATCCTGATATGCTGCTCTGTCATCTGGGTTGGTAAGATCAAGCTTTATTATTCCCGCTCCAACGAGAAGCTGCAGGATGATGCTTGCCGTAACAATCGGTCCAATACCGAGGGCTATTATCGATCCCGTTGCTCCTGCAAATAAGGCCCGGTACTGCTCAAATATATCTATGGAACTTGGATCAAGCCCGAAAACGGGAACATTTGAAAGAACAAAATAGAGAAGCAGGACTGCAAGAGTCCACATCAGCTTCTGGTTAAAAGGCACGTGGGCTGCAGGCCTTGCTACACTCGGAATTCTTTCGAAATACGGCTGCAATGCTCTAAGAGCCTGTTCTACCATCTCTACCCCCCGTAAAAGTTAAGGTTCATTCCTCAACCTCAACCTTACCCCCTGCTTTTTCAATCTTCTCAATAGCCCTATGTGTTGCATAACCAACGCTCACAAACAGCTTTTTTGTGACATTTCCAGAGCCAAGGAGCTTGTAATATCCGAGGTCTGAGAGATTGATTCTGTAACCATCATCTTCCCTTTCCGCAAGTCCATTTTCAACAAGCCTTTCAGCTATGGCATCAAGATCTCCCACATTGAGCTCAGGCCTTGATTTCAGGTAGTTGTAGAGGTAATCATCTATCGCACCAACAGCTTTAAGCTCAAACAGCCTCTCCTTCAGATCCTTCTCCATCAGATAGTAGGCTGTGAGCTTCTTCGGCCTTGTAAAACCACTCTTTCCGATCTCATAAAGCCCCTTTTTCACAAGCTTTACTGCCCTTATGTACTTGTGCTTGAGCATTCCAGCATTTCCCCTGCCTCCTCTGTTTCCTCCACCCCTGTGCCTGTTCTCTCTCCCCTTACCACAGGTTCTCGATCCCCTAAATTTCTTGACCTTCTTTTTTGGCATTGAGATCACCTCATTTTGTAAATCAGTCTTGAAATGTCCTTTCCATGATAGCCAAGATCTCCTCCATGGCCGTAGTGCCACTTTATGCTTTTCAGCCCACCTCTCGGTGGGTGGAGTCTGAACACAGGTTTGAGCTCTGGAATGTCCTTCAGGCTTGCCTTTCCTTCAACAACCGCCCTTGCAAACTCATCTATGCTTTCGTACCCTGTTTTCTCCCTCACATACTCATCTGTCAGCCTTCTGTTTCCCGTGAGCCTTCCCCTGTTTTTGAGCAGTAGGGCAAGGGTTTCTGCATCTATCTCACCATAAGCAACATAGTCCTTCACGATCTGAAGCATTCCCCTGTAGGATGGATTGTCTGGGATTACGACGCAGTGATACCTTTTATGAAGTCTGAGAAGCCTGAGAGTCTCCTTAATCTTCCTGTGAACATCAATCTCTCCCCTGAGCCTTATAACAGCAAACATCTCCATCACCTCTTGAGATAGACTGTCTGCTTTAAAGCTTCAAAGGTTGCCTTTGCGAAGTTTATGGTTGTTTTTGTCTGTCCCCTTGTAAACGTCCAAACGTCCTTAACCCCTGCAAGCTCAAGAACCTTCTTTGCCACGTCCCCAGCCACAAGCCCGAGGCCCTTTGGCCCCGGAATGAGCGTAACTCTAACACTCCCTGCAGAGCCTGAAACCTTTGCGGGGATGCTGTGATTTCCTCCACATCCACATTCCCATGATCCACATCCCATGTTCACCCTGAATATGTTTATTTTTGCATTCCTTATTGCCTTCTGAATTGCAGGAGCGACCTGACTTGCCTTTCCAACCCCAATGCCCACATAGCCATTTTTGTTTCCAACAACCGCAGTAACCCTGAACTTCAGCCTTCTCCCACTATCTGTCATTCTCTGAACAAGATTTATTTCAAGAACCTCATCCTCAAGATCGGGCAGGAGTACATCAATTATTTCCGCCTCTTTTACCGGCAGTCCACTTGCTATGGCCTCATCTATTGTCTTTATTTTCCCCTCAGCTACAAGCTTACCGAGCCTTGTTCTCGGTGTCCACTCCATTCAATCACCCCAATATTTTTGATCTGATCTCATCAACATGATCTGGTAAATCGGAAGGCTTCAAACCCCTCTTCTCATACTCAGAGAACATCTCAGGCTTCATGCTGTAGTATTCTGCTATGTGCTCTCCTCTTATCCTTGAGTCATCAGGCAGAACATCCTCGCTGTGGGGAACATTCAGCCCTGAATCAACAGCTCCCTTGAGAACTGCAAAAACCCTTGATCCCCTTGATGGCGTTCTAAGGCCAATGTCAAGGATTGCATAGTCTATTCCAGCATCAAGAGCCTTCTTTCCTATGAGCAACCCTGTGAGGTAGCAGGCAGGAGTGTTGTTCAGATCTCCCTTCCAGCCGAACTTTTCAAGCTCCTTTGAGTCTGCTGAAATCAGCACCCTGTCACCTTCTGGGCTGTATTCAACTATCTGGGCAATAACCCTTCTGTTTGTTATTCTCACAACAAGCCTGGGCTTTCTTGAAAGGAGAAGTTTGAGCCTTTTCCTGTAGTTTGTCTTTCCCTCCCTTCTCCTCCTGTACGGGACTCTATACCTCGGGCTTTTTGCCATTCACATCACCCCAGAATCCCCTGTGTTTCAAGATACTGGTTTAGGTGAGAAATGCTCCTGAACTCTCCACCCTTCGCTTTTCTGTAAAGCATCCTGTATGTTCTCGAGTCAATAACTCCCTGGCTTTTCAGCTGTCTCAGCCTCTTTCTCAACGCCCTTATCCTCATTATCCATGCTCTCTTCCTTGGCATTCTGGCTGTGGCTCTTCCTTTCCTCCTTCCATGCCCTCTTCTCCTTCCCTTTCTTCTCTGAGCTTTCTTCTTGTTTATTCTCGCCCTGCTTATTCCTCTTACGGGCTTTCTCTTTATTATCCCCCTCTCGATCAGTTCCCTCACATCATCCTTTGTGGCAGCTCCAGCCACCTCATCAAGGGCATTTGGGTCTATCCAGATCCTGTGAACTCCGCATTTCAGTATTTTAGCTGCCATCTCTCTCTGAAATTTCAGATTCATTTCAATCACCCTTGCTATAAGGATTGAGCACCTTAATCCCAAGTTCCCTTGCCTTTTCCTCAATTGCCAGTCTCTTCCTCAAACCTACAGTGGATGCTATCCTTACAGCCTGAATTTCGGGATTCACTCCATCAAGGTCCTTTGGAGTGTGAACAAGAACCTCCTCATAGCCTGATGGATGCAAACCTCTCACAGCCTTTGGAGAGGAGAAGCCCGGATTTGGCAAAATTCTGCCACTCCACTTCCCGCCATATCTCTCTCTCCACTTGTTGTGCCTCCCCCTTGGCCTTCTCCAGCCAAGATCCTTCAGCCTCAATTTCTTGTGAGCTTCAAAGTGCCTGAACTCAGGTTTTCTTGACTTCAGCCTTCTTCTCAGCCTCATCACCCTGATTATATCCTTCGGAAGGTTCGGATTCATTTCAGATCACCTCACGGTTTCTCAACAATATAAATACCATCCTGAAACACCCTGACATCCAGATTCTTCTTCTTTGTTGCAAGCTCAAGATTTGCTGCAGTCTGACCGCACTCTTCTTTGTCTATTCCTGTCACTATTATCTCATTTCCCGATACCTTAACCTCAGCTCTTCCGAATATCCTTGCCCTTCTCGGGTGCTTCTCTCCAAGGAAATTCTCAATCACAACCTCTCTGCCCTCAACCCTGACCTTCATGGGGAAGTGAGAGTAGAGGATCTTGAGCCTGTACTCAAATCCCTCTGTCACACCCTTTATCAGATTGTTTATGTGAGAGGCAAATGTCCCCACCATTGCCCTTATCTTTGACTTTTTCTCCTCCGTGTATACCCTGACCCTTCCATCAACCTTCTCTATGAAAACTCCCCTGAACTTCAGAAATCTCTCATTCTCCCCCCTGGGGCCTGAAACCTTTATGGTGTATCCATTAACGCTGTCACCTAGAATCTCAAGGTTCACATTTTCAGGGATGTCAACAAATCTCTCTTCCATCTCCATCCACCTCAGTACACGTATGCAAGCAGAACTCCTCCAAGACCTCTCTCAACCGCATCCTTCTGTGACATAACACCCTGAGTTGTTGAGACTATGAGTATCCCGAAATCCCTCGCAGGAAGATATCTCTTCTCAAACCTCTCATAGTCTGTTCTCTTTACCGAGAATCTTGGCCTGACTGCTCCGCAATCATTTATTTTTCCACTGAGCTCAACAACTATCATTCCACCTTTGTGATCGTCAAGAACCTCGAACTCCTTTATGTAGCCGTATTCTTTCATGACATTGAGCACCTTACCTACAAGCTTTGAGGCTGGCCTTATCTCCACCTTTGACTTCCCAACAAGCTCTGCATTCTTTATTGCTATCATGGCATTTGCCAGAGTGTCGCTCTGCATTTCACTCACCTCACCAGTATTTCTTAAACCCGAGCTCTCTGGCAACCTCTCTGAAGCACTGCCTGCAGAGGTACAGGCCGTACTTCCTCACTACACCCCTTTTCCTTCCACATCTCCTGCAGGGGTTTGCATTCCTGCCAAATTTCTTTGTTCTTTCCTTCGCCATAATCATTCAACCTCCACACCCAAGGATTTCAGAAATTTCACAGTATCCTGTTTTGTTACCCTGTGAGCCTTTCCAATCTTGCTTTTAGCAATCTTCCTTCTCGCAACCCTGTATCCTCTTCTTTTCAACGAAACACTCACATCCATACCGAATATACCCATATCAGGATCGTAATCAACCCCGGGCAGATCTATGTGCTCATGAATCCCAAATGAGAAGTAACCATCACCAATCTGCCTCAAACTCAGCTTGTTTTCATTCACAGTCAATGCCCTTTTCAAAAATTCCAGAGCGTCCTCTCCTCTCAGTGTTACCTTTGCCCCTATGGCCTCTCCCTTTCTTATGCCAAAGTTCCTTATGGTCTTCTTCGCGTAGGTGGATGTTGGCGTTTTTCCTGTTATCTCCTCAAGCAGCTTCAAAGCCTTCTTCTGCCTCTCTCCGCTCTCTCCAATTCCAATGTTTATCACAACCTTGTCAATGAGGACCTCTCTCATCGGATTCACCCATCACACCCCCAGGTCAATCACGGGCTTCTCATCGTCCTTTGATCCTATAACAAAGATGTAGTCCTCGATTGTTGTGTAGTCCTTACCCTCAATCTCTATGGTTACAAGGTTTGGAGCAGAGCCTCTGACAATCTTGTATGTTCTGACTCTTCCGATTTCACCTGCATGCTGTCCACCTGTAACCATCACCAATGCTCCTTCCTCAAACTTCAGATGCTGAATGAGCTCCTTCTCAGGCACCTTCAGCAGAATGCTGTCCTTTGTCTTGAAATCATTCGTTCCGAGAACATTTGTTCCATCAAAAAGGTTTAGCTGGACCTTTGCTCCTTTGAGAATCGTCTTGTTGTTTATCCTGTAGAGCTTTCTGTCAAAATCATCAACCTCAATGGGCACATACCTGCCCTTCTCATCAAAAACTATCCTGTAATTGAGCTCCATTTTGGGAACTGAAACGATATCAAAAAGCCCAACCGGGAACTTGTAGTTCTTTCTCGGCACACCATCCACGTATATCTCTCCCTTAGCTATGACCTTTCTTGCCTCTCTCGCCGTGTCTGCAAGCTCGAGAAAGTCCCTGACTATCACAAGCAGCGGCACAGCATCCCTGTCATGGGGCCCGGGAGATGGCTTGACCACCCATCTCTTAATCTTTCTCGGAATCTTGTAGGTTTTTGGTGCACTCAATCTCTTCTGATGCAACTCAATCACCTCTTGAGAATTTTCTCCCTAACATCATCTTCCTCTCCAAGCTCGACTATCATCACATTTGATGGATGGATGGGTCTTGAGACCTCCTCTCCATTTGCCTTCTTCACAGTAACTCCGTCAACGTAAATTCTCAACTTCTTCATGTCAACCTCCAGAACCTTTCCCGTGTGGCCAGCGTAGCTTCCCCTCATCACCTTAACTTTATCCCCCTTTCTCACCCTAAGTGATCTCTTTCCATATTTCTCCCTCAGTTCTTTTGAGAGAGTTGCATGCAGGAATCTGTGTCTCTGATGAAGCTTTGCCTCATACACCCTTTTCCTCTGCTTTCTGGGCTGTTTTGACATAAGCATTCACCTCACACAATTATCGTGGCAATTGACCCAATCTTGCTGAACCTCTCAGCAGCCTCTCTTGCCACAGGCCCTCTAATCTCACTCCCCTTCGGATTTCCATTTGGATCCGTTATGACAGCAGCATTATCATCAAATCTGACCCTCGTACCATCGGGCCTCCTGTACTCCTTTCTCTGCCTCACGATCACAGCATAGTGCACCTGCTTCCTTATGTCCGGGCTTCCCTTTTTCACGCTCACAACAACAATATCTCCAACCCCGGCAGATGGGTATCTTCTCCTGACACCCTTGTATCCCCTCACAGCAATTATTTCAAGCTCTCTCGCTCCCGTGTTGTCCGCACACACAAGCCTTGCTCCGGTTGGTAAAGCCCTTGGGATTCTTGCTTTTTTTGCCCTCATTCTTCCACCACCTTCTCAACTATAACAAAGCTCTTTGTCTTGCTTATGGGCCTGCATTCTGCGATCGTAACAGTATCTCCAGGCTTTGCATCAATGCATGGAGGATTGTGAGCGTGCATCTTGCTTCTCTTCTTGAGGTACCTCTCGTATTTTGGCACGTACCTTATCAGCTCTCTCTCAATCACAGCAGACTTCTCATAAGCCTTCACAACCCTTCCCCTGAATATCTGTCCTCTCACGGACAGCCTTCCATGGAAAGGACAGTTTTTATCCTGACACTCCTTTTCGGGAGATTTAACATTAATTCCAATATCTCTCATCAACATCACCCTTTTATCCTGCTCGCAATCATCAAACCCCTCATTATCCTCTCCTCAGGCCTGAAGGCAATGAGATCACCATTGATCCTGAACCTCATACCCTCTACTTCAACCTCAAACACCCTCTTGCTCTTTGCCACCATCCTCACTCCTTTTTCAGTCTCAATTCTCAGCGTCTTCATGGTCTCATCAACCACCATGCCCTTCAGGCCGATTTCAGATGAATTTGGACTGTCGACCACCTCAACCACAAGCCCTATCCAGTCCCTTGCAAGCACCTTTATGCTCTGTAGCCTTCTTCTCTTAGCGCGAGCTTTATCCTTGCTATGTCCTTTCTTACAGCCCTGAGCATTCCCGGATTCTCTAAGGCTCCTCCGCTCCTCACCATTGTTCTCAGTCTCAGCAGTTCGTTTTCCAGCTCTGTCAATTTTTTTAGCTTTTCCTCCCTACTCATTTCTCTGATCTCCTCCATCTTCACCCTCAGACACCTCCTTTGCCTCAGTTTCAGCCTGAACCTTCTCCTCTTCCTTCTCAAGCTTCACATCTCTGACATGAATTTCATCCGGCAGTTCTGCATCAGGCGGAATGACTCTTACCTTAACACCATAAACACCGAGCTTCTTTATAGCGATGTCAAATCCCTCATTGACCATGCTCTCAGCAGGCTCGCCAGTATGAACTATTGTTCCGGCAACAAACTTCTCTGTTCTTGCTCTTTCGCTTGTCAGCTTTCCGCTTATCTCAATCTCACATCCCTTTGCTCCTGCTTCCATAATTCTGTAGAGAAATCTGTAACCAGCCTTCCTGAAGTACCATCCCCTTTCAAGTGCCCTTGCAAGCAGTGAAGCCATGAGCTGGGCATTGAACTCTGGCTTTTCAATCTCATCAACCGCAACCTGCGGGTTGTCAAGACCGAATTCCTTGAGCTTGTCTGTCAGCTTTTTTATCCTTCTTCCACCCCTGCCAATCACAAGGCCGGGGCGCTCAACAAACAGAGTTACCTGAGTTCCAAGAGGAGTTCTCACTATATCTATCCCGCCAAATCCGGCATTTCTGACCTCATCAACAACCCATTCCTTGACTCTGAGCTTCCTAACTCTTTCCTCAACAAATTTCCTCTCCACCGCCATTTAACGCACCTCTGCCACAAATTCAACTGTTGTCAGGGTTTTGAATTTTGGAGTGGCCCTTCCATAAGCCCTCGGCATGTATCTCCTGATCACTCTCCCTTTCTTCGCCTGAGCATGAGTTATTATCAGTCTGTTCAGTTCAAGCCCCTTGTACTCTGCATTTGCCTTCAGGTTGTTGAGAACCTTCAGTATGCTCTTGGATGCCTTGACAGGATATCTGCCAGCATACCACTTCTGCAATCCTCTCTTGTGGGCAACCTTCTTCTTGTGATTCCTGAAAGGAACAGCCCTCTTCATCGCTATAACATCCTCAAGATAGGCAATCGCCTCCTCTATCTTCTTTCCCTTCAGAGCTCTGCATATCTCCACAGCATGCTTGAAACTTATGTCCATCTCATATCCCATTGCTTTCGCTGCATTCAGCTCATCCTTTGGTTTGTAGGCGTAATTCACCCTCCCCATAGGCATCACTTCAATGGAACAAATTTGCTGCTCCTTGTAGCTCCAACACCGGGTCCTGAATGCTTTTCGAATCTCCTTGTCTGGGCGAGTTCTCCCAGTCTGTGTCCTATCATTTCAGGCCTCACCTCTACTCTGACAAACTCCTTGCCGTTGTGAACAAAGATCACCTTTCCAACCATCTCTGGCAGAACGATCATGTCCCTGCAGTGGGTTCTTGCAGTGCCTTTTTTCCTGAGCCTCCTCAGAAACTTTTCCTCCTGCTCTGTGAATCCCCTTCTGATCTTTCTCCTCTCCCTTGCAGGCAATAATTCTGCAAGCCTGTCAAGGGGCATTTCTTTAAGCTCATCAAGCGTGTAACCGCGATATCTAAACTCCTTCGGCCTTATAATCTTACCCTTCATCGCCATAACTATCGCCTCACACCCGTTCTTCTTGCGGCAATACTACCAACCTTTCTGCCGGGAGGAGCGTTTCTGCTCACAGTCTTGGGCCTTCCAACATGCTGATGCTTTCCTCCTCCAAACGGATGATCAACTGCATTCATCGCAACTCCCCTCACCCTCGGCCATTTTGCTGCCTTGCTTTTCATCTTGTAAAACTTCTTTCCTGCCTTGACGAAGGGCTTGTCAGCCCTCCCGGCTCCGGCAACAACCCCTATCATAGCCCTGCAATTTGGATGGAACCATCTCATTGCCCCTGATGGTAACTGAACGAGAACTCTGTCCTCTTCATGAGCAACAACAAAAGCATAAGTCCCACTTGCCCTTGCAAGCTTTCCTCCATCCCCCGGCACAAGCTCAATGTTGCAGACAGGAGTACCTTCAGGAATGTTTTTCAGATACGTGATGTTTCCAATATCTATCTCAACCTTCTCTCCAGCCCTTATAACATCTCCAGTACCCTTTCCCTCAACAGCCAGAATGTAATCCTTCCTGCCATCGGGAAATCTGACAAGGAACACAGGACCGTTTCTTGCAGGATCGTGAACCACATCCTCTATTCTCACCTCAACATTCTCTTCTCCAAACCTCAGCAGTTTTGCATCTGTTCTGTATTTGTGAGAGGGAGCCCTGTATGTTGGAGTTCCTTTCCCCCTGTTCTGCGATATTATTCTCTTACCCATTCACACCACCTCAGAACACACCCAGATCTGACAGAATCTCCTCAGCATTGTAATCTGGCTTTAGCTTGATGTATGCCTTCTTCTCTCCTTTTGGTGTTATAAGCGTGTTCACCTTTTCAACCTCAACACCAAATCTCCTCTCAACCTCACTTGCGATCTGCTTCTTGTTTGCCCTGATGTCAACTATGGCTGTCAGAATATTCTTTTCAAGGAGCATTGTTGTTTTTTCAGTTACAAGGAATGCCTTCAATATCATAACCACTCCTCCAAGTAGTTCAAGGCTGATTTTGTATAAACCACAAGCCTTCCGGCATGCCCTCCGGGAGCGAGAAGCTCCACATTCAGGTTTCTCACCTCAACCGCATCCACACCGGGCAAATTTCTTGAGGCTTTCAAAACATCAGAATTCCTTGATGTGACTATCAGAAGACTCTTCTTTTTCTTGTATCTCCTTCCCCTCATCTTGCCCTTTCCAGCTCTAATCCTTTTTCTCTCTGCCGCCCTGAGAACGTCATCATATACTCCTATAGCCTTCAGAACCTGAATAACCTCCTTTGTTTTCCTTAGCTCTTCAAAGTCATCAACAACAATCTTCGGCAGTTCTCCATCAAAAACATGGCTTCTCTGCCTGACAATTTCCTCCCTGACGGTTGCTGCCAATGCCGATCTTAATGCTTTTTTCATCTCCTTCCTGTTTATCTTCTCATCCCACTTCTTCTGGGGCTTTGGCGGATGCGCTCTTCTTCCTCCAACAGCCTGAGGTACAATAACAGCCCTTCTTCCATCCTTGAGCCTTGGAACCCTCGCGTATCCATGTCCCGGACCCCAGTTCTCCGCAGCATAATTTGTTCCAGCAAGAGGATTAGGACCGTAGGGCTGTCTTCTGTGGCTCTGGATAGCATGAACTGCCTTTCTGATGATGTCTGGCCTGAACTCCTCGGCAAATGCATCTGGAAGTTCCACCTCTTCAACGACCTCTCCATTCAAACCGTAAACCTTAGTCCTCATTCAGTATCACCTTCCCTGCTTTGATGATGTGCTGACATACACGATATTCAGCCCCTCGTACTTCTCAACGGGTGGTCTTATTGCAAACCTCATCCTGACAAGCCTTTTAACCGGCCCAGGAACGCTGCCTGAAACCATGATATAATCATTTCTCACAATTCCGTAATGGGGAAATCCTCCCTCTGGTGTTACCTCCTCACCATTCTCCCCTATCCTGAGAATCCTCTTGTTGTACTCGGTTCTCTGATGGAATCCCATCTGTCCAGCCTGAGGAACGGTCCACCTCACATGATGGGGATTCCAGGGGCCGAGTGTACCAACCCTCCTGTGCTTGCTGCTCCTTGCATGCTTTGCATTCAGAGTTATCACTCCCCACCTCTTGACAGGGCCCTGAAAGCCCTTACCCTTTGTTATGCTCAGGACATCAATAAATATACCTTCCTCAAAAACCTCTGAAGCTCTGATCTCATTTCCGAGCTTAGATATCGCATAATCCAGAGCTTCAGTCGCATCTCCCCCAACCTTCTGCTCCATAACATCCGGAACCTTCTTGGGAACACCTGTAAGCAGGTAGGGCTGGGTGTAGGTGATCAGTCTTATCTCATCCACATTCTCAATGCTCTTGAGGTCCTCAACATTTCCACCATTCTTTGGCAGATTAAGCCTTCTTGAGAGCCTTTCATCAAGATTTTCTGCCCAGACCTCTCCTGCAATCTGCAAACCATACTGAGTTTTTCTGTAAACCCTCACACCCATTACCTTCATTGGTGGTGCCTCTATAACAGTTACAGGCACCACAATCTCCTCTCCGTACGTTGGAGAGTTTCTTCTATCATCCACCATCACAACATGGGTCATACCAGCCTTATAACCCGCAAAACCCAGTGCCTTTGCGTCGCTGATTACGGGCCAAGCCCTTATCCTTGGAACTATGCTTGACGCTCTCTTTCTGGGAGAGAATCCCAGCGAACCCCTTCTTGGCCTGTGTTCCTTCATTTCATACCACCCACTTTGTGTAATTCATCAAAGCCAGGCTCCCCAACACAGCTTCCTCAAGCCTTACAGTCTGAGTACCCTGATCCGGAAACATGTTCCACACATCCACATTCTCCATCTCTATGCCCAATTTTTCTGCTATTTCATGAACCCCCTCTGCGGGGCTCCCAAATATCAGGAGATTTTTTCTCTTCATTTCATCTGGCAGAGGAATTCTGCCTTTCCGTGAGGTTACCACCGCATCCTCCCTTTTCAGCAGACCCTCAAGATCTGCTCTTCTCACCTCATATCCCCAGTATTCACCTGGAGATGCCTCTTCCACCACCAACGGTCTCTTCGAACAGACCCTGACGGTCACGCGGGCCCTCTCTCTTGCTTTTCCCTTATAGAGGGCCAGGGCTTTCATGCCAATATCAGCCCACGCGGTGCCGTCAGGAGCAACCCTGACGATTAAGCCCTCCCTCACCTCACCGATTTTTAAATCTTTTGGCTTGTGGGATGGAATCTTCAACGGTGGCAGGATCCCGGCATATCTGAGGCTCTTTTTTAGTGGAAAAAGATACTTTCTCAGATACTGTGGTGTTTCAAGGTATTCAAGAACTTCTTTGATTAAATGAGTCTCATCAAAGGCTGGATCTTGATAAATGTAAACGTGTCTAACCCTGAAGATAGCACAGGCTCTTGCAATCATCCCTATTTTGAAATACTTTATCTTATCATCCCTTTCATTTATCAGAGAGCTTGATGGTATGGCTATCTCCATGCCAGAATGCTGAGACCTTCAGTTTTATAAATTGAACCCTGACAATCCCACAAGATTACTACTGAGTAATTGTTCAGAAGTTCAAATTAACCACAAAATGATTTTTATATGGAAACAAAAAGAGAATCAATCGCACCCGCAAAAACTCAAACCTTATTTTCCGCCTCTCTTTCAACAACCGCAATCATGAATCTTCTCGATGGAGGGGGAGATATCTGAATCAGTATTTCCTTTTTCAGCCTGTAATACTTTCTCTTCCCTCTGAACTCAGAACCAATTATCCCGTATCTCTCAAGAACATCCAAGTGATGTTTGGCTGTTTTGCCATCCATCCCAAGCTCGCTCATGAGCTCGCTGACGCACCTTTCACCCCTGCTGAGACTCCTCAGTATCATCAATCTCTTCTTTGAGCCCAGTGCCTCAATCATTAAGTATAAAATTCCTAAGAAATTTTATATGTTTTTCTGATGAGTGTGCTGTGGAGGTGAGAATGTGCTCGAGCTTCCGAAAAAGGATGAGAACAACATGCTGCCTGTTTCGGGAGAGATTGAGTATGAAACGCATCTCAGCAAGAATGAGTTGGCTGAGTTTCTGAAGGGACTTATTGAGCAGCTTGAGAGCAAGGATACAATTGATCTGAAGGTTGACAACTACGAGATCAGATTTGAATACAGGGAGCCGGTGGAGCTTGAGATGGACTTTGAAAACAGGAAGAAGCTGAAGATAAAGATAGAGTTCAGGCAGAAGTCAAAGATTCAGTTCATCTGAGTTTTCATGATTTGAGGTACTCTGATGGTGTTGATGGGCTATCCAAACAGCAAAAGAGTTATATATCTGTAATTGTGTAGGATTACAGTAAAAACCAGACGAGGGGAAGATCTGGCTTGAAAGGGAAAAAGAGGTTTCCTGAGTTTGATGATTTCAAGCCTTTGAGTGATGAGGAATTTGAAGAACTGCTGGATGTGCCCAGGAAAAAATACCGAAAGCCAAAGATAAGGTACTGAGCTTTTTTACGAAATCTTTTTATTTTATTTCTGAGTGTGCAATCCGGATGTTCAGGGTTATTCCTGCGATTGATATAAAGGACGGGAAATGTGTTCAGCTCAGACAGGGAAAGGAGGATGATGTGATATTTGAAAACGATAGTCCAGTTGATATTGCAGGAATGTGGGTTGAGAGGGGGGCAAAAGTACTGCATGTGATTGACCTGAGCGGTAGCTTTCAGGGGAGGCTCGTGCATGAGGATTTGATTCTGAAAATTGCAGAGCTTGCAGAGGTTCAGGTTGGAGGAGGGATCAGAAGCGCGGAAATTGCTGAGAGATTGCTCGATAATGATGTTGACAGGGTCATAATCGGAACAATAGCCATAGAAAAATCTGATGATGTCAGGGAGCTCGCAGAGAGATATCCCGGCAGAGTGATGATCGCAATTGATTCAAAAGGCGGAAGAGTTGTTGTTAGGGGATGGAAGGAGAACACATGTCTTCTCCCGGTAGAGGTTGCGGAGATCTATCAGGACTGCGATGTCAGCTTTCTCTTCACAAATGTTGATGTGGAGGGGTTGATGAGTGGGATTGATGAGAATGCTGTGAAAAGTGTTGTGGGGTCCATAGACAAGCCTGTTATCGTTTCAGGTGGAGTTTCATCAGCTGAAGATGTCCTGAAAGTGAAAAAGGCCGGTGCAGCTGGAGTTGTTATTGGAAGTGCTATCTACACAGGAAAGATTAATTATGAGGAACTAATTTCACTGGAGGAGGATTGAGATGGTTAGGGTTGAGAGAGAGACCAAAGAGGTTGGAGTAACAGTAAAGCTCAGTCCTGATGGCGGAGAGATTGACATAGATACCGGAATCGGGTTTTTAGACCATATGCTGACCACTCTTGCCCTTCACTCAGGAATCGGGCTTGAAATAAAAGCGAAAGGAGACCTGCATGTTGACGAGCACCATACAGTCGAGGACGTGGCAATAGCCCTGGGAAGGGCTTTCAGAAAGGCAGTGGATGGAAAAAAGATTGTCAGATTCGGCTCGGCCATAGTCCCCATGGACGAGAGCGTGGCAATCTGCGGTGTGGATGTCAGCGGCAGGGGGTACTTCGTTCTCGAGGGCGAGTTCAGGGATGCCGGAATTAAGGGAGAGAATACCGTTCATTTCCTGGACACGTTCTGCAGGAACTCTGGAATAAACATGTACATTCAGGTTAAGGGAAGCAACGCACACCACATGATTGAGAGTGCCTTCAAGGCTCTCGCTTTATCCCTCAGACAGGCTCTGCAAGACACTGAGGATGTGAGGAGTACGAAGGGAGTGGTGGACTGATTCGGTTATGATAAAGCAAGATTGATCCAGTATATTCCAAGTCGATATCGGTCCAGTTCCCCTAATCCATATCAACAACGCACCTATCAACTATTCTGTTCCACTCATCTCCGTAACCTTTTTCAAATGGAATTATGCAGTGAATTGTAAATGTTCCAGGCTCTGTTCCACCGCTTATATACCCGAGAGCACCAGAATATGTATTGTCAACAATCATATAGACACCAGGAGTGACAGGATTGCCATAAACATCTCTCACTTCTGTACCTATTTCATAGTAAAGCAGACCTCCCAGGAATTTTTCAAAAGCCTCCTTGTCGTCACTGATTTTCACTATGGCTGCAGCATGATCCACCAGCCCCGGATTTTTAGCATCAAGACCGACGATGTATGTTTCTATGCCATAATACTTGTAAAATGCAGCTTCAAGGGTTGCCATATCCTCGCAATCTCCTGCTCTTTCAGTCAGAGTCTCTAATGGAGTCTGTCTGTAATCCCCCCCCTCTCTTCCATCTCCGATTCTGTATCCAACAATCGGATTTTCTGCATTTTCATCATCATATCTGTATTCAATGTTGTTTTCAACCCAGAAAAAGAATTCCTGAGCCTCTCCTATGGATAATCTTCCATTTCCATCCATATCAAATGTATCAAAGAAGTCTGCAACCTCTTCAGGTATCAATTCCGATTTCTGTTCAGCAGTTTCTGATCGGATTTCCCTTTCTGCAACAGGTTGATAATCTCCCACTTTTGATTCAAGTGTATCTCTGTAATCTCTGAGGATATCCGCAAAATCATAGGTTGTCTCTGCTAAACCAAAAATTACCTCAACTTCTTTTTCACCAAAACCGGCTCGTTTCATGAATTTCATGTTTTTCTGTAAAAACACCGCAAGCTCTTCCCAGTCCCCTGCATTTTCTCTATACCCTCTTTCCAGCAATTCAACTTTTGGTAGAGCTACCTCTGGATCCTCATCCAGTATCTGATCTTGAAGCGCATCGTAAAGCTCCATTATGTTTGCAGTCTTGTATGAAATCAGAGCCCATCGGGTGTTGTATTCAATAAAGGTGGAGAGAAAGTAAGCATCGTCCTGACTGAGATAGGGCTCAATTTCATCAAATATCTCCCTTGCATCGTTCATTAGTTTTCTTGCATTTAAAGCACCGTATCTCGCTTTATCATACTCTCCATCAGCCAGTTCTGACATTGATTCGTCAACCAGTCTGTCAGACTCCTCAAGCAAAGATACAAGTTTGTCCAATCTCTCATTCACCTCTTTTTCAGAGAGGTCAGCCTCCTCTTCAGAACAGCCAGAAACGAGGACAGACGCAACGAAAAGAAACAAAAATAACATAAACTTTCTGAACATCCAAACCACCTTCCCACGTGACACTACTCCAGATGACAGCTTCAAATCCAAATTCATGCGTCAAACCACCTGCAGATTCTTGTTTTTTGGAAAAGATGGTATTTAAAGATTTTTAACCTGAATGTGACGGTAAGGTGAAGATTGTTTGGAAAAATTAAGTTGTGTTGTCAATATCAAGAATTGCGGAATTCATTAATATCGCTTTTGATGCCATACAAACCACTAAACAACCAACAGCGATTAAAGCCTTGTCCCTGAGATTTCCCGCAGCTTCAATCATTCTCAAAACTTCATCCTCGGTGAGCACGTCCGGTTTATTTCTGTCCTTGACACTTCCTCTGAGAACCTTGAGCCCCTCCCAACTCTCGCCATGAAGCCACTTAAAGAACTTTCTGAAAGTTTTCCTGAATTCTCACCATAACTGCCTTGATGTCGTCCACATTCCACAAGTCCAAGGGTTTTTGATTGAACTTCTCATTGGCCATTCTCAATATGACCAGATACCTCAAAATTCTGGCAGAACTCAAACCCTCCACTTCAAGGTCTCTCTTGAACTTACCAATAATCCCCTTACTCCTCTCGGGCAGATTACTATTTAGAATTTTGATCCATTCTCTCCTCAGCTTAGATTTATAATCGTGGATGTCATGCCTCACAAAATGACAAAATAGGTCGGGGGAACTTATAATTTATTGAGTGGCGCCCCCGCCGGGAATCGAACCCGGGTCGAGGGTTCCGGAGACCCTCAGGATATCCACTACCCCACGGGGGCATCAAACGCATTTGGATGAGATCAGGCAAAATTTAAAAATGTTCTGAATAAAAAAGGTTTCACGAAGCTTATTCGGTTTTCCAGACAGGTTTCCTCTTCTCAAGAAATGCATCCAGCCCCTCAACAGCATCCTGGGTCTTCACAAGGCCATTTAGATAGATGTCATTGATTTCTTCCATGAGCTGATCAAACGACAGTGCAAGTGATGCTTTGAGGGCCTTTTTTGTGTATTTAAGCGCTGCAGGACTCTTCTCCTTCAGTGAGCTCACATACCTTTTCACCTCATCATCAAAGCTTTCGTCACTGAAGACCCTGTTCACAATCCCAATCTCCACTCCCCTCTGGGCAGAAATTGCTTCTCCTGTAAATATTATCTCAAAGGCATTCTTCCATCCAATCATTCTTGGAAGCAGGGCAATCGCGATAGGGGGATAGTGGGCGAGGGTGATTTCAGGATTGCCCAGCTTTGCGTTCTGGGATGCAAGTATAACATCGCATGCCATTGGAATCTCAAAACCACCACCAAGAGCATACCCTCTAACAGCCGCAACCGTAACCCCATCGTAGTTCAGAATTCTGCCTATAAGCTCTGTAAATGTTGTGATCATCTCAGGGGCCTTGTCAGGATAGTGCTCCTTTATTTCCGCACCCGCACTGAAGTGTTTTCCTTCATTCCCTATTACAGCAATGCAGGCCTCTCCTTCAGATTTTTCAACTGCATCTATCAGCTCGTTCATCATTTCCAGATCGACGATGTTCAGGGGCGGATTTGCGAGTTTTATCCATGCCACACCATCCTCGAATTCAAGATTTATTTTGCTGTACGCCATAATCCAACTTGGCTTGGACATATTTAAGAATTACTATTTAAAGAATGTTTACATTGTAAAAACAGAAAAGTATAAATTGTTCATATTTTATAATTTTAAATGGTGGTGTGCATGGCGTTTGAACCAGAAAAACTGGTCATCAGACCGATGAGAAAGGAGGATTTTGAGGAAATAGTCAGAATAGACGAGCAGTATACAAAAACAAGAAGAGAGGAGTACTACAAAAGACTCCTGTGGGAAATCCTTGAGTCTGAATATGCGATAGTCACGTCTCTGACGGCCGAATACGATGGCAGAGTTGTTGGATTCATTGCAGGAACCATATTTTCAGGAGAATTCGGAATTCCAGAAAGTGTCGCATACATAACAACAATTGGAGTTGACAGAGAGTTCTCAGGCAAAGGAATTGGCAGGGAGCTTTTTGATCAGTTCATAACAAATGCAAAGGGTATGGGTGTGAAAAAAATCTTTACCCTTGTTGAGTGGGAAGACTGGGCATTGATGGACTTTTTCAGAAAAGTCGGGTTCAGACCATCAGGTTCCATGCTGAATCTTGAGCTTGAGATCCCATAAAGTTAATCGGGCCCTTTCTAAATTTTTTTTATGCAAAAATTTCATGCACCCTCAAGTCTGATTTAAGTTGAACATGTAAAACTCAGAAACTTTTAAATTTTACAGTGTCAACCTAAGATCATGATAGCCCAGTACGGCTACAAGGACGGGTCCGGAGTGTACTACATATCCATAGATACCGACAGGTGTGATGGATGTGCAGACCTCGAGACTCCAAAGTGCATCGAGGTGTGCCCTTCAGGGGTCTTTGAGGTTGGGGAGGATGAAATCGATCCATTCAGAGAGGAACCTGTTGCAAAGGTAAAGGAGGAGCACAGAAACAGGATCAGATTCAGCTGCGCCCCCTGCAAACCGGCATCCGGGTGGAACATCGAGAACCTTCCATGCGTATCCTCCTGCCCCAGGAATGCG
The DNA here is from genome assembly GCA_002494725.1 of Geoglobus sp. UBA235. Lineage (GTDB taxonomy): Archaea > Halobacteriota > Archaeoglobi > Archaeoglobales > Archaeoglobaceae > Geoglobus. The sequence goes on from DACG01000017.1 coordinate 30,707, forward strand.
ATAAACCATTCATGGTAGTGCCATGCCGGAAGAAAAATGGGAAAAGGCATTCACGGTTGAAAAGGAAAGGGCTGAAGAGTATGCTGAGCTTTACAGACAGATGGGGTATGATGTGAAGGTAGTGGATGCCAGCTCATGCGATCAGGAGTGTGGAGTGTGTTATCTCGGAGGGGGATATGTGGAAATATGGATCAAAAAGAGTGAGGAGCTGGAGGAAGATGACCTTTTTGAGTGAAGGCTTTCCTGAAACCATCTTTAACAATTCAGATATTATTTAAATTTCAGGCTGACAGCGTAGGTGTTAAATACCAAAAAACATTTACAAAGTTATGGACTTCGATTTGAGAACACCAATTGTCAGACTCGATAAGACAAGAATAGCAATTCTGAGGGAGAAAATAGAGGATCCAAACATAACAACAAGAAGACTCAGCGAAATCCTCAGAGAAAAATACGGAATTTCACTCAGCCATGCAAGAATAGCAGAGATAATAAAGGAGATGAAGGATTCTGAAGTTTTCAGAGAGACTGTGATTCCAAACGAGAACTACTTCATATTCTCATTCATGGAGATGAGTTTCAACAACGAGAACTTTGCAGAACACTGGAGGAGAACTTACGAGTATCTGGTTGAGTCTCCAAACGTAATGCTGTTCTTCACAACGGATGGAAGATACAGATGGAAGCTCATAATGGCCTTCAGAAGCTTTCAGGAGGTTTCAAAGTGGGTCCACAGGTTTTTGAAGGAACACGGGATGGTTGTACAGGATCTGAACATGCTCATAATCTACAGAATCCTGAAATTCAAGTTTGACGAGAAGCTTCTCGAGGATCTGCTGAAGGCATCTGAAACATTGTAAAGATTTGTGAATTTTTTCTCATCCAAAATTCAGAAAAATATTTATACCAAATTTACAAAGTATAGTGCAATAAATGATAGGCTTTACAGGTTTGTGGAGGTGAAGGAATGGTAACGGTTGACGAACTGCCTGAAATGAAGAAGTTCATCGAATGGTTCGAAAACAGGCATGAGTATGCCAAGAAATGGAAGGAGAAGACTGGCGGGAAGGTTGTGGGCTATTACTGCACCTACATGCCTGAGGAGATAATGTATGCTGCAGGAATACTTCCGGTGAGAATTCTCGGCTCTCATGAGCCGGAGAGCATAACAAGACCATATCTGCACGACATGTACTGTCCGTTCTGCCATGACACACTTGCTCAGGCACTTCAGGGAAGATACGATTATCTTGAGGGCGTGACGATTGCCCAGTCATGTCTTCACATGAGACAGTCATACTTCAGCTTTGCTGACAGGGTTGAGAATATAGAGTGGAGTTACTATCTGCCCTTCCCCCATGGTGTAAACAACCCTCATGCCGGTGATTTTGCAAGGCATGAGTTTGAGAAGTTCAAGAAGGCTGTTGAGGAGTGGACTGGAAAGGAAATAACAGATAGCGACCTTGATAACGCCATTGAGGTTTACAACAGAAACAGAGAATTGCTGACAAAAATGTTCGAGCTTAGAAAGGCAGATGAGCCCCTTATAACAGGACTTCACGCCATGTACATAGTGGTTTCATCCCAGCTTGTTGATAAGGCTGAGCACAATCAGGTTCTTGAGAGCTTTCTTGAAAAAATAGAGAACGGCCAGGTGGAGAATGACAGAGAAATAGGAACAAGACTGATGCTCATAGGAAGCGAGGACTATGATGAGGAGCTTTTCAAGCTGATCGAATACGGAATGAGCTATCCGGCAACATTTGTCTTTGAGGAGAACTGTACAGGCTCGAGATATTTCTGGGGGTTGGTTGAGAACAATGGTGACAGGCTCATGGCTCTTGCAAAGAGATACGTTTACAGGGTTCCCTGCCCTGCAAAGGACTGGGCGAGAGGGGATTTCTTTGGAAGGAGAAGGTTCCAGTTCATCGAGGATGTGATAAGGGACTGGAATATTGAGGCGGTTATAATTGCCCAGATGAAATTCTGCGATCCCCATGAGCTTGACATCCCCTCACTGAGAGAAATGCTGGATAAGATGGGCGTCAGACACCTTCACCTCGAACTCGACTTGACACAGCCTGTTGGGCAGTTCAGAACGAGGGTTGAGGCCATGATTGAGGCTATGGGTGAGGAGGATCTGTTTATCTGAGGTGATGAGGATGGAGGTTAAGGTTAGGCCGTTTGACTGCTGGAACGATTTCAAGAACTACAGAATGAATTACTACAAGGAGTATCTGGAGGCAAAGGATAAGGGCGGGATAAGGTGGGCAGGCTCTGCATGGTCATTTGACCCCGTCCCTCAGGGGCTTGGTGAGGATGTTTATCCACTTACAGGAGAGCCCTATGGTGCAACTGCAGCCTTTTTCAAGGACTTCTCAATGAGGGCCCTTGAAACAATTGAGAGAAAGGGAGCTGCAAGAGATCTATGCGGTTACATGAGAAACTACTGGGGCAGTGTTGCCATGGACAGGTATCTGCTTGCAGATGGGAGTGAGATCGAGCCATTTCCAAAGCCGGATTTCAATTTCACAATTCACATCTGCTGCAGTCATGCAAAATGGTACCACTATGCCGCTGAGCTTGAGGGTGGTGTGCCGACCTATGCAGTTGACATATCCGTAGGGCCGGGATACACCTTAGATGACAAGAAGATAGAGTATGTTGTCAGGCAGCTTGAGGATGCAATAACCTGGATGGAGAAGGTTACCGGAAGGGAGTATGATGATGAACTCCTGATAAAGGCGGTTGAGAATGAAGCGAAGTCAATGACCTTATGGGCAAAGATATGCAAGCTGAATCAGGCAAAACCAGCTCCCATGGAAGAAAAGAGCATGTTCTCTTTCTACGTGCTCACATTGATAAGAAGGAGTGACGAGAGGGTTGTGAAGCTTTACGAACAGCTCTACAGGGAAGTGGAGAACAGGGTTAAGAAGGGGATTGGGGCATTAACATACGAGCAGTTCCGATTTGTCACAGATAACCCGCCCCCATGGCCATTCCTGAAGGTTTACAGGTATCTGGAGCAGAACTATGGAGCTGTTTCTGTTGGAAGTATTTACACATTCGGTCTTGGAGCTGCATGGCTCGGAATGGATGAAAAGGGAGAGAACTGGATATGGGAGCCAGCCCCAACACCTGAGGAGGCTGGATTTGAGATTCATGACAGGAGAAGTGCGCTTTGGTGGACTGCACTGTTCAATCTGAAGTACAGGGCGTCATGGCAGCATGAATACTCTCACTGGGTGAGAAAGCAGGAAACATATCAGATGGTGAAGGACTGGCACACAGATGCGATAATCATGCACCTCAACAGAGGATGTGAGCTCTGGAACATGTCAACTCTCGAGGTCAGAGATTATCTTGTTAACAAAGGCATACCGGTTGCAACATACGAAGGAAACATGGCAGATCCAAGGGAGTTTGATGAGGCAAGAACCTTCAACGTCATTGACTCATTCATGCAGAGTCTTGGAATTGAGAAGCTCACATAATTTTTTGGAGGTGATAGAGTGGCTGTAGCGGGAATTGATGTTGGAACAAAGCTGACAAAGGTTGTGATAATGGATGAAGACAAGAACATCCTCGCATATGTAATTGAAAGAACCGGAACCGATCACAAAAAGTCATCGGAAGAGGCTTTTGAAAAGGCAGTTGAAAAGGCTGGATTGAAGAGAGAGGACATAAAGAAGACAATTGCGACTGGATTTGGGAAGATCTCAGCGCCATTTGCAGATGATGAGGTAACTCAGGTCATTGCTGCTGGCAGGGGAGCCTACTATGTGAAGCCAACTGCGAGAACCGTAATTGAGGTTGGAGCAGAGGAGAGCAGAGCGATCCAGCTTGATGACAATGGAAATGTGAAGGATTTCTCCTTAGCCGACAAGTGTGCTGCCGGGGCCGGATCATTTGTTGATGCAATGATAAGGTACCTTGAGGTAACTCCAGATGAGTTCGGACAGCTTGCTCTTCAGGCAACAAGAGCAATTCCGATGAATGCCCAGTGTGTTGTCTTTGCCGAGTCTGAGGTTGTCTCGCTGCTTCATTCAAACGTTCCTAAGGCTGAAATATCAAGAGCGATTCATGATGCAATAGCAGACAGGGTTGCGGCAATTGCAAGAAGGATTGAGATAAAGGATGACGTCTTGCTGATTGGAGGACTTGCAAACGACATTGGATTCATAGATGCCATGAAGAGGGAGCTTGGAAAGGATGTGCATGTGCCGGAAAACTACCCGCCTGAGCTTGTTCCAGCGATAGGTGCGGCTCTTTCCGCATTATAGGAGGTGAAATTATGGTTACCGTACAGGAAAGCGAGTATTGGAGATGGCCCGAAACAATATGGGTTGATGAGAGCAAGAACTGGCAGGATGCCGAGGTAATAAGCTGCGGAATAGATCTCGGATCTGTGAGTACGCAGGCAGTCATAATGGCTGACGGTGAACTTTACGCCTACGCCAGCATGAGAACAGGAACAAGCAGCACGGCAAGTGCAGAGAAAGCAGTCAATGCAGTTCTTGAAAAAATTGGAGACATGACAAGAGAGAACATTCACTACACAGTTGGAACTGGATACGGAAGGGTGAGCATTCCCTTTGCAAACAAAACAATCACGGAGATAGCCTGCCATGGCAGAGGTGCGGTTTATGTTTACGGCAATACCGTGAGGACTGTCCTTGACATGGGAGGTCAGGATCTCAAAGCCATAAAGGTTGACAGCAGGGGTAAGGTGATAAACTTCCTGATGAATGACAAATGCGCAGCAGGAACCGGAAGAGGGATTGAGGTTGTCTGTGACATGCTTTCCGTCCCAATAACAGAGGTTGGGGAGCTCTCTTTAAAGGTTGATGAGGAACCAGAGCCTGTCTCAACAACCTGCGTTGTCTTTGCCAAGTCGGAAATACTTGGGCTTATAAGAAAGGGCTGGAGCAAGGAGATGATTCTCGCTGCATTCTTCAATGCAGTCTCAAGCAGAGTTGTTGAGCTGCTCGAAAGAGTTGGTGTTGAACCTGACTTCGCGATAACCGGTGGTATTTCAAAGAACGTTGGTGTTGTGAGGAGGATAGAGAGAAAGCTCAACATGAAGGCTCTGGAGCCAAAGGTCGATCCTCAGCTTGCAGGAGCGATAGGAGCAGCTCTGTTTGCGAGAGCCCTCTACATAAAATCAAAGAAGTGATTTCTCTCCTCTTTTTTCGGTGAAAAAATGACAGAGATTGTAACGGTTATCCTAGATGGAAAAGAAATAAGGGGAGAGAAAGGAAAAACGGTTCTGGAAATTGCCCTGGATAATGGATTCTACGTACCCAACATATGCTACCATCCAAACGTCTCCCCTGCACCAGGGAAAAGGGGAGTTGAGGCTGTTTTCAGAGGAGAGGCTGAGATAAAAGGCGAAGCTGAAGAGTATGAAGGCTGTGGACTTTGCGTTGTCAGAATAAACGGAGAGGTCAAAAAAGCCTGCATAACTGTCGCAGAAGATGGAATGGAGATAAGCACAGATGACCCTTTTGCTGTGGAGGAGAGAAAGAGGAATCTGGCAAAAATACTTTCATACCATCCACACGTATGCATAACGTGCGAATATCGAAATGGATGTGACAGAATTCAGTGCATGTTCGGATATGCGGTTGAGGAGAGATGCTGCGATCTCTTCCCGAGATGTGAGCTGAGATTCGTTTCAGAATACATTGGAGTGCCTGATTACACCCCAAAGTACGTTTTCCAGAATCTCCCTGTTGTTGAGGAAAAGATGTACAGATGGAACTGGAATCTGTGCATAAACTGCATGAGATGCGTGAGAGGATGTGAGGAGGTTAGAGAAGCCGATGCGTTATCATTCACAGTTGCAGATGGAAATGCGATTGCAGGCAGAACTGGAAGGAGTGATGTTGAATCCGGATGCAAGTTCTGCGGGGTTTGTGTTGAGATATGCCCGACAGGAGTTCCGAGGGATCTGAAGAGAAGGGTCAGCAACAAATGGAGGGACTCCATTGTTGAAAAGAGGCTGCCTGTTCTTAGAGAGGTGCTGATGCTCGATGAAACCAGCGTGGCAAATGTGCCGGAAACAGCAGGAGTTTTCAGGCTCTACGATGAGAACATGGAGATTGTCTACATTAAGGGAACCGAGAATTTGAGGGAGGGGATAGCTGCTGAAATCGGAAAAGCGGTTTACTTTGACTATGAGGAGGATGAGATGTACACGATGAGAGAGAGCGAGCTCATTCAGGAATTTCTGCAGGCTCATGGAAGGATGCCAAAGCTGAATGATGAGGTTGATGATCTGTTCGATATCTGATTTTTAGAGAGTGGATGATTTGCATTCTGTAAGGGGTGTTTGATATGGGAAATGACAGGAGAGTTGGAATAATAGGAGTTGGATGTTCAAAATTTGGAATTAGAGATGAGTTAACAGTGCAGGAGCTGGCTTTTGAAGCCGTTAAGGAGGCAATAGAAGATGCCAGAATCACAAGAGAGGATATAGAGCTGAGTGTTGCAGGCACAGCCGGAACGAGAAGCTATGAGCTCATGCCCGCTGTGCCAATAAACGAGTACTGCGGTTTTGCCGGGAAAGGCCCGATCAGGGTTGAGGCTGCATGTGCAACCGGAAGTGCTGCTGTGTATACTGCATACGCAAGCGTTAAGGCTGGAATTGCTGACATAGCAATAGCAATCGGATTTGAGAAGATGAACGAGGTTGACACGCCAACATCCTTGGCTGTAGGCGGAAGGAGTGGGAGTTATTTATGGGAGTTCCATCAGTACGGCACAACCTTCCCAGGCTATTATGCGATGCACGCATCTGCCCACATGGCAAGATATGGAACAACAGACAAACAGCTTGCTCTTGTTGCAGTCAAAAACCACAGAAATGCTGCCAAGAATCCAAAAGCCCAGTTTCAGAAGGAGATAAGCCTTGAAAAGGCAGTGTCATCAAGATACGTTGCATATCCGCTGAGACTTTTCGACTGCTCTGCGATAACAGATGGATCTTCTGCTGCAGTTATTGCAAGCGAGGAGAAGATAAAGGAGCTTGGATTGAAAGACAAGGCTGTCTGGGTAGAAGGAGTTGGTTACAGCAGCGACACGGCAAACATGCCAAAGAGAGTAGACTATGCCGGACTTAAAGCAACGGTTGAGGCTTCGAGGATGGCATATGAGATGGCCGGGATAGAGGATCCTGTCAAGGATCTGGATGTTGTTGCACTCCATGACTGCTTCACAATTGCTGAAATCATGGCCTATGAAGATCTTGGATTCTGCAGGAAAGGAGAGGGAGGAAAGTTCATTGAAAATGGCGATTCAGACTTTGGAGGAAAGATTCCTGTTAACACGTTTGGAGGACTTAAGGCAAAGGGTCACCCTCTTGGAGCTACAGGTGTGGCAATGTTCTATGAGATCGTAAAGCAGCTCAGAGGGGAGGCAAAGGACCTTCAGGTTGATCTGAAAACATACAAGGGACTGACCCACAACATAGGCGGAACGGGGCATTTTGGATGGGTTTTCATTCTGGGGGTGTGAAAAATGGCTGAGGAAAAGTTCAAGATGGAGAGCAGAACCTTCGTGCTGAAGCATGAGCTACCGGTTTCAAGGGTTGAAAAATACTGGAAGGGGCTTGAAGAGGGCAAAATATATGGAACCACATGCAAATCATGTGGAGCAAAATTCTCTCCGCCCCAGGCTGACTGCAGCTATTGCTATTCAAGCAACATGGAATGGGTTGAGATTGGTGGAGAGGGTGAGATAGAGTGCTTCACCCAGCTTTACAGCTTCCCGCAGGGTTTTGATTTTGCCGAAAAACCATACATTATCGCCGTTGCGAGATTTGGAGACTTCAAGGTAATGGGATGGTTTGAGGGAGAAGAGCTGCCGGAAGTGGGTCAGAAGGTTAAAGCCGAGACAAAGCAGGACGCAAGCGGAGTATGGAAAGTTTACTTCACTCCCGCTTGAGGTGATGGGAGTGAATATAGATCCAGAGAGGGTCAAGTTTGGAGTAGAGGGGCCAAATGCTCCCTGGGAGACAATAAGAGATACAGCAATTTATTCGGAAAAGCTCGGCTTGGACAGCTACTGGATGCCCGACCATACAGTTGCAACTGGAGTGAAGAGATGGGATGCCATAGAAGCATGGGGTGCTTTGAGCGCTCTTTCAGTTCTCACAGAGAAAATAATGCTTGCAAGCGGTGTCAGCGATACCTACCGCTACCATCCTGCTGTTCTTGCTCAGAAGGCAACAACATGCGACATAATTTCAGGCGGGAGAGCCATCCTGGGAATTGGAATTGGAGAGGCGATGAATCTTGTGCCATTTGGCATAGAGTACGACAAACCTGTGGGAAGAACAATAGAGGCTCTGAAGGTTATAAAGCTCCTTTTAACTCAGGACTTTGTAGACTTTGAAGGCAAGTATTACAGGCTCAATCAGGCATTTCTCCATCCAAAGCCCGTTCAGGAACCACACTATCCAATATACGTTGCCGGAAGCTCACCAAGGACAATGAGGATGGTGGGAAGGTATGGAGACGGCTGGCTGCCAGCAAATCTGTCTGTTGAGAGGTACAAAGAGGGCAGAAAGACAGTCATGAACGCTGCAAAGGAGGCTGGAAGGGATGCTGAAAAGCTTGACATGGCTCACTTCATGTATGGAGTTATAGCGAACAGCAGGGATGAGGCAAGGGAGAGAGTGATGCTTCCTGCAAAGATGCTTCTCCTTACAAGACCGAGAATTCTTGAGGCCATGGGCTTTGAGCCCCCAACATACGATTTCGAGATGACTTGGAATCTCGTATTTCCGAGAGATGGAAAGAGATGGCTTGAGGCTGCAAAACAGCTTCCAGATGAGGTCGTTGAAAAATCACCGATTGTCTACGGCACCGTTGATGACTTCATAGAAAGGTTCGAGCAGTACTACAGGGCTGGATGCAGGCACTTTGTCATGAACTTCCAGGTCTCGCCCAAGATCCTGAAAGACTGCCTCGATCTCTATACAAAGGTTGTTGAGTACTTCAGGGAAAGTTATTGAAATTTCATTATCTTTTTTTGAATCAGTGTTGATTTACAAAAACAAATGAAAGGAGCTGAATGATTATCGCATTTTTTTCACCATTTTCATAAGCGACCGTAATGTTGACAGCATATACACTCAGTTCATTTTTTGCAGAGGGCCTTTCATCTGGATTCGGTGTAATGTTATGGGTTTCTGGAAAGTTCAGCACTTCTCTTACGCCTTTGATGGATGTTTCTTTTTATTCTGTCAAAAAACATTTCACAGAGCTTCACCGCATTTCTCCCGTTATAAAATTCGATGAAATCCATAACGACAGTTCCTGATGAACCAGGGGTATGACAGGTGGAGGTGGTGAGAAGGCTGGAGCTGGTTTTGAAAGTGTGTTTTTCAAATTTGTTTCTCAGGCTGAGTATTTAACGGTAAAGTCCGTTGATCTTCCAGCTTCAATTCCGCTGACGTTGTCTTTGAGGAGAGTTTCTTCGGTGTACTTCAGGGTTCAGGATATTCAATGTAGCAGCCATGCATATCCAGATCCGCGAAATCTGTTTGACCAGATGAGTTTACAAGGTGAACTCTCTGATCTCTTATCCAGAATCTCAGATCTAACCCCACCTCCCCGCGCGACCACTCACTATATTTTATCCAGTAGTCTTTTGCTGCAAAGATTATCCTTTATTTTTAGAATTGATGGAGTTAATTTAAAAGCAAAGTTCTCGTTTTGGAAATCATAATAGAAAAGAGTAAGCTGTACTTGCTAACTTCAGCTCATTTGGAATGCAGTTCATCGAAAATCCAGCTGTCTATCTTGCCCTTCAAACCTCTGGCATAAACCCGGCCGTCTTCTTTCAGTTCATACGGAACGTAGGTAATCGAGAAGTTTACAGTCATGATTGCTGTGTTCTCATTCGAGAGATTCAGGCTTACAAGCATTTGCCTTGCATTCGGTTGCACCATTTCCTCAATTTCCGCGTTCAGTATGGTGATGTTGTGCAGCTCAGCGAACTGCAGTTCCGCAATAACATCTTCCAGACTGTGATTCTTCCTTACCCTTTCCGAAAGCATATCGTATATTGCCTTGGCATCTCTGCTGTTATAGTGATGAACGAAGGCTTCAAGGATTCCTGAGGGTGGAATTGGCGAGATCTGTGCAGGGGGGAGAAAACGCCTCCAGAGCTTCTCGACAAAGAATTTATCTATCCGCCACCCATCATCCTCCCTCACGAGTGTTATATTGGTCGTGAAGTTTCTGAATTCTGCCTTCAATCTTACGCTTAAATTCAGTTTCATTCCAATTTTCTCATCCTCTTTCCGTTTCTCGACGATTCTCCATTCCGGTATCGATATGTCAAGCCTTTTAGCGTCCTCGATCTCTTTAGCAATTTCTTCGAAGAGATAACCAGCCTTCAACCTGTCGGAGAGCATCTCATATACGGCACTCGCATTTCTTTCGTTGTATTTCGCTATGAACTTCCCGATGACCTGCTCTGGAGTCTCGGGAACCGGTGTTTGCTCTACCACGGTTACTTTTTCTCCCAGACACCCGAGGATTGCCATTGCAAATACTACCATAAGAAACAACAGTAATTGCCCGCTCATTTTTACTCACTCACTTTCTCATTTTACTCATCTTATTAAAAAAATTTAAAGTGTTCGATTTTTAATTACCAACCCAAGCTACTTCTTAATCTCAGGCTTTCCTCGTTCTATATGTCGTCTGAGGTGAGATGATTTGTTATTATTCTCCCTGCACTGTCAAACCAGCCATCTATGTATACATAGGGTTGATAGGGCTCATCAGGGTGCCTCACAAAAAATTTGTTAGGTCTATCCGGTTCCGGATTACCTTTTACCAAAACCCAGTCTGTTGTTATTGGATACGTATGCGCTTCGAAATCCTTAAAAATTCCTCCCAAAGTGTCGATCTCTGTTGATCCGGCTAACCAGTTTATGCGCGTTGGAGGGTTGTCAGTATCGTGATACGAATTGTGATACCATCTCTGTGTTTTGGTGTCGTAAAGCCATATATCATAGTATCCCGGCCGATCCATGTAGAGGCGATACTCAATCCTCTGCAACGTACCCGTTACCTCGATAGATAGCCAATTTGGGTCGGTTACCCACTCATTTTCATCAAATACTGCCACCCAAACCCAAGCCTTTCCATCTGAGGCGAAATCGGATATGAATTCAATCAGATCACCATCCCTGTTGAAATATACCTCTCTCTCATGAAAAGTTCTGAAGGTTTCTCCGGTATTGTAGAAGTAGTAAGGGTCAAGGATACCAGTAGCGTGTATCACATTGTATCCCTCTTCATTCCTAAACCACACGCGTTTTTGAAACTCAATTCCACTAACAGTTGACCTTTGAGAGATCGAGTCATTTATACGGGAGACAGGCACCGGATTCAAATCCTCACTTGTAGGGTAGCTGAACCACTCCTTTGGGTAGTGTATTGTGATTAGTTCCGGGTCTTCGTTTAAATCATCCAGTCTCAGCATTTTCTTGGGCACTCTTAGCAAGACTATTGGTTCATCGCTGCTAACTTCAGGAGGATTATCTATCCAAGATGCAGGAAAAGTTACTCTAACCAGGTCTGGATTTTCATCTGCATCATTCTCCAGAAGCCATGTTTTTGGGAAGGGTATGTGAGTTAGCTCCGACTCTGGCAGAGGAGGAGATGTCTCTGTCGGTCTCATGCCTCTTTTGTCGGATATGGAAGGACGGAAAGATGGTAATTTTTCTTCTATGGACTTCAAGTCATCTGCCTCCTCATCTGAGATTACGGGTGTTTGTATGCCAGAGATCTCCTGCATCGGGGTTGCAATCACCATCTCCACCGCCGCCAGCATCATTAACAAAACTAAACCAACTCTTATTGCTTTCACCAAACCACCTCCTTTACTCACAGAATTAATCCTACTGACATATAACAATTCTAACCATATTTTCAAAATTATTTTTCAAACTTTATATTCTCAAATCATGGTCAGAAAGTTTATATTCCTTTAAAGTCAACAACAATTATGAAATCAAATCTAATTGCAGCGATGGTGGCGGTTCTTGTCCTCTCCATTCCAACCTCCGCAAAATCCGGAAAAGTGAGAGAGTGTGGTACTTCAAGGCGTACGGCGAGAGAGTGAGCGGGGTACAATACTACTCTTTAACTGTGTATGAAAGCTAAACAGCTTTGGAAACTCCTTATGGTATATGGATGCCAAACCATAGATCCAGCTTGATTTCAGCAATATGTTCAGCCATTCCTGGTGAAACTCGTAGGGATTGTCTTTAATAAAAACCTCTCCGCCATAAAGCATGTGGATTTTGTTCAGCAGACTGTCTGGTATTGGTGAGACATCATGTTCTTTCAAGAACTCCTTCAAATTACCAATAACATCGAAGAACCTGACATCTTCTGAGAACTTTCTGTAAATTATCTCTCCCATTTTGGATAACTTATATTTCTCCCCATCTTTTTCAATAAGCCCTAAGTCAATGAGGGTTCTCAAATGTGGTACTACTGTTTGTTTTGCCTTTCCCAGACTTTCAGAAATCTCTGATAAATCTCTCCTGGTTTTCAGTGACTCCAGTATCCTGAGCTTTGAAGGAGTGAATGCCAGTGTTTTAAGAACTTCCAATCCCTTCTCCATACTTTGTATCGAGTAATTGCTTACTTAACTCTTCTGTTCAAGAAATTTTTAGACAACCCAAAATAGACAGTTATCTCATCCACACCGCAAAATTCTCGATCCCTATTTTGGTAAAATTTTAACATCAACAACCGGATTTCCCTCATCTTCCAGTTCCACAACAGTTAAATCCTCCAAAACAGAATTTCTTAAAGTCAGATGTTTTGTAAGGTGGTCCTTATGGACTTCAGGCTCTCAAAGGAGCAGGAGGAGATCAAAAAGGCTGCGAGGGAATTTGCCCAAAGGGAGTTCACCCCAGAGCTCATTCAGGAATGTGACAGAGAGGAAAAATACCCAAGGGATGTTATGAAAAAGGCAAGAGATCTGGGATTTTCAACCATAAAGATTCCAGAGGAGTATGGCGGAATGGGACTGACTCTTTTTGAGGAGGTTCTTGTTACCGAAGAGTTCTACAGTGTGAACCCGGGAATTGCAAATGCATGCCTGAGTTCAACATTTGGTACCGAGCTTATAACCCTGTTTGGGAACGAGGAGCAGAAGGAGAAATACCTGAGATGGGTGACGGAAAGGCATGCAATAACGGCAATGGCAAACACAGAGCCTGAGGCTGGAAGCGATGCAGCAGGAATAAAAACAAAGATAGTCAGAGATGGAGATGAGTACGTCATCAACGGGACAAAAACACTCATCACAAATGGAAGTGTATGCGATTTTGTCCTTGTAACCGGGAGGACATTTCAGGGGAAGAAGAGGCACCATGGCATAACATTTGCCATAGTTGAGAGCAGCAGAAAGGGATTCAGGGCAGCAAAAATCAGAAACAAGCTTGGAATGAGGGCAAGCGATACAGCGGAAATACACTTCAGGGATGTGAGGGTTCCTGAGGAGAACATTCTCGGTGAGCCGGGTAAGGGATTCTACTACTTAATGGAATTCTTCAACCATACAAGACCGAGAGTGGCTGCACAGGCAGTTGGGATTGCGAGAGGAGCATTTGAACTGGCATTGAAATACGTGAAGGAGAGAAGGCAGTTTGGAATGCCCATAGCCAGTTTCCAGCACACACAGTTCAAAATAGCTGAGATGGCAACAAGAATAAATGCAGCAAGACTGCTTGCCTATCAGGCAGCATGGCAGTGCAGCACTGGTGAAAGGAGGATAGAGCTATCGTCAATGGCAAAGTGGTATGCAGGGGAAACTGCAGTGTATGTTGCAGACTGGGCGTTACAGCTTCACGGAGGGTATGGATACATAGGAGATTGTGCTGCTGAGAGGTTTTACAGGGATGCAAAGCTCATGGAGATATACGAGGGCACAAAGGAGATTCAGAAGCTCATAATAGCAAAGCATTATCTGAGAGATTCTCTCAGGAGATGATGGAGGGAGATGATGATGGAGATAAAGAGGATTGGTGTTGTGGGTTTTGGAGTTATGGGAACCCAGATCAGCCAGTTTTTTGCCCGGAAGGGTTTTGATGTAACCGCAATTGATGTGGATGAGAGCAATCTTGAGCAGGGAATCATGAGCATAAAAGAGGGAAGATTTGGCTTGAAAAGGCTTCTGGAAAAGGGAAAAATAACCCAGGATGAGGTTGATGAGATTCTAAGCAGAATAAAAACCAGCACAAATTTTGAGGAGCTTGAAGGCTGTGATCTCATTATTGAGGCTGTTTTTGAGGATGTCAGTCTGAAGCTTGATGTTCTGAGGAAAATAAGTGAAAATGCAGAGAAAGATGCGATAATAGGTTCAAACACGTCAACAATCAGCATTACAAAACTTTCAAAGGCTGTCACAAATCCTGAAAACTTCCTGGGGATTCATTTCTTCAATCCTGCTCATATCCAGAGGCTTGTTGAGCTTGTGAGGGGGCTGCTGACAGACCTTAAACTCATTGAGTTTGTGAGGGACTTCTTTGCGGATCTTGGCAAGGTGCCAATCGTTGTGAACGACTCTCCGGGTTTTGCGACAAGCAGACTTGGATTGATACTGGGTAGAGAGGCGATTCTGATGGTTCAGGAAGGAGTTGCAACTCCTCAGGATATAGACATAGGCATGATGCTCGGATACGGTTATCCAATGGGCCCTCTTGAAACAGGAGATCTTGTGGGACTTGACACAAGGCTGAATGCTCTGAAAGCCATGCACGAGGCAACGGGAGAGGAGAGGTGGGCACCACCAAAACTGCTTGTTCAGCTTGTTGATGCTGGATATACCGGTGATCCGTCAGTGAAGCCTGAAAGCAAAGGTGGAATTTACGAGTTTTTCGGACAGGAGAGAGCAAGCCAGGTTCTGAGAAAAATGGGAGTTAGGAGATGAAAGCATGGAAAGAATTCTGCTTGAATATCCTGAAAGGGAGATTGCCCTGATCACATTAAACCGCCCGGAAAAGCTCAATGCACTTGACACAAAAACAAGGATGGAGATTAGCGAAGCCCTTGATGAGATCGAGGAGAAGGCAAGGGTTCTGATAATAACAGGAAAGGGAAAGGCTTTTGCTGCTGGGGCGGACATAAACGAGCTCTCAAAAAGAACTCCCTTCGAGTACATAAGGCTGTCAAAGTATGGCACCTGGCTGAACAACAGAATAGAGAACCTCGACATACCCGTTATTGCAGCGGTGAATGGCTATGCTCTGGGTGGAGGGTGTGAGCTTGCAATGGCATGCGACATCAGAATCGCAAGTGAAAAAGCAAGATTCGGACAGCCTGAACTCAATCTTGGCATAATGCCGGGAGTTGGTGCAACTCAGAGACTTCCAAGACTTGTTGGACTTGGGATGGCAAAGAAGCTTGTTTTCACAGGTGAAATTATCGATGCTCATGAAGCCTTCAGAATTGGCCTTGTTGAGGAGGTTGTGGAGCATGAAAGGCTTATGGACAGATGCTTTGAGATTGCAGGGAAAATAGCAAAGAAGCCCCCTCTTGCCATAAAAATGGTGAAGAGATCCCTGAACGCCACGAGAACGATGGGACTTGAAGATGGACTGAGATATGAGATTGCACTTGCGAGTCTTCTCTTTTCAACCGAGGATGCAAAAGAGGGTCTCAGGGCTTTTCTTGAAAAGAGAGAGCCTGAATTTAAGGGAAAATAGCAGAAAACCCAATCACCCACTTTTTGATGAACTGAACTCTGAAATTATTTCTGAAAGCTCTTCCAGTGCATAAACAAGCCTGTAGGAGGGTCTGGAAATCACGTCTGCATCGATCACATAGACTCTACCTTCTCTCACAGCTTTGACATCTCCAAGCTCCCTCACTGCCCACTCATACAGAATGTCCTTGCTTCCCCCCATTCCCGTTCCGCTGTTCACCACAATTATGTCGGGATTTCTTGCAAGAAAATCTTCAATGCTCACAATTTTCCATCCCTCAAGGTCGTGAAAGGCATTCTCTCCTCCGGCAATCTCTATGAGCTCATCAATGAACGTGTCTCTTCCACTAACCCATATAGGATCGTGCCAGAGCACATGTGCCACCTTTGGTCTAAAGCTGAGGTTCAATGCCTCCTTTTTCACCTCACCTATCCTCTGCTCCATCATGCCAACAAGCCTTGTTGCATTCTCTTCCTCTCCAGTAGCCCTTCCAAGGAGTTCTATATCCCGCATAACATCGCTGAGGTTTTCTGGGTTGAGAGCAATCACAGTGAGTCCGTACTCCCTCAGAATCTCGACAGTCTCCTTTCCATTTCCGTAGGCTGCAACGACAAGATCAGGATTGAGAGCGAGAACCCTTTCTATGTTCACAGTTGAATACCCCCCAACCTTTGGCTTATTCTTCACTTCTTCCGGGTAGTTACAGTAATCTGTAACGCCAACAACCCTGTCCCCGAGACCCAGGGCGAAGAGGATTTCGGTGTTGCTTGGAGCCAGAGAAACTATTCTCTCAGGAGTTTTGTTTATCACAACCTCATATCCAAAATCATCCCTCACCCTTATCGGACCGGGCCTTTCCGGGTTGCCTGAGGTTACATTTTCGCCCCCGCTAATTCCAGAGCCGTTCTGACCTAACTCATGAGGTGTGCTGACATTTGGCTTCTCTCCACCAAACCTATCCACACTCCCATTTCCTGCACATCCGGTAGCAATTCCGAGAATAAGAATGACTGAAAGAAAAAGAAGTGATCTGTTCAACTTCCCCACTTCCTTAATCCGAATGCAAGAACGATGCTCACAAACCCAAGCAAAATTTCAAATCCCGGAGTTTTCTCAGCCCTTTCTGTCATGACCGCCTCGGGTGTTTTCTTGATTTTTGTCCCTTCTGCTGTTACTGAAGGTGTCGGAGTTGATGATGGTGTTTCCACCTTTACAGGGGTTGAGATCGGAGTCTCTGCTGGCTCAGGTGTCGCTTCAATTTTTATTTTTTCAGTAAGATCACTCAGATTCGCCTCCCCATGCAGATATTCTGGCTTTATGGGATTTGGTTTCCCCAGAAGTGCCATTACCGCACAGACCGTCATGTACCCGGGGTTGGATGTCTGAACAGATGTGTACCTGAAGTATCCTTCCTCGCTCTGAAGGCTCAGGAGGTGATCAACAACGCTTATACCATTCTTTTTCCACTCTCTCGGATTCTCTCCGGCAGCAACCAAGGCCTGAATTATCCATGCATCGCTTGCAGCGTTTGACGATGAGTTTCCGAAGTACCTGAACCCCCCATCATCATTCTGCCCTGTTCTCAGGTAATCCAGCGCCTTCCTTATTGTTTCTGAGTCCCTCTTCTCCCCTGCAAAAATCAGTGCCTGTATCGCTGCGGCGGTGTCATCATAATCACTTTTCTCACCCGGAGCCCAGGCAAAACCCCCATCCTCGTTCTGCTGTGCTTTCAGCCATTCAACAGATGTTGAGACATCCTCACCTGATGCTTTAAGCGCCATAACACCCCAGATTGTGGTGTAGACGAAATCTCCAATCTGTCCGCTCTCTTTGACCCTTCCCTTGAGCATTGAAACGAGGTTGACTCCGCTGAAGTTCCTTGGATTTTCATTTGCAGCGATCACAGCAAGAATTGTTCTTGCTATGTCTGCAGTTCCCATTTTTCCTAAGGAGGAGTTGAGATTTTTCTCGAGGTAGTCAACAGGGGAGTTGTTGTTCCTCACCCACTTGTGGGGATCCTGCTTGGCTGCTGCAAGAGCCATTATTGCCCAGGATGTCTTTGAGATGCTGCTCTCCTCTCCCGGATTTGCGAACCCGCCATCATCGTTTTGAATCTCTTTCAGCCAGAGGAGAGCTCGCACTATGGGCTCATCCGTAACATTGAGGGGAAAGGCTTCCCATTTCTCAACCACAGCAAAGGTGCCAAAGCTCGGGATTTCTGCACTGAAGTAGTAGAAGTTAACATCCTCCCACAGATATTCTGTTGGAAGCTCCATCCACTCTCCCCTCAACTTCATCAGCACAACTCTGTCCCTTTCAACATCTTTTTCGGTTCTGAATACAATCTCAGCCTTTTCTGCATCCGTAACATTCAAATTGAAGGTTTTGAGAACTCTACCATAAACAATGTCTGCTGACATTTCCCCATTTAGTCTTATCTCAACAGTCCTGTTTTTTGGCTGTATCTTGATGGCCATCAGAGAGAGCTCAGATGATACATTATCTGGAAAATTGAAAGTTAATTCACCTGTCTCTGAAAACAATCTCTTGAAGAAAAATGGTTTCAATATCTCATTCACCCGAGTTGCATTCAACTGATCCTCCCCTGGCTGAACACCCTCACCTGCAGGAATCTGATCAGAGAAGATAACCTGTATAACCAGAACCATTGGAGATGTCTCAGGCGTTTCATCCATGCTTCTGGAAAAGTACCATACAACCCGGTCACCATCAGAGACCTGATATTCATGAGCCCCAACCATCGGGGTTTGCCCGTTAACCTGATACATCCAGCCGGACATCTCTCCCTCACTCTTCTCACACTTCCCGGCAATGCACGAAACAAACGGACCCCATGATGTCTCCTTTACGGTGATGCTGAATCCTGCCTGTTCCGATGCTGCCTTCAGTGCACCCATGGCAGTTCTCCACTCTATGTCACAGATGGTACCTGTGTCAGTAACAAGTCTGAACGTTCCCTCAGGTAGGTACACTGCACTGGAATAATACAGATTTGACCGGTCACCACCAGCTCCACCACTCCTTTCAGCTATCCTAATCACCCTCACGATTTCTTCATATTCTGCTTTGATCTGAATTTGGAGGTTTCCTGCAGTGTACGGTATAAATTTCGCCTCGTTTCCGTAGGCGAATACAGGCGTTCCATTGTTGATTCTGAAT
This sequence comes from Geoglobus sp. UBA235, assembly GCA_002494725.1. Classification (GTDB taxonomy): domain Archaea; phylum Halobacteriota; class Archaeoglobi; order Archaeoglobales; family Archaeoglobaceae; genus Geoglobus. Next base: position 49,632 of record DACG01000017.1, read on the forward strand.
ATAACATATGCTTCTCTGTCTAAGGTGACCGTTACAGGCTCATTTACATAACCACCGGTGATATTGACCGTTAACGCAAGTGAAGGGGTTAATGCTGAAACGATAGATGCTACAGCAATTAGGAAAAATAAAATGCAAGATTTCTTCATCACCTCACCTCACAGTCAGCACTTCCGTAGATATCAATCACCCTTTCAGGATATTCCGAAAGCCTGTAAACTCCTGCATAAAGTCTGTATGTTCCTGTCTGAGCCTGCTGGGGGATGGATATTATGACCGGAACTGTTATGCTTTCACCTGCTGAGAGTCTCACAACAGATACACCCGCAATGCTGTCACCGTTGTCATTTGTTCCACTCACAACAATGACATACCAGCCACCAACAAATCCCCTGACACTTGCATTTGCCATCGCATGACCTCCTCTAATGCCATCACTGACATTCAGATGGGTTATCTCCGCTCCTGCAATTCGTACATGAATTTTCACAATGTAGGGAGATCCATCGGGACTGATCGGCTCCCAGGTTGTGCTGTTGTAATACCCAAAATAGAAAATCAGCGTATCTCCGTCACTCATGATGTAATCTGCTGCTCCCACCGAAGGGAAGGGTTTGTCTGGGTAATCAACCCAGTAAAGCCAGTAATGGCTTTCATTTGGTGCGATGTCTGCAACGCTTTCAACATAAAGTCCCCATGAGGTGTTTTTGATTGTAACACTGAATCCTCCGAGCTGCGAGGCTATCCACAAAGCGGCAAGAGCTGAGAGACCGTTGACTGTGGCTTTGTTTCCATCACCGAGTGTGATGTTAATACTTCCAGGCTCAAGAATGACCTCTCCTTCCCATACTGTGCTGCTGAGACTTACGTTTATCACCACAACGTGGTCTGACTGGTCCGGCTTGCCTAGTTCCCAGGTATCCGGATCGTAACTTCCAAAGTAGAAAACGAGTCTGTCACCATTCTCAAGGATATAATCTGCAGCCCCAACAGATGGCATCGGTTCATCAGGATAGTTGACCCAGTACATCCATCCATCCAGTCCTGAGGGTTCTATACCGGCTATGCTTTCAACATAAAGGCCCCAAGATGAATTCACAATTTCAACGCTGAAGTTTCCGAGGATTGAGGCTTTCCACAGAGCTGCAATGGCAGAATGTCCATCAACCTCTGCTATCCCTCCATCTTTCAGAGTTATCTGGACCTTTTCCCTGCTGAGCTCAACCTCACCACTCCATATCACTGGATTCTTCCCGAATGCGTAGAGGTAACCATCATCTGCACCTATGAACATCCTTCCACCGTAAACAAACGGAGAGGACATGATGTTGTAGTAAGCTCCTTCAGGTGGATTCATTGAATAGCTCCAGAGGAGGGTTCCGTTTTCGGCATTCAGAGCATATACTGTACCATCTGGAACATTTGTGGCAAAGTAAACAGCTCCATCTGCCACTGCAGGAGAGCTGTAAATCTTTCCGTTGGCATCAAAAGTCCATAAAACATCTCCACTTGATGCGTTGATGCAGTAAAGCCTTCCATCCATTGATCCTGCAAATACCTTCCCATAGGCTATCGCTGGAGATGATATTGTGCCGTTAAATGCCATACTCCAGTATTCACTTCCATTAAGATTCAGGGCGTAAAGTCTGTTTTCGGTTGCAAAAAATACCTTTCCGTATCCAACAGATGGTGTGCCTGTTATCATTCCATCAGCAGGGAATGTCCATGCAACACTTCCGTTTTCCCACACACTGTAGAGCATGCTGGATGTTGAATTTCCTGCAAAGAGTATCATTCCATTCACGGCTGATGGAGAAACATACTGATTCACCCTGTTTCCGGTTGTAACGTTCCAGATCTCGTTTCCATTCAGATCGAGAACATGAAGCGTACCATCTGAAAACGTGAGAACATAGACCTTTCCATTGTAAACAAGAGGTGATGACGCTATCCCCCACCACTCAGGACTTCTTTCGAGAGTCTTTTCCCACACAATCTCCCCCGTTGATGCATTCACAGCATAAAGCTTTCCTGAAAGGCTTCCAGTGAAGAGCGTGCCATTGTAAATCGCAGGTGTTGATGCCCCGGTTATGTTCCCATTCACCCACACTATCCTCCCTGTGAATGCATCAATGCTGTAAAGCCCTGGATTCCAGTTTCCCCAGCCATACCAGTTGGAAACATAAACTTTCCCGTTCCAGACAACAGGAGAGCTTCCAACAAGTCCTGTAAGGTTTACCTTCCAGATGATGCTTCCCTCCTTAGGCCCGGAGTCCGAGAAGTTTCCGCTCCTTGTTTCATCAAGCTGAAACATGACCGCTGATGAGATCTGGCTCAAAAGTATCAGGGCCATTGTGATGCCCGCAATCCTGAATTTTGTCAACATCGCTTGACACCCTCCCAAAGTTTTTTGATAATTTCATGGAGAATTAATAAATTTTATCCAGATATCCTGACATCTGAACAAAAAAACTTTAAATGTGTCAAAAATCACACAAACAATCAGCTGCACCCATGGAGATTTTAACCAGTTTTGAAGAAAAATAAAAGATTTTAAAGCTCCGCCCCGCAGGCAAGACAGAACTTTGAATTTTCTGGTAGAAAGTCTGCCCCACACTTCTTGCATTTCTTCATGAGCGGACCGTGAGGATATCTTGGGTCCATCCCCTCTCCGATTCTGTCTCTGATTTCCCTCATTCTTGACTTCCTCTTCTCCTTGAAGCTCCAGAGCCCTTCGCTTGGCTCAACACTGCCTATGTTCAGAGAGAACCAGGCTTTTCCATGCTCCCATGTTAAACGCCAAACCAAGTCCCTCCACCAGTTGAGGTGAACCTTGAAATACCAGAGGCTTGATGGTGAGAGCTCGAGCATCCTGTCTATGTACTCCTTCACCTTATCATCCAGCTTTTCAAGAGGGACAACCTCATTCACTACTCCCCACTCCAAGGCTGTTTTCGCATCTATTTCCGTGCTGAGCATCACAATTTCTGCTGTTCTCTTGACTCCGATATGCAGGGGCAACCACTGCGATAATCCTCCTATGGATGTCATCCCGACTCTCGGACCGGGAGAAATGAATCTGGCATTCTCGCTTGCTATTGCAAGATCGCATGCCGTCACAAACTCAAAACCACCACCAGCAGTTATGCCATTAACTCTGGCAATAACAGGCTTTCCACAGTGCATTATCATGTCAAAAACCCTGCCATAGATCTCTCCCCACTTCCAGAAGTCTGATGACTTCTTTGTGTACTCCTCGGCATATTCATGCACATTTCCACCTGTGCAGAAGGCCTTGTCTCCAACTCCTGACAGTACTATGAACTGCACACTGTCATCCCACATCGCATCCTCTATTGCAGAAACCATCTCCCTCAGAGTGGTTAGCGTGTAAGAATTGTACTCATGGGGGCGGTTTATTGCAATCAAAGCTGTGTGGTCGTACCACTCCTTGTCATAGACAATCTCCTTATACTCTGTCATGGATTCCCATTGTCGCCATAGGATTTAAACTTTACGAATATCAACAAAATTCCGTGATGTTGTTTACAAATTCAATTGAGCTAAATAAATACACAGTACAAAAACTGGATTGCCTCGTGCCACTCTTCATTCACGTAAAAATTTCTCAAGTGCTATTATTCCTGCCCCGTAGGCTCCAACAATTTGAGGCTCATCGGGGACATTTATTCTGACCCCGAGCTCATCCTCAAGTGATTTTACAACACCCCTATTTTTTGCAACTCCTCCCGTCATAACAACGTCCTCAGCTATGCCTATCTGCCTTACAAGCCCCGAAACTCTTTTTGCTATTGCCCTGTGCAGTCCAGCAACAATGTCCTGCACATCCCTCCCTTCTGCAAGCAGTGATATGACCTCACTTTCAGCAAAAACAGTGCAGACACTTGTTATCTCAACAGGAGTTTCAGATTTCAATGCAATCTCCCCCATCTCATCAAGTTTTATACCAAGAGTTGATGCAAGGACTTCAAGAAATTTTCCGGTTCCTGCTGCGCATTTGTCATTCATTGTGAAGTTCACCACTTTTCCCGAATCGTCGAGTCTCATGACCTTTGAATCCTGACCTCCAATGTCAATGACTGTGTGACAGTTCTCAAAGAGCTTCTTTGCCCCTCTCGCGTGACATGTTATCTCGGTTACTTTCTCATCTGCAATACCTGAAACTGCAAGATTTCTGCCGTAACCTGTTGCCACAACGTAGGCAATCTGATCTCTCTCAATTCCTAGACTTTTGAGACAGTTCTCAAGAACAATTCCTCCAATCTCTCTAACCTTGGCTCCTGTTCTGTCAATCTGAAATCCAACTATCTCAGAATTCTCATTAACCACACAAACCTTTGTTGCGAGAGATCCAATGTCTATACCGGCAAAGTACATCACACCACCTTGAAAAAATTGGGATAAAAAACTTTCAGGCCAATGACTCGAGAAAGGCATCTATCTGGGTTTTTGCTCTCTCCATTGGCATTACCCTTGGATCGCACTGCGGAGCTTCAAGAATCAAACTCTGAACACCCAAATCCTCCCTCAGCCTTTCTGCAAGGGGCCTTATTATCATTGAGGTTATTCTACATCCTGTGTTTTCAAGGAGTAAAGCTCCATCGATGTCTGCCTTTCTTGCGGTCTTCACAACTCCGTCAAGCATCTCATAGCTTGAATTTGTGAAGTGCATCGATCTCCTGACCATGCTCATATAGGGATTTGAGCTGTCAGCTTTATGGACAGAGGCGTTTACATAGAGATTGACCGGAAAGTTTGCCCCCATGCTCTCGCAGTACTGATAGATTTTCAAAGAATGCCAGGGAACGATTCCAAATGTCAGAAGTCTGTGCTTCTCCTCTGAAACCCCCTCTCCTTTCTTCACCCTCTCCCTTATTACCTCATAGGCATTTTCGCAGAATTCAAGAGCATAATCACTTCCAAGGACAAAGAAGGCTATGAAAACCAGATCAGATATTTCTCTCTGACTCCCCGGAGTTGGCTTTGACATCATGAGATTGAGAATTTTTATGAGAAGCTCTGAGGTTTTTTCAGATTTTCTGAAAACCTCTCTGAATTTCTCCTCATCTGCCTCACCAGCAACTTCTGCCATGAAGTCAACAAGACCTCTGAGTCTTTCAACCGTGTATTCCACGTAAAGCTCATCAGCCCACTCCGCCTCTTTTGTCAGCTCATCAGGATTTTTAAGAGAATCAGTCGTCCAGTATGGGTAGTTGACAGTATATTTCGGGATTCCATAATATCTTGCAAAAACCTCAGCCATCTCATGATGAGCAACGCATAGTGCTCTTGAGGAAATTATGAAGTCAGGCTTTGGCATCAGTGGAGGAGTTGCCTTTTCTGGGGCTTCGATCATCCCGATGGTTGTTTTGAAGTAATCACACAGAAAATGACCGTAGCCTGATGAGATGGAGGTGTCAATCAGATCAACCGATGACCCTCTTGCTGCACAGTATGCAGAGTACTGCTCGGGAAATGCAGAAACAACATCGAATATGTATATGAGCTCTGAAGGATGGAATGAAAAGAACCAGCCCACAGGCCTGTTATTTTTCAAAAGCTCATTCTGTCTGTTAAGATGTTTCTTGAAGAGCTCCCTGTAGAGGTTCTTATACCCCAAGGGGTTCCAGTTGTTTTCCATTCAACCACCTCCATGGGCCTCAACAAAAGCCTCCATTCTCGTTCGATACTGCTCAACAGACAGCGGGAAATCAAGATCAAGAACCAGAACAGGAATATCTATTTCCCTCACAATCCAGGGACACTGATGACCACAAACCTCGCATCCCCTGTCTTTCAAAAGAACTATGGCATCAGCATTATTTTCCTTTATCTTTTTTCTTATAAATCTGAGCCTCTCCTCAACAGAGAGCTCGGTATTGCTTGAGGTCATTACACATGCCGTGCAGCCAGAGTATCTTTCAGCAATGCCTCTAAATCCATCTCCTTCAACCTTTCCGGTAAAATATCCTGCAGAAGTGCACAGATCATCTGAAACAACAGCCATCCCACTTTCCTCGATGAGCCTGAGAAGCGTGAGGTTGTAAAAATCCGTTCCGGAAAGATGAACCCTGAGCCTGTAATCTGAGAAACCGTCATGATCTCCAAGCATTTCAGGGAGATTATCAGCCATGGAAACGAAATCCTCTTTAAGCATGGAAAGTGAGGAGAGCATCAGTGCCATGAACTCATCTGCTCTGATTTTTGGCTTCTCCTCAGCTCTAAGACTTTCAAATTCACCACATAATTCCCTGTAGGTGTTGTAAACACCTGCTGAGGCAGAAAGCCTGTCCTCATTAAATTCTACCGAAAGGTGGGATGACAGGTGTTTTGCAAATCTTTCAAGCTCTCTTGCAAAAAATTCTTCTGAAACTTCATCCCTGACGTATGGAAACTGAACAAGATAGCTGAACCTGGGCTTTATGTAAAACCTGTAAGCAGAAAAGAGATGGATTTTGGTGTCATCAGTTGTTGCACTCACAACTCCCTCCAGAAAATCAAAATCCCCTCTCAACCCCGCTTCCATAACATTTCTCGCATAATTGCAGGTCCAGCTTGGGATTTTTGAATTTGCAAGATTTGTGTTCCCGTAATTGCCAAACATTCTGATGGGAACAGCTCCAAGAGAATGAATTATCTCCTCAGGCACATTGTTGCACATAGTACCAAAAACTCTCCTGCCTGAATCAACATACTCCCTGAGCTTTGTTTTCTCCTGAAAAATACTGTAAAAAATTTTGAATGGTTCTCTCATCTGATTACCACCGGTTACTGATTTTCAGACTTCTTTCTCTCTTCATCCCTCAGAACTCTTCTCAGAATCTTTCCGACAGGAGATTTCGGCAGTTCATCCCTGAACTCAACAATCCTCGGAATCTTGTACTTTGCGAGATGCTTCTTTGCAAACTCTATGATTTCCTCCTCAGTTGCTGTCTCACCCTCTTTGAGGACAATGAATGCCTTCACATTCTCTCCCCTGTAAGGATCGGGAACGCCTATGACAGCACATTCCTTGACCTTGGGGTGCATGTAAAGCACCTCCTCGACCTCCGATGGATAGATGTTGTAACCTCCAGCAATTATCATGTCCTTCTTTCTGTCAACAATGTAGATGTAGCCATCCTCATCCATATATCCCATGTCTCCTGTGTAGAGCCAGCCATCCCTTATTGCTTCTTTTGTCTTTTCAGGATCATTCCAGTACTCCCTGATTATCTTCTTGCTTCTGAGCACTATCTCACCAATGTTGTCCTTTCCAAGAGGCAGCTCTTCTCCGGTTTCAGGATCAACTATTTTTATCTCAACAGTTGGGACCGGCATCCCGGCGCTTCCAACCTTTATTATCCCGTGAACAGGATTGCTTGTGCCTATGATTGCTGCCTCCGTCAATCCCCACTGCTCAATAACTGTTGCATCCGGCATCAAACTCCTAACCTCCCTAAGCAGTTCTATGGGAACCGGAGCAGATCCAACGCTTATAACTCTGACAGATGATAGGTCCGCTTTCCTCACGTATGGATGGTTAACCATTGCAACAAGATGGGTTGGAACGCAGTGAAGCTGGGTTATGCCGTATCTCTCAATTGCCCTTATGAACTCTCCCGCATCGAAGTAAGGAAACAGCACCACGGTGCCTCCATTCATGAAAACGTTCATGTTGCTCGTCCATATACCATTTCCATGAAACATCGGCATGAGTCCTGAAAAAACATCCTTCCCCCTCCTGACATCAAGGCAGGCTGTGAATATTTTCGCATCTATCATCAGGTTTCTGTGTGTGTAAACGGCGCCCTTTGATCTGCCTGTTGTTCCACCTGTGTAAGTCAGGGATGCAACATCTTCCGGCTTTATGTCCTTTTCAGGCTCCTTGGGCTGGTATTTCAGCAGATCGTTGAAGTACAGAACCTCGTTTCTTTCTTTTATTTCGCTTTCATGAAGCATGGGCAGGAATCTCCTTGCAGTTGGAGATATGAAATCCCTCAGGCTTGTGAGAATTATGTATTCCAATGATGTTTTGTCAAAAACAGCTCTAACTCTGTCATACAGGATGTCCAAGGTGACTATTGCCTTAGCCCCTGAATGATTGAGCTGATACTCAAGCTCTCTTTCCGTGTACATCACATTTGTGTGCACAACAATCATCCCGTTGCTTATCGTGCCAAAGTATCCTATGTTGAACTGCGGACAGTTTGGAAGGAAGAATGAGACTCTGTCTCCTCTTTCCAGATAATCACTCAGCCCGTTTGCAAATCTGCACACGAAGTCGTAGAACTCACTGTATGTGAGGGTATTCCCGTAGTATATTATGGCATCCTTGTCAGCAAACTCCTTGGCAACCCTTGAAAGCATGTGAGGAGGAGTTTCATCGGGCTCCTCTATGTCTTCAGGCCAGCCAATGTAAGGGTACCACCTCTTCCAGACCTGATTGCTCATGAATTATTATGTGCTGAAAGTAGTTAATAATATTTTCTATGCCCTTACAAAAATAGAAGGAAAATAATGCTTGAAAAATTAAAAAGAGTTAATTTCCTGGAATTTTTGATCAGATCTTTCTGAATCTCTCTAACTTTGTAAACAGAACTTTAAATATTTATTTTAAAATGTTCAAGATTGTTACAAGGAGGCATAAAAATGTAAAAAAGAGCTCAGGTGCTCTGAGGTGACTCCGCCTCGGCCCTTTCCCTGAGCATCTCCCTTACTCTGCCCCAGATCCCCTCAGGTGCAAGCACTCCAACTGCTATCAGTATTGCGTAGAGAATCACATCATCGTTTATGGGAAGCCATTCAGGTATTGACGGCAGAAGACTCCTGAGCCACCAGCTCTTCATCAGGTATATGACGATTCCTCCAAAAAGAGGGCCGTAAAGTGTTCCAAGGCCTCCAATCACCGCTGAAAGAATTATCAGAAGCATTAAGGGTATATCGTAAAGATCAGGACCGATTGTAATTCTGTAGTGAACTATCGCAGCCCCTCCGATACCAGCAAAGAAGGAGCTTATCACAAAGGAGAGAATCTTGTACCTGACAACATTAACACCTATGGACTCTGCAAGATCCTCATCATCTCTCACAGCCCTGAATCTCAGGCCTATTCTACTGTTCACAATGAAATAGATTATCACAAATGAGATCAGGAAGATAACAAAGGCATAGTAGTATCTGAGGGTCACATCTCCAGCCAACGACCTCTCAAGACCGATTGAGAACCCCTCCTCACCACCGAAAATGTCTGAAAATACAAAGACAGACTTCAGGAAAACCAGCGGCAGGATTGCCGTGACAAGGGAGAAGTAAAATCCCTTGAGCCTCAGGGTTATAATTCCTATTGCAAGTCCAAAGAACCCGGCCACAATACCACCCGCTAAGATCGACACCGGTATTGGTGCCTGAGGCATGCCCGCAAGAAAGTCGACAGATCCTTCAAACCTCGATGGAACCTGCATCAGTGCTGCTGTATACGCTCCAAGCCCAACAAAAACCGTATGACCGAGATTCACCTGACCTGTGTAGCCAACTATAACGTCCCAGCTTATAACGAGGATCAGAAACAGAAACATCATTCCGACAAGGTAAACGTATGCCTCAGGAAGAAAAGCCGGAGCTGCAGCGAACACAACCAGAAACACAATCCCCAGGATGAGTTTTTTAAAGTCCGTTTTCAGCATCTCAGCCCTCATTCTTCCACCCCGAACAGTCCTGTTGGTTTAAACACAAGTATCGCAATAATCACGAGAAGTGCCGCAAATTCAGCCCACTGAGCCCCAAGAAACTGGTTGGTTATCGTGATTATGTAGCCGATGATGAATGCTGCCACAATGCTTCCCTTGATGCTTCCAAGCCCTCCCAGTATGACAATTGCAAATGCAAAGATGAGGGCCTTTAACGATGCAGCGGGAGATGCCGCAAACACCTGTGTGTAGAGCACACCACCTATCCCTGCAAGCACCGCCGAAAGAAACATTGTGATGATAAAGATCCTGTCCACATTTATTCCAACAAGCAGTGCACCCTCATAGTTCTGTGAAGATGCCATTATCATCTTTCCAGTCCTTGTTTTGTGAATGAAGAGTTCAAGCAGGGCCAGAACAACAACAGCAACAACAAAGGCCAGAATCCTCTTGTAGGTTATGGGTGTCTTTCCAATTCTGAGAACACCGGAAATCAGGGCTGGATAGGATATTCCGTGCTCACCGAAGATTATTATGAGGATCTGCTCCACAAGAAGGGCTATGGCAAGGGTGACGATTATGACCATGACCTCGTGCTCCTTGATTCTGGCAAGAAGCCCGGTGTATATCGCAACGGCAAAACCCCCCACAAAAAGTATGCTTATCAGGGTTGCGAGGTAGGGGTTTACACCGCTTTTTGCAAGAACTATTCCAAGATATGCCGCCAGAATGAAAAATATCCCGTGGGCAAAATTCAAAATCCTGGCGACTCCAAAGATAAGGGAGAAGCCAGATGCAACGAGAGCCCATATGCCACCAACGACTGCACCGTAAACGATGATTCTGACTGCAATGTCTATCATGTTTTATGATGATTTGACAAAAAATAAAAAAATTTCGGTTAAAAGTTTACAAAATCAAGTGGCTTTATTAAACTAAATCCATGGTGGCAACTTCAGCTGTCCATTTGCGACTGTGGATGGATAGATTATGTACTGCTTACCATCCTGCCACTGAGCTATCCAGTTCCTGACGTAGTCGTCACCCCAGACCAAAGCATGGTTCTTGTGGAATGCAACATTTCTCGTAAGCTTTGCTGGATTTCCTGGCTTGTACTTTTCAAGGTACTTGACAACAACATCTGGATCGAATGGATTCTTCTCTCCTGCCTTGTAGGCAGCCTCTACAGCCATCTTGTAGATGTAAACTGCATCGTAAGCTCCATAAGCTTGGTGAGACTCGGGATAGTGCCCGTATTCCTTCTTGTAGGCCTCAACAAACTTTGCTGCCATCTCCGTTGGTGGTGCTGTCACGAGAACGCCACCATCAGCCAAGAATATGTAGTAGTTCGCAGCGCCTCCGGTTTTCTCATAGAATCCTGCATCTATTGCAGCGAGGTCATGTCCTGCAAGAAGCGCCGGGATCTGGAGCTCGGCCCACTGCTTCGCAAGAACGTCTCCAGTTCCTGCAATTGCCAGTATGGGCATTATCAGGTCTGCACCCTTGTCCTGAGCATCAAGCAGGAGCTGCTCATACTCCGTGTACCCTCTTGGAACCTTCTCATCGCCAACAATTTCTATGTTCCTTTCCTCGAGGAGAGGTGTAAGGCCCTTCATAACCGCATCGGTCCACACATGCTCATCTCTGATTATGTACACCTTATTTACCGTAACTCCCTGGTCCCTCAGATAATCGATCATCTCAGCAAGATCCCATGCAAATGTTGAACCGTTGTTCTGGCTTATTCTGAACCAGTACTTGTACTTGTCATACTCCTTTGCAACCATCGCAGGATGAGCGGGACTTGAAGCGTCAGCAAGGAATACAGTTTTTGTTTCAGCCATAACCTCCATCATGGCACTCATGATACCGCTGCTGAATCCTCCCGTTATCATGTCAGCCTTCTCTTCTGTTGCAAGCCTTCTGAATTCTTTTGTGGCCTCATCCGGCTTGAGCTTTGTGTCTCCAACAACAACTCTCACCTTGAGACCAAGGATGCCGCCCTGAGCGTTGATCTCCTTTGCTGCAAGCATGGCAGCATTCTTTTCAGCCGTACCTTCAGGTAACGCCATTGGGCCGATTACTCCAATCACAACCTCTTTTTTACCACCAAATGGTGGTGGTGTTGCGGTCTTTTCTGGTGTGGGAGTTGGTTTTGGGGTTTCTGTAGCAGCTGGTTTTGGAGTTGGAGTAGCCTCTGGTTTTTTCTCTTCCTGTGCACATCCGAACACCAGCACAGCCAACAATACCAGTATCAACACTTTCCGCATCATTAATTGTGATTGAGAAAGGTAATACTTAAATATTTCGAATGCACTAACCAATTTACGATGAAGACTTTACTTAAGGTGGAAAATGTAAAGAAAAAATTCGGTGAACTTGTAGCTTTGGAAAACATAAACTTCGAAGTAGTTGACAAAGAATGTCTGGGTATAATAGGACCCAATGGAGCTGGCAAGACGACACTGTTCAATGTGATCTCCGGATACATGAGGCCAACCGAGGGGAGGGTGGAATTCATGGGGAAAGATATTACAGGCAAGAGGCCAAGTGAACTTGCAAAGCTTGGACTTGTCAGAACCTTTCAGCTCATAAAGGCATTCATGAACATGAGCGTTGAGGAAAACTTCAGGGTTATAACAGACGACTACAAGGAGATAATGAAGGATTTCGATCTCTGGAGCAAAAGGGACATGCTTGCAAGAAATCTACCACAGGGAGATCTGAGGAAGCTCAACATAGGTCTTGCTCTTGCCACAAATCCAAAACTCCTGCTACTGGACGAGCCATTTTCTGGACTGAGCCCGAGAGAGTGTGCAGAGCTTCATTCAGCAATAGACAGACTGAAAGAGAGAGAGGTTACAATGATAGTCATCGAGCACAAGCTTAAGGAGCTTTTCAATCACGCTGAAAGGGTTATTGTTCTTAATTACGGAGTACTGCTCTGTCAGGGAACTCCTGAAGAGATCGTGAGAGACATAAGGGTTATTGAGGCATACTTGGGTGATGGATATGCAGTTGCTTGAGGTTGAGGGCCTGAACTCTTACTATGGCAGAGCTCACATCCTTCACGGAGTCAATCTTGATGTTGGAAAGGGAGAGGTTGTTGCTGTTCTGGGTCCAAATGGGGCTGGCAAGACAACACTGCTGAACTCAATATGCGGACTTGTGAAGAGCGATGGAAAAATAAGCTTCAATGGAGAGAGGATTGACAGCTTAAAGCCACATGAGAGGATAAGAAAGGGAATAGGAGTGTGCCCTGAGGGAAGAAAGCTCTTTCCGTTTATGACAGTTGAGGACAATTTAAAACTTGGGGCGAGAGATGAGAACTGTGAGGAACAGCTCAAATTTGTTTATGAGCTATTCCCCAGGATCAGGGAATTGAAGAACAATATAGTCAGAAACATGAGCGGTGGAGAGCAGCAGATGGTTGCAATTGGCAGGGCTTTGATGTCGAATCCAAATCTTCTGCTTCTTGATGAGCCGTCAATGGGTCTCGCCCCAATAATCCTCGGAAAAATTCTTGAAGCCCTGAAAAGAATAAAAGAAGAGACAGACATCTCAATACTGCTCGTGGAGCAGAACGTTCATTTGGCCCTTGAGCTCGCAGACAGGGTTAATGTGCTCATAAAGGGAGAGATAGTCAGAGAAGGGAGGGCTGATGAGATGGATGATCTCGAAAAGCATTATTTCGAGCTTTGAGGAGGTGACTGAATGACGGTTGTCATGAGGGTTAGAGATGTTATGAATAAGGATGTGACAAGAATCAATGCAAGAACTGATGTTGCAACGGCAACAAAGATAATGGTGGACAAGGGTGTCAGGTGTGCTGTTGTTGTTGACGACAACGGCAAACCCCTTGGGATAGTGACAGAAGGTTCAATTGCCAGAAAAGTCGTGAGGGACTGCAAGGATCCGAGCAAGATAAAGGTGAGCGAGATAATGTCCTCTCCCCTGAAAACAATACCTGCAGATGCGACTCTGAGAGAAGCTTCAGAAAAACTGCTTGAGGAGGGTGTGAATCAGCTTTACGTTGAGGAGGATGGAGAGATAGTTGGTCTCATCACCGAGCACAGAATTCTAAAGGCAATTAACGAGGTTGTTCTTACACTCATATCAATTTAAACCATTTTCAATTTACGGATTTATCATTAAATTTTTAAAGAGTGTTTACAATGTAATATCAAGGTGGTGAAATGAGGTTCAAGGACAGGGTTGTTTTGGTAACAGGTGCTGGAAGGGGAATTGGAAGAGCAATAGCGGAAGCTTTTGCAAAAGAGGGGGCAAAGGTTGCTGTTAATGACATAAATGAGGAAACGGCAAAGAACACGGCTGAAGAGCTGAAAAAGCTTGGTGGAAATGCTATCGGAGTCAAGGCAGACGTCACAGACTATGAAGATGTGAAGAAAATGGTTGAGGAGGTGAAAAAGGTCTTTGGCCCTGTTGACATTCTTGTCAACAACGCAGGTTTCTGGACAATAAAGAAATTCACAGACACAACACCTGAGGACTGGGAGAAGGACATAAGGATCTGCTATTATGGAACATTAAACTGTACACACGCAGTTCTGAAGGACATGATTGAAAAGAAATATGGGAGAGTGATAAACATAGTCAGTGATGCTGGCAGAATTGGAGAGCCTTACCTCACAGTATATTCAGGAGCAAAAGCTGCTGTCATCGGATTCAGCAAAGCTCTGGCAAAGGAGGTTGCGAGACACAACATAACAGTGAACTGCGTTGCTGCTGGAGTTACAAAAACACCCGGAGTTGAGGGGTTCCTGAAGAGCGTTGGTGGTGAGGAGAAGCTTGTAAGGGCATATCCAAGGGGAAGACTTGGAAATCCTGAGGACATTGCCAATGGCGTTATATTCTTTGCTCTCGATGAGTCAGAGTACATTACTGGGCAGGTGATAAGCATAAGCGGAGGGTACACGACTGTTGGATGATTTTTTTAATTTATTTTATTTTAAAAATTTATTAAAAAGAATATTTTAATAACGTGAAAGGATGTGAGCAGACACCTGAAGTTATCTGCCAATTTCCTCGCGATGGGCTTTGACTCTCACTAAGCCGATGTTCTGCAGGGGATAAAAACATCGAGAGACTCATTCGTTCCCATTTGACAGTTTTTTGGAGACTTGCGATCAGATTCCGCTGATTGAACAGAATCTGGAATTGATCCTTGAGAGCTCCAGCTTTTATTGGAGCTCAATCAGGAGGACCGAATCTTAGTTCATGATGTAAAAAAATTTAAGTATCAATCTTTACAAAGTAAATATCAGAGGTGTTATTTATGACATTGTCAACAAGATGTCTGAACTGCAGAAAAAGGTTTGAGGTTGAAAGAAATCAGGAAATTGCTGAATGTCCTCATTGCGGAAGTAAATGGAGAATATCATGGGTTGATGCTGATCAGCCAAAGGTTCAGGGGCCCGCATAGGTGGTAGAATGGTGCTGAAGAGAAAGGTTGCATTTGTTGATCTGACAAAGGAAAAGGCTGTTGTGGAAGAAATACCCGTAGAGCTCAGAAAGATGCATCTTGGAGGCAGAGGGCTTAACTGGTACTACCTCTACAACAACATCCCACCTGATGCCGATCCACTTGGAGAGGAAAATATACTTGCCGTTGGATCAGGACTGCTTTCAGGATTTCCTGCCTTAGGAGCTGGGAGAGCCCAGATCTCTGCCAAAAGCCCAATTACAGGAGGAGTTGGAGATTCAAACATGGGAGGAGCCTTTGCCCCACAGCTGAAGTATGCCGGGTTTGACCACATAATTGTGAAGGGAAGGGCAAAAAGACCTGTTTACATTCTTGTCAAGGATGGTGAGATCGAGATAAGGGGGGCTGAGCATCTCTGGGGCATGGACACTCACGAAACTCAGAAGGCAATAAGAGAGGAGATAGAAGATGACAGGGCTGAATCAATGGTTATTGGAAGGGCAGGAGAGAACAGAGTTGTCTTTGCCAATGTCATGAACGGCATAAAGAATTCTGGAGGCAGGAGCGGACTTGGAGCTGTTATGGGCTCGAAAAATCTGAAAGCGATTGCTGCAAGCGGATCAATAGATGTTGAGGTTCACGATCCTGAAAACCTCCTCAGATATGCCCTTGAGGTTGATGAGAGAGCGAGAAGTACCAAGTGGGCTAAAACCCTTGGAAGGCTTGGAACTCCTCTGCTTTATGATGTTTCATATACCACAGGCTTTATTGGAACGATGAACTGGCAGTACAACACTCCCGGAGAGGATGGCTCTCCTCTTGAGGCAGAAAATCTGGAAAAATTTGGAGTGAAGATGGTCGCATGCATTGGGTGCAGCGTTCACTGCAGGCACAGGGTGAAGATCAGAGAGGGTAAGAATGCTGGCCTGACAACTGAAGGCCCGGAATATGCCGCTGCAGGAGCATTTGGAACGGGAGTTGGGATTTACGACTGGGAGTTTGTGATAAAGGGGAATGCCGAGTGCAACAGGTGGGGTGTTGACATAATCTCAATGGGCACAACGGTTGCCTGGGCTTTTGAGCTCTTCCAGAGAGGATACATCACCGAAAAGGATACATTTGGTCTGAAGCTGGAATGGGGAAATGAGGAGGCTGTTTTGGAGCTTGCAAGAATGATAGTTGAAAGAGAGGGTATCGGGAACATCCTTGCTGAAGGGTTCAGGAAAGCTGCTGAACATTTTGGAGAGGAAACTCTCTATTATGCAAATCAGACCAAGAACCATCCCAACTTGCTTACAGATGAGAGAGGGATTCCAAGCTTTGCCCTGGGTATTGCAACATCAACGAGAGGAGCGGATCATCTGCGAAGCAGGCCTGGAATAGATCTTTTCCAGCTTCCTGAGGATGTGCTTGAAAGCATATACGGGCATAAAATTGTGAGCGACTTCACAGCCTACGAGACAAAGGGAATCATGGTGTGGTGGCATGAATTGCTTTACAACATAGTCGACAGCCTTGGCATATGCAAATTCCAGACCGTATTCAACTCAGCCAACTCTCCGAAGTTCGAGGACTACATACCGCTGATAAAATATGCAACGGGAATTGAGCTGACAAAGCAGCAGCTCATGGAGATAGGAGAGAGGAACTACACAATTGAGAGACTGTTCAATGTGATGAACGGCTTCAGCAGAAAGGATGACTACCCTCCGGAAAGGTACTTCAGAGAGGAAACGAAGAGAGGTTTGCCGTTCATGAAGGGCAGAAAGCTGGACAGAGAGAGGTATGAAAGGATGCTTGATGAATACTACAGACAGCACGGGTGGGATGAGAATGGAGTACCAAAGGAGGAGACACTTACAAGGCTTGGAATAGAGAGGCCTAGGATGAACTTTCCGGAAATTGAGAGAGCTGTTGATGTGAGGAAGAGGTGAAAGAATGAGCGAGAAGATTCTTGCTGTTTTCCCCGAGCTGTGCACGGGATGCAGGGACTGTGAGATAGTCTGCTCCCTCAGGCATTTAGGTGTGATAAACCCTGAAAGATCAAGGATAAGGGTGCTCAGGGATGTCTTTGAGGGTTTTGAGCTTCCTCTTGTCTGCCTCCAGTGTGAGGATGCTCCGTGCATGAACTCATGCAGGGTCGAGGCTTTCTTTGTTGATGAGAGGAATGCCAAAATCATTGACTACGAAAAGTGCATAGCCTGCAGAAGGTGCATAATAGCCTGTCCCTTCGGTGTTAACTTTCTTGATCCCGTCACAAAAAAGCCATTGAAGTGCGATCTCTGCGAAGGAGACCCAGAGTGCGTGAAATTCTGCTCAACAGGAGCAGTCAGATACATGACAGCCGAAGAATACAACAGGGAAAAGGTTAAACTCTCATCTGAAAAATACATTGAGGCAATAAAACAGGAGGAAAGGTAAAGAGATGATCATCAGATTTGTGGGACCTCTTGCCACAAAGCTTGGAAAGGAGATTCAAGTAAAGATTGAAAAGGAAGTCCCCCTCAGGGAGGTTATAGAGAGAGTGGTCCGGTTGTATCCCCAGGCAGAGGATGAGCTGTCTGATCTGAGCTTTTACAGCATCTCCCTGAATGGAGAGCTTCTGAAGAAAGACGAGCTTGAAGAAATAAGGGTGAAGGATGGAGATGTTCTGATTCTCATACCTGCAATTGCGGGAGGAGGTAGAGAGAGCAGGATAAAACTGGTGATAAAAAAGAACTTTGATATGAGCACATCAACCTACGAAGATTTTGAAAGAAAATACGGCTTTTTTGGACAGCTTGCCCTTAAAATGAAGGAAAAAATTGATGATGAGGTCAGGATGATCCTGGATATCGGATGTGGAACGGGAGTGCTTGGAGGGGTTTTTGATGGCCCAACAATTGTTGGAATTGACATCTCTCCCGACATGGTAAGGGTTGCAAGGAAAAGGCTTCATGATGTTCTGATTGGTGATGGCAGCAGACTTCCCTTCAGGGATGGTTCATTTGATGCGGCAGTATTCAATGCTGTCATTTTTCTCATTCCTGACGGCGGTAATGCGATAAGAGAATCTCTGAGAGTTGTGAAGGATAAAGGAAAGGTGGTTGGAACGTATCTGGTAGGTCTGTTTGAAAACGGGAAGGAGGTTATCGAGAGACTGGGACTCAGACACAGACTTCCATTTCCCAGAGACAGAGTAGAGGAAGTGGTGAATGAGTTTGAAGGAATCTGTGAGAAGATCACATTCAGTGTGACCAAGGAGTTCGTCAGAGACTTCTATTCGATCCCTGCAATGTCAAATGCTCTCTTTCCGAAAATGGAGCCTGAGAAAAGGATAGAGCTTGCCAGACAGAAACTTTCAGACCTGCCGGATGAGATGGATTTTGTGTGGGGAATTTTCTCGATTTCAAAGGTGAATTTTACGATTTAATGAAAAAAGCCCTGCTAATTTTACAATTTAAAGGGTAAGATATTTATACTATTGACTATGTAATACTCATGAAAAAACGTTATCTTTGGGGGTGATACTCTGTACTGGAATCCGCATGTTGAGAGGCTTTCAGCAGAGGAAATTAGAGATCTGCAGGCGAAAAAGCTCAGATACATTGTGGATTTTGCCTACAGACATTCTGAATTTTACAGAAGACTGTATGACCAGGCAGGAGTAAGGCCGGATGATATAAAGAGCGTTGATGATGTGACAAAACTGCCATTTGTGAAAAAGCAGGATCTCAGGGACAACTATCCATACGGAATGTTTGCAGTTCCCCTCTCCCAGATTGTGAGACTCCATGCATCCAGCGGAACAACAGGAAAGCCAACCGTAACCGGATATACATACGAAGATCTCGAGCTCTGGTCTGAAAGTCTGGCCAGATCAATGTATGCGGCAGGTGTCAGAAAGGAGGATGTGATTCAGAACGCCTACGGTTACGGGCTTTTCACAGGTGGTCTTGGATTCCACTACGCTGGAGAGAAGATTGGAGCCACTGTGGTTCCCTCCTCTTCAGGAAACACCCAGAGACAGATTGAACTGATGCTCGATCTCGGTACAACTGTGCTGTGCTGCACCCCAAGCTACATGATCTATCTCACCGAGTATGCCCAGAAAATCGGCATTGATATCAGAAATGACACAAAGGTGAGAATGGGGTTCTTCGGTGCAGAGCCCTGGAGTGAGGAGACAAGAAAGAGAATTGAAGACAAAACGGGTATTGATGCCATAAACATTTACGGAACATCTGAGATAAGCGGTCCTGTTGTGAGCGAGTGCAGTGAGAAGGCGGGAATTCACTTCTGGGCCGACATATTCCTGATAGAAATAATAGACCCGGAAACAGGAGAGCAGCTTGGTGAGGGAGAGAAGGGAGAGCTTGTTGTAACGGTCCTTGGAAAGGAAGGTCTGCCGATGATAAGGTGGAGAACAGGAGACATAACCAGCATGATTCTCGAGAGATGCAATTGCGGAAGATGGCATCCGAGAATTGAGAGAATAACGGGCAGAGCAGATGACATGTTCATAGTCAGGGGTGTGAATGTATTTCCGAGCCATGTGGAGTACGCCCTGATGCAGGTCAGGGAGGTGAGCGAGCACTACCAGATAATTCTGGACAGAGATGATAAGGGTCTGGATGAGATGACGGTTCAGGTTGAGATAAATCCGGAGTATCAGGGTAAAATAGGCACGGATCAGATTGCTTCAAAAGTAAGGGAGACTCTGAAAGGTTATCTCAATGTCACACCCAAGGTTGAGATACTGGAGCCTGAAAGTCTGCCGAGGTTCGAAGGAAAAGCCAAAAGAGTTATAGACAAGAGGAAACTTTAAATGAAGCCTGCACTGATAGTCATTGACATGATAAAAGGCAATGAGCCCTTTTTCACCGAGGAGCACAGAAAGATAGTTCCCAAGATTTCAGAGACAATAGAGGCGTGCAGAAAGAACTCAATCCCCATTATTTTTGCCAATGACAGCTACATGAAAAACGACTGGCTCTTCGAGTTCATGAAGGAGCATGCTGTAAGAGGGACAGACGGGGTGGAAGTTATAGATGAGCTCAGGCCCGAAAAAGAGGACATAATTGTTGAGAAGAGAAGATTCAGTGCCTTTTTCAGAACGGATCTTGATTTAACGCTGAGAGAGCTTGGAGTTGATACCGTTGCTTTGGCAGGAATAAACACGAATGTCTGCGTTCTTGCGACAGCATTTGATGCAATAAGCAGTAATTTTTACACCATTCTTCTCAGTGACTGCTGCGCTTCAAGTAGAAAGGAGCTTCATGATTTCATTGTGAAAAAATTCAGAGGACTGCCGGCTTTTACCGTGATGGAGAGTGAGGAGTTCATAAGGACCATTTCCAGAAACAGACGGTAAAAAAGAGAAAGATTTCTGTTTTTCTTCAACCCTTCTGTTTTGCAAGAAATTCCTCAATCCTGTCCATCGCCTCTTTCAGCCTGTCCATGGATGTCGCATAGCTGATTCTGAAGTAGCCCTGATTTCCATCTCCAAATGGAGGTCCTGGGGTTACAGACACTCCTTTTTCGAGAACAAGCCTTTCAACGAACTCTGATGAATCTCCATCAAATTTCGGAAACACGTAGAATGCTCCTTCAGGCTTCACAACATCAAATCCCATCTCAACAAGCCTTCCGTAAACAAAATCCCTTCTTCTCCTGAACTCATCAACCATTGCCTTAGTTATCTCCTTATCCTTTCCATTAGCCATAACATCTGCCACAGCCTTTTGGGCAAAAGCAGGGGCACAGACTCCATTAAGCTGATGTATCCTGAGCATCTTCTCAAGCATCTCCTCGTTTGAGATTGCATATCCTATCCTCCACCCCGTCATGGCGAGGCTCTTTGAGAATGCATTTACCGTAACGACATTATCAAATCCAGCTAAAGTTCCGGGAGTTTTGTCGTAGTAGATCGAGTCATAAACCTCATCGCTTATCACAATAGCATTATAGTCCATCGCAACCTCGGCCACAGCTTCAAGCTCCTTCTGGCTCATAACAACTCCTGCTGGATTGTTTGGATAGTTCAGAAAGACTACCGAGACGTTTTTGTCCATAACCTCATTAAGTGCATCAGGATCAACGATAAATCCATTACCGTGAGTTTTCAGAGTTTCAACTTTTGCCTCACACATCGAAACATACGTGAAGTAGCCAAGAAATGACGGGCTCGGAATCACAACTTTGCTTCCTCTCTCAATGAATGCAAGACTTGCATTGATCAAAGCCTCACACGCTCCCGTTGTCACCATTATGTTCTCAGGCCCTATATCTGCTCCTCTCTGCCTGTATCTCTTTGCAATCTCCTCTCTCAGCTCTTCAAGTCCAAAATTTGATGTGTAGTGTGTAAATCCGTCTTTCATTGCTTTAAATGCCCTTTCAACAATCAGCGGATGTGTATCAAAATCCGGCTCTCCAATTGCCAGATTTATCACATCAAGCCCCTTCTTTCTGGCAATCTCAACTATCTCAAACATCTTCCTTATGGTGCTTGTTGAGATTCCTGAAATCCTTTCAGCCTCTTTCACTGCCAACTCAACCACCCCTTGTCTGTATGCCACACAGTGTTCGGTTTAAATACCCTTTCATTATTTCCACCACTGAGAGCTATTCAGATTACCTGAGATCTGTAAAATTTAAAAGGTTTTTTATTTTCCAGATTAAGAGATATTTCATCCATGTGACAGTGTGTGTCAACTATTCACCAAAAATATTTTAAATTCGTAAACAGAAGGATTAAACATGAGGATAGCCATAGTTGGAGCTGGAGTTATCGGAAGCATTTTCGCGTACATTTTTGGCAGGGAACATGAGGTAACGCTTATTGAGGTTGCGAAAGAAAAGGTTGAGCTTTACAGAAGGGAAGGATTTACCGTGATAATGCCTGACGGGAAGGAGGTGCATGTTGATAATGTCAGGATAACCTCAAACCCTGAAGAGGTCGGGAAGGTGGATCTTGTTCAGATTTCTGTCAAGGGCTTTGCCACCGCTCCCGCAACAAAAAATGCACTCCCGATGATAGGAGATGATACGATGGTTCTTTCGGTTCAGAATGGGCTTGTGCATGACACAATTGCAGAGATTGTTGGAAAAGAGAAGGTTATCGCTGGAATCACAGCTCACAGCGGTATGCCTGTTTCACCGAATGTCATAAGATATGTTGGAGGATTTGGACCCCTCCTCACCATAGGAAAGTACGACAAAAACCCTGATGAAAGATTCAATCAGATTGTTGAAGAGCTCAGAAAAACTGGAGAGGACATAGTTGTTGTTGATGACATTGAACCCATAATATGGAAAAAACTTGTTGCAAACGTTGCATGCAATCCGGTTGCTGCAATAACAGGAATGACGAGTGTTGAGGCTCTCGCATGTGATGAGACAAAGGATCTGATAAGAATGCTTGCCGAGGAGGTTGTTGCGGTTGCAAAGGCAAGGGGGATTTACTTCGAGGAGATGGAAAACATAGCCGATTTCGTTTACAAGGCATTTGCAGGGACAAGAGATAACAAGGTGTCAATGCTCCAGGATGTGGAGGCCGGGAGAAAAACCGAAGTTGAAACGCTGAATTTAGCAATAGTCAGGGAAGGAGAGAGGCTTGGAGTTGACACACCCGCAAACAAGGTTATAGCAAACATAATAAAATCCCTGGAGTTCATGTACGACAAGAGAAAGTAAAAGTTGAGCAGGATGAAACACCTTCTCCCTGATTCTCTTTTTTAGACTGGCATTAAGGGATCAAACCTCCAGATGAATTTCTGAAATATAGACTGTGGCAGGTAAGTATGCTGAAATCTGATTCTTTTCCAGTTACCATCTTCAAAGCCTGAATTATCTTTTCAACAAAGGCTTTTGATGGATGTCCAAGGGTTATGTTGGGACAGAATGGATCAACATAAACGTAATGCTCCTCCCCATCGTATTCAAAAAGAGCCAGCTCATCACCCCTTCTGTGAACTGAGAACGGAAAGAGCTTGCATGAGAGAGGTTTTTCACTCTGAATGATGCAGAGATTATCAATCTGGAAAGGGCATCTTCTGCCGAGCTTTCTGATGTAGTATCTCCCTCTTTTTTCAGTCACAAACCTTTTCGGCAGTTTCAGGTACTCGTAGTAGGTAAGCTTTGGTGTGTAGGCGAGGCAGCATTTTCCGCATGCACAGCATCTCCAGTCCCTCACCCTTCTCCAGGGGAGCTTCATAACTATATGTTGCCGGAAGTTAAAATTTTTCCTGAGGCTGGTAAAGATTTTTAAATTTTCGAGATCAAGGAAATAGGGATGAGAGTCTTAAACCTCAGAGAGTCCCTTGAACTCCTTGAAAGGTACAGCATACCTGTTGCAGAAACCCATTTTCTGAGAGCTGAGAGCGACCTTGCACATATTGCCAGCAGGATTGAGTATCCTGTGGTGGTTAAACCAAATGTTTCAGGACACAAAACCGAGATGGGTGTTTTCAGGAGCCTGAAAAGTATTGAAGAGATCAAATCTGCTTTAAAGTCGATCAATACTGAGGTTGCGGTTCAGAGGATGGTTGATGGCTTCGAGATATTTCTGGGTGCAAAAAGGGATGACGGTTTCGGGCATGTTATTGCTCTTGGGGTTGGAGGGGTTTTTGCCGAGCTGCTTGAGAATATCTCATTCAGAGTTGTGCCAGTAGGCAAAGATGATTTTGATGAAATGCTTTCAGAAACAAAGCTTTCAAGAATTGCAGACGGATTCAGGGGCTTTGAATTTGATGCCGAAAATCTCTTCAGACTCCTCAAAAATTTTGAAAGGCTCGTGATCCATGAAGATGTCATTGAGGCCGACATCAATCCTCTGATGGCAAGCAAAAATGAAATTGTTGCTGTTGATGCCAGAATCATCCTCTCATGAGAATTCTTCCATAATCCCTCAACGCCTTCAAACCTTTCACTGCAATTTCAGGAGTTGGATAGACAGGAACTGAGCTGCTTTCAAGTTTCTCCTTCACATCATCCCAGACCCCTGGCGGGTAGTTTATGCATGCGGTCATAGGCTTTTTTTTGCCTGCAGCAATTATATGCCTGACGGGGACCTCAAGAAAATCCCCTGACCATGAGTATATGTAATTGACCACAATTCCATCAACCATTCTATCATCCGCAACAGTTTCAATTGCCTTTCCACAGAGCTCTGGATCGTTTGCCACAAATCCCAGGTCAACGGGGTTGTCTCTGATGGTGTATGGAGGCAGAATCTCATACAGCTTTTCTCTTGTTTTTTCTGAGAATTCTGCCACCTTCAGACCGATCAGCTCGCATGTATCGCTTGCCACCATTCCAAGGCCAGCGACCAGTGAAATGACTGCTATGTTGTCGCCATAAAGGGGTTTCTGCATGGACAGGGCTTTGGCGTAGGAGACTAACTCCTCAAGGGTTTCGGCAATGACCGCCCCATACTGCTTCAGAGCTGAAGTGTATACTTTATAATCACCTGCCATGCTGCCTGTGTGGGACTTTGATGCTTTGTTTGCCTTCTCAAACCTCCCTGCTTTCATGGCCACAACAGGCTTTTTCCTGGAAACCTCCCTTATTTTTTCGAGCATCCTTTTCGGATTCTCGATCCCCTCGATGTAAAGAGCTATGGACTTCGTGTTCTCATCCTCTGCCAGATATTCAAGCATTTCAGGAAAATCAACATTCAGCCTGTTGCCAAGACCAACAATCTTGCTGAATCCAATGCCGTATCTCATAGCGTAGGGAACGAGAAGATGACATATCCCTCCACTCTGACTCACAAGAGCGATGTCACCCTTTTTCACTTTGTAAAGAGCAGGGGTAAAGCTTGCATTAATTCCAGACTTGAGATCTGTCATCCCAAAGGTATTTGGCCCTATTACCACAGCTCCAGCAGATTCAACGAGATTTCTCAGTCTCTCATGCATCACCTCTCCATCAGAGATTTCAGCCTCTCTAAAACCTGCAGTTATTATCACAAAAGCTCTGGTTCCCCTCTCTATGAATTTTTTGACCATTCCGTAGATGTGATCTCTCGGAATTGCAAGAATTGCAAGATCTGGAGGTTCCGGAATGCTTTCTGGATCGGGGTAGGCTCTCAGTCCGAAAACCTCATCTCTTGATGGATTGACAGGGTATATTTTCCCTTTAAAACTCTCCATAACGCTGATGATTGCATGGCATCCCATCTTTTTCTGATTTTCAGTTGCCCCAACAACCGCAACACTTTTCGGGTTGAAAAGAGTTTTCAGGCTTTCAAGTTTCATCAGGTTTACACTTGCCAGAAAGATTTAACTTTTTCTGGTCCTTCAGGAAAAATTTTTACCAGTTCGGGTGAAAGATATGGGCAATGGAGATCGCCCTCTGCACCTGCGAGGGTAGGGTTAAGAGGGAACACTTAGAGAAAATAGAAAACGCCCACATCTTTGACAGGCTGTGTTATGAGAGGCCAGAAAAGAGGTTTGATATAGCCGGATGCTCCCATCCAGCTTTGAAAAGCCATGCAAGGGTTCTTGTAGATCTGAACAACCTGATATTTCTGAGGCAAAACGACCCTGCTGAAAAGGCAAAAATTATACTGAAGGCTTATTCTGAGATGCTGAAAGCAGAAATTTCATTCATTGATGCAGAGGTTGAAAGTTCCCTGCTTGTCAGAACCGACAACGCTGAGTTTGTTTCTCTTCTCGCCAAGCACTTTGAGCCACTGTACGTTTTGACCGATGAGCCATCAATTTCCGAAATGGCAGTAGCAATCAGAGGAGAGATACGGTCCATATCTGGAGTCGTAGGAAATTTCAGTGTGGAGCTGGATGGAGTGGAGATGAGAACAGGCAGAAAAGTAAGGAGCCTCAAGGTGTCTCAGATTGTCATTCCCGGAATAAAAGATGCGAGGGAGGGGATTTTCTCCTCGGAGATTCAGGCTCTTGAGGCGGTGTACAACAAGGATGGGATTGTCAAGGTAAGACCTCTCAGCTACCGTGATGGGAGGTGTGGGATTTCCTTCAATGGCGTCAATGGATGCAGACTCTGCAGATGCCCGCATGGACTGGTTCAGCATGAAGAAAGGATTGTTCTGGATCTGATGAGCTGTCATGGATGCGGACTGTGCACCTCTCTGTGTCCCTCAGATGCCCTCTCACTCCAGATTTTCCCGAGAAATGTTCTGATGAAAATGATTGAAATCATGTCAGAGTACAGAAAAAGAAAAACTTTGCTTTACGCATGCAGAAATGCAATAGGAAGGGTTTATGGAGAGAAGAAAACAGATTCCTTCTTTCCAGTAATTCTGCCGTGCATCAACTCACTGTCCGAGGTGGAACTGCTTTACCCTCTTGTCAGAGGTTTCAGCGGAATCTACATTCTTCCATGCGACTGCCCCCATGAGGATTTTGAAGGAGTGGAGAGGGGGGTAAAAATTGCTAGGGCCTTCGGGATTGAAAGCATAGTCATCGAGAGAGATTTTTATCCGGATGTTGTGAAAAAGCTGAACCGCTCAAGTCCGGTTTCCGAAGGCTTCCAGCTGAGCCCATCCGAGAAGAGAGAGCAGCTTGTGGAGATAATCTCCCACATCAAAAAGCATGTAAAACCAGTGACGGAAAAGCTCGATCTGAATGGCTTTGGAAGTCTGAGCATCTCTGACTCATGCACCCTCTGCAAGACATGCTCTTCCGTATGCCCCATGAATGCAATTAAAAGGAATAACGGAAGGCTTGAATTCATACATGGACTCTGCATAAACTGCAACCTGTGCAGACTTTTCTGCCCCGAAAGCGCGATAAAAATCGAAAATGGTCTTGACCTATCAGAAGCTGACATCAAAAAGGTTCTTAAAGAGGAAAAGATGGTAAAATGTCCGAGATGCCAGAAGGAACACATATCCGAGAGCGAGTACAGAAAGGTCTCTGCCCTTACGGGGCACAGAATTTTCACGCTCTACTGCAATGAGTGCAAGCCTGTTATTGTTTTTGAGGAGCTGTACAGAGAGATCGCAGGTGAAAGGAATGAACAGAATGAGTGAAGTTCTGGAGAAGAGAAAGGAAATCTACTCTCTGCTCTCCTCACTTTTTCTCGGAGATGTGCCCAGGGAGTTCATTGAGGATCTCAGGAGAGGGAGCTTCAGTCTTTCCGGCTCGGTGGATATCGAGGATGGAATCAGGATGATGAGGGAATTTGTGATGAAAAGGAGGGATGTGGATGAGGCTGTAAGGGATGTGGAGGATGAGTACTCCCGGCTCATTCTTCTATCACACATAGTACCCCTAACAAAATCAGAGGCTGTAGGAGATGCAGATTACGGGAGAGTGAGTCTTGAGGTCGAGGAAAAGATGAGAAAAATGGGATACAGGTTAAAAACGCACAGCATACCTCCGGACCACATTTCCGCCCAGCTTGATTTTATTGCAGCACTCATAGACAGCTCAATGAAAGGAGAAGAGGATATAAAGGATTCTCTTAAAAAACAGGAGGAATTTCTGGAAAGTGAGATGATTACATGGATTCCGGAGGTTCTTGAAGAGCTCGAGAAGTCTGCAGAATTTTACAGGGGTGTTGCAAGATTTGCAAGGGGCTTTCTTGCACTCGACAGAAATGTTGTGAGAGAACTGAGATTATGGTAACACTATTGCCTTTGCTGCAGCAGCTATGATGAGGATTCTGAAAATGTATCCTCCAGCAAGAACTGAAATTCCCGAGAAGATCTCCATGATCTTTGCCTTTCTTAAAAACGAGATCGAGTAGAAGACCAGAGGCAGAATCAATCCCACCCCAACGAATCCAACAAGAAACATGGTGCTGAAGATTCCTGAAAGCATGAAATTAAGTGATGCCTCAGCTCCGACCCTCACAAAACTGTAACTGGCTGATGATGAGATGTTCCCAAGATCCCAGAGCAGATACCCGGCAAGCAGCAGCTCACCAACTATCAGCCCCATATCTGCTTTTTTAATTCTCTCGTCCCCTTCATTCCCCCTCACAATCCCGTAAATGATTGATGCTGCCAGTCCCGTTGATATTCCGCTCACAACAAAGAGCAGTGGTATGGCGTTGCTGAGCCATAACGGAACGAATCTTGCACCTCTGAGGAGAAGGGCTGTGTAAAGTATCACCATGAAGGCAAGAAATGCATTAACAGACATGATGACCAGCCTTAATTTTCCAGAAATCTCAATGTATCCTCTGCCCTCCACAGCAAGAACAAACCACAGTACCAGAAATAACAGTATGATCCAGCTTCCTATGGCAAGCCATGAACTCAGATTTCTGAAGAGAAACGGATTGAAGACTGCACCTATCACATTCGGGTGATCCATTATGAGACTGAGCAGACCTATGATCAGCACAATTCCACTTGAAGTTACTCCGAACTTCTCAACAGATCTGCTGAAGTCTGTTTTTGTTTTCACGAGAGACATGAAGTATCCCGATAGATACAGTCCTCCAGCCAGTCCTCCCAGAAAGAGATACGTGGCTATTGCTATTCCCCAGGGTTTTCCAAGCTCATGAGTGCCAAGACCGTAAAAAAATAAGGAGGCTGGCATGATTCCACGCTCAGAAGAATACAAATATGCTTTCCAGAGTGCCAGAAGCCATTTTCTCAGCAGCCCTCTCTCTCAGCTTTTTGGCAAGATCTGCCTGTTCACCAAAGTTTATGGTGCCCGTGGGACATACCATGGAGCACCTTGACTTTGGCTCCCTGAATATCTCACTGCCACTTGCATCTTTCGGATTGTAGGGCTGAACGCAGAACGTGCACTTGTCCATCTTCCCATCAAGCCCGAAGGCACCGCTCTTTCTGAATTGCGGTGCACCAAATGGACAGGCTGTCGCACAGTACCCGCATCCAATGCATACATCTTTGTTAACAAGCACAACACCATCCTCAGATCTCTTGTATATCGCTCCTGTTGGACAGACCTTCATGCAGGGTGGATCGTTGCAGTGAAGGCATGGCATTGGGATGTTTATCTGTCCTTCCTGCCCTTCATTGATTGTAACAACCCTTATTCTGAAAACTCCCTCAGGTGTGTCGTTCTGATTCTTGCATATTGCCTCGCACCCCTTGCATTTTATGCACGGGCTGTGAAATACGTCCATCAAAAATTTGAGGGGCATGTCACATCACCTCACGCTGTAGCGTATTTTTCATTCAGATACTGCAATATCCTGTCAGCTATGTTCTTCATCTTCTCAAGCTGTCCAATGAGCTCCTTCTCCTGTCCAAGCTTCACCACATTGCATACCCCTGACTTGGTGTTCTGCATCTGGGTCTCAGGATCCCAGCCCGGAGGGTTTGTTGTGTTGGCCGACTCTCCGTACACGTACGGTTTTGTGTCCATGTCCTCAAGGGACGGGAATCTGTCAATGTATGGCTCTCCCATGAACTGCCCAGCCCAGTGGAATGGCAGGAAAACAACTCCTCTCGGCACGGCATTTGTAACCTTTGCCTTTACAACAATTCTTGATGGTTCAGCTCCATATTCCAACCCTCTTGGAGAAATCACGACAACCTTGTCACCATTCCTTATTCCTCTTTCATTTGCATCATACGGGTTGATTTCAACATACATCTCTGGCTGAAGCTCTGCCAGAACCCTGTTGCTTCTCGTTGCAGCTCCACCACCCTGATGTTCAACCTGTCTGCCGGATGTCCATGTTAGCGGGAAATATTCATAGATGTTGTATTCTTTGTAGAGTTTCTGAAGCATTCTGGCAAGAATTGGAACTCTGTAATGGAATTTTCCGTAAACCTCCTCGTCATATGTCGGATACCTGTCAATGAGATCAACCCTGGGTGTGTAGATTGGCTCTCTATGGACTGGAACCGGGTCTTTCATGTTCCATGCATACATCCTTGCCCTCCCTCTTCCAGATGGTACCATGTTCCTGTCAAGCCACTCTGAGTAATCCGTGTTCAGATTGGTTGCCCATCCCTCAATCTGATCATGTCCGTTCACTCCGCTGAGCAGTGATGAGCCATCCGGTGCCTTGGTGCCCCACTTCACTCTGAAATCATGTCCCCCTTCCCAGACAGGTATGTCATTTCTGTAGAGAACAGGCGTGCCAGGATGCCTTTCATTCCAGCATGGCCATGGCAGTCCCCAGTACTCTCCATCACACGGCCCGCCTTCAGCCCTGAGCGTTTCAGGGTTGAATGTGTAATCGTACTCCTGCTGCTTCTTCAGCCTGTAGCTCTTCTGCCCTATCATCCCAATCGCCCTTGATCCAACTGTTATCTCCTTATCGAGAATTTCTTCGGGTGTTATTTCATCAGGTGACTTGTTCCCGAAATTGATGGTGAATTTCTCGTAAAGTCCGGGGTCATACCTGTCAAGAGCTTTCACGAGACTCAGAAGTATCCACACATCCGGTTTGGATTCATAAAGCGGATCAATTACCTTATTTCTCCACTGAACCTGCCTTCCTGAATTTGTAACGCTTCCAGCCTGCTCCCACTGAGTTGATGCCGGAAGGACTATTACGCCATCGTCTCTCTCAGCGAGAGCTGCACCGCTCTCAAAGAATGGATCCACCACAACAAGAAGCTCTACCTCCTCAAATGCCTTCTTAACCAGTCTTGTATCCCCAAGGGATGGTGTTGAGTGGCCCCACATGAAGATTATTTTCAGAGTGGAGGGCTGATCTATCTTCATTGCCCTTTCAACTGGGAATTCCTCTGTCCCAGCCAATGCTCCAACCGCAAATCTTGACATGGTGAAGCCCTTCTTCTCCATAAGCTCCTTGCTTCCAAATCTGCTCAGAAGCCACTCATAGTCAACGTTCCAAACTCTCGCCCAGTGTTTCCATGCCTTCTCACTTATTCCATAATAACTCGGGAGTGAGTGGCTCAGAACACACATGTCCGTTGCTCCTTGGACATTGTCATGTCCTCTGAAAGCGTTAACTCCACCTCCCGGCTTTCCTGCATTTCCAAGCAGGAGCTGGAGAATTGCAAATGCTCTTATGTTCTGTGATCCACATTCATGCTGGGTTGCGCCCATCGCATACTGGAGTGTTGATGGCTTGTTTGTTGCGAGAATTCTTGCAGCCTCCCTTATCTTGTCAGCAGGGACTCCCGTAATGTCCTCAACAACCTCAGGTGGATACTGCATGATTATCTCCCTGACCTTGTCGAATCCGTATGTTCTCTCCCTGATGAAGTCCTCATCATACCATCCATTCTTTATGATTTCATAGCAAATCCCCCAGACAAGGGGAATGTCCGTTCCCGGTCTGAACTGGAGATGTAGATCGCTGACCGCTGCCGTTCTTGAAAATCTCGGATCAGCACATATCAGCTTCGCCCCTCTCCTCTTTGCCTCCATTATGTGGAAGAAGCTGACAGGATGTGCCTCTGCAGGATTGGAGAAGAAGATTATTGCCTTTGCATTTCTCATGTCATTGAAGTTGTTTGTCATCGCTCCATATCCCCATGTGTTGCCAAGTCCGGCAACGGTTGTTGAGTGACATATTCTTGCCTGATGATCTATGTTGTTTGATCCCCAGAAGGCCATGAACTTTCTCATTAAATACGCACCCTCATTGCTTGTATGAGCTGATCCTGCAAAGAAAACAGCATCAGGTCCGTATTTCTCCCTGACCTCCATCATCTTCTTTGCGATTCTGTCAAGAGCTTCATCCCAGCTTATCCTCCTCCACTTTCCATTTTCCTTTATTAGCGGATACTTCACCCTTTTTGGACTGGTTACAGTGAATCTGATGCTTGCTCCCTTAGCACAGAGCTTTCCCCTGTTTATTGGATGCTCCTCCCAGGGTTCAATTCCAATGAGTTTCCCATTTTTTACCTTTGCAAGAATCCCGCATCCAACAGCACAGAACGTGCAGATCGTCTTGATATGGCTGACGCCCTCTTCCTCCTGGGCACTTGCCTTTACAAAGAAGTGCTTATCTCCTGAATATTTGCCAACTCCTGCTGCCAGAAGTGTTATCGCGGTGCCTGCCTTAACAAAATCTCTCCTGCTCATTTTCAGGCCCAACATGTCACACACCCGCACACCTTTTGGGCCAGTATATCATTATAATTCAATACAATAAAAAAGTTTCGCCAGACAGTCATTGTGTTTAACAGCGTTCAACAAAAAGCTCCACAATCCTCCTTTTCTTCACATCAACAAGCCCTTTATTGCTTAATTTCAGCTCCGGAAGTGTCACAAAACTCATGAAATGCAGAACGTTAAGAGGATTCTCAAACCTAAGTCCCGCATCTCTCAGGGTTTCCCTTAACTTCTCCATCTTATCTGCAATTTCTCCAGCATCATCACCCATAACTCCTCCGTAAGGGAGTGAGAGCTCAATGTTTTTTCTGCCCTGATAAACAATACCGCCTCCAGTTCTTATCAATCTGTTTATAACCTCCACAATTTCCCCATCATCCATTCCAACTGCAACAATGTTGTACTCATCAAATGTCACTGTCGAGGCAACAGCTCCCTCAAATTCAAGATCTGAAAGAATCCCGATCACAGGCTTGGAACCATGAAATCTGTCAACAAGCACAGTCTTGGAATGCTCAGCCAGCTTTCCATTCTCAGCCTCAATTCCAATGATCTTCATTCTGTTGACAGTCTCAGATAAAAGCTCCATTGCCCTTACCCTATGAGTCCCCTCAGGAATCTCTATCTCCTTCCTGTCAACCTTCTCAACATTCATCACTGAAAATCTCTCACCTGATGTCCTCCTTTTCTCAGGTATCTTTCCTCCAGCAAAAACAACCTCAGGTCTGAATTCTCTGAGGTTTTTCAGAAGAACAATATCTGCATACCTCCCTGGAGCCAGAATGCCTATCTCTGTATCCCTGCCATAAAACCGTGCAGGATTCCAGGTTATCATTCTGAGGGCATCAATCTCATCCATACCCATCTCAACCGCTTTTCTTGCAGGCATGTCCATGTAGCCCTTTTGAAGCTCCACCGGCTCCATCCCGTCAGAGACAATGGAAATCCATGATCTGTCCACCTTTTCATCAAGATCTTTCAGAATTTCAATGTCACTTCTTATCGAGCCCTCCCTCACCATCACATGCATCCCGTATCTCAGTCTTTCAAGCAACTGTTCCTGAGTTATCGCCTCATGACATGAGTTTGAAAAGACTGAGTAGGCCTGAAGCTTGTTCCTCCTCATACCAGCAGTGTGCCCTAAAATTTTCCTTCCACCTTTGAGGAAAAATTCTATCTTGTTATGTGCCCACTCCTCACCGTTCAGAATTGCATTCCATGCGACAGCCTCACCCATTCCGAGAATTTCATTTCCAGCGATTTTTTCAAGCTCCCCGTAATCAATCTCAAAATTGGGCGTTTCAAGACTGAGATCCTGAGGAGATATGAATGGAAGGAGCATGTAAACCCTGATGCTGCACTCCTCAGCCCATCTCACAAAAAGCTCGAAGCCTCTTTTACCCATTGAATTAAGGGCCGCATCAGGTTCAGCAAAAACAGACGTTGTGCCGTGATTTACGGCAATGTTTGAGAATTCGGTCAGGGTCAGATAATAATCGGGATGTGCGTGAGCATCAATATATCCGGGAACAGCATACATACCCCCGGCATCAAAAACACTCTTAGCCTGAGCTTTTTCACCAACAAGAGCTATTCTGTCATGCTTGATGGCAATGCTCCCCTCAAAAATCTCACCAGTCACAACATCAACAATATTGCAGTTTTCAATCAGCAAATCTGCCTTCTCATTTCCAAGGGCAACTGAGATGATATCTCTGTAGACTTCCGAAAGCTTGGAGCCGATCATGTTAAGACTGGTTCAGCTCAATTATTAAACATTATCGAGTCTTAAATTGTTCAGAGGGTCTCCTTTCCCAGACCGGAATCTCTATATCCTGTTATCACAGCCAGATCACTAGCCATAGCTGACGAAGCTATCGTGGGATCTTTTCACCTGAGAATTCTTCCATCTCTCCTGAAAGGTCTGAAAACTCTTCCTTCAGGCTTTGCCGGACTCTACTCTTTCTTTTAAGGTCCTACAATTAAGTTCGAAAAAGTTATAACCAGCTATTCTATATTAAGCACCTCCACCTCTCTTTCATTTCTGGTTGGTCTTCAGGAGAGGGGAGAGATGAGACTGCATCCAGTTCAAAAAATTAGGTATTGGACTGTTTGGATTCGATAAAAAATCAGAGCTTTCTGAAGTAATACCAGTATCTCTTCTTGTCTCCCGGCCCCTTTATCTCAAGTATGTCCCATGTTATTCTGTCTCCAATTTTAAGCTCCTCGTAACTTTCATCGAACATCATTCCGCTTATCTGAAAGCCATTTTCAGGGTAATTGCCAAATCTTGCAACGGCAATGACAAAGGGTGCGTAGTTCTCAACAATTATCGGTGCTCCAAGCTTCAGCTCTGTGAATGCGTAAAGCTCTCCCTCCTCAGGTATCTTGACCCATTCAAGCTCGGTGCTGTTGCATGATGGGCAGATTATCTGAGGGGGAAATATCAGCTTCCCGCAGCTCAGACATTTCTGTCCTGTAAGCTCTCCATCTGCCAGATTTCTGTAGAAATCGTAAATTCCCGTAGCATCGGGTCCATCAGGCTCCTGCTGATCCCAGAGATCAATTATCGGAGAGAGAGGAACTGTGTCTGGGAGCTCAAGAACTCTTCTCGCCATTCTATCACCTCCCGAACTTGACATCGCTTCTCTTTTTCAGGCTGTAGGCCATTATGTGGTGCAGCTGTGCCATCCCGCTCAGGTTGTGGGCTATGCCAAGCTCCGCTCCACCAACATACCTCTCCTTTGGAACCTCTCCTCTGAACTGCATGACAATCTCCCATGCCTGCCTTACACCTGTTGCCCCGAGAGGGTGGCCATTGGAAAGCAACCCCCCTCCCGGATTGACAGCAACCTTTCCACCTATGTAGCTCTGACCTTCCTCAATGAACTTCCCTCCCTCACCTTTCTTGCAGAATCCGAGCTCCTCGTACTCAAGTATCTCGCTTATTGTAAAGCAGTCATGAACCTCAGCAATGTCTATGTCATCGGGCTTTATGTTCAGCATTTCATAAAGATCTTTTGCAGCCTTTCTGAGTCCAACCCAGTGGCTTAAATCACCCATCTGATTTGTTGTGTGGGCATAATCAACATGCTGAACTCCACCAACAATCCATACCGGAGTGTCTGTCAGCTGTTTTGCCTTTTCCTCGCTTGCAAGAATCAACGCACATGCTCCATCGGTTATAGCGGAGCAGTCAAAGAGAGTTAACGGTGGAGCGACCATTCTGGATTCAATGACCTTCTCAACGGTCACCTTCTTCTGAAACTGGGCGTAGGGGTTGTAGGAGCCGTATTCAGCGTTCTTAACCCTCACCATTGCAAGCTGCTCCCTCGTTGTGCCAAAATCATGCATGTGCCTTTGAGCTACAAGAGCAAAGAAGGGTGGGGCGGTGAAGCCATTTGCACCATCAAATTCCCTGTTGCCCACATTTATCATGCTGGACTGGCTGAAGTTCATGAACCTGGTGTTCATTTTTTCCACACCAACAACCATGGCTACATCGCTCAATCCCATTGCAACAGCAAGCCATGCATATCTTATGGCCGCCTGCCCGCTCGCACACGCAACCTCAGTTCTGGAAATGACCCTCTTCACCTCAATACCAAGCAGTTCTGCCACTAGAGGTGCAACATGAGTCTGATTTATCCACCTCTCAGGCTGTGCCGCTCCAACAATCAGTGAATCAATTTCTTTCTTGTCTAAATTGGGAACATCATCAAAAACAGCCTTTCCTGCTTCCTGAACAAGATCCTTCCAGCCTGCCTCTCTCACTCCAAATTTTGTTATTCCCGCTCCAACAATTGCGACATTTCTCATGCTACCTCCCCCTGAACTCGGGCTTTCTGCGATACATGAACGCCTGAACCCCCTCGGCGATGTCATCTGTTGTTGCTATGTTTCCTCCTGAAACAGCCTCTATGAACAATCCTGTTCTCAGGTGATGGAGATTGCCGTAGTACATCGTTCTCTTTAAAAGCTTGTAAGCCAAAGGTGGACCTTCAGCAATTTTTACTGCAATTTCCTGAAGCTTCTGCTGGAACTCATCTGGTTCGGCAACGTAATTGGCAATCCCCCACTCGTAGGCCCTTTCAGCATCAATGTTCTCCCTCATCATTATTGCCTGCTTTGCCCTTGACATTCCGATAAGCGTTACAAGCCTCTGCGTACCACCCCATCCCGGAAATAGGCCGAGATTCAGCTCAGGCAGAGCAAGAAAAGCCTTTCTGCTCATTACCCTAAGATCACAGGCAAGTGCGAGTTCAAATCCACCTCCCAAAGCCGGGCCGTTTATACCAGCAACAACAGGCTTTGAGAGGGTTTCTATTTTTGTAAAGACCTTATGGCCTTTTTCACTGAATTCATGCATGACATCAGCCCTTCCCTGTGCAAATACTGCCATGTCCGCTCCTCCACAGAAGTTTCTGCCTTCTCCAGTTATGACAATGCACCTCACATTCTCGTCCTCCTCGAGCATCTCAAGTGCATCGCAAATCTCATCCAGAAATGTTGGATTCAGGGCGTTTGCTCTTTGGGGCCTGCTCAAAATCAGGTAGCCTATCCTCTTATCCCCATCAACCCTTATCTTAACAAACTCGTAAAGCCCCCTTCCGTATCTGTAAAATCCCTCTCCTGCCTTTCTTCCAAGCTTTCCTGATTCGATCATCTCAATAAGCACCGGATTTGGTCTGTATCTTTCTTCACCATACTTTGAGTAAAGCTCTTCAAGGGTTCTGACTATTCTGTCAATGCCAGCATCATCTGCCATTCTCAGAAGCCCTCTCGGATAGTTCAGGCCATGAATCACTCCAAGATCTATCTCCTCTGCAGTTGCTACTTCTTTTTCAATCAGCCATGCTGCCTCATTGACTGCGGGAGCAAGGAATCTCATTATGTCAAAATCCGCACCAGCTTTCAATGGAACCTCATTCCTCTTTCCTTCGCTCCAGTCATAGAATCCCTTACCGCTCTTCTTTCCGAGATGTCCCGCCTTGAAGAGCCTTTCAAATGGTGGGGCTGGCCTGTAAGATTCTCCAAGGGTCTCACGATAGTACTCGAGCACATGATAGCTCACATCAATGCATCCACCACCAAGCAAATCGTGGAGCTCAAACAACCCCATCGGAAGACCCATCTTGTACTTGACAGCAGAGTCAATCTCCTCAACCGTCCCCTCTCCATTCTCAAGTGCCCAGGCAGCCTCATTTGCCATCGTGACAAATATCCTGTTGACCACAAACCCCGGCACATCCTTCCTGACATGGATGATTACCCTGTTCATCCTTTTTGAAACCTCTTCAACAACCCTGATTGCCCTCTCACCTGTATGCTCTCCATAGACTATCTCAAGCAACCTCATTACCTTTGGTGGGTTGAAGAAGTGCATTCCAACAAACCTTGATGGATCTTTGAGGTATTCAGAGAGTTTTGTTATGCTCAGAGATGAGGTGTTTGTTGCTATTATCGCATCTTCCTTGCAGTAGCTCTCAACCTCCTGAAATACCTTACCCTTTAGCTCCATTATCTCAGGAATCGCCTCTATGATCAGATCCGCATCTTTCACTGCCCCTTCCAGATCAACAACAGGCTTTATTCTTGCAAGAACCTCCTCTACCTCTTCCTTCAGTCTTCCCTTTCTCCTATCTCTCTCAAGTCCTTCCCTTATTTTCTCATAACCCCTCTGAACAACTTCCTCTTTTATGTCTCTAAGTGTTACCTCAAAACCCGAAACTGCAGCAAGCTCGGCAATTGCATGACCCATCGCTCCTGCTCCAAGAACGCAAATTTTCTTTACCTCCATAACCATCACCCCTCAATCCCAGTACTCATACCCGGCCTTCAATGCCCTGAGATTTGGTTCAACAAGTCTTTCCGGGAAGAATTCCTTTATTGTTTCCTGAATTGTCTCGAAGCTGAAGGGCAGTTCAATTTTCTTTGCAAGCATCCCTATAACAACCACATTTGTTGCCTGAACAGTTCCGGCATATCTTTCGGCAACATCAGATGCATTCACAACACTGATATCATTAGTAATTTTCTCAACCGCCTGAAGTATCTGTTCAAGTTCAGGATATTTGCCAATTCCTGTTGATACTGTAGGAGGTATTATTGATCTCGTATTGAGGATTATCTTTGTACCACCATTTAAATACTGAGTGTATCTTAGGATCTCTACAGGCTCAAGGCTAACCACGATATCAGCACTTCCGTATGGGATCAGAGGAGAATCAACCTCTCCAAATCTCACATGCACCTCAACACTTCCCCCTCTCTGAGCCATTCCATGGGTTTCAGCTGTAACAACATTAACCCCAGCTTTCAGGGCTGATCTTGCAAGTATTGCCGAGGTTGTCAGAATTCCCTGACCGCCAACACCAACAAGCAATACATTTGTTTCGCTCATCTTTCCAGAATTCCACTTTAAATTATATGAATTTTACTGAAATTAATGACGGTATTTAAACTGGCTTTACAATATCCAAAAATTTTTATAGTTTCATCGAACAATGTTAGAACATGCTCAAGGACGTTGTTAAGGACTCTCCTGGAGAGAGGGTATTTCTGCTTGGAAATGAGGCCATTGCGAGAGGGGCAATTGAGGCTGGAATTGACGTTTACTCAGCCTATCCCGGCACTCCTTCATCTGAGGTTGTTGACACATTGAGTGAGGTCTGCAGACTGCTTAAAGACAGGATGGAGTTCTACCTTGAATATTCAGTTAATGAGAAGGTTGCATTTGAGGTTGCTGCAGGAGCGTCAATGGCAGGAAAAAGAGGGATGTGCGGAATGAAGCATGTTGGTGTCAATGTTGCAGCAGATGCCCTTTTCAGCTTCGCATACATTGGAGCAAAAGGTGGTTTTGTGCTCCTTTCAGCTGATGATCCAAGCATGCACTCAAGTCAGAATGAGCAGGACAACAGATGGTACGGGAAAGCTGCAAAGGTTCCGGTTATAGAGCCTACAAATCCGCAGGAGGCAAAGGATTATGTTGCGAAGGCATTTGAAATTTCGGAGAAATTTGAAAGCCCTGTGATTTTCAGAACTGTGACAAGGCTGAACCATGCAAGTGGTGTGGTTGAACTGGGTGAAATTCCTGAAAAAAAGCTTGAAAAGGTTGACTGGGAAAAGAACGCCCAGCAGTTTGTTATGGTTCCGGCAAATGCAAGGAGAAGAAAGCCAATCCTTCTTGAAAAGCTTGAAAAAATAGAGAAATTCTTCAACAAATCAGATCTGAACTGGATTGAGGGTGGAGATAGCAGGACAGGAGTTATAGCAAGTGGAGTCAGCTACAGATATGCAAGAGAGGCGTTGAGAAGACTGAATTCAGATCTTCCATTGCTGAAGCTCTCTACCACATTTCCACTTCCAAGCAAGCTCTTGGAGGATTTCATAAGCCAGCTTGATAAGGTTGCCATTGTTGAGGAGCTTGACCCATTTGTTGAGCTTCATGTAAAAGCTTTGGCAAAGGAATATGATGTGGAGATTTACGGAAAGGAGAATGGCTACTTTCCGATGAACTACGAATACAATGTGGCTGTTGCGGAAAAGGGAATTGCAGGGATGCTTGGAAAAAGCGTTACATTTGACTACGATTCCGCCCTTCAGAGAGTTGCCGAAACATCTGCAATAGCTCCACCAAGACCTCCCGTCTTCTGTCCTGGCTGTCCTCATGCAGCCAGCTATTATGCTCTGAAAAATGTAGCTGGAGATGAGGCTTTGCCAAGTGACATAGGCTGCTACACTCTCGGCATTAACAAGCCTTTTGAGACTGTTGACATAACCCTGTGCATGGGAGGTGGCTTTGGCACGGCAAATGGACTGGCAAGAGTTGTGAAAAACAAGGTTATAGCAACAGCAGGAGATTCAACATTCTTCCATGGATCGGTTCCAGCATTGATAAATGCGGTCTACAACAGGGCAAACGTTGTTTTCATAGTGCTCGATAACTCAACAACAGCCATGACAGGTCATCAGCCACATCCCGGAATGGACAAGAGAGGGTGCGGTGAGATGCCCCATTCTGTCAGAATTGAGGATGTCGTAAAGGGTTTAGGAGTTGAATTTGTTGAAGTGGTCAACCCGTACAACCTGAAGAGAATGGAAAAGGCTTTGAATGATGCTTTAAACCATGAGGGGGTTTCAGTAATAATTGCAAGACAGCTCTGCGCCATTCTTTGGAACAGAGAGAGGAAGAAGAAGGGAGTGAAAATAAAGCCATTTGTCATAACAGATGAGTGCGTTAAATGCCTGAAATGTGTGACATCATTCGCTTGCCCTGCAATAATGTACGATGGAGAGAATATATGGATTGATGAGGCGATGTGTGCTGGATGTGGTGTTTGCGCTCAGGTATGTCCTGTGAATGCGATAAAATCATCAGCTGTAAAAGCAAAATAATAATGAAACTTATGGCATTATTAAAATTTTCTTTACTCTATTAGTTCTATCAGGGTGGATATTGCAGATCCTGACATGGCAGCCAGAACAAATATAACTCCAGTCAATTTTCTTTTGATCGGTGGAGACTGAGACATCCAAGGAATACAGCAACTGGATAATCCAAGAAAGTATTCTGAGAGTCATGGTAAAGCTTGGAACTCCAATAGCAATTGGTGAAGCGCTGAACATAGTATACACGATGGCAGATATTTACTGGCTTGGAAGAGTTGGCAGAGAGGCTCTTGCCTCTGTAAGCGCATCTTGGCCCGTAATATGGCTTGTAGTATCTGCTGGAGCAGGAATATTTTCTGCCGGAGTGGCACTGATATCTCAGTACTGGGGGATGGGAGATTTCAAAAGAGCCACAAAAGCTGGTGGCCAGATGTTGCTACTTTCACTGGTATTCGGTATCCCCCTCGCATTAATTGGATATTTCATATCCGGATATTTTCTCAACCTCATCGGTGTTCCGGAAACCACAATAAAGTACGCAGCTGAGTATGCCAGAATCTTGGCCCTGGGAATTCCGTTCATAGCAATCTATGAGAGCTTCTCTGCCATCTATGTCGCAGCAGGAGACTCAATAACTCCTCTCAAATTGCGAAGTGCCGGTGTGGTGATTAACGTGATGCTGGACCCTGTGCTAATCTTTGGATACTTTGGATTTCCTGCATATGGTGTGGCAGGTGCTGCAATGGCAACGGTGATAAGCCAGTTTACCGTATCTGCCTTATCTGTGGTATACCTCACTTTTGGGGGAGTGGATGGGCATTCATTAACACTTGCTTCTCTAATTCCAGACTCTAACTTCTTAAAAGACATACTGAAAATAGGCTATCCGATTTCTGCACTGATGGTTGGAGAGGCAAGTGGTTTTGTGGTTCTGGTTCATGTCATAAGCCTTCTGGGTTCAGCTCCACTCGCAGCATGGGGAATTGCTGACAGAGTTCTGGGATTGTTTCATGTCTTCATAGCCGGATTGCTTGGAGCTACTTCCACAATGATAGGACAGAGTCTTGGTGCTGATGAGCATAAAAGAGCCAGAAAAATTGCCAGAAAAACCTCAATTTACGGAGCTGCAATAATGATTGCCGGACTTCTTTTACTGATCCCCCTTCGCTATCAAATTGCCGAGATCTTTGCACCGGGTGATGAGGAGCTTGCAGGGGAGGTTGCAGATTTCATATTGATAATGGGACCATCTGTGGTGTTTTTCACAGTATATCTCTCCTCAAGAGCTGTTGCAAGAGGATCGGGACATACAAAACCTGTGATGTTTTTCGGACTTCTGAGACTTTGGATACTGAGAAACAGCCTTGCATATTTATTTGCATTGCCGCTCGGATACGGCGTTAAAGGACTTTGGATTGGTATGGCAATAAGTAATTACATAACAGGCTCCTTAGCACTTTGGTGGATATTTTTTGGTAACTGGGTGAAAGCAGTGGTGAAGAAAGAAGAAAGTAGAATTGAATCTACCCCATTTTCATAACAGAGATTTTAATGATAAAGGATGACATGGAACTACATCAGCTCTGAGAATACCTTTAACAACCCTATGTTAACAATAATCGAACCAGAGATCATGATTATTAAAGCTAAATAGCTGAGGCGGGAAAAGGGATAGAACACCATATTCGCTTTTACCGTATAATCCACACTCCCTTCAACCGATTTCAGACTTATTTCAGGATTTTTGAGGAATATTCTTTTTTCCTGAACAGTAAATTCTCTGTATGCATCAGCATGCATAATTACCGCAACCTCTGAATTTTTAGCTTTCAGAATCAGTTCTCCCTCTACAAAATTTCCTGAGGGGATTATCTCAGACAGGATGATTTCATCTCCCTGATTGAGACTTCCAGAAAAGACCAGTTTTTCGTGAGAGGGATACATTGAAATGAGAGCAAGAGCTACAGAGAGGACCAGCATAAGCAGTCCCACCTTTATCTCTCTGATTCCAAGAAACTGCTGGATTTTGCTTTTATAACTCATATTTTCCCGACAAGATGGCACTCAACATAGTGATTTCTCTCAAATTCAATCATTTCAGGATGCTTGGTGTCGCAAAGACCCATTTTAGCATACACGCATCTGGGATGGAATCTACACCCATCAGGTATGTTCACTGCACTGGGGACCTCTCCCTTTATAGGAAGAGATTTAATTATCTCCTTTCTCTCAGGTTCCGGTTCTGGAACAGCTTCAAGCAACGCTCTTGTGTAAGGGTGAAGGGGATTGTCAATAACCATGTCAACCTCCCCCATCTCAACAATTCTTCCAAGATACATCACACCAATCCAGTCTGAGAAGTATCTGGCAGTTGAGAGGTCATGGGTGATGTAAAGATAAGTAAGCCCGAGTTCATCTCTCAGTCTCCTTAGAAGCTCAAGAATTTCTGCCCGTATAGATACATCAAGCATCGAAACCGGTTCATCAGCAACAACGAATTCAGGGTTCAGTATCATTGTCCTTGCAATTGCAACCCTCTGCCTCTGACCTCCACTGAGCATGTGAGGGAACCTGCTTACAAACTCTTCCGGAGGTGTCAGTCTGACAAGCTCCAAGGCATGATGTATCATCTCCTCCCTCTCTGATCTGCTATTTCCAATTCCATGGATTATCAGAGGCTCCTCAAGCACATCATAAACTCTGAACCTGGGATTGATTGATGAAAAAGGATCCTGATATATCATCTGAACCATTTTTCTATATCTCAGGTTCTCCTCCTTTGATTTCAGATGAGAGACATCCTGACCTCTGAGAAATATTCTACCTTCAGTTGGTTCAATGAGCTTCATTATGAGTTTTCCAGTTGTGGTTTTCCCACAACCCGACTCTCCAACCAGCGCAAAGATTTGCTGTTTCCTTATTTCAAAGGATATGCCGTCGACTGCCCTTACAAATCTCGGTGATTCTCTTTTCATCACGCTCTTTATCCCTCTTTTTATTGGAAAGTACTTTTTCAATCCCTCAACTTTCAATTCTACATCTTGAACCATGATCCTCACCTTGGAATGTTGTGACAATAAATCACCCTTCCATCATCCAGCACCTCTTTTCCAGGCTCTTTTTCCATGCATATTTTTATTGCATAAGGACATCTTGGATGGAACCTGCATCCCGGTGGAGGATTTGCAAGATTTGGAGGAGCTCCAGGAATAAATTCAAGCTTATCGACTCTTTCATGTACCCTTGGAATTGCTGCGAGTAACTTCTGGGTGTAAGGATGTTTTGGATTTTCGTAGATAATCTCACTGTCCCCAAGCTCTACTATCTTTCCAGCATACATGACTGCGATTTTGTCCGATATTTCAGCAAGAATGCTCAAGTCATGGGTTATAAATATCAGGGATAAGCCAAGTTCCTTCTTCAACTTTTTGAGAAGGTTAATTATCTGGGCCTGGACAATAACATCAAGAGCTGTTGTTGGCTCATCAGCTATCACCAAGTCAGGTTCAAGCAAAAGAGCCATTGCAATCATAACTCTCTGTTTCATGCCCCCACTCAGCTCATGAGGATATCTGGAGACGATTTCAGGATCGAGTCCAACAAGTTCGAGATGTCTTGCGATTCTTTCCTTAGCCTCATCCTCAGATGCATCTGTATGGTACTTGAACGGTTCCATCATCTGGTATCCGATGGAGTAAACTGGATTAAGTGCATTCATAGCTCCTTGAAATATCATTGAGATCCTCTTCCATCTTACCTCCCTTCTGAAAGTGTTTTCGTTCATTGATGTGAGGTTTAATCCATCCAGCTCAATCTCTCCTCCAACAATCCTCCCTG
Source organism: Geoglobus sp. UBA235 (assembly GCA_002494725.1). Lineage (GTDB taxonomy): Archaea > Halobacteriota > Archaeoglobi > Archaeoglobales > Archaeoglobaceae > Geoglobus. The sequence goes on from DACG01000017.1 coordinate 93,974, forward strand.
GTGGGGGAACGAGTCTTATCAGAGAGTATCCAAGGGTTGATTTTCCGCATCCGCTCTCCCCTGCAAGTCCGAGAACCTCACCTTTTTCAAGTGTGAAACTAACACCATCAACACCTCTCACAACACCTCTTGTAGTGAAAAAGTGCGTTTTCAGATCTGTCACTCTCAGCAGCATATCAAACACCTCACAGCGTCCTCATTCTTGGATTCAGTATTCTGTCAAGTGCGACACCAAGCAGCACAAATGAAAGTCCAACCAAGGCTATTGCCAGACCTGGAGGGATTACCCACCACCAGTATCCGTTTATCGTTGCACCTGCGTTCTGGGCATCATACAGCATCTGCCCCCATGTAACAGCTGTTGGGTCCCCAAGTCCCAGAAAGCTCAGAGCAGCTTCGGTCATGACCGCATATGGAACAGAAAGAGCCATCTGGGAAAATGCGTATGGCATGATCTGGGGCATTATGTGCTTGAAAACAATCCTCCCTGAACCGGCACCTAAGGCCCTTGCAGCCTCAACAAAAGTCTGTTCCTTTATCTGGAGTGCCATGCTTCTGGCTACCTTAGCAACCCCTACCCAGCCAAACAAAACCAGAAGAAGGACTATCTGAACAAGATCAACATGACCCTTGAAATAAGCTCCGAGAAGAATGAGTATGGGTAAAACCGGAAGGGAGAACATGAATTCATTGAATCTCTGAAGAAGTTCATCTCTCCATCCACCAAAATACGCACTTGCCACACCATACACAACACCTATCAAAACACTTAAGACCGCAACTGCTATACCAACAGATAGCGATACCCTCGTTCCCCAGATAAGCCCGGCCCATATATCTCTTCCCTTGCTGTCAGTTCCCATAAGCCCGTATGTTCTACCTGAAAAAACAGCTGTAAAGTTTGAGAGGTTTATGGTGTCGTCATCTGAGCTTGTTATCTGTATTTCAAAAACATACTCGCCAAGCAAAGGTACTGGACTTTCAAAAATCTTTTTATCAACCTTTCCAAATAAAATTTTCATTGTGTCCATCAAAGCCTGAAGCTTTATCTCTTCAACTGGATTCAGCTGAACGCCCGAAGTGGTTTTGGCCCAGTTAAAGACATTATTCTTAACCTCAGTGTTTGTGGCAATCTGAATAACCGTATTGGAGGAGATTCTTCTGTCTTTCATCAAAACAATTTCATTTCCATCAGGACGTTTCAGAATTATTGTCATTTTTGGTTTTTGTCTGACATCAGAGGCCGTTGTCTCAAATCCTTTGAGAACTATGTCTTTCGGAGGAGAGTCGTAACTGTTCATATACACGATTTTTATTATTTTTCTACCACCCCCCATATCCTCAACCTGCATATCTTCTATGGTGTATACCTCGTGAGGAGCTAATTTCTCGGATGAAAAGTAATTTATCCAAGTTGGTGGAGCATTTTGAGGATTCTCAACCCAGAACTCCTTTGACCATCTTTCAGGGACATCTGGAGAGGTTATGTATGGTGCAAAAACTGCCACAGAAACGAGAATGACCAGCAGTACAAATCCGATGATTCCTCCTTTCTGGTATCTGAATTCATGCAGAAAGTCTTTGGCACTTTCTTTAAGATCTTCGAGCCTCATGCCCGATCACCTTCCAACTCTCACCCTCGGATCCAGATATCCGTAGATCACATCAGCAATTATCATTGAAGCAAGAAAGAGAGCTACTGTAACATAGGTTACCCCCATAAGGAGATTGACTTCACTTTGTTGAAGAGCGACCCAGTAAAGTCTCCCCATTCCAGGCCAGTTGAAAACCGCTTCAGTTATTATTGCTCCACCAAGTGAGCCAAGAAGGCCAATAATCACGTTAGTCACTATGGGAGGAGATGCTGCTCTCAAGGCGTGTCCATAAATCACCCTGTTTTCAGGGACTCCTTTAGCCCTTGCAACTGTTATGAAATCCTCATGCATTGTGGTGATCATAATGTTTCTTGTGGTGTATGCCCACCCACCAAAGCTGACAAAAACAACTGTTGCGAGAGGAAGAAGCATTCTCCATATCAAATCCCTGTAGTAGGCAAATCCTTCAAGATTGGGATCAGGCAAACTTGAAGCAGGAAAAAGTCCAAGCTGAAATGCAAAAATCAGTATGAACACCATCCCGACCCACCACATCGGAAGGCTTGCTGTAAGCATTGCCAAGACAGAGAGGAGTTTATCAACAGCTTTTCCAGCTTTCTGTGCTGCCTTTATTCCAAGAATTAGACCAATGAAAGTTATAATTATCTGAGCAGTTGTGAAGAGCAGTACTGTTCTGGGTATTGCCTTTTCAATGATCTTGGATACCTTTATCTCACCAAAAACCGGACTTCTGGCATTTCCAAAATCAAGGAGCAGGGTGTTTTTGGTTTTTGAGATTACCCTTTCCCAGAATGTTTTGTCAAGTTCAAACTCTCGTTTTAGCTGTTCCATCCTGTTCCTCTTCCATTTCTCAAAAGCTTCGGGATCGTTTGCCTTTAACCTGATCAGGGATGGATTTCTGGCTTCATTGTTTATTATCTCTGCAATCCTTGTTTTTGCATCATCTTCTGCAACTTTAACAAACAATATAGAAACAACGAATGTGACAAATATTAGCACCAATAAAGCGTTGAAAATCCTGATTCCGAGATATTTGGCGAAGCTCATTGCCCAACCCTTTTTCTGCGATTGTTTTTAAAGTTTTTTCCCGAATAGAGTGATCAGAGAAAGTATTTAATAAAAATTAAAAAATTTAAATTTGGATCTCTGTTATCTCGCCCTTTTTCTTGTGACATATCCTACTGCAAGCAGCCCGATCAGTGCAGCAACCACTTCAAATCCCGGAGTCTTTTTCTCTTCTTTAGGTGGAGTTGGTGTTTCAGGCTTTTCTGTTGGCTTCTCTACAGGAGTCTTTTCCGGTGTTGGAGTGGGGGTTGGCGTCTTCTCTGGAGTTGGTGTTGCAACAGGCTTTGGATTTACACTTTTGAGCTCTATATAAAGTGACTCGGGATCGTACTTGACAATGTAATACGGGCCATTGCTTATAACAGCATGCCCATAGGCATCTATGAACTTGATGTCAGCCTCATACCTTTTGGTTGCCTCACTTGCAGAAACTTCCCCCTTAAGTGCTGACGGGATCGTTCCCTTCATATTCTCCAGTGCACTCTTTATTTGGACTACATGATCCTTGAGGAGCATGTCAATCTGATTAACTCCCTCCGTTGCCTCACTGAAAGACCATTTCTGATCAGCATAACCATTTGCAACCATTTCACCAAGCACATACCACAGCTCCCATGGAAGATCCGGGAAGAATGCATAGTAGCTGGCGGTGAGATCGTCTGCAACAACATGAGCGTAGTCCCCGTAAACCACATACCCGTCATCAGTGAAGACAATTCCCTTTATGTTTTTGAACACTTCAGCGTTTGCTTCAAGACTCTCATCGTAGTAAGGATCGTCCTCCCCATCCTGTGTGCTCCATTCCTTCGAGAAAGCAATGTAATACTTCACATCTTCAGGTGTTACAGGCTCCCCATTGTGCCATTTGCCCCAGTCAAGGACCTTGTACGTTACTTTCACTTTGGCCGTACCCTTTCCTGGTTCCCATGTGTCTGTGGTTGAGTTGTAAAGAACTGCTCCATCGGGCACTTCAAATTCACCCTTTTCCACCTTGTAATCGTAGACAACAGGCTGATACACACCATTCTGATCAATCCAGAGTGGTGGAGAGGTTACAAGTCTCCAGATGAGCATTGCATATATGTCATCACTGCCTATGGGGTTGAATGCACTCATGAATAGAGCTCCTGTGGATGAGAATTCTATAACCTTCAGAATTCTGTCAGGTGTACTCGCTGTCAGGAGAGCGTTTCTTGTATAAAGCCCACTGACCGGATCAACCATCATTGACTTCACATCGACTCTGTTTTTGTTCACAGGGAAGAATTCAGTCTGAGATATTGTGAATACCCTGACCGAATCCATTATCCCAAGTCCAAGACCCAGCTTCTGAAGATCCCAGTACTGATCGACATTCTCAAGTGTGAATGTCTTATCATCTTTCTCCAATTTTCCGTTGACAAGCAGCATAGTGATATCATCCACAGTGAAGTCGAGGATTTCACTGAGCATGTCTCCAGTATAGTAATTGAGTTCTATCTTGTCTGCACCTCCAATTGCATCAATCAGGTCTTTAACAGTTACAGTTGGCGTGTGCTGCCATCCCACAATTCCAGGAAGTCCCCAGTACCAAGATGAATAAAACTGGGGTAATTCGGTTTCTGGCCATGCTTCAGCTGCTTCTGCAACCCATCCTCCCGTGTAGTAATTCCATTCGTAGTTCTTTGGATCTGTGAGATAAACTGCTCGAATTGCTTTCTTTCTGTCCCAGATATTGTTTTCAACAGTGAATCCAGCTTTCTCAAGCACTGATGCAAAGTACGTTCCAACATCTTTTCTCTCGTCCTCAACTCTCGAAATTCCTTTTATCACAACTGGTTCTCCATTGAAATACCACTTTCCATCTTTCTTCTCCAATGTATACCCAGCCTCCGCCAGTTTCTGGGCTGCATTGTTCATTGCTTCATCAATCATCTGTATCGCAAGCTCTTCATCCCCTTCTGGGGATAAGCCAAGCGCCTCATAGAGATCCTTCATCCTTTCATTGAACGGGTAGAAGGTGTTGAAGGCACCATACTGCACTGCTCCGGATCCCTGATATATGTTTTGTACGATGTGTTCTCTGCTCACAAGCCAGTTAACAGCGTATCTAACCTCTCTTATTGCAAATGGATTCATGTACACCTTGTCACCAACAGTTATTATAGGTAGATCTCCCTCATCATGCACAGGGTTCAGTGTTAATTCACCGTAAACCGATGCAGATCTGATGAGTTCAAGATTGTCAAGTATTTTTGGATCAAGGTCCTTGTAAGCTCCTGAAGGTCTTGAAAACAGAAAGATGTCGTATTCCCCATTGGCCACAGATACAATGGCCGTTTCCTCGTTGGACATTGCATATACCTGTATCTCATTTGCCTGTCCATCGTTGGGGAGTACCTTTGCAGCTGCTGGGAGTATTGTTGCAATAAACAGTGCAGCCAGCAATACCAGAAATTCCACCTTTTTCATGTTTTCACCTCGCATTTCAAAACCTCACGTGAACTTATAGTTCAGAGGTACACGATCCTATTTAAATTTTATTCAGAGCAGTAATCAAAACGAACCATGCGCACCATTACATTTTTAAAATTCAATCCCAAATGCCTGATCGATGATGCCAATGAACCCCAAGCAGATGAAGAAGATGATGAAGCAGATGGGAATTGAGATGGACGAGATTGAGGCTGAGGAGGTTGTGATAGTAACAAAAGGGGAGGAATTGGTTTTTAAAAATCCATCGGTTGTCAGGATAACTGCCAAGGGCGTTGAGACGTTCCAGATCTCGGGAAGTTACGAAACCAGAGAGAGGCTTGTCATCAGCGATGAGGACGTCAGGCTGGTTATGGAGCAGGCTGGTGTGAGTGAAGAGGAGGCAAGAAAGGCATTGGAAGAGGCAAAGGGAGATATTGCTGAAGCTCTTTTAAAGCTTACAGAAGAATGAAACCTCCCGTTGTGCTGAAATCCGGAAGAAACTTTTATCTTGTGAATGAATTCAGCGGAGAGCTTCACACCCACAAGGGAATAATAAACCTCGAAGAGCTCAAAAATAAAGGCTTTGGGGATTCTGTAAAAACACACTTGGGTGTTGAATTCAAAATCCTACCTTTCAATGCTGCAGACTTCTTCAGGCTTTTCAGAAAAGCCCCAACCCCCGTGATGCCCAAGGACATTGGAGCCGTTATAGCTTACTCGGGGCTTCGGCCTGACTCGCTTGTTTTTGATGCCGGAACTGGCAGTGGAGTGACCGCCGCGTATCTTGCTTACTTCAACAAGTATGGAGAGGTTGTCACTGTGGAGAAAAGAGCGGAATTTGCGAAAATTGCAAGGGAAAATTTCAGAACAGCTGGGCTGAGAAACATACATCAGATTACCGGAAATGCAGTTGAGATAGCAGATGGATTCAGGAAAGAGTTCGATCTTGTTTTTCTTGACATGAAGGATGATGTTGCAATGATTCCCAAGGCATTCAGGATGCTGAGAAGCTCGGGATTTCTTGCTGTTTACAACCCGTACATCGAGCAGACCAAAGCGGTTTATGAGGAGATGATCAGAACGGGATTCAGGGATGTTGAGTCATTTGAACTTGTCAAGGTGAATCTCGAATTCAAAAGGGTTGGAACGAGACCCCAGGTTGGAATCTTTCACACGGGATACATAACCATGGGAAGAAAAATATCTTAGCTATTTTCTGATCCGATCAACAATCATTCTGATCCATTCAGGAAGTGCAAAGCTTGCAATATGGATTTCAGGATTGTAATGAACTGTTCTGATCTCTCTTTCGATAAATCTTCTTCTGATCTCCTCGGCTTCCGGATATCTTTCCGGATGAATCACATAGCTCCAGAGACCGAGAGGATAGGCTGGAACGAAGTTGATGTAAACCCTGAAATCCATAACCCCCGCAATGTTTTCCAGTACCTCCCTGAAATACTCAAGCTGGGCGAAGGGAGACTGGCTCTGAGTTGCAAATACGTCTGAGATTCTCTCGCATGCCTGATAAAACTCAGCACTTGAGATGTGCTGGCTGAATGGATTCGGATCGGTGCCATCAACAATGACAGCATCAAATTTTTCACCGGCAGAAATAACGTAGTCCATGCCATCCTCAACCAGAACCGTAACCCTTGGATCATCAAACGCTCCCCTGTCTATTCCGAGATGATTTCTGCAGACCTCTATAACATCTCTGTCCAGTTCAACCATCACAACCTCATCCGGATCATGCTTTAAAGTCTCTCTCACACTCCCACCATCTCCTCCGCCAATAATGAGAACTTTCTTTGGATTTCTATGGGTGAGCATTGGAACGTGAACAAGCATTTCATGATAGAACGCCTCATCCCTCTCGGTGAGCTGAATTTTGCCATCCAGCACAAGCATCTTCCCAAAGCTGTATGTTTCAAAAAGCTGAATCCTCTGATACCTGCTTTCAAAATCTGCAATAACCCTCTTTATTCTGATTCTGAGAGAAGCGTCACCGTAGCTTTCCTCAAACCATTCCATAAGCCTGACAGATCAATCAGATTTATAAGGTTAGCCCCCTCAGATTGGCGACTTCTCATCACCCATCAGTGGCGGGAGTAATCATCACAGGGGGCTGGGATATGGCAAGCACGGCGAGAAATACCAAGATCAGTGCCAGGACGTGTCTCATGCTGAGCCTTTCCTTCAGAAATATTTTTCCTGCCAGACTTCCAATTACAGGAGATGTTGCTGAGATCGGTGAGACAAGATTGCTGCCTATGAGCTTCACAGAAGTTACAAAGGAAAGGATACCAGCAACCGAGACAATTCCTCCGGCAAATCCCATGAAAATCAGAGATTGCCTGCCAAGAGGAATGCTTCTGACTACTGCAATGAGAATTGCAGAGTTTATTGCAAGCCTCAGGAATGCAAGCGTTAGCGGGGAGAGGTGGACGGTTAAATAATCAAGGGTAACTATTGATATTGACCAGCTCAGGGCTGCCAGAACTGCTGTGAAGCTCTTAACTGTGAACTTCCCGGTTTCTTTGGGAATCGCAATAACAGCAAGTATTGTGAAGAGCGAGGCAGCCATCACATTGAGTGTTATTGGAAATCCGTAGATAAAAAGGTCCAGTATGGCAACAAACACGGGATAGGTTGAGGCGAGGGGCAGAGCGTAGCTCACAGGAGAGGTTTTCAGGGCATTGAAGTAGAGTATATCTCCAAGAAAGAAGGCAAAAAACGTGGAAAAAATGAGCAAAAGAATTAACTGCAGGTTTAATGGCTCTATTCCCCTTAAAAGAACAAATGGAAGCATGAAGAGAACGGCAAAAATGCTTCTCAGCAGATTGCCTGAGAGTTCACTCTCATCTCTTAATCCGAGCTTGAAAATAACCCCACCGCTTCCCCAGCAGAGTGCTGAAACAAATGCAAGGGCAACACCAAGCATCACATGAGGATATCAGGCATACAGAATAAATATGTATGCTCATAATCTCATAACAATTATTCTGGGATGAGATTCATGCAATTAACTTTATACAATGAGCCATAGAATAAAGTTAATGGGAAATTTATCAGAAATATTAGGGAATGAACGGAGAATGCTCATGATAATTTTTCTGATAGAAAAGGGCGGAAACGCAACTGTTGGAGAAATTACGGATTACATAGTGGCTAAAGGCAAAAAAGATGGTCACAGGATTAGAAAAAGCGTTTATGTTAGCCTTACACAGACACACATACCCATGCTCGAAAGAGAGGGTTTTTTGAGATTGGAACGAGATATGGTTTTTATTGAGAATTCAAAGCTTTTTTCTGATCTTATAAATTTCTTGGAGGGCTTCAGATCTGTTTTCATGAAAAAGTAATCTCCCATTAACTTAGTACCATTCCAAGAATGCAGTAGCAAACAAAAAAGGAGTTGAAAAAATGAGCAAACTTAGATACGGATTGCTGGGAATAATTGCTGCCCTGGCGATTGTTCTTGGTGTGGGTGCAAATTTCAGCGATTACAACGCTGACAGAAGTGCCCACTGGACGATAGTGACGGATGATACAGAGCTAATAGATCTCGAGCCAATTCAGCCCTATGCATACATAGGAGATGATGGTCTCTTGAGAATTGATTTTTCAGCAAACAACCCCAACTACCCAGGGTATGGTGATGGTATAAGCCCGGCAAGCGAGTACAACTTTGATGAGGTGTTTGCAGTAAGCAACGATCTCTGGGAGAGATTCCCCATAGTTGTAAGGGTGACATCCAACAACACCCACGTGGAATTTTACGGACATGAGGGCGGAGTTTACGCAGTTGATGGTGGTCAGCTTGCAACAGCCTCAGACAGTGCAAGAGATGATGTATGCTTTGTTGTGAACCCGGGAGAGGCTGTGAAGATAGGTATGGACCTGAGTGCAAATGGTAACAATCCGGGAGAAATGTGGAATGTGGCCATGAAAGTGAAAGCATACAGAATGGGGACTGAGCCTGCAGAACTTGCTGATTGCGGGCAGGAGTAATGAGGTGAGTGAAAATGAGAAAAATATTTGGCATAACGCTTCTCATTGCCGGTTTGATACTTGCAATGAGTGCTGGAGCAAACTTCAGGTATTATGAAGCTGACAGAACAGTTACAGTAGCGGTTGTTGCAGATGATAACGAATTTATTGATCTAACACCAACACAGCCGTACGCATATCTCAACAACGGAAAGCTTACAATAGAGATAAGCCCCAACAACGCAAATTACAACGAATCTCTTGGCTTTGGGTCAGGTTTAAGTCCCAACTCAACCTACGTGTTTGAAGAGATGTTCAATGTAAGCAATGAGCTATGGGAAAACAATGCAACAGCATATCCAATATGTGTAACAATATCAAGCAACAGCGACAACTTGCTTTTGTTTGTGGGAGACTACGATGAGAATGCAACATACACCACACAGGTTAAGTTCACGGTTGAGCACGGCTCACCTGTACCTGTTGGAATGATATTCAACAATTATGGTCTCGGACTTGGATCACAATCGGCACAGCTCAGCATAAGTGCAGTTGCAGGGCCTTGCCCTACATAATTTTTTATTTCTGAGCCGTGATGAAATGAAAATTCTTGAAATTCTGGGGAATGTTTTTGTAATCATCTCACTGATATTTCTGATATCATCGGTTGTTGGTCTTACCTTGAATCGTCCTGTGCTTTTTTCCTATGCAATTTCTGAAAGCATGAAACCAACCATAGGTGTCGGTGATATGTTTTTCATAAACCCTTTTTCCAAGGGAGATGTTGGAAAAATAGTCGTGTTCAGGGCGGAGGACATATACGTTGTTCACAGGGTGTACGCTATTGAAAATAACGCCTACATCACAAAAGGTGACAGCAACATAGCAACCGACCAGCTTAACGGGAAAAATCCCCCCGTAAGCAAGGAGAGTGTTATCGGAGAGGTTGTTGAGTTTGCAGGAAAGCCTGTTTTGATTCCAAAAGCTGGAAGTATTGTAGATGCCTTTCATTCCAACAGCATTTTTCTGGCAGCTGCACTGATAACTTTGGGGTTTCTATCCCTTGGAAGAGAAGAAAGAAGAAAAGATAAAAAGAAGCTGAAAATCAGCACTGGATTTTTTTATGGACTCGTTTCCTCAGCTTTAATCATCTCTCTGATTGGGTCCACAATGCTTTCCTGGGGAGAAATGTCATTCAGCTACGCATCGACTCTGGCTGGAGGGCAGCGGGATGGATGGTACCTTCCGGGTTCAGAGTTTGAAAAAAATCTGAATTTTGAAAATAGAGCTTATTACCCCATGATATTCTTCTTTAAGGAGAAAGGAAAAAACGGAGAGTTACTATCAGATAAAACTGCATATCTTAATCCAAGAGAAAAGATGAAGCTTGAAATGAGAGTTTCAGTTCCGGAAGAGACGAGAATATATTCTGAGGGTGTTATGATTTACGCCTTTCTCCCAATCCTGCCTGTTTTCATGACTGAGACTTTATTCAAGATGAGTCCATTACTGCCATTAGTAGTACACATTTCACTTCTTTTCGGAATCCTGGTTGCTGTTTACCTGATTTCAGGATTTGGGGAAGACTACATAATTTTAAGAAAAAGGAGGTTGAAAATATGAAATTATTTTATGGTTTGAGTGCTCTTGTACTGAGCCTCATACTTCTAATTGGAGCAAGTGGAAATTTTAGAGAGTATGATGGTGAAAGAGGAACTATCCTCCAAGTTGCAGAAAACAACACATCTTATGTGGCATTCAACTGTCCAGAAACAGAGATTGTGGTTAAAAATGGAGAGACCTTTGCTGTGATGACACTCACAAACAACCTAATGGAGAGAGCTGATTTCTACATTGAATCACAGGGAGATCTGATAGAATTCGATAATCCCACAAGCATAGATTCCGGAAAAAGTGAGATAATATACGGAACGTACAATGGAGATGGGAGAAATTACTCCATTCCAACCACAATCAAAGTTCAGTGGATAAATGGATCAGCATCCGTTGATAGCTGTACTGTAAACATCTCATATCCTCTTCCAGAGCTTGAAAAAACCCTTATAAATGGAAATCAGACTGTAAAGACTGGTGTTAAGGAGACCTGGACATTCAGAATTGCCCTGACAAATTATGGAGAAAAAGAAACCTACACGGTTACAGACTCCATTCCGGCAGAGTACGAGGTCGTTAATGTTACTCCTTCAAGTGGCACCATTACTCTTGAGCATCCAGGAAATGGCAAAATGGGTGCAACAAAGCTCAAATGGATTGTTACAGCTGAAGATGTTGAATATGTATATGTGACAGTTTCAACCAAGCTCAATCCAGCAGGAAAGCAGGAATTTACATGTTCAGGTTTTTACATTCTAAACAGTGGAGCAGAAATAAAGGGTTACGGGATAACAAGTAACAGCATTACACTGAACGTGGAGGATGATTAAAATGAAATATGGGATTAAAAAGCTGATAACAATTCTTTTAATTCTGATTTCAACTCTTTCGTCCGTGATTGCAGCCTATGCAATCTCAATTCCAAGCAGTACGGTTCGTGAGGAAGTAAAAGAGATTTCAGTGATAAACGGTAAACTTAACTCATCAGCAGTTTTTACAGGAAAGTCTATCTACAGTAACGGGAGCAGTCTGAAGTACTATCCTGAGTCCATAACTCAGATAATTCAGGGGAAATACACAATTTCAACCAAACCACCTGAGAATGGGGAGTACCTTTTAAGAGTAAATACCACATACTACGTTCAGGAAGGAAAAACCAGAATTGTATTGTGGAGTGAAACTTTGATGACTGAGAGTGGTAATTTCACCGGTGAAAAGATTCTGAACTTCTCAATAACTCCGCCAAGACTTGAAGCTGATCTCGAAAGGATCAAAACCGGCGTTGGCATTTCGAGAATTCAGCAAGATGTGAAGATCAGGATAATGGTAAGAACAGATAATTCAAAATTTGATCACACCATATCTCTTCTAAAAAAATCTGGACTTTACAGCTTTTCCAGTTCAGAGAAAACTGAAAGGGAATCTTCAATAATAAAGATAAGTGAGAATAAATACCTCACAGGTATGAAGGTTGAAGATGCAAGAGCACTTTACGCAGGACTTGCAGTATCTGCCATAATACCTGCGATTATTTTAAACCGAGATTACACTTCAAAAATTGGGAAAAGAAAAACAGAAAGAGGAGTAATGATTGTTAATGGACAGAAAACAGGGAACAAGATTCTGCTTGAAAGTTTTGAAGATCTTAAAAAAGTATTCCAGCTTTCAGACAGTCCTGTGGTAAAAAGCAAAGATGGAAATAAAGAAGTATATACAATCGAAGCTGCCGGAGTTATCTATGAATACAGGAGTTAGCTCAGCCCAAGCTCCTCCCTAACATCCTTCAGACTTTCAATACCAACCTCATAGAGCCTTTCAAGGGGCATGAGTTTCTCAATCATCCTAATTCTGTTTCTGTCACATCCGGCTGCAAAGCTCTTCTCCTTGAACTTCTTCTTCACCGTTTTTGGTGTGACGTCCTCAATTTTCCCCCCTTTTACAAGAGCACATGCAATTATGAGACCTGAAACGCTATCGGCAGCCTGCAACGCAAGTTCAACAGGGTCTTCATAGTCACCATATCTCATGTGGTTGTGCCTTCTGACAACCTCAGCTATCTCACCATATCCCTCCTTTTCCAGAATCTCAGCTCCAGCCTCCCCATGCCTCTCCATGTCCTCCCCGACAATCTCGTAGTCTATGTCATGCAGAAGCCCTATTCTTGCCCATAGCTCCTCATCCTCTCCGAGTTCCCTTGCAATCCCTCTCATGACTGCTGAGACCGCGATGCAGTGCTTTATAAGCTTGTCATCACTGACGTATTTTTTGAGCAGTTCAAGCTCATTCAAAGCTCATCAACCCTCCTGCTTGCAGCTATCAGGGCATCAATGAACCCCTTTTCAATTCCGGCGATCTCCCTCAACCCCTCAGCAGTTGTGCCACCGGGAGTTGCTATCTTCCTTATTGTGTCCTCAAGACCGTATTTTGAATAGAGGTAGGCAGCTGACTGAAATGCAGATATTCCAGCCTTCAGGGCGTTGTCGTAGCTTATTCCCTGATGGAGGGCCGAGATGACAAATGCATGGAACAGCTTTGCTATCAGAGCTGGAGAGCTGCCAAGATATGACGTCATTGCATCAAGCTCATCCTCGGTTTCGCAGTAAATGAAGTCCGATTCGAGGAATCTGAGATGCTCTGCAGTTTCTGGGGGATAGCAGGCTATGACGCCTCTCTTCTCTATTCCGAGATTTGTCATCCCTCTAAACGGGTTTTCAATGTGCTTCAGCATCTCCTCAAGCCTTACCCCTGCAACAAAGCTTATAACAGGCTTGCTCTTTGCAACATCCCCTACTGTTTCAAGATGACTCCTGAAAACATGGGGCTTCAGGGCGACAAGGAATACGTTTGCCTCTCCGGCCTCCTGAATGTCGTAAACAAACTCAACCCCCTCAAGCTCCTGAAACTCCTCCCTTCTTCTCCTGACTGCAATTATCTCAACATTTTTCATTGCATTCCTTATCAGGGCCATGCCAAGATTTCCCGCTCCAATTACAGCAACCTTCATGGTTTCACCTCAGTCACAGACGAACCCCATAACCTCAACAACATCCTTCTCAGCCACCTCTTCAGGCTTCACAGCAGAGTTATCATAAAGCAGGATCATTCCATCTTCATAAAGTTTTCTTGCATAGCTGATTGCCTCACTTCCATTCATTTCGATCTGCTTTCCATCCTCCACAAACCTGAAAACAACCATCGGTTGAGATTGACTTTCAGGGTTATTAATGGTTTCCGGGTGTGAGGAGAGCTTTCAGAGAAGGAGTTAAATAAGTTCCGGAAATATCCATGCTCAATGTACAGATTCAGACTCCTGTTCGCAGCATCACTCGCCCACATGCACAACCACATGGCAATAAACCTCATAATAGCGATTCTCCCTGCCTTTCAGGTTTATCTGCTTCTCAACTACACCAAGACCGAGCTGATAGCAGCGGTCTTCTTCATATCCTACTCCATATCAACTCTTGTTTCCGGGATCCTTGGCCTGAGACATTCCAAAAAGCTCCTGGTTGTTGCAGGTCAGCTCCTTGCATTTGTGTCACTCCTCACGCTCACAGAATACAAGAATTACACGCTCCTCCTTATGATACAGGTGGCTTTTGGAGTTGGATGCGGAACCTACCACTCCCCCGGAACAACCCTTCTGGTTGACTCATCACCGGAAGATAGGGTGAACACGTACCTCGGCATTCACGGGTTTGCAAGCAGTCTCGGAATGATAATCTCTCCTCTAATCGTATCATTTTTCCTCCTGCATTACGGTCTTGAAAACCTGATCCTTTTCTTTGCCCTTTTCACCGCTGGAGTTGCTGGAGTTTACATGCTGTTCATGAAGCAGGACAGTCCGGAAAGCCACGGGCTTAATCATTTTTTCAGCTACTTCAGAAGGAGTGCAAGCAGATTCCTCGTGATCTCCTATCTGCTCAGGGATGCAAGCTTCTGGGGGATAATGTCCTTCATTCCACTCTACGCCTTCAATGTTGTTGGCCTTTCCAAGGTTTCATCAGCAGCGATCGTGGCACTGTTTCCATTCACGGGTCTTTTTGCAAACATCTCTGCAGGGTACCTGGGAGACAGAGTTGGAGCTGTGAACCTCGCATCACTGTGCGTATTTCTGGCATCCCTCTCACTTCTGCCAATAATACTCATTCCATCACCGGAAATATTCTACCTGACAGTTGTGGCTCTTGGAATCCTCCTCTACTCGACAATACCCCTTTACGATGCGATTGTTGCATTCCACATTCCGGTTCATTTCAGATCTCCAGCATACGGCATATTTCAGGGAATCGGATTCTTTTTTGGAGGACTGTTTTCTCTGAGTGCCGGAGTTATCTCTGACCTCGTGGATGTCAGGTTTTTCTTCGTCATGCTCACTGCTGCACTCTTTCTCAGCGGATTTCTGATTTTTGCAGAGAGAGGGGTTCTGAGGTAATCGCAAAAAGATTTCAAAAAAGATTTATTCTGATTGGCCATAAAATGGTTGTGAAACCACAAAAAATAAGTTCGAAATTGGTCATTATTGCAGCCCTGATCCTCACCACTGTGCTCGTTTCAGGATGCTCGGAGCAGGGGGCTGTGGTTGTATTTGACGTCAAGCACAAACCCATCTTCAAGCAGTATTCAGTTTTCAGGGAGATCTTTCGGGAATCGGGAGTCAAAGTTGTGGATAGTGGAGTTGAGGATCTCGAGAGAGCGAAAGCCTACATTCTTGCCGGCCCAGCCCATAAAGTTGATGAAAAGGAGATAGTCGAGTTTGTCAGAGAGGGGGGCGTTCTTGTTGTGTTCATACACATCCCCCCATCCAATATAAAACCGATTCTGGATGAATTCGGGATGAAGGCTGAGACGAGTCCCGTGGAGGAGAACATTGTGACAGGTGTGCCCATCAAAAGCAGCGTTCTCACAGATGATGTTGAGAGAATCATTCTTTACGGAGCCTTCAGGGTGAGTCACCCGATAATTTCTGAAAAGAGAGGAGAGGTGAGGTTTTCGGAAAGTGAGAGAATGGGTCTTGTGGGCTTTAAAAAGTTTGAAAAGGGGTACGTTGTGATAGTTGGAGATGACGCTGCATTCACGGATCAGTACATAGAGAGTGCTGACAACATGGTTTTTGTCAGGAATCTGGCAGAGTTTGTGCTCAGCAGATGAGATTATCTGGTGTTGGTTATGAGCTTTACCGGCAGGCTTCTTGAGATTGATCTGACAGAGGAGAGGTATGAGGTACATGAGGTTGATGCTGAAAGGTATGAGAAATATCTGGGAACAGTTGGAATTGCCTACGAGATTGCTGAGAAGCTTTCAGGGAGATACAATCCCCTTTCAGAGGAGAACTTCATAATTCTTTCCTCAGGAATTCTTGCAAACACAAATGTCCCGGGAGCTGTGAAGACGGTTGCGGTAACAAAGAATCCGCTAAACAGAACCTATGGACCCTCTGTTGTCGGTGGAGGGCTTGCAAGGGACATCAAAAGAGCCGGATACGATTTCATTGTGATAAGGGGAAAGGCAGAAAATCCTGTCTGGATTGACATATTCAATCACAATGTTGAGATAAGAAGGGCAGGGTTCTGGGGAAGAGATGCCATTGAGAGCTACGAAATTCTGAAGAAGAAAGGCAGAAGTGTGGTTACAATAGGCCAGGCCGGAGAGAATCTGGTGAGGTATGCCATAAGTCTTGTTGATGGTATTCACCACCTTGGAAAGGCCGGGCTTGGAGCTGTGATGGGTTCGAAAAACCTGAAGGCTCTTAGAATTGGAGGAAAACATCAATCAGCAGCAAAACATCAGAGCGAGTTCAGAGTTCTTTCAAAGGAGCTCAGAAGGAGAATCGCTGCCAGCAGGATTGCAAGGCTTTACGCCGAGATGGGAATAATGGCCGCCTGGAACAGCTGGGCCGAACACGGTTACCTTGCAAGGAACATGAAGTCAGTTTCTGTTGATGAAGAGATTGCAAGGGAGTTCGGAGCTGAAAAGTACTTGAAAGAGATTAAAGTTAAGAGTGCTGGATGCCCCGGCTGTCCATCTCCCTGCAAATCTGTTATAAGGGCTGTTGTTGATGGAAAGGAGATTGTGACCTCAGCATCACTTTATCTCGGAGTTGCATACGAGTTTGGTGTGAAATGCGGTGTTGAGAGTGCTGAGAGAGCAGTTCTCTGCCAGGACATTGCAAACAGATTTGGGATAGATGCCATGCTTTTTGCAGAGCTCTTCGACATCCTCGCAACACTCAGGGAAAAAGGGGAGGCAGATGTTGATGTTGAAAGAAGTGCCAAATCTGTCATTGAGGTTATGAGAGAAACTGTCAGAAGAGAGGGAATTGGAGAGGTTCTTGCTGAGGGAGTTGAAGGGCTGAAAAGAGAGTTTGATTTCCAGAACTACTTCATAAAGGGTGTGGAGCCTCTTTTCGATCCCAGGGTTTCCTCGGGAAGCGAGGCATTTGGACTGCTCACAAATCCCAGGGGGGCTCAGGAGGGGCCGGTAACGGTTACAGTTCTTCCCGGAAGAAAAAAGGAGAGCATTGAGAGGTTCATGAGAAATGCAGGTGCAGATGAGAGGCTGATTGAGGAGACATTCAGAAACGGTCTTAATCCAGGACTCTTCACTCTTGCTGCTGAGAACTGGCTCTGGATGCTTAACGGGATGGCCATGTGCAGGAGAGAAAGTATCGCAAGTTCCCTTGACGGAGAGATTCTGGAGAGACTTTTCAGCTCGGCAACAGGAATTGATGCCAGCATTTCCGAGCTTTTCAGTGCAGCGGGAAAAGCATTCAGTCTTGCAAGGAGGCTCAACTGCATGGAGGGGTACAGCATGAAGGATGATCTCCCGCCGAAAAAGTTCTTTGAGCCCCTGAAAACCTGGAACGGAGAAAAGGTGTGGAGGGATTACATTACTGGACAGGAGTACAGCTATGAAGATGTGCGGAGAATGCTGAGGCAGTATTACAGATTCAGAGGGTGGGATGAGAATGGCTGTCCCCGAAATTCTGAATGAAACTGGGATTTACAAATAACATTTTAAATCTGAGCTGCATAATTCCAAATGCTGTTGCTGAGGTGAAGGTATGGAGTATTCAGCCGAGCATATTGAGGTTCTGAGCGACCTTGAGGCTGTCAGGAAAAGGCCCGGAATGTACATAGGTGGAATCGGCATAAGAGGGCTTCATCATCTCCTATGGGAGGTGATCGATAATTCAATTGACGAGGCCCTTGCAGGATACTGCAGCAAAATCAGGGTCGTGCTTCACGATGATGGAAGTGCAAGTGTTGAGGACAACGGCAGGGGAATTCCCACTGAAATGCATCCTCTTGGCAGATCAGCCCTTGAAATAGTCATGACCAAACTCCATGCCGGTGGAAAGTTCAGCAAAAAAGCCTACAGAGTTTCTGGCGGATTGCATGGAGTTGGTGTTTCCGTTGTGAATGCTCTCTCAGAGTGGATGGAGGTTTACGTGAAGAGAAACGGAAAGATTTACTTCCAGAGGTTTGAAAGGGGACTGGCAAAAACCGAGCTGAGGGTTGTTGGAGAGAGCACAGAGACTGGCACAATTGTCAGATTCAAGCCGGATGAGGATATATTCGAAACAACGGAATTCAGGTATGATATTGTTGCCCACAGGCTTAAAGAGCTGGCATACCTTACCAGAGGAGTGGAAATCGAGCTTATTGATGAAAGAAAGAACAAGAGAGAGGTGTTTCATTCAGACAGGGGAATAGTGGACTACATAAGGTCTCTCAACAAGGGAAAGCAGAAGCTTCACGACCCCATATATTTCCATGAAAGGGTTGATGATAACGAGATAGAGGTTGCAATTCAGTTCACAAACTCAGACCATGAGGTTGTTCTTGCTTATGCCAACAACATCCACAACGATGAGGGTGGAACGCATGTGGTTGGGTTCAGAGCCGGGCTGACAAGGGCGTTAAACGAGTACGGAAGGAAGTTCATAAAAAAATACACGCCCCTTTCTGGCTTGGACATAAGAGAGGGGCTCACAGCCATAATTTCTGTAAAGCTGCCAGAACCCCAGTTTGAGGGGCAGACAAAGACAAAACTGAGCAACAGCGAGATAAGAAAGGCTGTTGAGAGTGTTGTTTACAGGAGAGTTCTTGAGTGGCTTGAAGAAAATCCCGATTCTGCAAACAGAATTATCGAGAAGTGTCAGACAACAAGAAGGGCAAGAGAGGCTGCAAGGAGAGCCAAGGAGCTTGTGAAAAAGAGAAGCGAGGTTGCTACCCTGCCGGGGAAGCTTGCCGACTGCTCATCAAGAGATCCGGCTGAGAGAGAGCTTTTCATCGTTGAGGGTGAAAGTGCTGGCGGGTCTGCAAAGCAGGCGAGAGACAGGAGATTTCAGGCCATACTT
Source organism: Geoglobus sp. UBA235 (assembly GCA_002494725.1). Taxonomy (GTDB): domain Archaea; phylum Halobacteriota; class Archaeoglobi; order Archaeoglobales; family Archaeoglobaceae; genus Geoglobus. Next base: position 113,078 of record DACG01000017.1, read on the forward strand.
CCAATAAGAGGGAAGATAATAAATGTCGAGAAGGCAGGTTTGATGAAGGTTCTCAGGAATGAGGAGGTCAAGGCCATAATTTCTGCGATAGGTGCAGGGATGGGGAAGGAGTTTGACGTGAACAGGATAAGATACGGAAAGGTTATCATAATGACGGATGCTGATGTGGATGGAGCTCACATAAGAACTCTCCTTCTCACGTTCTTTTACAGATACATGAAGCCTCTGATTGAATACGGGCATCTCTACATAGCCCAGCCTCCTCTGTACAGGGTCAGGAAGGGAAAGAGGACGTACTATGTTTATTCAGACGGTGAACTTGAGGATCTGCTCAAAAGAATTGGAAATGCAGAGGTGCAGAGGTACAAGGGTCTTGGAGAGATGAATCCAGAGCAGCTGTGGGAGACAACAATGAACCCGCAGAACAGGGTTCTGCTAAGAGTGACTGTTGAGGATGCATCAATGGCTGAGGAGCTCATATCAATTCTCATGGGAGAGGATGTTGAGGACAGAAGGAATTTCATAATGGAGCACTCAGCAGAGGTAAGGAATCTGGATGTGTGAGCATGAGGATGGCTGCAAAATGCCCCGCATGCCTCCTTAACAGGATATATCAGGAGTGCAGGTTTGTAACTCAGGATGAAGAGCTCATCAGAAACATTATGAGTGTTTCAATGGACATGATACTTCAGGAGTTCAGAAGAAAGGAGATCAATGCCATTGCCTCAACCAGGGTTCACAGAATGGTTTACAGGATGCTGGGAGATAAGGATCCCTACAGAGATGTCAAGAAAAAGGCCAACAGGGAGAGTCTGAAAATTCTTCCATTTGTCACGAAATTGATTGGAGACGGTGACAGGTTCAGAAATGCTGTAAAGGCCAGCATAATAGGAAACAGCTTTGATTACGGCGTTCTGGATCACGATGTGAAGGATGAGGACTTCAGAAGATATTTCATGGAAGAATTTGGAAGAGAGCTTGCGATAGATGATGTTGACGAGATAAAGCACCTCTCTGCCGGCAGGGTTGTTTACATGGCTGACAACGCTGGAGAGGTGATCTTTGACAGGCTTCTCGTTGAGGAGATAAAAAAGATCGGGGGCTTTGTCAGCTTTGTTGTCAGAGGTAAGCCTGTTCTGAGCGATGCAACAGTTGAGGATGCAAGAATTGCAGGAATTGACAGAGTTGCAGATGAAATACTGACAAATGGAGATGGAGCAATAGGAATAATAGAGGAGGAGCTCCCTGAAATAACGAGGGAGAGGATGGAGAGTGCAGACCTCATAATCTCAAAGGGAATGGCAAACTACGAGTGCCTCTCTGAGAGCAGATATGAAGGGATAGCATTTCTGCTGAAGGCAAAGTGCGAACCTGTGGCAAAGGATATCGGGGTGAAGATTGGGGATATGGTGGCGATGCTTAGATGAATCTGAGAGAGAGAACACTGAGAGAGCTGTTTGAGACGCTTATGGGAATCGAGAAGGGAGAGTGCAGGTATTACCCATGCCATTTTGAGGGACAGGATTGCTCATTCTGCTTTTGCCCCTTCCATCCCTGCCTCATTTATGAAACAGGTGGTGAACTAAAGGGAAATGCGATATGGAGCTGCATGAAGTGTGAACTCATTCACAGACCCGATGTTGTTCATGAGATAAAGAATATCCTGTCTGCATATCCCTTTCAGGTACTTGCAGATGAGAAGTGGGTTTTCTTCAACGAGATAATTCAGGAGGTTGTTTTCGGTGAGGTCAGGGGAAAGTACCTGGGGAAGGCATATTCGGTTTACAGGATTGATGACGAGGATGAATGCTATCTGGTTATTCTGAACAATTTTGAGATTGCTGACATCATAAGGGGTAAGTGCAGGGAGCTGAGGGAAAAAGAGGGTGTTCTGATACCCCTCCCCTAAGCAACGCCTGTTTTCTCAACCACGAGCTCAAACTCCTCCCTGTCAGGGTCCACATCCTCAAGTATGGTGTACCTCCTCCTCCTTATTTTCTTGGCAAAAAGCAGGGCCTCGATTATCTCATCCTTTGTGAGTCCAATTTCCTTTGCAGTTGTTGGTGCCTGAACCCTCTCGAGGGATTCCTTTATTCTTTCCCAGTCTCCTATGCCATAGTGCTTCTGATGGAGATACTCCATTATTATCGCCCCGATGCCAACCTGCTCTCCATGCAGCCCGTTCCCATACCCCAGATAATCTATTGCGTGGCTGAACTTGTGCTCAGCTCCGCTTGCAGGCCTGCTTGAGCCAATGAGACTTATAGATACCCCGCTGAGAATCAGTCCCCTTATGAGCATCTCGAGATGTTTCAGGTTGCTTATATCGAGGTTTGCTGTTGTCAGCATCAAGCTTGCTGGCATTACTGCCATGGATGCCGCAACCTCACTGTACTCCTCATCCCTCTTTTCCTTGGCCAGCACCCAGTCCTTCACAGCGGTTATGTTTGAGATCAGATCTCCGTAGCCCGATCTCAGATACCTCACCGGGCTCTTTCTGATTATTGTCAGGTCTGCAAGAACAGCTGTTGGCGGGTTTGTTGATATCGAAACCGGCCTGTTCTCCTCCTTGAAGCTTGCAACAGGTGATGCTATTCCGTCATGGGATGCAACGGTTGGAATGCTTATAAAGGCAACATTCAGCTCAGAGGCAAGCACCTTTCCAAGATCCAGTACCTTACCCCCACCTATTCCGATGACGCAGTCAACATCGGAGTAGCCTATCTGAAATTCAAGCCGCCTAACCTCATCCATTCTCGCCTTCTCAACATGGAAAGCCTCGAGAACTCTGTCCTTCACCTTCTCATAGATTTTGGATCCAACAACCTCAAAACTCGTTTTTCCTGAGAGAAGAACTGCAGAGGTTAAACCAAAGCCATCCATAACCTTTTCAACCTTCTTTCTGGCATTCTCGCTTATTTCAACAAAGCTGGGAAGCTCAGCAATCTTCAGATATTCTCTCCTGTACTTTCTCAAAGGCTCCACCTCCAGTCAAAATGAGCATGATAAACATTGGGTATCTGATGAGGATAATAAAAAGTTTATTGCTGTTCCACTCAGATTCCTGTCCTCCTCATGAACTCCTCCTTTGACAGGTATCCAACCCAGCCATCAACCGGCCTTCCATCGGGGGTGTAGATTATGAAGGCCGGAGTGCTCACATCTCCACCAAAGAGAGGTGCAATCCGGCTCATTGCAGGATCCTTTGATGCATCCACAAGAACCGGAATAAAGCTCTTCTCAAGCCGAGCCATAACCTCACTGTCGCTGAATGTCTCCCGCTTCATCCTCTCGCACCAGACGCATGTTGGAAGGGTTACAAAAACAAGAACCTTCTTGTTCTCCTCCTTGGCCTTCTTCATGCCCTCATCAAAGCTGTACCACCTGCTTTCATCAAACCCACCATTTTCCTGAAACATCAGGCCGTAAGCAACGAGAACCACACCGATGACAATGACAGCGATTATGGCGTGTTTGGATTCCATAAAGGAGAAAGAGTTCCACCTGTAATAAACCTTTTGCGAAATTACTATATTCTGGAAAAACCGATGAGATCTGATAAGATGGAAATTGAAAGTCTCAGGCAATACATAGGGAGCTATGGGGTGGATATTCTCGAAAAGAGTGGTGTGAGGAAACTCTACCCTCCTCAGGCTCAGGCCATTGAGAGAGGACTGTTTTCATCAAGAAACATGGTGATTGCCATCCCGACCGCGAGCGGGAAAACGCTTATTGCAGAGCTTGCAATGGTTCACGAGATCATAAAGGGTGGGAAGTGTCTCTACACAGTCCCGCTCAGGGCCCTTGCGAACGAAAAGTACAGGGAGTTCAGAAGGTGGAATGACATAGGCATTGAGGTTGCGATATCAACAGGAGATTATGAAAGCAGGGATGACTGGCTGGGAAATGCGGATATAATAATTACAACAAGCGAAAAAGCAGATTCTCTTGTAAGAAATCAGGCTGAGTGGATAGGAAAGGTGAGCTTGCTTGTTATTGATGAGATACATCTGCTTGACTCTGCAAAAAGGGGAGCTGTTATCGAGATACTTGTCGCAAAGCTCAGAAAAATCAATCCCTCTCTGAGGATAATCGCCCTATCGGCAACAATCCCAAATGCAGATGAGATTGCAGAGTGGCTTGGTGCAGAACTTGTTTCAAGTGAATGGAGACCTGTACCTCTTTTTGAGGGTGCATTCTATCCCGGAAGAATTCTGAGATTGAATGGAGGCAGAATTGAGGAGATTAACTCCGGAAGGAGCATTGAGGAAATGGTTGATGAAACGCTGAAAAACGGAGGTCAGGTTCTGATATTCGAGTCCACCAGAAGGTATGCTGAATCCTCAGCTGAGAAGCTTGCAAAGGTGGCAGGAGATTACTGCGATGATAACAGAGATATCGCTGAGGAGATACTTCTTGAGAATGACGGAGAGATGAGTCAGAAACTTGCAAGGTGCGTTGCAAATGGCACAGCATTTCACCATGCAGGGCTTCTGAGCTATCAGAGAGAGATAGTTGAGAGCGGGTTCAGAGAGAGGAGAATCAGGGTTATCTGTGCCACGCCAACGTTATCGGCGGGAGTGAATCTGCCGGCAAGAAGGGTGATAATCAAGGGAATGAGAAGATACGAGTCTGGAACGGGAAACGTGCTGATAGGGGTTGGAGAGTACAAGCAAATGGCTGGCAGGGCTGGAAGACCAGGTCTGGATGAATTTGGTGAGGCAATAATTCTGTCAAAGTCAAGGTCTGAAGCTCTGAACTTCATTGAGAGGTACATCCTGGGAAAACCTGAGAGGATAACCTCAAAGCTTGGAGCTGAGAATCATCTGAGGTTTCACACACTCTCAATTATATCCGAGGAGATGGCAAACACACAGGAGGAAATTGAGGAATTCTTCTCATCAACATTTTTCGCCTACCAGAACGAGTTCACGATGAGATGGGAAATTCAGAGAATAATCCTTCAGCTGGAAAAGTGGGGGTTTGTGAATGGAGGCGAGGTTTACTCTGCAACCGAAATAGGGAGGCTCGTATCAAAGCTCTACATAGATCCCCTTTCCGGGTTCATTTTCAAGGAGTCCGCAAACAGATATCCCAGACTTTCAGACATTGCCATCCTCCATCTGATATGCAGATCCCCTGATATGGAGCATCTATACCTCAGAAAGAGCGATACATGGATTGAAGAGGAGGCCGAGTACTTTAAGGAGGAGCTCACATACTTCCCATCCCACTACTCCTCTGACTACGACTGGTTTATGAGGGAGTTCAAGACGGCACTGATGCTGTATGACTGGATAAATGAGAGAGATGATGATGTTATATGCTCCAAATACGGCATAGCTCCGGGAGATCTGAGAAGGATAGTTGAAACTGCTGAATGGCTGCTTCATGCATTCACGAGAATTCTTGAATTTTACGGCAGTGATCTTGCGGTGAGGTCCGGAAAGCTTGAGGAGAGGATGAAATTTGGAGTGAAGGATGAGCTTGTGGAGCTTGTGAGACTGAGATGGGTTGGAAGGAAGAGGGCAAGAAAGCTCTACAATGCTGGAATAAAAAATGTTGGGGATCTGATCAGAAACAGAAAGGTCGCTGAAGGACTGATCGGGAAGAGAATAGTGGACAGGATTGTTTCCGATCTTAATCTGAATGAGCAGGGCAAAAGTTGATTAATGTTCTGAAAAATTTACCGCAGAGGTGAGGAGATGTGATTGAGAACAACTTTCTTCTGAGTGATGAGACTGTCAGATTGAGAGGTGAGATGAAGGAGTTTGTGAACTCAGTTGATCCCGAGCTTCTCAGAAAAATGGACAGAGATGAGATAGATTACCCGTTTGAATTTGTGAGAGAAGCAGGAAAGAGAGGGTTGCTTGGACTGAGATTCCCTGAGGAATACGGAGGAAGGGGCTTGAGCTGGCTTGCAGAAAGCGTTGCGGTTGAGGAAGTGGGAGTGCTTGGGATGGGGCTTGGATGTGCCTACTCCATGGTTAGCATTGTTGGAGAGGCAATCCATCTCTTCGGACAGGAGTGGCAGAGAGAGGAATTTCTCAAACCGATGATAAAAGGCAGAAAGATCTCCGCTGAAGGTCTGACTGAACCAAGAGGAGGGAGTGACTTTTTTGGAACAACAACAAGGGCCGAGAAAAAGGGAAACAGATGGATTCTCAATGGAGTGAAGAGATTCATTGCAGGTGGAAAGGTTGCTGACTTCTATCTGATTTATGCAAGAACAGATCCAAACGCCCCAGGCCATAGAGCAATGACCGCATTTCTTGTTGAAAGAGATATGGGAGTTGAAATTGAGGATCTGCACAATCTTATGGGTTTCAGGGGAATGGGGACTGCAAGAATAGCATTCAACAACCTTGAGGTTCCCGATGAGTACAGAATTGGGGAGGTGAATAATGCAAGGGCTGTTTTCAACAGAATGATGATACCTGAAAGGCTGACATCTGCTGCCGGAGCTGTTGGACTGGCAAGGGCAGCAATAGAAGTTGCGATAAAGTATTCAGCAAAGAGAAAGGCATTTGGAAGAAAGATAAGGGAGTTTCAGGGAGTCAGCTTCAAGGTTGCTGAAAGCATTGCAAAGCTTGACTCGGCAAGAGCTCTCGTTTACACCGCAGCAAGGGCTGCTGACGACTTTGATTCCGGCAGGAGTCGGATGGATCCAAGAAGGCTTGTGAGCGAGGCAAAGATGATTGCCACAGACTTTGGATGGGAGATCGTTAACAATGCAATGCAGATTCTGGGCGGGATAGGCTACACTCAGGTTTACCCTGTTGAGAGAATGCTCAGGGATATGCGTCTTGCCCCAATCTGGACTGGAAGCAATGAGATCATGAAACTGCTTATCCAGCATGAAGCCTACAAAATGCTTGATCTCCCATCAGAGGACAGGGATTTTGAGAAAGATGCCATGGACTGGTACAAAGAATTTGAAAAGGTCTATGAATGAATTTTCTCCATTTTTCTGTCATCAGGGAGAATCAGTGTAAAGAGAAATGCCACAAGCACAACCACCGTTAGAAAGGCGAAGTAAGCTCTGGCGCTGTAGATAAAGTAGGGAGCCACGAACATCAGAAAAACCGATATTGCTCTGCTCACAAGCCCAACAAATCCTGTCGCACTTCCCTGAATGCTTTTCTCATGGAATCTGCCAATCCAGTCCATGATCAGAGGGTAGGCAGGGAGCATCAGCAGTCCTGAAAGTCCGAGAAACAGGAATACGAGAAGCTCTGACTGCACAAAGATCAGAACTGCAAAGAAAGAGGCAATTAAAGGAACTATCCCCCTCATGTACCTTGTCCTTGCACTCCTCTTGGCAACAAAACCCGGAATCAGCGCCACTCCCGCAAGACCGAGGACTATTGAGAGGGCAACAGCATCCCCTGCAATTTTTCCAAGACTGACTGTTTCAAGGGCAGGCTGAAGCCATGTGGCAAGGTTGTCAAAGGCAGCAACCCCGAGCCCGAGTATAATGCCTATGAGCCACAGATCCCTCCTGCCAGCAACATCTGAAAGGCTCATTCTGTACCCCTCAACTCTGTCAGCTCCAAGATAGTTCATTCCACTGAGAAAGAGCAGGAAACCCAGCAAAGAGATCAGGGATGATGGGGCTATCAGGTAAATCATCCCTCCAGAGGTGTAAAGCTCGTATCCGGCAGAGAGGGCAAAGACCGTGCCGAGATACATGGAAAGGCTGAGCACAGATATCACAGCTGACCTTCTCCTCTCATAAAGCCTTGAGGCAAATGGAACAAAGCCATTGAGCAGAAAAGGCTGTCCAACTGCCGAGAGAAGCTGGCATGCAAGAAGAAAGAAGTAGTTCGTGAACGCAAATACCCTTCCAACTCCACCCAGAAAGGTCATGAGAGCTCCAAAGAAAAGCCAGAACCTGAAGTTTCTGTCTAAAAGAACCCCTGAAGGAATCGTGAGGATCAGAAAAAAGAGGGGATAGGTTACGGCCAGATATCCCACAAGCTCGGGAGAGACATCGAGCTCATCAGCAACAAGCGTGACTGCTGGAGAGAAGGTGACCCAGATGGCCTGAGAAGCAAAAGTAATCAGAACGAAACCAACAAGAATTAAATGTTTCAGCGATACCACCCCACCACAAGCTCCTTAACAATCTCCCTTGCAATCTCTTCGCTGAGCTGTTCAAGAAGCATCGGGGCAAGGCTGGAGTCAATTCTTCCCTCCTGAAATTCACTGAGGATCTCTTCAAACCTCCCCTCGGAAAGTCTTCTCAGAAGTTCTCCAGAATCTATGGAGCCCTTTTCTTCAACTGCCTCCCCTGCATCTCTCAGAAAATCATCTGCAACAGCTTCATGAACCGGAGCAATCGTGAGGTGGATGTTGGGAGGTATGGAGTATTTCTCCACGCCCTTCTGCAGGTGAAAGTGCCATCCCCTCCTCCTCATTCCCTCCATGAAGCCTGTGATGTCGATGCTTTCATTGTAAAGCGAGAGAACCTGAGACTCAATTTCTGCCGTGCTTTCAAAGCCCAGATCCTTCATTCCCCTGTATATCCTGTTTCTGGCTGAAAGCACCTTTTTAGCCAGATTCAAATAACCTCTCTCGCCAAGATACCTTATCACCGCAAAAGCCGCTGCAAGAGGCCCGACAGATCTTGATGAGAGGACAGCAGGATTTACGAAAACATAACCTGGATTTGACACATCAACAAACATCGAATGCTTCTTCAGCTCTGCATCCCTGAAGATCACAGCCGATGCTCCCTTTGGTGTGTAACCGTATTTGTGGGCGTCTATGGAAATTGATGTGACACCATCAACCCTGAAGTCAAATCTCTCAACACTTTCTCCGAGCTTTTCAAAAAATGGAAGTACAAAACCACCAAGACATGCGTCAACATGAAGGAGGACATCCCTGTCCACTGCGATTTCTGCAATCTCTTCAACCTGATCGACAGTTCCAAATGGCCAGTTTGGAGCTGAAACAGCAATTAAAGCCGTGTTCTCATTTACAGCAGAGTTGATTTCATCAACATCAGCCTTCAGACTTTCATCCAGGCCAGCCATTTTCACCCTCAACCCTAAATAGTGGGCTGCCTTTAGGAATGAGGGGTGGATTGTGTAGGGCACAACAATCTCGGGAGTTGTACCGCCTTTCTTTTTTCTGAAGTGGTTTCTTGCTGCAAGAACCGCAAGCATTATGCTCTCTGTCCCTCCGTAGGTGAATGTTCCAACCGCCTGATCATCTGCATTCAGCAGTTTCTTGCAGAATCCGATGACCTCTTTTTCAAAGAATACTGCACTCCTGAAAACAGTGAAGTCAAGAATGTTTTTGTTGTAGAATCTTTTCAAGGCTTCAAGAGCAAGTTCTCTCAGCCTTTCATCTCCTGTTTCATAAATGTAGGCAAAGAGCTTTCCGGAGGTTGCATCAAGGTCATGCCTTTCAATCTCATCAAAAATCTGACTGAATTCATTCATGAAAAATTATTGAGATGACAGAGATATAAATTTGTTGAATGAACAGCACAAAATTATTAATCTTCATACATCAATCATCACCAATGTCAGATTTCACACTCACAGAACTGGCAGAAATTCTCGTGGCCATAAGGGTAAAGCTCATAAGGATTTTTCTGATCATAGCAATTGCCTGGTCACTTTCATTCTTCTCAATTTCAAATGCGATAATTGAGAAGATAAAGAACGATCTGCTGCCTGAAGGGGCAAATCTCATCTACAAAGCTCCTCTTGAGGGTATGATTCTGAAGCTGAAGATTTCCCTCATTATTGGCTTTCTCTTTGCACTTCCCTACATAGTCTACCTGACCTACAAAACTCTCAGAGACAGAACGGAAATTCTCTCAAACTTTCACATGTCAAAATCCCAGGCAGTGATATACGGGATCGTTTCTGCAATTCTCTTCATCATGGGGCTTGCTTACGGATACATGCTCATGCTCCCCATATTTCTCCAGTTCCTCTACCAGTCAGCAAAAAGTCAGGGAGTTCTTGCCTTCTACTCTCTCTCAGAGTTCGTGAACTTCATTGTGCTCATGCTCGCCATCTTCGGCATCATATTCCAGATGCCCCTCCTGATGTACATACTTGTCAAGAACGGTATTGCAAGGCTTGAAACCTTCAAATTCTACAGAAGACACTTCTATGTAGCTTTTTTCACGATTGGAGCCATTATAACTCCTCCTGATGTTTTCACCCAGCTCATGGTTGGGCTGCCAATGATCCTGTTTTTTGAGATAAGCATTCTGGTTGTGAGGATTCTCACCTGAAAACTGAGTTTGTGCTGAGTAGGGGTCAGCTAAAATTTTTTGCAGCCCTACTCCATAGATTGATACCCGCAACCTATATTAACCAAAAACTCTCCAGCAGAACTGGGGGCTCGTAGCTCAGAGGCAGAGCGCCGCATTCGCAATGCGGAGGCCCCGGGTTCAAATCCCGGCGAGTCCACTTTCATTTTTGCATGAGTGTTTCAAGGACGCGATGGCAATATCCAGTCGAGCTTTTTACTGTATTATCTCCAAAAAGATAAAATATGAAAATCTAATTTCTCTCTGAATTTTTAAATTAATAATCATCTCTGAGATTGAATATCCCTGATTATCCTCTCAAATTCCTCGTAGGGCTGTGCACCAACAACTTTCCTTCCATTAATAAACAGTGTTGGTGTTCCTCTAACCCCAAGGTCCATTCCTTCTTCCTTGTCCTTTAAGATTTCATCCCTGTATTTTCCAGAATCGAGGCAGGCCTTGAATTCCTCAACATTCAAACCCAGAATTTTTGCGTATTCTACAAATTTACTCTCATTTCTCATCCACTCCGATTGTCTTTCAAAGAGTATGTCATGATACTCCCAGTACTTGCCCTGCTCGTATGCACAGTTTGCTGCTTCATGTGCTTTGATTGCTATTTCACCATGAATCGGAAAGTCCTTAAAGACATATCTGACATTGAAGTTTTCCAGGATCTTTGGAAGTGTGTTGATGGTGAATTTTCTGCAGTATGGACATGAATAGGATGAGAAATCCACAATCACTATCTCGGCATT
>DACG01000016.1 GCA_002494725.1 Geoglobus sp. UBA235
TACTGAGGAGGGTGCTGAGGGAGAAGGCTGATTCATAGCCGTAATCACTCTGACATGGGTTTTATTCTGAGCTTTGCAAGTTCCTCCTTTATTTCAGCTCTTATCCCCATGCCCTCAAAAACTCCCTCCAAAAATTTTCTGACAAACTCCTTGACCTCATCGCTGCCAAAAACAAGTGTGTACTCATCACCCTTAACGCTAACTCTGAAAAAATTGCAGGCCTCAAGCCTTCTGAGAATTTCTGAGAGATCCATTCCTCTAAACTCCTCAGCATGAGATTCTGAAACTTTTCTGTGTATTTCCCAGAACCTCTCCTTCTCCGGATGTGAGGAAATGAACCTGAGAAACGCAACCCAGTGGTCTATGTCCAGTATTATGTGCTCACCGTGAGACAGCATGTCAACGTAGGTTTTTATCCTTGAAGGATCCTCATTTTCAAGAAACCTGAATCTGCTGTGAAATTTCAGAAGCTCCCTGAACAGCTCACTAACGCTGCTGTAGGAATCCTTAAGACTGTTCAGAATTCTGAATGTTTCCTGATCAAGTGCGATCGATATTCTCTGAGGTGCCTTCATTGAGGTGTAATACGGACAAGAGTTTAAAAAAATTTTGAGGAACACAGATGATTCTAAAAAATCTTGAGATGTTTGCATGCTTTTAAAAAATTATTTTAGAGTTCTGACAGCATACAATACTACTGGACGTTTTGTAAAAAATATTTACTGAATACTCGAAAATGCTTAAGATTTATGAAAACTTCATAAAAATTACTAAAAATACTTAAATATTCACCCGGATGGCTGTGATCCATGAATTCAGGGGATATTGCATGGGTGATGACTTCAACCGCCCTTGTGCTGCTCATGGTACCGGGTGTTGGGCTGTTTTACGCGGGAATGGTCAGAAAGAAGAATGTGGTCTCGATGATCACGCTGAGCATAATATCTATGATAATTGCATGTGTTGTATGGGTGGTGTACGGCTACTCGCTCAGCTTTTCAGGCGATGTTTCGGGTTTTATGGGGAACCTTGACAGAGCATTCCTTAGAGGTGTGGACATATCCTCAGGTGAGCCAATCCCGGAGATGCTCTTTATGCTCTATCAGATGATGTTCGCCGGCGTGACACTCGCAATAATAACCTCCGCGATGGCTGAGAGGGTGAGAGTCTCATCATTCATATTCTTCGGTGTTCTCTGGCTCACATTCATTTACATTCCGTTTGCTCACTGGCTCTGGGGCAACGGATGGCTTTCCAAAATGGGTGCACTTGACTTTGCAGGTGGAATGGTTGTGCATGTTAGCTCAGGATTTGGAGCACTTGCTCTTGCCTTTCTGCTCGGAAAAAGATACGGATATGGCGAGCATTCAATTGAGCCTCACAGCATACCTTTAACTTTGATAGGGCTGGCAATGCTCTGGTTTGGATGGTTCGGATTCAATGGAGGTAGTGCGCTGCAGGCAAACGATATCGCGGTGAATGCGATTGTTGTCACGTTCATTGCATCATGCTTCGCTGGCCTCACATGGATGGCTGTAAGCTGGATAAAGGGTAAACCCGGGAGTCTTGGAATAGCGAGTGGTGTGATTGCGGGTCTTGCATCAATAACTCCCGCTGCCGGATTTGTTGATGTTGCCGGAGCTGTGGTGATAGGAGTTATTTCAGGGATTCTCTGCTTCATTGCCCTTGATCTCAGAATAAAGAGGGGAATTGACGAGAGTCTGGATGCCTGGGCAATACACGGAGTTGGAGGAGCGTTTGGAAGCATAGCTCTTGGTGTATTTGCAAACCCCTCGATATCAGGGTATGCAGGGCTGATGTACGGCAATGCCAATCTTCTTGTTTCCCAGATTATTGCTGTGATTGCCACAATCACCTACGCATTTGCAGTAACATTCGTCTTGGCAAAGATAACCAACATGATCATCCCGATGAGGGTCAGCATAGAGGAGGAGTATGTTGGTCTTGACATATCACAGCACGGAGAGGTGGGTTACGCATGAAGATGGTCATAGCAATCATCCGTCCGGAAAAGTTCGAGGCAGTGGAGGATGCCCTTGCAGAGAAGGGGTACTTAGGAATGACTGTGACAGAGGTTAAGGGAAGGGGGGAGCAAAAAGGGATAAAACTCCAGTACAGAGGGACATCCATAGAGGTTGACCTCCTTCCCAAGATGAAGCTCGAAATAATCGTGGATGATGGGCATGTGGATGAGGTGATAAAAACGATATGTGAAAATGCAAGAACCGGAAAGTATGGAGATGGTAGAATATTTGTGGTTCCTGTTGAAAAATCAGTCAGGATAAGGACAGGAGAGATAACGGAATAGGCTCACCCATTTTTATTTTTTCTTAAAGGAATAACCCATGTGTTCAATAAAATTTATATTAAGCCCCATTCAGCAGAATTCGATGAAAGTCCTTGTCGCCAGCAATATCGCAAGTGAGGCAATCGAGAAAATGAGAAACGCAGGAATAGAGGTGGATGTTAAAACAGGGATCAGCGAAAGAGAACTTGAAAGCATAATCGAACACTACGATGCCCTCATTGTCAGAAGCACTCCAAAGGTTACAAGGAGGGTTATTGAAAGAGGGAGAAGGTTGAGGATCATAGGGAGGGCTGGGGTTGGGGTTGACAACATAGATGTTGAGACCGCAACCCAGAAAGGGATTATTGTCGTTAACGCTCCTGGAGGAAACACCGTTTCTACCGCAGAACTTACTCTTGGTTTACTGCTTTCAGTTGCAAGAAAGATACCCCAAGCGGATAGAAGTGTGAAGGAGGGTAAGTGGGAGAGAAGGAAGTTTGTTGGGATTGAACTGCGAGGAAAAACGATCGGGGTTATCGGTCTGGGAAGAATAGGATATGAGGTGGCAAAAAGGGCAAAAGCATTTGACATGAACGTTATTGCCTACGACCCGTACATAAGCGAGCATAAAGCAAAGGAGATTGGTGTCAGGCTTGTTTCATTTGATGAGCTCATAAGAAGTTCCGACATAATAACCGTTCATGTCCCAAAAACAAAGGAGACGGAGAATCTTATTGGGGAGAGAGAATTCGAGATGATGAGAGATGGAGTGATAATCCTCAACTGTGCGAGAGGCGGGATAATTGATGAGAACGCACTCATAAGGGCTCTCAAAAACGGTAAGGTTTCTGCTGTTGGACTGGATGTTTATGTCAACGAACCTCCAGACCCTAACTCCGAGCTTTTCAGGTTCGATAATGTTGTAACAACACCCCACATAGGGGCATCAACAAGAGAAGCTCAGACAAACGTTGGGCTGCTGATTGCAGAGGACATAATAAATCTCCACTTAGGATATCCTGTCAGAAATGCTGTCAATCTACCATCAATGAGCCCTGAAGACTACGAGTTCCTCATGCCTTATCTCAAGCTTGCGGAGAAAATGGGGAAAATTGCCGCTGCAAAGCTTGAAGGAGGATTCAGAAGGGTTAAGATCACATACAGGGGGAAGCTTGCAGAGAGAGATACCTCATACCTCTCGAGGGCTCTGCTGAAAGGACTGCTTGAGTACATTCTCGGTCAGAACATAAATCTTGTCTCATCGATACCCATTGCCAAGGAAAGAGGAATAGAGGTTGAAGAAAGCAAGATAGAAAAAACTGACAGCTATGAAAGCCTTTTGGAAGTAAATGTGGAGAGTGAAGGAAGATCAATATACATGGCAGGAACGAGCTTTGGCAGGGATGACTACAGGATAATCAAGATAGACAGGTACAGGGTTGACTTTGTGCCGGAGGGCCATTACATAATCTCCCTTCACGAGGACAAGCCGGGGGTAATTGGAAGAGTGGGAACGTTATTCGGAAAGAACAATATAAACATAGCCGGGATGATTGTAGGGAGATATGGGGACAAACCCGGAGGAATTCAGCTCATGCTTCTGCTTGTGGATGATCCCCCAACAGAAGAAGTTCTTGAGGAAATGCAGAAGCTTGATGGAATAATTGATGCGGTTTACATAACTCTCTAAAAATTTTTATAATACTGTTTTAATCAAATTGGAACAGGTGAGAACATGATGAAGGTAACCCATGCGATGGTGGCATTCACCGCAGGTTATCTGCTCACATCCGACATTCAGTTCGGACTGTATTCTGTTTTGTTTGGCCTGATAAGCGATCTTGATCTCGTGATCGGACTGAAGCACAGAACGGTAACACACTCTCTCATCTTCCTGATAACCACCTCCATTCTGGCTGGAATGGTGGATAGAGAAACCGGAATTGCTGCCTTCACCGGAATAGGCGTGCATATCATGCTTGACATGCTCACAAAATCAGGAGTTCAGCTCTACTGGCCACTGAAAAGAAGAGTTAGAGTTGCAAAATTCAGCTATGATGGATTACTGCCGAACTATGCACTGATTCTCACGTGCTGGATCCTGCTGATCTACTTCCGAGCAATCCGAGAAATTCCAGTTACTGGAGAGATTCTCAGATTTTCATGACCCGGAATTCAAAAACCCGGAAAAGTAACCCCTCAGATCTTTCAGGCTCACATCTTCCTGCTCCTGTGTTCTCAGGTTCTTTATCCTGACCTGACCTCTTTCAAGCTCATCTCCAGCAAACACGGCAAAGTCTGCTTTTATCGAATCAGCATAGCTCAGCTGCTTTTTCACGTTCCTGCCCATTACGTCAACGATAGCATGGATTCCAGCACTTCTCAGCATTTCTGCCACCCTGAAGGCTCTTATGCTGTCCCCAAACCCAACAACAACAGCCTTCGGCTTTCTCAAAATTTCAACGCTGCATACCTGAACAACCCTGTCAAATCCGATGGCAAATCCTGTGGACGGTACGTCTTCCCCACCAAAAAGCCCTGAAAGTCTGTAAGATCCCCCTCCACAGACCTGCTTCTGTGCTCCAAGTCCCTCGGCATACATCTCAAAGACGACTCCGGTATAGTAATCAAGCCCCCTGGCAATTCCAAAATCAGGAACAAAGCGAACATCCATCTCCTCCAGAATGCCAAAAAGCACCTCCAGATAGGAGTAATCAAAATCAGGATATACCTCCCTTGCCTTTTCAACATCACTCGCCTCGGAGATTTCAATTACTGTGTCAAAAATATCAGCCTGCCCCTCTTCTTTCAGAAGTGCTCTTAGTCCCTCCCAGTCCTTTTTGTCGATCAGCCTCATTGCCCTGTCTTTCTCCGAAACGTCAGACAGGACATCCCTTAAGAGTCCAACATGACCAACATGAAGTTTGAAATTTACATTCAGAGATTTCAAAATTCTGTAAGCAAGCATGATGACCTCAGCATCACTTTCAGGCCTGTCACTTCCAATCAGCTCAACGCCAAACTGCCAGAATTCCCTGTATCTTCCTTTTTGAGGTCTCTCATACCTGAAGCAGTTGGAGAGATAGTAGAATCTCAGGGGTCTTGGCATAACCGAGCACTCATTCACGAACATCCTCATGACAGGGGCTGTTAGCTCAGGTCTCAGTGCAAGTTCTCTGCCTGACTTGTCCCTGAACGCATATATCTCCTCAACAATCCCCTGGCCTGATTTGAGGGTGAAAAGCTCTAAATGCTCGAACGTTGGAGTTGACACCTCTCTGTATCCAAAACTCTCTGCAATTTCCCTCATAACCCTTTCAACAGCTCTCCTCCTCTCCATCTCATCGGGAAGAAAGTCCCTTGTTCCTCTCGGTCGTTCTATCTTCATTTCTCTCCCTCCACAAGTCTGAGATATTCTCTGAGCATTCTCGGAAACTTGCTTGCCTCAACAAACCTCAGCCCCATCTGCTCACTCCACCTCCTTATACCCTCATCGCTTGACACGACAGCAGCCTCAAGCTCTTTGGCAAGAAGGAGGACATCCAGATCTGGTGAGGAGTCAAGAACTCCATGCCTCATCACCTCCCTGTACCTGTCCCTGAATCTCGATATCAGATCCCCGATTTCATCCTTGACATCCTCTTTTTTCTCTGATTTCAACCCTATGACTGTGCTCTCCCACATGAACTCCTCTGCAATTTTCCTGGCCTTGTTTATCTTCTGCCTCATTGTGTTGATGTATTCGTGAAATATCTCAGCCGGGATCTTCACCTCATATCTGTTGGGAGTTTTCTTGACGAGCCATGTATCGAGCTTAACAAAAATCTCTCTCTCACACCCGTATCTTTTGAAAAAGCTCAGAAGCTCTGTGTAAACAGATGGGTAAGGGATGTAACAGCTAATCTCAAGCTTGAGTCTTGCCTGAGCTATGAGATCGAGAATGTCAGAGGCTGATTCGCACAGGGTTTCATATCCCTCAGCAACCCTCATTCCCGTATCGGTTATGGCCGTTGTATCAAGCACAAACCTCTGCCTCATTCCCTCCACCTTACATAAACGGAGATGTGATCCCTGTGATATGGGTCGAGATCTGTCCACTCAACAATATCAAACCTCTCCTTCAGCGATTCAATAACCCTTCCATATATCTCTTCCGGCTCAGCAGTGGAATCAATGCTCTTTGCCTTCACAAATATCAGGCCAGATGTCCCCCTTCTGCCAAAAAATTCAAAGTTTCTGATAAAAATCTCAACCTGATTCCTCTGGGCTATATCCTGGTATATGAAGTCAACCTTCTCCACTATCCCGCTATACCCTTCCGGACTTCCTGCATCCGCAAGAATTGGAATTATGTTTTTTCTCTCCATTGCAAGCTGGAGAAACTTCTGAAATGGCTTTGCCGAGTATTCAACAGCATACAATATCCCTCTGTCAAGAATGTCTGATATGTGGCTCACAGTCGTTCCGGCTGCAGCACCCAAATAAAGCATTTTCATATCCCGTCTGATTTCAGGGATATGGCCTTTTACGATCAGTGCAGCGAGCTTGCTTCTGTGAGGTATCCACTCTCTGAGATCTCCTATCTTTCTCTCACCGTAATGAGGAGGATAGGCTGACCTCGTGAATAACCTCATCTTTCCCTCAAATTCAGCCTGATAAACATTGTGGATTATCTCATTTCCTTGAAAGCTGCTCATACTTTCTTCTTACCTCCTCACCCAGCATTTCATCGAGCTCTCCCCTGAAGTAGTCAATCTTAACAGCTATGGCGATCTTGTTAGCCATGAATCTTGCCATCTTGCCTCTTTTTTTCTTCGGAAGTGACTTTATATAAGGATGCTGGAAAATAACACCGTGTTTTGGTACCTTGGCCTTTTTCCCCTTTCTTATTCTCGAAAGTGCCTTGAAGAGTGACTTCTCGGCACCTATAACCTGAATCGTGCTTGATGGATAGCTTGCAAGCTTTTCAAGGCTTCCGGCCTTTTCAAGCAGTCTTGCACCTATCTTCTCACCAACGATCTCACTTAGATTCGGTGCGATTTTCCTCATAACACTCTCAATTTCCCTTTCGATTTCAGATCTCAGCCCTTTCAGCTCAGCAATCTTCCTCTCAAACTCCTCAACAATCCTGCTCCCCTTTATCTCTCTCAGCTCCCTCAATCTCTCATCAAGAAGGTTTGAGGTATCTGTTATTTCATCAAGGGCTCTTACAAGCGATATAACATACCTGTCCTCCCGTCTGATTTCCCTCTCAACCGATTCCTGGGCTACCTCTATCGCTACTCTTCTCAGGATTCTGTAGTAATCATCCCCAAAAATTTCCTTTCCGTACTCAAAAACCGAGAACGGAAGTGGATCTGAATTGTATGATTCCAAAAATGATTTTTTCAGATTTTTGGATCTTTCCACTCCATCATCCGAAATCTTTCCAAACCACACACTATACTCCAATTTCAGCACCCCTGTTTCTGGCTTCTGTTCTTATGTAGTTAAACTCAACTCCCTGATCCTCAAGGTATCTTTTTCCCTCCTTTGCACTCTTTCTCGGCCCTATGAAATACAGCGTCGGACCTGTTGATGACAGTCCAACGGCCCCATGATCCTTCAGAAGTTCTATGAAGCCCCATGCAACCTCTCCATACTGGCTGACCTCTGCTTTTTTGAAGCCAAGGTGCTGAATTCTGTAAACTGCTCTTGCAAATTCATCAAGGTCCTGTTCAACAACAGAAGGCATGAGCTTCATCAGAATTATGTGTGAGAGCTCCCGCACCTCATCAATCCTGAGAGGGGTGCTCCTCTCAAACAGATCCTTCTCCTTCAACCCTGCAAATCCTTTTTCTTCAGGGACAAAAAGATGGACCTCCCATCCGGGAAAGTCATACCTGGCTATGACTGGGGGTGGAGGGGCTCGGCTGAACGAAGATGGAAGAAAGCTGCTCTTGAGTTTTCTGGAATGTCCTCCATCAACAATAAACCCTCCACGCTCAAAAACAGCAACCCCTATCCCCGATGTTCCTCCTCTCCCCGTAAATTCTGCAATCTCTCTGACAGACATTTCTATTTCATTAATCTCAGTATAGGCCCTTCCAACAGCAAGGCTGATCTGGGTTCCGCTCCCAAGACCAACATGAGAAGGAAAGCTCTCCCTTATATCAATCTCAATCCCCATCCCGAATTTTTCCCTGAATTTTTCTGCGATTTCAGCAAATCTTTCCCTGTTCTCAAAATCACCTTTAATTACCACATTTTCACTCTCTCTCGCAACAAGCTCTATGTACGGGTTTTCAAGAGCAAGCCCAACCCCACCATCAACTCTGCCTATGTTCCCGTTAAGGTCAATAAGCGTGATGTGAATTCGTGAAGGAGCCTTAACCCTTACACCCATTCTTTCACCTTCAGGGTTATTTTCCTCAGATAATGCTGGCTTCTTGTGTCTACAACATAGGCTTCAGGAGCTATTGTCGGGAGATGGTAGCCAGTGAATATCCTCAGAATTTCTCCCGCCTGAATCGAGCATGTCAGAGCGTAGGAGATTGGATCAAACTTAACTTCCGGCATTTCAACCTCCCAGAACTTTATCCCATCTGGCAGAAAGGTTGTTATTATGTTCGGAATGAAGGGAGATCCGAGCTCCTCAGCAATTCTTGCAGCAACATCAATGTGCTTGTGAGCAACGATCACATCAATCCCCTTCAGCTGCCTTTTCAGCTCCCTGTAATCATCTGGATAGGGGTAGCTTATTACACAGGAATCGCTGCTCATGGGATGGACGACATCGTAATCATTGGCCTCGAGAGGGTGAAGTGTGCAGTCTATCCTGGAGTCATTGGGCGTTACGAAGTCCCCGATGTACCTGACACATCCAACCCCGCCCCTCCACAGCAGTTCCATAAGCATTCTGCTGCCTATGACTGCAACGCTGAACTTGCTCATGTACTCTATCTTCTCTTCCTCTGCCATCCCGTGCCAGAATATCTTGGCCAGGTTCATCGCCTTTCCCTCATGGCCCTCATCACGTCATGCTTCGTGACTATTCCGATTATTCTGCCACTTTCAACCACAAGCAGTGCGGGATTATTTATAAGCATTTTTGAAATGTTTTCAAGGGTCTCATTGGGGGAAATCTCAGGCAGGGGATCGTCCATTATATCCCTCACCCTAACCTCCTCGGCCCCATCTATCCCCTTGGTCATTATGGCTCGAAGAATCGAGCTTTCAGTTACACAGCCAAGATTTGCCCCATCCTTTATAACCGGAACCTGGGAAAAACCATTCTCCCTCATTATGTCAACCGTACTGAGTATCCCGTCATCAGGCGAGACCGACATCACGGGAGAGGTCATGATCTTTCTCGCATTTATCCCTCTCCCTTCAAGCTCCCCGAGAACCTCAAATATTCTTTTGACAAGAGAGAGTTTTGGATCGAGATCCCCACTTTCAATTCTGGCTATCAGTGGCTGGCTGACACCAACAAGCTCTGCAAGCTTCTTCTGTGTTATACCAAGCTTTTTTCTTCTTCGCTTGATCTCCTCAATCTCATAAAACATGCTCATCTGTTAATCCTCATGCTATAAAAATATTAACTGCTGTAATTTGACTCCCTGAAAAGGTCAAGGCATGTGGGGCAGCAGAAAACATACAGCCTGTTGTGAAGCCTGTACGTGAAGGGTCTGTCAAAGGCCTCCTTCCCGCAGTAATCACATCTGAAGTTTATCTTTGGAATCTCAAGTGTTTCAAGCTCAAAGTGCTCGGCAACAGGTATTACCTCCTCCACCTCATAGTTCAGTGCAGCATTTCCGAGATCATCTGAACTTTCAGCGATGAGCTTCACAAGATACCTGTTTTTTCCAATTCTGTATACCTCCCGAAACCCCTCCGGGACTGAGTCAGACCTGATTTTCAGGAAAAAAATCGGATTGTTAGTTTTCAGTGAGATTCTGATTGTGTATCTCTCTATTATTCCCTCCTTCTCAAGCCTTGCAATTCTCGCCTTGACAGTCTGCCTTGTCAGCCCGAGAATCTTGCCAATCTCACTGTAACTCAGTCTTGAATTTCTTGAAAGCAGATCAAGTATTTTCAGATCATGCTCATCGAGATTCATCATTTACCTTTTCTGTTAACTCAAATAAAAATTTAATTGACATGACGTTAAAAAAAGAGTATATATTTCACAGCGATAAAGTAACCTGTGGTGATTGGAGTGAAGGTTAAGCTCGAGCTTTCCGGTCTGACATGCCAGGGATGTGTGAACACGGTCAACAACGTGCTCATGAAAGAGGGTGCCAGGGTTCTGTCTATTGACCTGACATCTGCAGAAATCGAAATTGATGGCGATCCTGAAAAATTTGTAAAGGCTATAGAAAAATTCGGATATTCGGCAAAAATCGTGTCTGAAAGCTGAAAAACTAAATTGTAACGTATTTTTTAATTTTCTCAATCAACCTTGACTTTGAGATGGGCTTCTCTATAACATCAAGTGCTCCAGCAGATAGAATCTCGTTTCCCTTCGATGATGCGTAGGCTGTTATTGCAATTATCTTTGCGTCAGGATCCATCTTTTTGATTTCCTTTGTGGCCTGAATGCCATCAACTTCGGGCATCAGTATGTCCATCAGAACGAGGTCAGGCTTGAGCATTCTGTAGATCTCAACTGCCTCCTTTCCGTTTGAGGTATATATCACGGTGAAGTAATCAGAGATCATCGCTCCGATAACCTCTCTGACTGCCTCATCATCATCTGCTATGATTGCCTTCCTCATAGTGATTTTTGTAATCATTATGATAATATTTAAAGGTTTCTCAGAAACCGGAAACAATCACTGAAAAAGAGTTCTAAGACCTTCTCTAAGCTCATCTGACTTTTCCCACTCCTCATCAAGATTTCTGATTATGCTGTTTATTCTTTCCACCTGTTCAAGTATCATCCTGCCTGCTTCACCTTCAGGATACAGCTCTGCATAAGCGGATATGACCGTCAGTGGATTTCTTATCCTGTCGATCAGCAGTGCTATCTTCTCCATGCTCTCCTCTATTTTCCTGTAGGCATCCCTCTTCATCTGATTGAACTCATAGTTCCTGATGGCAAGCGAGATGTCGGCAGCCATTGTTCTTAGAATTGCTATCTCCTCCTGATCAAAGGGTTTGAGAGAGTAAAAGGCCAAGGCTCCTCTTCTTTCACTGGTTGAAACTGAAAAAATCGCCATGTACAGCATGACATCACTGGAGAATCTTTTCCTGACCATGCATTCCTCAGGACATCTGGATATATCAGAAATCAGATCTCTTCCCGTTTCCAGGACGTTCCTGACAGCAGGACATTCTTCAGCCAAGCAATCACTCAACTCACCTGAGACTGCTGCAATCTTATCCTTTCCAACCAGATCTATTCTCACACCCCTGTAATCTCTCACAGAAGCTATGTTCTCCGATATTCTTTCAATCAGTGATCTCAGATCTGAGAACTTATCAAGCTCTCTTTCAACGCTCAGTATCATACGAAGAAGATTTTCCATTCTTAGAACTTCTGTTATATCCCTCCCTATGAGAATGAAATACGTCTCCTCTCCAATTTCAGCAGGGATTATGCTGAAAATCAGGGTTCTGTCACCAACAATTTCACGGAATGTCACAATTTCTCTTTTTTCGAGAACCTCATTAAACCTTTCCGGAATGGATTCACAGCTCTCATGAAAGGCTTTGTCAAGCCTTACACCAGATGGGTTGAATCCAACAAGCTCAATCAGCGATGGATTTGCTTCCAGTATCACTCCACTTCTGTCCATTATAGCAATAGGATTGATTACGTTCTCAAACACAGCCCTGTACTTATCCTCCTCAATTTTCTTTTCAGCCTCAAGCCTTTTTGCAGTCTTGCTGTCAGTTATGTCTATCGTGAAGTGCAAAAACAGCCTCTTTCCTTCTCTGCTCATCATACCCAGGGGATAGATTATTGAAACAAACCACCTTCCCGAATCCTCATCGTAAAATTCCCTTTCCACATAAACCCCTCCTTTTCTGATGGATTCCTCAAGAGGACATCCGGGATAGGGTTTTTCCATTCCGTGCATGGTTTTTGGGCAGAATGTGCCTTCAACATCTTCAGGCTTAAACCCGAAATCCTCAATGATCTTTCTGTTAGCGATTATTATCCTGTGATCCTCGTCAACAACCATGGCATAGAATGGCAGGGAATCAAGCATGAATCTGGCAACATCTTTTAGCTTTACGCCATCATCCTTAAACAAGTGCATCACCTCTGGAGATGAAGAAGGATGATAAAATTAGAATTGCAATTATAAAAAATTATCGAAAAACTTGGGAACCCTTCAGAACCTTCACCGCTTTCTCAAGAAACCTTATTTCGACCTCTTCCCTGTAAGCAAACGGATTTCCATCTGCCGAAATAACGGTGTCTGCGTAAATGATTATTCCATCATCAAAGCTCATAGTTTCAGTCCTTATTGGCTCGAGATTTCTGAGAGATTCCTTGGTTATGCTCCCCAAAACAACCGTGTGGCTCAGACAGGCTGCAAGACACCTGAAACCTGCGAAAGCTGAAATTGAAGCTCCTCCAGATATTCCCTTACCGAGATATCTCCTGTCGAGCATGGAAACAAAGATGTTTCCGAATATACCCTCAATAACCCTCTCACCCTCAGCCACCCTTCCATAAAACTTCCCTGGATTTCCCTTCCTGATTTCCCCACTCATGAAGGAGAGGGCATCGAGTTCGGTGATTTCTCCATCCACGGTTCCCAGCACCGTGGGCCCGGCAACAACATCGTTGAATGCAACTCTGCCGTAATCCCTGACATGAAGTGCATCCACCTCATAAACCTGAAGATTTTCAAGACTTTCGGACATCAGGGGGCTGACATTTGTCGTTCCCATCGGAATGCAAAGCAGAGGCTTTTTCGGAAATGCTGATGCCGCGTCACTTGCCGTACCATCCCCTCCGAAAACCGCTATCACATCCACCTTTCTGTCAAGAACTTCAACAAGTCTTTTTGTATCATTTCTGTCGTATGTTCGTTCAACCTCAACAACATGAGAATTCTCGATGTAAATTTCACCGAGATCATCCTGTCCTGTTACAATTTCATCGGGATCAAGTTTTTCAACAGCCCTTTTTATGATCTCTCTATCAGGACCTTTTCCTGCCTTAGGATTGACAACAACTCCAAGCTTCATAGCAAACGTTTATTTAGAAAAACGGGTATTTAATGACTATGAGGTATCCGAAATATGCAGGATCATTCTACCCCTCAAATCCTGAATCGCTTCTCGGAATGCTCGGAGATTTTACGGAAATGGGTGTGAAGAGCGATGATGTTATTGCGATAGTCTCACCACACGCAGGATACATCTATTCCGGAAGGACAGCCGGAAGTGTTCATTCTGTTCTGAAGGATGCAGAAACATACATCGTTGTCGGACCAAATCACACCGGCTATGGAATGCCCATAGCTGTCTCAACCGATGAATGGCTCACACCCCTTGGCTCCGTAATGCCCGATATGGATTTCATAGATGCCATGCCAAAGATATCCGTGGCTCCTGATGAGACTGCCTTTGCGGAAGAACACAGCCTTGAGGTTCAGATCCCGTTTATCCAGTACCTACACGAGGATTTCAGAATTGTTGCAATTTGCATGGGCCTTCAGGATGAGGAGAGTGCCAGAGAGGTGGCTGACGAGATAATAAGGGCACATGAAGAGACCGGAAGGAGCTTTGCTCTGGTTGCCTCAAGCGACATGCACCACTACATTCCGGATGAGGAATGCAGAAGGAGAGATGAGATTGTCATTGAGGCAATAGAGAGCATGGATGTGAAGAAGTTCTACAAAACGATATATGATCTTCAGGCAAGCGTTTGCGGATACGGGCCCATAGCTGTTGCCATGCACATTGCGAAGTATTTTGGTGGAAATGCAGAGCTTGTCCATTACTCTACGAGCGGTGATGTTGCAGACAAGAGCTTTGTCGTTGGATACGCCGGCATAGCCTTCAGAGTGTAGAGAAAGACTACTTTCTGGAAAAATTAATATTCTTCCAGGATTTTTCATCAGGTATGGAAGTCATCAAGACTGCATGTGAACTCTGTGCCTGGAGCTGTGGCATGAATGTGCATGTCGAAAATGGCAAAATTGTAAAGGTTACGGGAATGAAAGAACATCCTCTGAACAGGGGGAGGTTGTGTCCGAAGGGCAGCATCTCGCCCGATTATGTTTATTCCACGGACAGAATAACCCACCCAATGGTCAAGGAGAATGGTAAATGGAAGAGAGTTGAATGGGATGACGCACTTGACATATTTGTAGAAAATCTGAAGGAGATCAGAGAGATTGATCCAAGATCATTTGCAACAATAATAGGAATGCCGATTCTTCTCGGTGGATCATCAACGGTTGGATTCATAAGAAGGTTTATGGATGTTTACGGCAGCCCGAACTGCTTCTCACCCGAAAGCATGTGCTACAGGCACGAAATTATCGGGTATATCCTTACCCTCGGCAAGTTTCCTGTCGCGGATCCCGAAAATTCAAACTGCATAGTTGTCTGGGCCCACAACCCGCACGCATCAAAGCCGCCTCTTGCCTGGATGATTGAAAGGGCGAGAAAAAGAGGGGCAAAGCTGATCGCAATAGATCCAAGAAAAACAAAGGTTGCAGAGATGGCAGACATTCATGCCAGAATAAAGCCAGGAAGCGATACGTACTTGGCTGTTGGTCTGATGAAGGTAATAATTGAGGAGAAACTGTACGACAGCAAGTTTGTGTCCGGCTACTGCCACGGCTTTGAAAAGTTAAGGGATTTCGTCTCAAACTACACTCTGAACGAGATCTCTGAGAAGACGTGGGTTGATGAGCATACAATCACCGAGATTGCAAGAACATTTGCAAAAACCAAGCCTGCATGCATCGTTCAGGGAGTTAACGCCCTTGATCAGGTACCAACTGGAATACAGAATGCAAGAAGCATTGCAATTCTCCACGCCCTTACGGGAAATGTTGATGTGAAGGGTGGGTTTGTCAGGGCATCGAGAGTGCATTCAAAAAACCTTAGACTCCAAAACCTCCTGCCGGATGTCCCCTTAGGAATTGAAAGGCACCCCTTCTTCTACCAGGTCTGGGAAACTCACCTGGGGGAGGGGCAGGGAATGTACCTTTACGATGCCATCCTCAATGGAGACCCATACGAGATAAGGACACTGTTCATTGCAGGATCAAATCCTGTTCTGACATGGCCTGAATCCGAGAAAACAGTTGAAATGCTGAAAAATGTAGATTTTCTTGCTGTGATGGACATATTCATGACTGAAACGGCGAAGCATGCTGATCTCTTTCTGCCTGCAACAACATTCCTTGAAAGGCTTGAGCTTGTTGATTACTACAGCGTGATTTTCGGAATACCCTACATGATGCTGAGAAAGAAAACGATCGAGCCCGTTGGGGAGTCAAAAAGTGACGTTGAGTTCTGGCTTGAGGTTGCAAGGAAAATGAGGTACAGCGAGCATTTTCCATGGAATAATGTTGAAGAGGTAATAGACTGGGTTCTGGAGCCAACAGGATACAGTGTGCACGATCTGACTGAGAAATACCCTTCAGGTGTCTGGACGGGAGAGGTCAGATATGGAGAATACATGCAGAGAGGTTTCAGAACGCCAAGCGGAAAGGTTGAGCTTTACTCAGACTCCCTTGCCGAGATGGGTTACGATCCACTTCCTGCTCCAAAGGATCCTGTTCTGGAACTCTACGGACAGGAAATTTCAAAGGATTATCCGCTGATACTGACAACGGGATCGAGAAATGTTTACTTCACACACTCACAGCTTAGAAATGTTGAGAAGATGAAGAAGATGCTATCTGAGCCGTATGTTGAGATACACCCAAAAACCGCAGAGAGGTATGGAGTTAATGACGGGGATTACGTGATAGTTTCAACAGAATACGGCAGCATAAAAATAAAGGCCAAGGTAACGGATGGGATCGTTCAGGATGTGATAAACATTCCTCATGGATGGGCAGAGGCGAATGTTAACGCCCTGACACCGAGAAAACCTGCAGATCCGATTTCAGGATGCCCTCTGCTTAAAGCGGTTCCTGCGAGGATTTCCAGGGCGTGACATCCTCCTGAAAGTTGCATCAGTTTTTTATTTTTCATTCCAACCTTCCGTGTTTAAAAACCTATATATAGAACATGTTCTGTAATTGAGCATCCTCCTTCTGGCATTTCAGGCTGGTGATGAGATTGGAGCAGAATGATCTAAAAAGTCCCATACTGAGTCTGGACAGAACAAGACTGCTGCTCATCAGGGAAAAGATCAGAGAGCCTTCAGCCACTCTCAAAGAGCTCAGCGAGACAATGATGAGAGAATACGGAATAAAAATAAGTCATTCAAGAATAGCAGACATTCTGAGAGAGATGAAACACGGTGGAGTTATAAGAGAGGTCGTGATTCCAAATGAGAACTACTTCATATTTGCATTCATTGAGTTCAGCAGCAACAGCAAAAATTTCGATGAGTGGGGAAAGGTCTATGAATATCTGAAAAACTCTCCAAATGTTATCATGATACTTCTTGTTGATGGTGATAACAGGTGGAAGGTTCTCGGGGCTTTCAGAAGTTTCAGAGAGGTGACAAAATGGATTCACAACTTCGCTCAGGAGCATGGAATGGAAACAGACTCCATGAAGCTCTCGATAGTATACAGAGTTCACAAACTCTCATTTCCGCATGAACTGATTGAAAATCCAGAATGATTGTGATCATCCCGGTCATCCACTGTCTTTTTCAGACCTCAGTTTCCAGTAAATTCTTGCAGCAATCAGATCGGACTTTGTCCTTTCGATAACATTCCTCGCAACATCCAGTTTTGGCCTCAGATTCCCTGTGAGCCTGTCATGAAAATCAAACTGGATAAGAGTGCGATAGATCTCTTCCATAAGATCAAGAAGTCTTTCAACCCTCTCAAAGTCCCTTCCCCTTATCATTTCAGTGAGCACATATCTTCTGATTTCTCCAATGCAATCAGCCATACCCGGAAGAACCGCCTGAGGAATGTTGACAGGCAGAGATTCGGGAATCTCGAGTCTCTCAACAACATGTCTGAAAACAACAGCCTCAATAAACTCCTGAAGGGCATCATTTGCAAGGTAAAAAACATCCGGATGAGACTTTCTGTACTCAAGAATTTCTCTTAACGCCCTCTCTGCTTCACCCAGATGCAGGGCGGATTCATCCATTCTACCTGCATGGATGTTGGCAATGGCCTTGGAGCTGCTAATCCTCAGCTCTCTCGACTTTATTATGAGTTCCTCCCTCACCTTTTCCTTTTCCTCCAGCTCTGCCCTGATTTTTTCGAAAAACTCACCTTTCAAGCAAAACCACCCTGCTTATCCCGCTTTCATCCCTGATACTGTAACCTGTCAGCCTGGCGAGCTTCTCGGAGAAAGCTCTTACCTCCTCATGCGATGGCATCGCATCTCTCTCAAGCCTGAGCCTTGAGTGGCCGAGGTGCATGTACGCCTTGGCCTCTATGAAGTCGGGCTGGGCCCTGTCAATTATGCCGGTAAAAAGCTCAGGCTCCATGTTAATGCCCCTGATCAGCGTCAGTCTTATCACAGTCCGGCTGTCCTTTTCAGACATTATTTTCATCGTTTTTTCCACCTTTTCCCACTGGTTCCTTCCCTGGAGCTTCCTGTGGGAGTCAGCGTTCCATGCCGTGATGCTCAGGTAAAGCTGGTAGGGCTCAACCCTTTCAACTGCCAGTGGGTTTGTACCGTTTGTAACGAGAAAGGTTGTAAAGCGGTTTCTGTTGTAGACATCAACGAGATCGTCAATTCTCGGGTAGAGTGTTGGCTCGCCTATCAGGCTTATGGCAACCTGATTCGGCCTGTAAGCCTCTTCAAGCTTCCTCCTGTTCACTCCCTCGGTCCCGTGAAAGCCGCTCAGCAATCGGTGCTGGGCTTTTATGGACTCCTCAAATATGAACTCCGGATCGTCCCACTCTGCGAACGGGGGCATGAGATCGAGAGGCCTCCAGCAGTGAATGCACGAGAGGTTGCATATTAGCGCGGGAGACATCTGAAGACAGCGGTGGCTCGCTATGCCGTAGAACTTCTGCTTGTAGCAGTAACTCTCATCTTTGAGCGACTTCTTGAGCCACAAACAGGTTTTTACTGCCGAATGCCTTCCGACTATCTGGTAGCCCTTCAAGTCCGAGAGGCTCCTGACCATTTCATGGGCTGTGTGAGTCGAAAGTTAAAATAGTTTTACCCGATGATGTTTGATTTCGCAATCTTTCTGATGCTGTTTTCAATCGAGCCTGTTCTCGGTATAACGAGAGGAAAGCCAAGGTTTTTGCGGAGAACAATCCACTCATCGGTAAGAACAACTTCTTTGAACTCATTCCACCTGCCCACTTCCACCTCCTCGAGCACCTCCACCTCGACTTTCTGAACATCTCTGGCAAAAAGAGCGAGGGGGAGTCTTAAAGCAGCGTAGATCAGAATGAGGAAAATGCCGATGAAAATTATGGGAGGATTTATGACTTCCATAAGGACTCCAGTAACAATCAGGAGAATCAAGAACAGAACAAGCACGAGCGAGTTTCTTTTACTGTTTCTGTGAGTAACTGCGTGTTTGACAGGCATGCTCCTTCTGGATTTGACATGATATTAAAATTTTATCTGACTTTCAAAAATATTGATGTTTGGCGGCATTTGTCCTGAATATACTGGATAATGTACCACAGGCTTTCTCAGATCGCTTGAAAATGGAGAAAATTACGGAAAAACAGGAAGAGAAAAATACCCTGTTTTCATGGGTTTCCGAGAGTGAAGCTGAAAAAGTGCTTTCTACGAAAGGTGAAACTCAAGTAAATTCGAGAGCAACCTCTCAAACTCCCGGATCATCCACGGCTCATTTCTTCAAAGAAGAAAAGAATGCATCTGCCAAA
The DNA here is from genome assembly GCA_002494725.1 of Geoglobus sp. UBA235. Lineage (GTDB taxonomy): Archaea > Halobacteriota > Archaeoglobi > Archaeoglobales > Archaeoglobaceae > Geoglobus. Next base: position 19,270 of record DACG01000016.1, read on the forward strand.
CAATCAGTGCAAAAATTCAAATCATTTCAGTCCTCTCACAAGCTCCCTGACCTTCTCCTCCATGTATTCATCAGCGTTCTCTCCGTAAAGTTCTACAAGTTCAACTATCGCGCTGCCAACGATCACCCCATCCGCTCCCGCGTTTATCAGCTCCCTCACATGCTCGGCCTTCGAAATTCCGAATCCAACACCTATCGGATTTCTGCAGACTTCCTTCGCTCGATTTATGAACTCAAAAGCCCTCTCGCCAATGCTCTCTCTTTTTCCGGTTGTTCCGTAGTCTGAGGTGAGGTAAACAAAGCCTGTGCTTGCCCTGTCGATGAGACGAAGTCTTTCGTCTGCTGTGTTGGGAGAGGCTATGAAAATCGTTTTGATGCTGAATTTCCTGCAGATCTCCCTGAACTCCCGGCTGTCATCTGCCGGCAGGTCAACGGCTATTATCCCGTCAACTCCAGCCTCAGCAGAAAGCCTGACGAACCTCTCCACACCCATCCTGAATATGGGGTTGTAGTACGTCATCAGAACCACCTTCTTCCCGGAATGCTCCCTGAATTCCCCCACGATTTCGAAAACCTTCCTGACTCTGAATCCATTTCTCAAAGCCCTCAGGTTCGCTTTCTGAATGGTTTTTCCGTCAGCAACCGGATCGCTGAACGGGATGCCAAGCTCAATGACATCCGAGTACTTCTCAAGAACGAGCATGAAGTCGAGGGTCTTATCCGGGTCTGGGTCTCCAGCGGTTATGAACGTCACAAGCGACCTGTCAAGCATCTCCCAGCACCTCCATCACTATGCCCATGTCCTTATCTCCCCTGCCCGAAAGGTTGACAACAACCACCTCGTCTCCGTCAAGCTGCTCCGCAAGCTTCATGGCATAGGCAACAGCATGGGCTGATTCCAGAGCTGGAATGATCCCTTCAGTCCTGGAGAGTTCCATGAAAGTTGCGAGGGCTTCATCGTCAGACACTGCAACGTACTCAGCTCTCCCAGTCTCTTTAAACCACGCGTGCTCAGGTCCAACTCCCGGATAGTCAAGGCCTGCTGAAATGCTGTGGGTGTCCAGTATCTGCCCATCCTCATCCTGAAGGAAGTAGGACAGCATTCCGTGCAGCACCCCCTTTTCTCCAGCATTGAGACTCGCAGCATGCTCTCCGCTTTCAAGTCCCTTGCCCCCGGCTTCAACACCTATCAGCCTCACATCCCTCTCGTCTATGAACTCGTAAAATGCCCCGATCGCATTGCTGCCGCCCCCCACACAGGCAATAACAGCGTAAGGCAGAGCTCCTTCCAGTTCGAGAACCTGGGCTTTTATTTCCCTTCCTATCACTGACTGAAAGTCCCTGACGATTGTCGGGTATGGGTGGGGCCCAACAACAGAGCCCACGAGGTAGTGTGAACTTTCAAACGTCCTGCTCCAGTCCCTGAGAGCTTCATTTATCGCATCTTTCAGCGTTTTGCTACCGCTCTCAACAGGAATCACGTTCGCTCCAAGCAGCTTCATCCTGAAAACGTTCTGCCTCTGTCTCTCCACATCTTCAGCCCCCATGTACACGTCCACCTTCAGCCCGAGCTTTGCCCCTGCCATCGCAGTGGCAACGCCGTGCTGTCCTGCTCCCGTCTCGGCTATGAGCCTGCTCTTCCCCATGTGCTTCGCAAGCAGGGCCTGTCCGAGGGTGTTGTTTATCTTGTGTGCCCCGCTGTGTAGCAGGTCCTCCCTTTTGAGATAGATTTTTGCCCCTCCCACCTTCTCACTCAGGTTTTTGGCGTAGTAAAGCGGAGTGGGTCTTCCAGCATAGCTCCTCAGCAGTTCGTCAAGCTCCCTTCTGAACTCTTTGCTGTTTTTCAGCTCCTCGTACTTTTCCTCAAGCTCCTCAAGCGGAGGGATGAGCATCTCGGGCACGAATCTTCCTCCAAACTCGCCAAACTTCACCTGACCACCTTCTCAAGAGTTTCAACGGCCTTTTCAAGGTGATCCTCCCTGACAAGAACATGATCTGTAGAGAAGGAAGAGAACACGAGGACCGGAATACCCTCACGAGCGAGAGCTGAAGATACCTTGGCAATAAAACCCACGGTGTCGAACGGAATCCTCGTTTCGAAGGTTATCAGCCTGAATCCTCTCTCCGCATCCGTGAACTCCAGACCTTTCAGGCGTTTTTCTGGTATGACGAGCGTTAACCTCCCATCCAAATCCCTCACAGCTGCAAAGAGCTCCATATTATCTGAGTGATCAACATTTACAACGGCAAAAACCTCATCATGAACTAATATCACCTTCTCACCTCACCTACAAAGGCCCTGATGAGGGATTCGTCCTTTTTTCCGCTCCTCTCCACACCGCTTGATACATCCACTCCCCATGGGTTCACGTACTCCACAACAGATCTGACGTTTTTCGGGCCCAGTCCTCCGGCAATAATAACCCTTTCCATCCTCGCCACCTCCCTGCTGACCCTGAGGTCGTGAACTCTTCCCGTACCCCTTCCCGTATCAAGAAGAGTGTGATCTGGTTTGTACAGATTTATCAGCCTTATTATTCTTTCAACTTCAGCATTATGGTCATCACACCTCTCCGGAACCCTGAATGCTTTCATAACTCTGAAACCATGCTCTTTCAGCCTTTCAAAGTCCTCCACTGGAAAAAATTCCGAGTGTATCTGAAGATTGTCTGCATTTATTCTGCATGCAGTGTTGTAAGCTTCATCAAAGCTCTCTGCTGTGAGCACGGCAAAAACCGGTATTGAGGCTGCATTCATGATTTCTCTTGCTCTCCTTTTTCCTGCAAACCTCTTTGAGCTGGGATCCATAACCACTCCTGCAAGATCTGCATACCTCTCAACAAAATCCAGCTCTTCGGTGGTTTTTATCCCGCATATCTTTACTATCATCTGCTCACCCTGCACTTCCTCACGAAATTCCTGATTATCTTAAGCCCCTCTTCCCTTGGAGTTATCACACTTTCAGGATGGAACTGTATACCCTCAATCATCCCATCTCTGCTCCTTATTCCCATCACAATTCCATCAGATTCTGCAGTTTTCACAAACCCATCCGGAATCTCAAGAACCGCAAGAGAATGGTATCTGCCTGCAAGCAGAGGATTTTCAACACCGCTGAAAATTCCCCTGCCATCATGCAGAATCCTGCTTCCCTTTCCATGATACGGCTTCACCCTCCCAACCCTCCCACCAAAAACATGACCTATGATCTGATGCCCCAGACACACTCCCAGAACAGGAACATCGGCCCTCAAAACAATTTCAGGGCTGTTACCAACATCTCTCCTGCTTTCAGGGCTTCCTGGACCTGGAGAAATGATCACTCCATTCGGATTGAGTCTCTTCATCTCCTCCACACCAATCCTGTTGTCAACAACCTTCACCCTCTCAAAGAGCGAAACGTACTCAGCGAGATTCCAGACAAAGGAGTCCCTGTTGTCAACAATAACTATCACGCCTCCACCCCCAGTGCCTGAAGGACTGCACCCATCTTTCTTTCAGTCTCATGGAACTCCTTCTCCGGAATTGAGTCCGCAACAATGCCGGCTCCGGCCCTCACAGTAACCCTGCTGCGGTTAATTTCCGCCATCCTTATTGCAATGGCAAAATCAGCATCCCTGGAAAAGTATCCAACAGCACCACCGTAAATTCCCCTCCTTGATCTCTCTATTTCATCAATGAGCTCAATCGCTCTTATCTTGGGTGCGCCTGTAAGGGTTCCTGCAGGGAAGCATGCCGAGATCGCATCAAAGACATCCTTTCCACTTTCAAGAACTCCAACGACCTCACTTTCAATGTGCATGACGTGGCTGTATTTCAGAACATCCATGAATCTCTCAACCCTGACACTACCAGCTCTGCAGACCTTTCTCACGTCATTTCTTGCCAGATCAACAAGCATCAAATGCTCTGCCCTCTCCTTTTCATCAGATAGAAGTTTTTCAGCAATTTTTTTATCTTCACCTTCACTTTTTCCCCTTCTCGCTGTTCCGGCTATTGGATTGACCTTCAGTACTCCATCAAAGACACTTGCAAGCGTTTCAGGAGATGATCCTGCCAAAGAAGTTTCAAACTCGAGACAGAACATGTAGGGGCTTGGGTTCAGCTTCCTTAGATTCATGTAAACCTGAAATGGATCAAGATCAGTTCTGAGTATGTATTTTCTTGAAATAACAATCTGAAATACATCTCCTGCATAAACGTGCTCCTTTGCTCTCTCAACATCCCTCACAAAGGCATCAAAATCAGCATCCGTTTTTATTATCTCAGATCCCCCATCCCCCATCTCAAGTGTTTCCCTTTTTGCTTTTTCAACCATTTTCTCCGCCCACACATCATCCTCCCCGAAATACCTGAGAACACCTTCGGCATGATCGTAAACAAAAAAAGAAGAGTAGTGTCCAAAAACAGAGCTTCTACCGTCATCTCTTCCAATTTCATTCAGAACAGAGTCGTAGGAGAGATACCCAACAAATCCCCCTGAAAATCTGCTACCTGCAGGCTTCATCTCAAAATTTTTCAGAGCCCTGAAAGGATTTCTCTCATCGATCACCTTTTTCCCATTAACATGGGTCCCCCTTTCACCAACTTCAACAACAAAATCAGGGTTTGCTGAGATGTAGGTGAATCTCGCCTTCCTGCTGTCCTTTTCTGCAGATTCAAGAATGAAAGGATGCATTTCCTCCCTCAAAACGCTGTAAAGCCTAACAGGTTCTACCCATTCAAGCTTTTTGAAGTCCATGCAATTTCCTCCAGCTTTTTCATGGCAGTTCCATCCAGAACGTTTTCAGCCATCTCTCTGCACTCATGAAAATCCTGAAATCCAGCAGAGTAAAGAGCAAGAGCTGAATTGAGTACTATAAAGACTTTGTCCTCCTCGTATCCCTTTCCTTCAAAAACCCTGCACACCCTTGAAAAACTCTCAGCCGGTGAGATGCAAGGTACAACCTTTACCCTCTTCAGACCAAAATGCTCGGGAGTTACGGTGTATCTCTCAGAGGTCCCGTTTCTTATCTCGATTACAAGGGTCGTTCCCGAAGGATTTGCCTCATCGTATGGATAGCCATGCACGACAACTGCGTTTCTCACACCCAGATACCTGAGAGCCGCTGCCATCTTCTCTGCAATGCTTTCAGAGCTTGCTCCAACAAGCATGCAGGAGGGGTTTGCCGGGTTGAGAAGAGGGCCGAGAATGTTAAATACAGTCCTTATCCCAAGTGCTCTCCTTACAGGCATGATCTCCCTCATCTTTGGATGGTAAAGCGGTGCAAAGATGAACCCGAAGTTTGTCTTTTCTATCAGCCTTACAAGCCTCTCAGGAGGTAGGCTTATCTCAACCCCGGCCTTTTCAAGAAAGTCTGCAGAACCGCTCTTTGATGTTACTGACCTGTTCCCATGCTTTGCAACCCTCATGTAAAGAGAGAGCACTATGGAACTTGCTGTACTGACGTTTATCGTCATTGCCCTGTCTCCTCCGGTTCCGACAACATCACATACATCTTTAACCTCAACATTAATGGCAAACTCCCTCATCGCCTTTGCAAATCCTGCTATCTCCTCAGAAGTGTATCCCTTGGCCTCGAGGGCAGTTAAAAACCCTGCAATTCTTATTGGATCTTCAGAGAATAATTCCCTGAATGTCCTGTACGCCTCTCTGAAGGTTAAATTCCTGCCCTCAACAACAACCTCAAGCATACCCACCACCCACAAACTCAATAACCTTTTTTTCAATGTCATCAGCCTTCATGAAAGCAGTTCCAACGAGAACGGCGTCTGCATATCTCAGAGCAGTTTCAAGATGTTCTTTTGTCGTAATTCCGCTCTCGCTTAGCTTTAAAGCACCGTTCCTTATCAGCGGTGCCAGTTTCTGTGTGATTTCAACACTTCCATCATCCTTTTCCAGAACCGCAATATCCCTGTTGTTTATCCCGATTATCGGGGTTTTTGAGAGGTTTGCATGCCCAACATCCTCCATGCTGTGAACCTCAACCACACTCTCCAGTCCGTGCTCAAGTGAGAAGTCAACGAACTCAGGAGTTTCATCCCTGAGAATTCTGGCAATCAGCAGAACAGCATCACCATCAGCCTCAGCTGTCCTTTCAATCTCCTCCTTTGTTACGATGAAGTCCTTTCTGAGGACGGGCAATTCAGAGTTTCTGCATATCTCCCTGAAAGTTTCAAAATCTCCTCTGAAATGATTTCTTTCGGTAATGTATGAAATCCCGGCACTTCTGCATCTTTCGTAAATCCCAAGAATTTCCAAGATGTCTCTGCCCCTCAGCAAGTCCCCGTGTTTTGGAGAGTGAACCTTTATCTCCGATACCACAGGATTCATTCCCTCCTTTTTTCTAAGATTGATCATTTTTGACAGGAATCTACCCATTATTAAAGATTGAGCAGATGTAGTGTATATAAACTTTTCCAAGAAAAACATGATGAAGGAAATATCAGAGAAAAGTTAAATCCAGATCTGACAGAAACGTAACATGGAGCAGATTCTCGAGAAAGAAGTTGGAAATCTGACTCTCAGACTTGCAATCGGAGATATTACAAAATATCCTGCAAAGGCAATTGTGAATGCAGCAAATAAAAGACTGGAGCATGGAGGAGGGGTTGCGTATGCAATAGCAAAGGCGTGTGCAGGAAACGCCCAAGAGTACACGAGAATGAGCAAGAGGGCCATGAGAGAACAGACTGGAAAAGAGAGCATAGACCATGGAGAGGTTGTTGTGACTCCGGCAATGAGACTGGAAGAAAGAGGAATAAAATACGTGATGCATACAGTTGGCCCGATATGCGGTGGAAAATGGAATGATGAAATGGAAGAGAAGCTCTATCTTGCATTTTCAGGCCCACTCAGGAAAGCTGAAGAACTTAAACTTGAATCAATAGCATTTCCTGCAGTGAGTGCTGGAATTTACGGATGTCCTCTGGAGAAGGTTGTCAGAACATTTGTCAGAGTGGTTAGGGATTTCTCAGAAAAGGTCACCCACCTGAGAGAGGTCTCGCTGGTTGTATACGACAGGGAATCTGCAGAGACTACCAGGAAAACCATATCAGAAATCCTATGATCTTTTCCTGACCCTTCTGGAGATCAGGTATGCAAAAACTCCCGCTCCAAATCCGTTATCAATGTTAACAACAGCAACACCTGAAGAGCAGCTCTGGAGCATTGAAAAAAGGGCTGTAAATCCCCTCAGATTAGTTCCATAGCCCACTGATGTTGGAACAGCGATAACAGGCAGATCAACGAGCCCTGCAATAACTGAAGGGAGTGCACCCTCCATTCCTGCCACCACCACCACAGAATCAACATCCTCCTTTCTGATGGTTTCGAGGGGTTCTATGAGCCTGTGTATGCCCGCAACACCAACATCATAGAACTTCAGAACCTCAAGACCCAGGAATTCTGCTGTCTCTCTTGCTTCCTCTGCAACAGCAACATCAGAACTCCCGGCAGAAAATATTGCAAGCTTTCCGGAGTTTTCATCAAGGCTGAGATGTCTGGCAGTTCTTGCGGTTCTGTTCACATTCAATCCAATTCTCTCGAGCTCATCCATCTGATCGTTTCTGAGCCTTGTGAAGAGAACAGGAATGTCGTTTTTCAGAGAGTTTATGGCTATTCTGGTTACCTCTTCAACAGATTTGAACTCTGCCAGAACAGCTTCAGGCTTTCCAGCTCTTATATGTCGGTGAACATCAATATTTAGATTTTCAGAGAGCTTTTCAAGGAAAATTCTTGTGATCTCCTTTCCGTCAAGCTTTTTTATGAGCTTTTCCACCTCTCTATCCTCCATCGATCTCACCGTGGTATTCCTGAATGCTCTTTATTGTCATCACAGAGTTTTTCATTGCCTCAATCCCCCTGACCGCAGCCATAGCACCGCTCACCGTTGTTATGTAGGGTATTCCGTGATCAACCGCAGCTCTTCTGATCATGTATCCCTCGGTCTTCCCCTTCTTTCCACTTGGTGTGTTGATTATGAGGTCTATCTCCCTGTTGATTATCTTGTCTATCACATTGGGCCTTCCCTGACTTACCTTCAGAACTATCTCAGCATCAATCCCATTATCTCTCAAAAACTCAGATGTTCCGTCTGTTGCCAGAATTCTGAAACCCATCTCCCTGAGTTTTCCGACAGCAGGAAGCAGTTTGGTCCTGTCTGACTTTCTCAGGCTCACAAAAACCGTTCCACTCAATGGCAGCCTCATTCCGGCTCCAAGCTGTGCCTTGTAGTATGCAATTCCAAAACTGTAATCAACACCCATAACCTCTCCGGTGCTCTTCATTTCAGGTCCAAGAACAGGATCCACTCCAGGAAGCTTTATAAAGGGAAAAACAACCTCCTTAACAGCAACATGCTTTGGGAATACTCTCTCTTTCACACCAAGCTCTCTCAGCTTCTTTCCGAGCATGAGTTTCGCGGCTATCTTGGCGAGGGGTATGCCCGTTACCTTGCTCACAAAGGGCACGGTTCTGCTCGCTCTCGGGTTTGCCTCGAGTATGTAAACAACATCACCCTTGACGGCATACTGAATGTTTATCAGCCCCACGACTCCCAGCTCGAGGGCGAGCTTCTTAGTGTAGTCTATTATCCTCTCGACGATTTGCTGTGGTATGGTCTGGGGTGGAAGCACGCAGGCGGAATCACCGCTGTGAACTCCTGCCTCCTCTATGTGCTCCATTATCCCGCCTATCACGACCTCTTCCCCATCGCAGAGTGCATCGACCTCAACCTCAATCGCATCCTCCAAAAACCTGTCTATGAGGATGGGTTTCTCCGGACTGACCTCTATCGCCTCCTCGATGTACCTCTCCAGAGTCTCCTCATCGTACACAATTTCCATCGCCCTTCCACCGAGAACGTAGCTGGGCCTTACGAGCACCGGATATCCAATCCTCCTCGCTATCTCCTTCGCCTCCTCTATGCTGAAGGCGATTCCATTCTCGGGTTGCGGAATTCCGAGCCTCCTGCATATCTCAGCAAACTTCTCCCTGTCCTCGGCGAGATCTATCGAGTCCACAGACGTGCCGAGTATTCTTGCACCGCTCTCTTCAAGCTGTCTCGCGATGTTTAGCGGGGTTTGACCGCCGAACTGAACGAAAATTCCCTCGGGCTGCTCGTTCTCGTATATGTCCATCACGTCCTCATGAGTTATCGGCTCGAAGTACAGTCTATCAGAGGTGTCGTAATCTGTTGAAACCGTCTCGGGATTGTTGTTCACCATGATCGTCTCGTATCCCTCCTCCTTCGCGCTGATAACGGCATGCACACAGCAGTAGTCGAACTCAATTCCCTGCCCGATTCTGTTCGGTCCACTTCCGAGAATCATCACCTTCCTTCTGTCAGTCCTGACTGCGTCGTTTTCAAGCTCGTAGCTCGAGTAGTAGTAGGGGGTCTTCGCCTCGAACTCTGCAGCGCAGGTGTCGACCATCTTGAAGGTCGAGATCAGCCCCCTCCTCTTCCTCGCCCTCCTCACCTCCCTCTCGCTCGTGCCGAATATCCTGGCAAGCTGGTAGTCGCTGAATCCGTACTGCTTGGCCTTTCTGAGAACCTCAGCCGGCAGGATTTCGATGGTGTGGGTCCTCGCATACTCCTCAAGCTCCCTCTCAACCCTGACGATGTTGGCGATCTTCTCTATGAACCACGGGTCTATCTTCGTGAGCTCGGCAACCTCCTTCACCGAAAATCCGTTTTCGATGGCGTACTTTATGTAGAAGACCCTCTGGTGGTTGGGAGTAATCAGTTTCTGGACTATCTCATCCCTGCTCGGCTTCCTGTCCTTTCCGTCTGCTCCAAGACCAAATCTGCCGATTTCGAGGCTCCTTATCGCCTTCTGGAGTGCCTCCTCAAACGTTCTTCCGATGGCCATAACTTCGCCAACGCTCTTCATCTGAGTCCCGAGGGTCCTGTCGGCTGTGGGGAACTTGTCGAACGCGAACCTCGGAATCTTGACGACAACGTAGTCTATCGTTGGCTCAAAGCTCGCCGGGGTTTCCTTGGTTATGTCATTCGGGATTTCATCGAGAGTGTATCCTACAGCGAGCTTGGCAGCAATCTTGGCTATGGGAAATCCGGTTGCTTTGGATGCCAAAGCCGAGCTCCTGCTAACCCTCGGGTTCATCTCAATCGCAAGAATCCTGCCGTTCTCGGGATGGACTGCAAACTGGATGTTACTGCCTCCCGTCTCCACTCCGATCTCCCTGATGATCTTTATCGCATAGTCCCTGAGCTGCTGGTATTCGTGATCTGTCAGAGTTTGAGCTGGAGCCACGGTTATGCTATCACCAGTATGCACACCCATCGGGTCGAAATTCTCGATCGAGCAGATTATCACCACGTTGTCGGCCCTGTCCCTCATTACCTCGAGCTCGAACTCCTTCCATCCAATCACGCTCTCCTCGATCAGCACCTGATTTATCAGAGACATCTCAATGCCCTTTTTGGCAATCTCCATTAACTCCTCCCTGTTGTAGGCTATTCCACCCCCCGTCCCTCCGAGGGTGAACGCAGGTCTTACAACAACTGGATATCCGAGCTCGTCAGCTATATCCAGGGCCTCCCTGACGCTGTTGGCAATCTCACTCCTCGGCACCTCTATTCCGACGTTTTCCATGGCCTTTCTGAAGAGATCCCTGTCCTCAGCTTTCTTTATCGCCTCGATGTTCGCCCCTATGAGCTTAACCCCGTATCTGTCCAGAACGCCCATCTCGTGAAGCTCAACAGCAACATTCAGCCCCGTCTGACCGCCGAGTGTGGGGAGGAGAGCATCGGGCCTCTCCCTCTCGATTATCCTCGCGACGACATCCGCGGTTATGGGCTCGATATAGGTTTTGTCTGCCATCTCGGGGTCGGTCATTATCGTCGCGGGATTTGAGTTCACGAGAACGACCTCATAACCCTCTTCCCTCAGAGCCTTGCACGCCTGACTGCCCGAGTAATCGAACTCCGCGGCCTGTCCTATGACTATGGGACCGCTTCCTATGACCATGATCTTCTTCAGGTCCTCTCTCCTGGGCATCGCACCACCCTAATACTCCTCAAGCATTTTTACAAACTCGTCAAAGAAGAAGTACGTGTCATGCGGCCCTGGCCCAGCCTCGGGATGATACTGAACGCTTATCAGCGGAATCTCCCTGTGCCTTATGCCCTCCACAGTCATGTCGTTCAGGTTTATCTGGGTGACCTCCATCTCTTCGGGTAGGGTCTTCTCGTCAACCGCAAACCCGTGGTTCTGACTGGATATGAACACCCTACCAGTCTCGAAGTCCTTGACCGGCTGATTCGCGCCGTGGTGACCGAACTTGAGCTTGAAGGTTTTGGCGTTGAAGGCCCTCGCAACAAGCTGGTGGCCAAGGCATATTCCTGCCATGGGCAGCTTTCCCGCAAGCTTCCTTATCGTCTCGACACTCTCGCTCACCCTCGCAGGATCTCCGGGGCCGTTTGAGATGAAAACTCCGTCGTAATCCTCTTCCAGAATCTTCCCGGCAGGATACGTGTAGGGAACGAGCGTCACGCTCACTCCTCTCAGCAAAAGCTGCCTGACAATGCTCATCTTTATTCCGTGGTCTATCAAAACCACCTCAAACCTCGGCTTTTCCGCCTCAATCCTCTTCGGCTCTCTAACGCACACCTTGTCGACAAGATCGAGCTCGGTTATGGACGGCTGGTTTCTTGCCCTCTCCACGAGCTTTTCCGTGTCGACGTCATCCCCAACCGCTATGACGGCCTTCATCGCTCCGTAGATCCTCGTCTTCTTTGTGAGCATTCTCGTGTCGACACCCTCTATTCCCGGCACATCGTACTCTTTAAGAAGCTCGTCGACACTCATCTCGCTCCTCCAGTTGCTCGGATGCCTGCACAGCTCCTTTACGATGAATCCCTCCACCTTAACCCCGTCGCTCTCGAAATCCTCTCTGCAAACCCCGTAGTTGCCTATGAGCGGATATGTCATCATCAGAATCTGACCCTTGTAGCTCGGATCGGTCAGAGCTTCAACATAACCCGTCATAGCGGTGTTGAAGACGAGCTCTCCCTCCGCATCCCTCTCGGCTCCAAACGCCCTGCCCTCAACAACGGTACCGTCCTCAAGGGCGAGGTAAGCCTTAGCCATCGTACACCTCCATAAACTCGGAAATCTTCCTCATAACCTCTTTCAGAGGCGGGGAGTCGAAGAATTTCCTGCCTGTAATCTCGTTGCATGCCGACATGTACATCTCCTCAACCGCCTTTTTCAGCTCCCCGGGCAGTTTTGGCGGTTTGCCCACCACATTCCTCCAGTTCTCCTCTCCCTTGTTCCTCTCGACCCTCCTGTACCAGTCCGTTTTCCTGTAGTACCTCCTCAGGACCTCCTTGCTCATCTCGATGCCATCAAAACTGAACCTGCACTCATCCGGAGTACCGAGGGCGTCGACAAGCATTAGCTCACGTTTTTCGTCGAGGGCAACCTCTATCTTCCCATCCTCGTTAACTATTCCTGCCTTACTGACCTCCTTGGTTATGATGCTGTCCACTTTCAGCGTGAGCTCCACGAGCTCCTCGAACTCCTCCTCGCTGAGTCCGGAAATCCTCCTCGCCTCCTCCCTGCTCAGATACCTGTCAACGTCCTCGAGCTTGGTTGAAAAGTCAACTATTGGTTTTTCAAGCCTCTGTCCGGGTTCAGGCATTTTCTCGAGCCCGAGATCTTCAAGCTGAATTTCTCCTCTCTTCAACCTCCTGAAAACGCTGCTGCCTTCCGGCAGGGAGTTCCTGTAGATGATCTCGAGGGGAACGAGAAAGTTTCCGTGAAGTTTCTGGAAAATCGAATAGTCGTAGCCGTCATCCTTCTTCTCAGGCCTGTAAACTTTAACAAGCCTCACCTCCATGACGTCAACGGGCCCGTCAACCTCGTCCAGCCTCTTCACCACCCCGTCTTCAACAAGGCCGAGGTAGTGTGTTTTCGTGCCGCTTCCCTCAAGAAGCTCGAAGAAATAAGCTGAAAGCATGCAGAGAGCCTTGCCCTTGTTTTCCAGCAGGTCTGGCATCTCACCAAAGTCAAAGACGGAATACCTGTCGGAAAAGCGAAATCTGCCGATGCCGGTTTCGTCTGAAGGTTGCTTGATTATTTCGAGGTCCTTAACACTGCCCATCTGGGATCACCGCTTGGTAAATTAGATTATAAACTTTTTGCCTCCTCATCTGCCCTGTAAATCTCCTCCTTCTTTGCATTCTGGTACTCCGCCACCTTCTGCCTCACTTCCTCACTCTTAATGGCGAATATCTTGGCCACAGCGAGAGCGGCGTTTTCTGCGTAGAGAACGAGCATCGGAGCAACGCCGGAAGGCATGTTTATGCTGGAAAGCACATCCATTCCGGCAAACCTCTCGCTTACAGGTGGCGAAGCTATGACCGGTTTCGTCGTGTTTGCGTCAACAAAACCGCTGAGTGCGTTGCTCCTTCCAGCAACTGTAACGAAAACGGCATCCTCGCTCTCGTACTCCTTCAAAATCTCGAGAGCCTTTTCCGGAGTTTTGTGGGCTGAGGCTATTCTTAGGACGCTTTCAATCCCGAAAAACCTCAGCTTTTCGGCCACCTTCCTCCCATAATCCAGATCACTTTTTGAGCCCATCACAATTACTGCTTTCAAAAATTCACCTCCTTCAACTCCTCAACAACCTTATCAAAGGCATCAAGAAGGTCTCTGATGCTTTTAAGCTTGCAGTAATAGTATTTTTCGGGCGGTTTCAGATCATAATCAAGAATCCCAAGATCATAAAGCAATTTGAGATGTCTTGAAGCAGAATACTCGGAAATACCAAGCTTTTTTGCAACCTCATTGACGCTCATCTTCCCATTTTGCATAATCTCCCTGAGAATATCTCTTCTGACTCTCGCTCTCAGAGCCCTCGCAAGCTTTTCATCAGGCATCACATCCACCCCAGATTTTTCAGCCTGCTGTAAACCTTCCAGGACTGACTTGTTCTGGCATCAAGAAGTCCCTCAGCCTCTCTGCTGTCTATGCACGCCATGACTGCTGAGACCGCAACAAGAACGATCTCATCCCACTCTGATTTTTCAATGTGATCCCTTGTGAATATCTCATCAAGCCTTGTTTTCAGGTGCTTTATGTTCTTGATTGATGAAAGTACCCTTTCAGGGATGTTTCTCTCCTCTATGAACTTTGTATGGGTATTTCCCCTGACGAACTCCTCATCCTCAACAACAACCATATGGAACGGTATGTTTGTCTCAACACCCTCTATTATATACTCGTAAAGGGCTCTCCTCATTCTGGCAATCGCTTCCAGCCTTGTTTTTCCCCATGCAACAAGCTTTGATATCATTGAGTCATAGTAAGGCGTGATCTCATATCCCATGTGAATTCCGCTGTCAACTCTGATTCCGGGGCCTCCGGGGGATCTGTAATGCATGATTCTCCCGGTTCTCGGCAGGAAGTTAACCGGGTCCTCAGCATTGATTCTTGCTTCAATCGCATGTCCTTTTATTGCAACCTCACCCTGACTGAGGCTCAGGCCGACACCCGATGCTATTCTAATCTGCTCCTTGACGATATCAACTCCGGTGATCATTTCTGTGATGGTGTGCTCAACCTGAAGTCTGGTGTTCATCTCAAGGAAGTAGAGTTCCCCATCCTGAAACAGAAACTCCATCGTACCTGCATTTGTATAACCTATATGCTTAGCTCCTCTGACGGCTATTCTGCCAAATTTTTCCCTCATTTCCTCATCAAAAGCCGGAGATGGGGCCTCTTCAATCAGTTTTTGATGCCTTCTCTGAATGCTGCACTCCCTCTCACCAAGATGGATAACCTTCCTCCCATCAGAGAGAATCTGAAACTCAATGTGCCTGGGTCTTGAGAGGTATTTTTCAATGTAAACAGATGAATCCCTGAAGTACTTCATTCCAAGTTTCTTGCTCTTCTCAAATCCATCTCTGACCTCACTTTCATTTTCAGCTATGAATATGCCTATCCCCCCACCGCCACCACTCGCCTTTATGGCAACCGGATAACCTATTTTCTCTGCAACCTCAACCGCCTCGTCCTGGGACTCAATGTTCTCCTTTCCAGGAACAACAGGAACTCCTGCCTCTCTCATCAGCATTCTCGCATTTATCTTTGAACCCATGGCAGAGATTACCCTGTGAGAGGGTCCGATGAAAACTATCCCCTCCTCCTCGCATCTTTTGGCAAATTCAGGATTTTCTGCAAGAAACCCATAACCGGGATGTATCGCCTCAGCTCCGCTTTTCTTTGCAGCATCAATTATCGCATCCATGTTCAGATAGCTCTTCGAGGGCTCGGCCTCACCAATCAGATAGCACTCATCAGCATAAACCCTGTGAAATGCCCTTCTATCGACAAGAGAGTAAACTGCCACTGTTTTTATTCCAAGCTCCTTGCATGCCCGCATAACTCTAACCGCAATCTCACCGCGATTGGCAATCAGAATCTTGCGGAACATTGCACTCTTGCACAATAGTGCAAGCTTTAAATGTTTCGATGGACGGAATCAGAGTATCTTACAGTACTCATCAAAATGCAGTCTTTCAGGTCTCCTGATCTCCTGCTCTCTCTGCCAGTCAGTGAGCAATTCATTCATCTCCTCTGAATGTCTTCCGATAATTATAAGAGATATCAGATTGTCTTCTTCAGATAACCCAATTACCCGCTTTGCAACATCAGAGCTGTATCCGGCTATTGGATGGGCAACCAGTCCAAGCTCTGTGGCTCTCAGGATCAGGAATGCGGTGGCCATACCTGTATCAAAGAGGTAATACTCCCTGTCATCAATAACACAGTCAAGATCCTTTCTTGAGTAAACCGCAACTATCATTGACCCCCTTGTAGCCCATGCGTTTCCCTCAGGAAGTGCCTCAAAAACCTCATTGAGCTTTTCCCGGCTTCTGACAAAAACAAATCTCCACGGCTGGTTGTTGTAGCAAGATGGAGCAAGAGATGCATGATAGGCAAGGTCCCGTATCACATCTCCGGAGATTTCAACGTGATCCAGTGATCTGTAAGCCCTTCTTTTTTGAATTGCTTCTGATACATCCACAGAGCTCACCCCCAGCGTAATTTCATGCTGAAAATTTATCAGCTTGAAAATTTAAAATATCAGCCTCTGCACAGGCATAACGAGTATGTCTCTTGCTCCAGCTTTTTTCAGCTTCTGAACAGCTTCAAAAAGCTCTTCCTCTCTTATAACAACATGCACAGCAACCATTCCGTTTGACTCGACCCTCATGACCGTCGGACCTTTCAATCCAGGTGCCACTCTCTTCACCTCATCAAGCCTGCTCTCTGGCACGTTCATCATCAGGTAAACCATACCCCTTGCATTCAGAACGCTCTCTATTGCTGTTTTGAGAGCCTGCACATTGAAGTCATATACCGTGCTCCTGTTTGCAATGAGAACCGCCTGAGATTCCATTATCTCATAAACAACTCTGAGCCTGTTAATTCTGAGCGTTGTTCCTGTTGAGGTCAGATCTATGATTGCATCCGCTATCCCGATTGAGGGTGCGATCTCGCATGAACCGCTTACCTCAACTATTTCGGCATCAATTCCGTGATCCTTCAGAAATTTCTCAGCAATCCTCCTGTATTCTGTAGCTATTGCCTTACCATCAAGCTCGTCAAGGCTCCTTATGTCTGAGTTGTCCGGAACGGCAACGACAATCTTCGCTTTTCCAAACCCAAGTCTGAGCATGATCTCAACATCAACTCCGGCCTCGTAAACCATATCCTCTCCGGTTATTCCCACCTGGGAAGCATTTTTGTAAACATACTCCGGAATGTCCCTAGCCCTTGCAAACAGAACATAGATGTCATCCTTGTTTGTCGGCACCATCAGCCTTCTGTCCATGCTCTCTATCCAGATACCTGCAGAGCTGAGCAGTTCAAGTGAGGGTTCACTCAGCCTTCCCTTACCTGGAAGGGCTATTATCATCACCCAACAATCTATCGAAGCTTTAAAAACCTTTGTGAACAATTAAATGACATGAAGGTCAGTGAAGCTCCGAAAACCGCAACATCCATAATTGTGAGGAGTTCATCAAATGCAAGAATAACTCAGTCCAAAAATCCATTCCTTGAACTCATGAGGAGGCTTTTCAGAAAAGAGGAGGTTGCACTAAAGGCTGTGGAATTCATCACGCTCATTGAGGAGAGACAGAAGTCCGGAAGTCCGCTGAGAGTTGATGAATGGGAAAAAACGATGGAGCTACTTGAAATGAACCGCTCCTCATTTTACTCAATGAGAAACAAGCTCCTGGGAGCTGGAATGATAACAGTAAGAGGAGGAGAGTACAGACTTTCCGGGATGTTCAGCAAGGATCTGATGGATATGGCAAGGTGGTGGTGGACTGCTGTTCTCGGCAACGACCCGGAATCGCTTTAATCTGATGCCATGTAGTGCACATCCTCAAATCCGCAGTTCTGGCACTTTTTTAGAACCTTAATTACATCGCCCTCACTCTCCGATCTCTCAACGATGAGCTCATGTCCGCATCGTGGACATTTGTTCATGATTAATCTTACAGAATCTCATTTAAAAATCTTTTGTTTTATATTAATCTGGAAAGTTGGAAGAGATCACTGTGCAGAGGCTTTCAGATAGTTGAACTCCGCCCGGTAAATTTTAACATCTACAAAATTACCGATTTCCCCTCTCTCAACAATCACAGGCCTGTAGGAGTCCATTCTTGAAAGAAATGTTCCGTTCTTTCCATGCCTTGTAATCAGAACCCTTGCATTTTTCCCGACAAACCTCATGTTGTTCTCCAGACCGACCTTCTTTGTCAGATCTGTCAGCTTCCTGCTCCTTTCCTTCTTTACCCAGTCTGGAAGGTCTCCAAGTCTGAAAGCCGGAGTTCCTCTCCTGGGAGAGTACCTTGTTATGTTGACTATGTCAGGTCTGGTTCGTTCAATGAGCTCATAGCTCTTCCAGAATGACTCCTGGCTTTCAGTGGGAAATCCAACTATTATATCTGTTGAGATCACAACATCATCAAAGTGTTTCCTGAACTCCCTGACAACCGCCTCATAATCCCCAGCTGTATGATCCCTTCTCATATCCTCAAGAATCCTGTCATCTCCGCTCTGAACCGGAATATGCAGGAACTTGTAGACCTTTTCACTTTCAAAAGCATTCAGAAGGTCATCAAGCATTTCAACAGCATGTTTGGGGTTCATCATCCCCACCCTGACTCTGAATTCTCCGTCAATCTGAGAGATTCTGTCGAGAAGTTCCGGGAGAGAGCTGCCTCTGTCCATCCCGTACGCTCCGGTGTCCTGAGATGTCAGCTGAATCTCCCTGTATCCCGATCTGATTGCAAGCTCAATCTCCCTCACAATGCTATCAATCGAAAAGCTTCTCAGCCTTCCCCTTGCAATTTTCGTTGCACAGTAGCTGCATTTTCCCGTACACCCCTCTGAAATCGAGACTATTGCTATTGCGCTTTCACTCTTTCTTTCCTTTATTCTGCACATCTCCGCCTTGTCAACACTCTGAACCTTAAGAAATTCTGCCCTCCCTCCTTTTTCCACAATTTCAACCATTTCATCAATTCTGTGAATATTGTCGGGGCTTATCAATCCATCACAAAATTCCGAAAGCTTTCTTCTGGATATTCTTGAAAGGCATCCTGCAGCAATAACCTTTTTTCCGGTACCTTTCAGCTTCTTGATCCTTCTCAGTATCTTTCGCTCCGTGAAGTCAATAACACCGCAGGTGTTGATGATGCACACATCTGCATTTACCTCTGACTCCACAAGCTGATACTTTCCCCTCAGAATCCCCCTGATTATATCCGTGTCTGCCTGGTTTGTTGCGCACCCGTAGGTTTCGATGTAAACACGCATTCCATTCTTGCTGGACGATTCTGGATATAAAACTGATGCTGAAGGTTAATCTTAAATAATTAATCGGAAAAAATAGGACATGGTACTGGGAGTTGAAGGGGAAAATATCAGGGATGTTGATGTTTCCAAGATAAACCGGGTGTGGTTGAGATACTACGATGAGTGGGTGAGGGACTCACTTGAAATTCCCGAGATACCCCTTTTCAGTCTGCTTGAAAATTCAGCTAAAGAGAATCCCGAAAAAACTGCCGTGGTGTTTTTCGGAAAGGAAATCAGATTTGGCGAACTTGATGCTCTTTCAAACAGACTGGCAGGATTTCTGAGAAGCATTGGAATCAAAAAGGGAGACGGGGTAATGCTCGCAATGCCCAACATACCTCACTACGTGATATCATACTACGCTGTTCTGAAGGCTGGAGGAATAGTTGTCCAGGCTAATCCCATTTACACTGAAAGAGAGCTGAGACACATATCAGAGAACAGCGAGGCGAAAACCGCCATAATATTTGAACCTGTTTTCAATAACCTGAGGGGGTTACTCGAAGACAACACCGTAGAGAATGTTGTGGTATGCAGAGTGGAGGAATATCTGCCATTTCCACTGAACTTTCTGTACAGACTGAAGAAAGAGAAAGTCAGAATACCAAATGACAGCAGAATACACTCATGGAAAGATGCTCTGAGCCATGAAGAGCTGAAAGAAAGACCAGAAATAAACCCCAGGGAGGATGTTGCGGTATTCCAGTACACAGGAGGTACAACAGGGTTTCCAAAGGCCGCCATGCTCACCCACTACAACTTGGTTGCCAATGTTTACCAGACAATAGAGTGGATCCCTGAAAGAGGGAAGGGGGACATTTTTCTGGGAGTCCTTCCATACTTCCACGTTTTCGGCATGACCACGAGCATGAATGCACCGATTGCGGTGGGAGCGAAGATAATAATGCTTCCAGACCCCAGGGACATAAAAAGGATCATACAGGCAATAGACAAATACAGAGTTACAATTTTTTGCGGTGTACCGACCCTTTTCAATGCGGTCATGAATCATCCAGACCTGAAAAAGCACGACCTAACATCCCTGAAAGCGTGCATAAGCGGTGCAGCACCTCTCCCTGTTGAGCTGAAAAGAGCTTTTGAGGCTGAAACTGGGGCAAAGCTAATTGAAGGATACGGACTGAGTGAAACCTCACCCGTCACTCACGGAAATCCATTTTACGGACTGAACAAAGAGGGTAGCATAGGCATACCATTTCCAGAAACCTACGCAGTCGTCATAGACGA
>DACG01000015.1 GCA_002494725.1 Geoglobus sp. UBA235
TAACAGGTTTAGCAAGAAGCTGAGTTATGCGAGGAGGTGGATTAGTAAATTCCTGATTGGTTAAGTTTGTTATGTCCGACACTATAAACAGGCTGCAGAAAGTGATGAATGCAAAAATAAAGAAAGTGCCATAAGGTGAAAATGCTGGATGGTTTATCCAGAAAATCCCGACTAACTACTCTGGGAAGTAATTGTACATTCTTTAGAGTCCAATTGAAAAATAACTCAGGCAGTTTAGAAAGTTGCTGGACTCAATTTTTGGACATTCGCTCGTTCAGCTGATTTATCTCCTCCATTGACAGATACTTCACATAGCCAAGATACTCAAACGCAGCAAGAGCACCATTCAGTGCCATATTCTCGATTAGCTCATAAATCCAGTAATTTTCCCTGAGATGTGATTTTACGTCTACTCCCTCTTTTTCCATCTCCTTCAAATGGTCGAGAATCGCCTTTACTGTAGTTGCAGAGACAACATCAAGAGCTTTAGCAATCTCCTTAGAGTGTACTTCCACTGCAGTCTTTTCATCAATCTGATATATTACTGGGCCATCTCCAGCTAACTTCTTTCTTACCCAGTAGTATGTTGACCTTGAAAGCAGGTCCCTATCTTCATCAAGCTGGTCAAGTGCAGCCATCAAACCCTTTTCCCTTTTTATCCTCAAATACCTCTCAAGTATTCCCCTTCTTGACATAACAGTTATATTTCAGTCAGAAAAGATATATCAACGTTTTTCTCGGACTTTAGTAGTACCTATTACTTCTCAAGCATTTTGTTCCATATTCTGTTGTTGTGGATAATATACCAGTATTTAGCAAGCATCTTTTCTTTTTCTCTATAATCAGGACAGTACTTTGAAACCCTCAACCAAAAGTGCCTGTTGTGTTTTCTTTCAACCAGATGTGTTAACTCGTGTATTATCACATACTCAACAAGCTCCTCAGGCAGAGCGGCAAGCTTGATGTTAAAGTTTAGGTTTTTCTTTGCAGAGCAGCTACCCCACTTGCTTCTGTGAGCTTTAATTAAAAATCTGTTGAATCTGACGTTCATCAGAGACGAATACTGGCTGAGATATCTTTCAAGTTCATTTCCGAGCTCCTTCTTAATCCAGTTTTTGAGGTAAACGTATGGATTTCTTCCGTCTGGAGCAGAAACCACAATTTTATCCTCGAAGAGTGCTACACTGTATTTCCCTCGTTTAATTTCCAAATCGTAGAACCTCCCGTATAGCAGGAGCTTATTCTCGTTGCCATTGCTTGATAATTCTCTGTAGCTGTTGATTTCTCTGAACTTCCTGAGAATCCAGTCCTTCTTGTCCATTATAAAGTCGACTGGCTTGACGGTGGATTTCTTGGGCATAACGACAAGCAGATGTCCGTCTGGCTTCAATTCGAGCCTCATGTATTTGACGTTGCGGTAGTCAACAACGTATGGAATCCGAGTTCCTTCAATATCGAGGTATTCCATTTCTACCCCTCAACGAACTTTACTCCAAGCTTCATGAGGTCCTTGGTTATTCTGACCATATCTCTGGTTTTTACTCCCGCTTCTCTGAGGAGACCATATATTTCAACAGCCTTTTCCTGTTTAACTGAGTCGCTGTATGTCCAGGCCGTGTTTGACATCAGAACATTCACGATTTTCTCGGCAAGCTCGGCATTTTCAATGCCATACGTCTTGAGAAGCCAGTAAACACTGAATACCTTCGAATCAAGTTTTGAGTCTCTGTATTCTCTTTCAGATTCCACGGCAAATTCAGAATGTCTTAAAAGTTCTTCCAGAGCTTCTTTAGAACTTATCTGTTTTCTTTCAAGCCTTTTTATGACTTCTTCTATCTTGTCGACAAGCATTTCAAGATATGGTATCTCCTTCTTTCTCTCCCTGATGTAGAGAATCAGACTCCTTCTCAGGTTGTATATTTTGATTCTCTCGTTCAGACCATCATTTTTAAGTAAATCCGCTATGTGTTCATCGATTCTGTAGACTGGCAAGTCATCCACGATGTGCTCGATTTCAACATTCTTCCTGATTATTTCTTTCGTCTTTTTCAAAAGCTCTCTTCTCTCTTTCTCCGCAGGATAAAATTCTGCCTTTATCGTCCTGTGAATCTTGAGCAGTGTTTTGTAGTCTTCAAGATATGGTCTCAAAAATGGGTCTGGGGAGATTATCTCGAAAATCTGCTGTATCTTTTTGAACAGTTTCATGAACTCCTTTCTCTTCTCCTCTTCGGTAAAGTAATCAACAAGTTTTTCCAGCCTTTTGTCCATGCTTTCATCGCCCTCGAGCAGTTCAATGTATTCCTTTGCATCATCTATGAGCTCTGAAAACCTCTTTTTGAGCAACTCAAGGTCTATAACTGCCCCCTCGATACTCTCAGCATCGAAAGTTAATGCCTTCTGCAAATCCTCAAAGATTCCGATGAAGTCCACAATAACTCCTGCTTCCTTTTCGATTTCCTCATCTATATATGGTCTGTTAACCCTCGCAATTGCCTGTAAAAGAGTGTGGTCTTTCATTGGCTTGTCCAGATACATTGTTTGCAGAATTGGGGCATCGTAGCCAGTAAGAAGCTTTTCGGTTACTATGAAAATCTTTGGCAATTTGGTCTTGTCCTTGAAATTCTTTCTGACAATCTTTTCTTCTTCATCGCTCAGCCAGTACTTTCTGAGAAGCTCACTATCCTTATTACTGCTTGTATACACGACTTTGAAATAATCAGGTGGCAAAGGACTCTCTCCACTCTCATAAAGCTCCCTGAAGGCTTCCATATACATTGCACACGCCTCTCTATCAACAGCGACAACAAATGCTTTGAAACCAGAAGGTTCCACAAAATTCCTGTAATGCTCTGCAATGAATTTTGCAACCTTCCTTGTCCTGTCCTCAGCTTTCAAGGCCTCCTTGATTTTTGGTATTCTGTCAAGGAGCTTGTTCAGCTCCTCCACACTGGCAACACCGCTTTCCTCGTATAATCTAAAGAATTCTTCGAGAATCTCCTCTCTGTTAATCCTGTATTCCAAGGGTGCAAGGTTGTAATACAGGGGAACGGTTGTTCCGTCGCTTATGGAATCCTTGATGCTGTATTTGTCAAGGTATCTTCTTCTGTATTTCTCTTCATCTTCTCTTGCGAAGAGATTGAATGTTCCCTTTCCAACCTTGCCCTTGTCTATTGGAGTTCCAGTAAATCCAAATAGCATTGCATTTGGCAGCGCTGACCGCATGTAAACTCCCAAATCTCCTTCCTGGGAGCGGTGAGCCTCATCTATGAACACGATTATGTTGTCTCTCGTGTTGATATTCTCTTCCATGCCCTGAAATTTGTGTATGAGCGTTACAACCACACCTCTGTAATCGGATTTCAGCAAACTTTTGAGGTGCTGCTTGCTTTCAGCAACCTCAAACGGGAGGCCAAAAGCTTCAAGATTTCTCGAAAGCTGGTCCTGCAAGTCTATTCTGTCAACAACCATCAGAATTGTCGGACTTTCAAGCTCTGGAATTTTTCTCAATTTTTTGGCTGTAACCATCATTGTCAGGGTCTTTCCTGAGCCCTGCGTGTGCCAGATTAATCCTGTTTTTGCATCTCGTGTCTTAATTCTCTCGATTATTCTCTCTACAGCCCTAATCTGGTGGGGCCTTAAAATATACTTGTTAAGCTCGTCATCCTGATTGAAGAAAACGATGTAGTCTTCGATAATTCCGAGAACTCGCTCCTTTTTGAACAGACTCCTTACCAAATCTTCCAGTCCTCTTTCAGAGGTCTCGGTCTTCCACTTGTAGAGGTTTCTTTCGTTGAAGTTCCATGTTGCTGAATAGTAGAGATGTAATCCCTCACTCAGTACATAGAACTGCATGTATTTCATGAGTGATGGTGCCTGTTCGTGATACCTCTTTATCTGGCTGAAGGCCTCACCCAGCCAGTCGTCAAATTCACTTCCAGCAAAAGGTGCTTTTGTCTCAATTACAGCTACTGGGATTCCGTTTACGAAAAGCGTGAAATCTGTTCGTATCCTTTTCACATCCTCAAACCAGAACTCCACGGTGAAGTTGAAAGAATTGTTTTCTGGATTTTCAAAGTCTATGAGCTTCAGGTTAAGCTCTCTGTTCTCTCTACTGCTGAAAAACGTTTTTTCAGCTCTGAGAAATTTCAGAAATTCTTCATTTCCCTCTATAGTTTCTCTAATCAACTTCAACCTTCTTATAACGTCACTGGCCTCGTCCTCAGTCATCACAGGATTGAGTTCGAGGAGCTTCGGCCTCAGTATTGGGATCAACAGGGGTTCTTTCATGTTCGTGCGCAGAATGTCCATCCTTTCGGGAGATATGAACTCCCAGCCCAGTCCTACAAGGTATTCCATTATAGGTCTCTGGGCTGTGTTGAATTCGTTGAACATTAGCTATCACCTTTCGACAAAATTAAAAACTGAGAAAGAAATAAGGTTTTTTGTCTTAATCACTTTCATAAACGTACTTCAGGTTTCCATCTTTATCTCTTACTTCAATTTTAATGCTGTCTTTTAAATAAATAGTTTCTGTGTTTTCTATTACAACATCTCTTATGAGTTTTTGAGATGTTAAAAGAAGAACATTTGCGAAAATTCCTATCAAGGCCCCAACTAACGAACCGACAAAAACGCCAAAACCACCATAGACAAACGATAGATAATACGAAAGCACAGAGGCAATCACTACGCTTGTACCAACGAATATAAGGGAAGCCACCAATACTGGCTTGTTCCATATTAGTTCGACATTTTGTAAATAAATTTTAGAGCTCATAGTATCACCTATATCATGCTTAGAGTCTCGAATTTTTCTGGTGGAATTTCGAGGTCTTTAACCCTTATCTGCGCAGTCATAAGTTTGTGTAGCATCGTTTTGAAGAGGTCTTGAAGAACTTCTTTCTTCTTTTTTGCGATTTCGATTTTTCTATCTACAGTTTGGAGGATTTGAACAATTTGTTTTTGTTCTTCAAGAGTTGGGGGTACTGCAACTTTTATTGAACGAACTAATGAGAGGTTCAAATTTGGTTGATTTGACCCATGTCCTAACTCCCTTATTTGGACGTATCTGAACTGGCACCAATAGAAGAGATAAGAAGTATCTAATGTATTATCTTTTGGGGTTAATGCAGCACATGCTTGGTTAATTGCAGCATCGATACCCAATATTGCACATCTTCCACGTGTTACGCCTTGCCCATACATTGCAATTAAAAGTGTACCAGCAGGATATATTTTGGCATTTGAATTCTTAAGCCCAAGTTCAGTTAGAGTCTCTTCGGTGTTTCTGATAATGCCATATTCTATTTCGGTGGATTTTACCCAAGGAATCTCTCCTCCGAAATATTCTGGGTTCTTTCTGCTTGGTGTTCCGCCTGTCCCTACATGGCATACCTCTCCAATAGTAGTTATTTTCCAATGCTCAGGCACTTCCCCAATCTCCGTCTGCTTCGTTGGCTGGCTGGCATCAAGTCCTTTGGTAAACAAACGATGCATCAACGACTTCTTTAGCTCTTTCGTGGTTTCGATGATTTTATCCTGCTGTTCTATCGCTCTCTGAATTGTTCTCAGAACGTAGACGATTTTCTTCTGTTCTTCGAGTGGTGGGAGTGGGATTTTTACAATTTTTGAGAAATCTTCGACCTTTATTCTCTTTCTATTCGTCGAACCAACAGCATAATTTCTGATTGATTCCCAGACAATTGGTTGAGAAAGATAATATGAAACATAATCCATGCTTGCAATGTCTTTTCTTAAATTTAAGATTGGAAAATCTGAAGAGACCACTGCACCATCAAGTTCTGGAGGAACAAAACCATAGGCACCATTTCGTGCATCAATTTTTGAAAATATAAAATCACCTTCCCTCACCTGATACATGGTTTTCGTTCCAATATTTTCCCCTTTTTTGAGTTCTCTGAGGTGTATACCTTTAGCGTATAATTTCACGGTAACGAGCTTGTATTCCCTATCATCTTCTATACTAATTTTCCTCTCCTTTTTACTGACTTCTCTGAAAATCTTTCCAAGTTCTACAACATCCCAGTCCTCAGGCAATTCATAACCATAGAGCTCCTTTTTTTCTTCCTTTTCTTCCTCATCAACCCCTTTAATGTCCTCTCCGCTTTCATCGAAAAATTCATCGAGAGTTTTCATTGCGGACACCTAAATGTTGTCAATAAGCTCTATGTCCTCCTCTTTGCATGCCCTTTCGAAATCACCATCAAATGAAATCAGATGTTTTATCCCATAAAACTTGCAGGTGGCAAGGATTAGAGCATCATTTGGCAACAGGCCATATTTTTTGACAAACTCATAAGCCAGATTCCTAACTTCTTTATTCATCTCCAGCTCCTCAAAAATTTCGAAGAGCATGAAGAGTTCTTCAAGCTCATCTTTCTTCTCAATAATTAGTTCTGGATTCTTCTTCAATTCGTAGCTCTTTTTCCCAGTAATCGCTTTCAAGTAAACCATGAAAACCTCGCTGAAAACAATGGCGTTTGAGTGAAGAGTGTACTTATTCCTGATTTCTGACAAATCCAGCTTCCCTTCAAGATGGTTGATGATGACATTGCTATCAACAAACGCCTTTAAATCCCCCATTCCTCGTCTACCTCTTCGAGCAACTTCTCAAGATTCTTGCCTTTGAACTTCCCGTGAAGCTTTTTCAAATTGTATTCGAGCATAATTTCTCTCTCAAGTCTCTCGACTACCCTGTCCAAATCCACCTGTTTCAAAACCTCATCTGGGATTTTGAGCCTGACAGTTATCTCGCTCATATATGACACCTTCAAAGATTATTGTTGTACAATGCTATTTAAGGATTCTCTGCCCTTGAATTCAGAAAGCCTTCAAATCCGAGTTTTACGAGTATCTCGTTCAGCTCTGCATCTATCTCTTTCTCCTCTCTTGAAAGCACTCTCAAGTCCTCAAGGATTTTGTCCACATTTCTATACTGCTCTTCTTCAAGAACACTGACGTATCTTGATGGGCTGAGGTTGTAGTCGTTCTTTCTCGCCTCCTCTATTGTTATAATCCTGCTGAACTTTTCAACCTCTTCGGAGTTTTCGTAGACTCTGGTTATTTTGTCTATGGAATCCTTTGAGATGATGTTCTTTGGAGTTCCCTTTACAAACTCCTTTGAGGCGTTAATCAGCAAAATCTTGCCCTTTCTATCTTCAGGCTTGTTATTGTTAATGACAAGTATGACTCCTGCAGCGGTTGTGTTGTAGAACAGGTTTTCTGGTGTCAGAATAACTGCCTCAATCAAATCCCTTTCAACGAATTTCTTTCTTATCTCCTTCTCCCTGTCTCTCCCCTGACTTCCTGAACCTCTCGAAACAGCTCCAGTGTCAATAATCACCACAAGCTTTCCGTCTTCTTTCAGAGAAGAATACATGTGCTGAATCCAGCCTCAGTCTGCTGTGTTGCCAGGCGGTATTCCGAAGCTGAAGCGGTTGTATATATCTCTTTCAAAAATCTCGACTGGAATATCCTGATTCCACGGGGGATTGGCTATTACCTTTTTGAACTTCTTGACCCTCCCATCCTCAACAAACTTCGGATTTGCGAATGTATCGCCCCTCTGAATATCTGCCTCCATGTTGTGTATTATGACGTTCATTCTCGCTATGGCGTAGGTGAACGGTATTTTCTCCTGCCCGAAGAGCTGGAGAGGTTCTTTTCCTCCTTTTTCCCTGACGTACAGCTGGGACTTTATCAGCAGACCTCCAGAACCGCATGCAGGGTCGTAAACCTCATCACCTGGCTCTGGGTCGAGCAGGCTAACCATCAACCAGCCCACTTCATAAGGCGTATAGAACTCGCCAGCTGACTGTCCGCTATCCTCGGCAAACTTCCTAATCATGTACTCATAAGCCCTGCCGAGAATGTCTGGCTCTACATCTTTAATTCCGAGCCTCATCCTGTTAAGGATGCGTGCAACATTGTAGAGAACTTCATCGCTGAGTATTCTCTCTCCACCAGTGGTTTCGTTGAAATCCACAACATCAATAACGCCACTCAGCTCTGGATTTTCTTTGGCGATTGCTCTCATTGCCTCAGTAATCTTTTCTCCAAGACCTATTGCTCTGTTTGTGACATTCTTCCAGAGATACTCCTCTGGTATGATGAATCTGGTTGAAATCGGCTTTCCAAATTCTGTTTTCTCAGTCTCAAGAAGCTCATAAACCTCGTCTTTGTTGGCAGCCACCCCTTTCTCTATTAGCCGTTCAACCTCATCTTCAAAAACTTCTGAGAGCCTTTTGTAGAAAATCAGAGGGAGGATGTATTTTTTGTAGTCTGAAGCTTCTACAGACCCTCTAATAAGACTTGCAGCTTCCCAGAGTATGTTTTCGAGTTTTTTCAGTACTTCGTTTTTGTTCTGGATGAGCATTTTACCACCCTACTTGACTGTCTGCTTAGAATGTACGTCTTAAGTATTCTTCTAACCAATCTTTGTCGAGTTCAATTCTTATACTCCGTCTTATTCCGTCTATCTTTCCTGAAAGAGTTATAAACGATATATACTCCCTCTTTAATTTAGCTATTTTCCTCTTTTTGCCCCAAACTTCAGAAAAAATCCGAGCCACATCTTCAGGCAATTCAAAGAACAGCTTATTGTTATCAAATGTAACTTCCACATGTCCGCTTATAGTAACATAAACTTCTGCTCTTACAATATCCCTGTAACCAATTCCCTGAATAGGTTTTTTAGAAAGGACATGGATAGGGTATTCTCCGTTTAGTAATCCAAAGTAAGAACCTCCTATTTTTTCCAATTCCTTCCTTAATTCATGCATTAGATGAATCCCGTTATCTGTCATGTAACCTTTCAGGATACTGTCGTCGTTCTTTTTCAAAAATTCTCTTACCCTCTCTCTAAAATCCCTTAAGTCAAACTCAGTTAAACTGTAGAAGTACTCTTGACCCGTTCGCCTGTCAATCTGTGTTAAAAGCCGTCTTATCCCATCAAATAACGGTGTATGATGATATTGAATTAAGAATATTTGGTGTGCCATAGCATATCTCTGAGCATTTTTAGTGAAACCATAAAGGGAAAATACGGCGTAGGTATAGTTAAACCTGCGAAATTTGTACTCATGTCCAAGATACAGCCTGTGGGAAAAATAATTTTCATTCACATCCTTTAAAACACCTACTGCATTCCTGATAACGTCAATCCCAACTTTTCCTTTCTTATCTCCTTTGGGCAAATACGCTTTTGCCTCAACAATTAACCTCAGCGGGTACATGAAGGCAGGTGTAAAATCATAAGATGCCAAAGCGTCTACTTGGTGCCATTCACCTCGGCCTTGAATTTCCAAACCACTGTGGCCGTTACGTATTTCATCTCCATCATTTTCATTCAGAATTCTATACCCTGCCCTCTCCAGAAGCG
This sequence comes from Geoglobus sp. UBA235, assembly GCA_002494725.1. Taxonomy (GTDB): domain Archaea; phylum Halobacteriota; class Archaeoglobi; order Archaeoglobales; family Archaeoglobaceae; genus Geoglobus. Next base: position 9,401 of record DACG01000015.1, read on the forward strand.
CTAACACTAATTCTTCAAGTATTGCACCTCTAATCTGGGGTATTGTTGGCATTTTTACCACCATATTACCGAATTTTAATTTGAGTGTTATTCACAAGACTGAATATCTTTATACGAAAAGGCTTCTCTATGGAATTTTATTAAATTTTCTGATGATATATAGCAGTCGAGAGATGTAGAAAGTGACTTTTTACAGAGCAGTTTATTGGTTTTTTCTATCAAAACTTGATTACCTGCCTACAAATTTAAATTATTGAAACATCATTTATTGTCAGGGTAACTATGAGGAGGGACATAGTAGAGTCAATCCTCTTCGCAGTCTTTGTCGGATTGTCTATTTATCTAATTGCTGCCATCTTCCATCTAATCTCATTGATGCGCTTTTTGACGTACCCACTGCCAAATTCTCTATCGTATTTAGCCATTGGCTGTTTAGCATCACTCTTTCCTGTTTCCATTATACTCAAAAAAGTGAATATTAAAAGTGCATTTCGTATTATATTTGGATTTTACCTCATTCTGACACTATTCTGGCTAATCTCACAAACAATTTTGGCCCTCAGTCTTGAGACAGAGTATAATAAAGTAAAAACGCACTATTTTGCAGAATATCATGAACTCATAAATGAAACCAACAAGCTGGATACTATCTGGTATATTGTTAGCGAATACAGAGAAGAATTCGATACAAGTACTTACGGAAATCCAAATGCAATTATACCTAATAGAGTCGTGTATGTGACTTTCAATCCAATTTTAGCTCCATTTCTGGGTATTTATTTGACAGAGTACAATGGACTCAACAAATTAATTGTGGTGCAAAAGAAAGGAAATTGTGCTGAATTCGCTGAGGCTGTAAGTTTCCTGTTGAATGACACAACTGGGTTACCCACGAGGGTGATTAGCTTTGAAGGCATCGACCACGCATTTCCAGAAATAAATATCGAGGGCAAGTGGTGGGTGTTGGACAAAACATACACAACTCCAAAACGCCCTGTTGAAGCAGACCAGTACTTTGCAGCTCTAAAAACTAAACGATTGGATAAATCTGTAGCAAATTTAATCGAGAAAGGTAGCAATAGGTCAGTTTTATCTGAACACGGATTTAAACCAATAAATCTCACTATAGTTGCAATACTAAACATGACCACGAACAGGTCTGATGATACACCTATAGCTGGAGCCGAAGTCGAAATATTTGCTCCAGTTAACCACTACGACCCGCTTGTTGCTAAAGGTAAAACAGATGAAAATGGAAAATTGTCTGTTGTGCTTAAAAGCCGAAAAGACTACATTATTATGGCTAAAATTGAGGAATTGGGCAAAAGGGCAATTGGAGTGATAATCGTCGATAGTAGTGAGCTTGAGGGTCCGAATAAAACAGTCGAGGTTTATTTACACAAATATGAGTAAGACGTCGAAGAAGTCATTACTTGCCAGAATGTACATGAATAGGTGCCACCCCAATTTTGTCGGCTTTCGCAAACTACGACACATACTCGATTCTGTCGGATTTTGTAATATTCTTGCAAACTTTATCTCAGAAAATGTTCATCTACACACTAAACCCCGACACTTAATCACCTGAAAATGTCGGAGAATAGTAAAGTCCGACAGATAAAATTTGTTTGCTGAAGTATTCGAGTAGTAGGTGCTACTAACTAACATTGTGGCTAAACAGAATGTTGGTTATTCTATTGACCCGATGTATTACCAGACCCATCATCTTTGTATTCTTCTTACAAACTGAAAGCACAATTATTGATGCCACTACCGCACTAATTGACTCAAATCCTGGAATCGGAAATTGATTGTTTGACCTAATGGTCAGGGTAACAGTCTTTTCATTATTCTCTTCATTCCAGTCAGCACAACTTAGATATATTTTCCAAATATGAATTTCTTCCGATTTTGACGCTTTTGGAACGTTTACATCAAGAGAAACAGTCATTTCTGGCTCAGTTATTTCAATATCCTTCTGAGCGATTATATTTTTCAAATTCAAATCCTCTACCGACAGCAAGCAAGACCTGCCAATTTGATTGTTCTTGATTTTCACTTTTATGGGTAAAACTGACCCGCTCTCAACAACATTGGTTGGGAGCGAAACATCGACAATCTTGGCATCTCCATAAATAGGAACTTCGAGACTCATGTTATTGTTATGGATAAAATCTTCCTGTGGATGCATGATTTCAGCTGAAAGTACGAGTTTACTTGCATAGTCAGGAACCTCTATTGTAAAGTTCCTCCAAACTGTTGTTTTACCGTTAGTGGATACATACTCTTGTTTATTGATTATTGGAACGATGTTGCCACTCCTTACATCGTATTTTCCGACGAACATTTTAATGTAAACATCATCTGCTTTAGCTGGAATAACGTAGCCAAATGAAATCCTCAATTCATCGCCTAGGAGAATTGCAACCTTGTTTTTCTGTTTGACTGGTTTCCAGATTATTGTCGAATATGTATCGAAATACGGTTTGATTTCTTCAGAGCTAACAGGTACAGCGATTAAAAGGATAATTAACAATGCCGAAAACACACATGAGAGGTTTTTGTCATTGAATTTTCGAAGTTGTGTTAATGGGGCCAAATCAGACACCTCAAGAAATATATCGGAATTTTCCGATATATAGTTTTTACGAGATGCATAAATTTCTATAGCTAATGGCTATTATCAGCCCTGCAAAAATGAGAATTCTGAAAGAATTGGCTAAAGAACCCCTACATGGCTATGCTCTCTCCAAAAGGCTTGGTGTTACGATTTCTTCAATTTATGAGCATCTTTCAGAGTTGGAAAAAGAGGGGTTAGTAGCGTACAGGGTTGATGGAAGAAAGAAAGTATACAATCTGACGGAAAAAGGACAGGGATTACTCAAAATACTCGACCAGGAATAGTTTTTGTTTAGTCCTGCAACTCTGTAAATATGGAGTATACTACAACTTCCAAATAGAGCTATTGAAGTTATATTACCATAATAAATATCTCAAAGGCTCTCCATCGAATACGGCTATAAACCCCCATTAAGGTCAAAAATTGGGAAATCGTTTAATCGTGGTGTTGATTTGTGGGTTCATGAAAATCATCGCAAATAGAAATTATAAAATAAATCATAAGTAGTGGTTATATTGATATCCTATGAATGACTTAGCGTTGTTTGATGAACAAATAGACGGAAGGGATGATATAATAGTCTTTTCTAAAAAAATAAAAGAGAATGAAATTAGCAAAGATAGAATTACTCGTAAAATAGACAAAAGGAAATTATTAGGGGTTATTTATAAATTGATTGAGTTAGGAAAAGAGAAAGACATGGAAAATCTGGAATTAAAAGACAATTGTAAGGAATGGGTTCATTCATTACTCAACGAATTTCCAAGTATTGACGAAAATTACCTGAAATACCTCATAAACGATTTTACTGATTCTATGAAAACAAGGATGAGAGAAGAAGAAAAATACGCTGTAGCAGTATTGTGGAAAGGGGGATTATTTCTTTGCCATAGTTATTTTGGGGAAGAGACTATAACTCCCCAGTGGCAAGTCATCCAAAGAATGATAGATAGAGACAATGTAATGAGGTATGTGTTTTTTAAGAAAACTGAAAATTCAATCAGAGTAATATATTACGAGAAATATCGGTCAGAATCGTTTGTGAATTGGCTTGGTCTTAGTTCAAGAGAAGCATTCTACTATCTTGGTGGGAACTACAGGTTCTATTGTGATGTTGGTGGAGTTCGTTTAGCTTTTGAATTTACGGAAGAAGAACTGGATGCAAAAATTTTCAGCGGTAAATCAGGTATCAAGTTAGAAGAAGGACAGCTTATATTTTCGAGACCTATCGAAAGATTGCCCATCAGTCAAATCAGAGTGGGTAGAAAAAGGTATGAGGATGTCACTGACTTTTTACAGGACTTTTTGGCTCAAAGGTATAATTTGTTATACTATGTTGAAAAATACGAAGAGTTGGCAAGCTCATTTGAACCTTTAACTTATAAGTTCTTTGATGAAAGAGATAGAGTAGCATATATTGACGAGGAAGGACGAGAAGTCGCCAAAATTTTCAAGAGAAATCCAAACTTTTACATTCTTTTTGTTAATGAAAGAATCGAGATGAGGAGTAGTTTTTTAAATGAAATATTTGCAAAGTTTATAAACTGTGAAAATATTAGAATATTTCATGCAGGTATGCGTTTGTCTGTGGAACCATTTAGATTGAATTCTATGGAAATATATAATAAACTAAATTCCAGCCCCTTACTTGACGAGTTGGTAAATTACTACCATAAAACAAATCTCCAAGACAAGTATCTTGAAAAATCAATTGTGTATGTAATTATAGAATTACTCAAATTCGAGAATAAAGAAAAACCAATTTCCCACTTCTTAGAACTATTTTCAAAGAAGATACTCGATTCTATTTCTCCTGCTACAATCGTAACTAAGAAAGAAGATTCAGTTCTTGAGTTTAAATCCAGAGACTATTTTACTGGCAAAAATGAGCAAATTGCAGAGCGTTTAGCAGAGGATATAAAAACAAAACTTGAGAACTTTGGATTTAAACTATACATTATTGGGGTTGATGAAAGTAGCGGTGAATTAGATTTAATTCCAAGCGGAAGGATTCAAAACGATAGACTGACATTAATCGAAGAAATGGTCAAGCAAAAATTGAATGAAAATGGGCTTATAACCAATTTAAAGTTAATTCCGATTAAGTTTGATAAGGGATATGTATTGTCTGTAGTTGTTAGGGAGGAAATAGGCTAAAAAGACCAATTGATGGAATCTTGGAATTTCTGATGAAATTAAAATATATGCTGGTAAAGGTTAAATTAGCTTGTGAATTAAAAAGCATATTAATGGCTGACACTTCTGGTTTTAATCGTTGCAACATTCCCAGAAATTTATCTCTATTATACTGTATTTTGCCTGTTATAATGGCTTTTGATAGCAAAAATTGTTGGTCCCCTATCCATCTGGAGAGATAAAAGATGAAAAACTACTCTAACCTCTCCTTAAGCTCCATCAGCTTCATTCTCAGCATTGGATTCCTCTCCATTTCCTTCACAATCTCATACATCTCTTTGAGTGTGTTCAGCATCTCTGGGTTCTTCACAATCTCAGCAAACAGCTCATTCATCATCCTGACTTCTTCCCAGAGAGCATTGAACTGTTCTCTCAGCTTCTTGTTTTCAGCCTGCACATCCTCAAGTATTTCCTTGTATGTATTCAGCTTCTCTTCAATCTCGCTCACATCTTTAACTGACGTGGAAATGCTGAGCTGAGCCTCAACATCAGCATATAGCTGCCTGACCTTCTCGGGGGGAGGAATCAGATATGCTCCGTTGTACGGAATCGAGTGACCCATCATGAAGTCAACCAGAACAGGGTCGAACCCGTTCAGTCTCAGTATTGAAGAAAAAGCCGCCCTTAAAGCATGAGGCCTGTAAGGATTAAAATCTACTTTCCCCATCTCTTCCCTCATTATCAATCCTGCCTTAATTGCGGTCTCCCTCATCATGTTCTGGATGTGATACGGGTTAATTCTCTCCCCTTTCCTCCTCTTCGCTTTATCCTTTATGAAGAGAGGAGTATCATACTTCAACTCCTCCCCCTTGGACTTTCTATCATTCAGATAAGCTTTCAACGCCTCAACTGCATCCCTGCCAACGAAGGTGAAGTACTCAACCTCTTCCTTCCCTCTGACAACGTGAATCATCATTGGGATTTTTCCAGCCTCAAGCTCGTCCTTCACATCCCCGTAATTCAGGCTGCACAGAGTTGATACATCGAAACCTCCCTGAAACAGAAACAGAATAATCGCTCTATCCCTTAACGTAGGAGCGTGGTCAACAAGCTTCTTGACGATTTCAGGGGTTATGACTGCCTTCCTGTTCTCCTTCTTTGGAGTTGCTTTCGGGGTTTTGACATTAAGAGGAAAACCATTCCACTTGTAAAAACTCCTGACTGAAGTGAAGTACATTGTTGCTGTTTTCTTTGCAACCTTCTTTTCGTTTATCAGATAATTGTAGAATTTCATCAGTCTCGCTTCTGGCTGACCCCTCTCCCTTCTTGACTTCTTTCTGTCCTCTTCAGCCTCATCGAGAAGCTGGACGGGGGTCATTCCACACCATTCACAGAACAGTTTGAGTCCTGATTTGTAGGCTGATACTGTCCCACCCCTCACATTGTTAAGCCATCTTTGCACTTCTTCAAATTCGTCAATGTCCATACCAGTTCTATGAACTTTTTTAGCTAAAAAGTTTACTGTAGAGTTAAACTAATCACGATTAAATCATTAGTCCAGCAATAATTACGGCAAAAACAGTTCCAATAAGATCTGCAATTGTTGTGATCGAAGGTATTGACACGTTGTCAGGGTCCAGACCGAATCTGTGAAAAATGTGAACAAGAATTGCTGAAATAAACATCACAAGCGACGTTATGAAAATGTAAAGGGGAATGAACATAGGATAAAAAACGACATCTCTTCCAAGAAGTTTTTCAGAAATTAGGTACCCTCCCGAGTATATCACAGCAGAAACAAAAACTCCCGTTGAGATGAGAGATAATATCTCTTTCATAACCGCAGTGTCAAGAACCCCCTCAAAGTATCCGAGATGGAGTCTTGTGGAGGTCTTTGCTGCAACAACTCCGCCGTAATTTCCAAGACTTCCAAGCAGAGCGGGATATATCACACTGACAACCGCAGATCTGTGGATGATCTCGCTGTAGGTTTCAAGAACCCCTCCGGAGATGGAGCTAATGGCTGAGAGAACAAGCAGTATTCCTGATATCTCGAAGAATGCTCGTCTTTCAATTCTGTAAATTCTCCACATTGTCAGAATTATCAGCAGAGAGATGAAAAAAAGAATGTAAAAGGACATCACATGGTATTCGTACATCAGTATGAAAAAAATCAGAATCGGTATTGTAAGCAGATCCGCCATGGATGTTATTAGTGGGGATGCAACCGAATCGGGATCAAGCCCTCTCCTGAATGGCAGGATTGTGATCATGGCTGTTGAATAGCCAAGAAAAAGGCTCACAAAAACTGTGGATGCAAAGAGGATGAGGAGTGCAAAAAATGCCATGTGCACATGTCCCGTTTTCATGGTTCCAACAATCCACAGAAGGAATATCGGGAGGATGGAAAGAACAACGCTGATGTATATGTTCTCTCCAACTCTCCTCTCCCTGATACTTGCCCTTATCTCTCCAAGATAGAGTGCGGTTGTAAATCTGGATGCCAGAGACCCGAAGATATTCCCCCTCAGTCCCATCAGTCCCGGGAGAACAACCAAGAGAACGGGATAGGACACCATGAGCTTGTCAAAGTATTTCCCCAGAAATGCACCAGAGACAAAATTTATTCCAAGACTTATGAGGAGGGCAGGAAACGTTATTTTCCAGGCAGAAATGAAGTATCCTCCAAGCGTACCCTCCTCTCTGTAAATCACATTATCCCCCACCCAAAATGATTTGATCCAATAAATATATTTTTCCAGAATTTTTAGATTTCAGTATGGTGTTGCCCAGCTCTCGGAATCCTTATAAACTGCCTCGTTTAGAATCATTCTCCCCTTAACTGCAGGTTCAGGATCTCTGATAGCCTCAATTCTGTAAAGAGATGAGGTGTAGAAGTTGTGATCTATCTTTGCCTTGAGCTTCTGAACGATTGGAAGTTTTTCCTGATATCTGAAGAAGTTCTTCTCCTCCTCCGGATAAACACTGAACCTTCTTCTGAGATCGGTTATAACAAAACCCATCTCATGAATTATTCTCTGTATTTCGTACCACTTTACCCTTGATGCCTCGAGAGTTGTTATTCCAAAATATCCTGAGCACCCCTTCCCTTTCAGAGCTGAGACCCCTCTGCTCAGAAACAGCTTGAGTCCTGGAATGGTTTCAACAGGATCTGTGACAAAGACATCGTATTTCTTTCTGAACTTTTCTGGCAGCTCTTCCTGAGCATCACAAACCTCAGCCTCAACCGGAAGAGAGTACTCCTCCGCAACAGAGTTTATGAAATCTATGAGCCTGTCATCAATGTCAATCACATTCACCTTTTCGGGAAGCCCTGTCAGGGTTGAGGCTATGCTGAAAAGATCATCATCCCCAACAGCAAATATCCTTGTGTTGAGCAGATCTCCTCTTTCATACATGAACTCAACCCTTCTCAGAACATCCTCCGCACCCAGAAATCCCTGATCGTACATTTCACACGTTTCGGGTCTGTTCCTTGCAATCTCCCTGTATTTCGAGAGGATTTCCTCAAACTCCTTTGCAACCCCATATCCAGTACCCTCGCAGCACTCGCACCTGACATCAACGTTCATCGCTTTGAGCTCCTTGACAATCTTTTCTCCTTTTTCAGTGAGCCTCACTTTCCCATTCTCAAAAACAACGGTTCCCTCAGAAACAAGCTGGTCAAGTATATCGATGAACTCAGGAAGACTGGAGTCCTGGGCATCAATCAGCCTGTAAACGGAGGTTTCTCCGGACGACAGAAACTGCAGTATCTGGTTGATAATTCTCCTTTTCATGATTTATCCTCTGTCAAGGACATAGTGTCTGTATGACTCAGGCTTAAATCTCTCGAGAAACAGCTCAAATGCCTTGTCAGTCTTTCTTGTATCCCCGCACGTGAAAATGTCAAGATTCACAAGCCCGTATTCAGGCCAGGTGTGCAGTGAAATATGACTCTCTGCTATGAGAACAACTCCCGTTACGCCGTAAGGCTCAAACTGCTTGTAATTTGAGCCAACCTTTGTCAGTCCGGCATCCCTCACCACGCTTTCCACTATTTCTTTTACCTCCCTCTCATGTGATATCAACTCCTTTGGCACCCCGTAAAGCTCTGCGATAATATGCTTTCCTACGATCATCCTCATCACCCTTACTTTCTTTTGTCATTTTCATCACCTCGTTAAATGCAGATCCGGAGTCATTCAGGATTTTTAAATTGGATTCTAAGACTGAAAAACTGATAATGCCTCTTGATTTTTAAAGTTTTCGCAAAATGTAATGAGAATCTGACTCTATTTTTAAAAACGATCAGGTATTATGGATATCTTTTGGATTATTCAAGAAATCTCAGAGCATTTCTGACCAATTCAGCAAATTACCTGTTTTTTCTAAGTTGGGTTAATTAGGTTTAATATCTCTTTAATAAAATAATTATCCCATCACATTCAAAGGTATTCGAAACAAGTTTGACTGTCAAACGATTTCATTTCAGAGGATTTAGAAAGATATATAAACCACCTTAGTATTACTAATTTAAAAAAAAGTAATAAAAATTAATACGGAGGTGGAAATGAGTGCATATCCCGGATGGATATCTTGACCTGAGCATTGCAGCTGTGATGTGGGTGTTGACTGCATTGGTGATTGGCCTCTCTTTGAAGAAGGTTGCAGAAAGTAAAAATTTGAACGTACCACTGCTCGGAGTTATCTCTGCTGCAATATTCGCAGCCCAGATGCTGAACTGGCCTATTCCAGGTGGTACTTCAGCTCACTTTGTGGGAGGAGCACTTGCAGGCATACTTCTCGGCCCCTATGCGGGAAGCATTGCAATGGCATCTGTTGTTGCGATTCAGGCATTTCTTTACGGTGATGGAGGATTGATAGCCCTTGGAGCAAACCTCTGGAACATGGCAGTCGTGAATGTTTTTGTTGGATGGTACATATACAGGCTTCTTGAAAGGTACAGCAAATTCGGTGCAGCCTTTGTTGCAGGATGGCTCGGGATAACCACCGCCGCCATTTTTGTTGGAATTGAAGCAGGACTTTCGGCGTCCTTCAGATACCCAGCATTTGTTGCCATTTCAGCCATGGGTGTATGGCATGGAGTTCTCGGACTGATAGAAGGTTTCATAACTGCAGGAATCGTGAGCTACATACACTCAAGCAGACCTGATCTGGAAGAGACCTCCAATGCAGTGATAAGCAAGGTTCCGGTTGCGTTTATTGGAGTGATGATTCTGCTCTCGCCGGTGTTTGCATATCTCGCAGAAATTGTCGGGTACTCCGAGCCTCTTGAAAATGTGGCAGAGGAGATTGGACTTGCAGAAAAGCAGAGTTACACCGGAATATTTCCCGATTACACCATACCGGGTGTGAACGAATACATCGGAACTCTCATATCTGGAGCTGTTGGGGTGGTAATATTTTTGTCCTTGGCGTTCATGAGACAGCATGCATCTGCTGATTGAGAAAACTGTTAAATCTGCAACCTCATACTTTCAGGATTTTTTTATTCACGAGTATTCAAGGAAAACCTACCTCCATGATGTGCATCCTTCCATCAAGCTTCTGGGGACTCTTGCATTCATCATTCTCTCCATATCAACCTTTCAGGTGAAAAAAATACTCCTGATTCTGGCTTCAGTTTACGTTCTCGCTCTGAACACAGGTCTTGATGTTGGGGTTCTTGCAAAAAGAAGCTCTCTCTTTGCAATCTTCTCATTTCTGATCGTGCTCCCTGTATCGGTTTTTGAAAGAGACGTGGTATATCTCATAACATTTCCTCTCAGAGTTTTTGCCTCCATATCCTCGCTTCAGCTTTTCATTCTGACAACCAGATTCAGCGAGATCCTCTATGGGCTTAAAAAGCTCAGGATTCCCGGAATGATGATTGACATCATCTGGCTCACCTACAGATACACCATATCGATGTTCAGGGACTTGCTCAGCATACTTGTGGCGAGAGAGGCGAGAAGACTGAAAAAGACCAGCCACATCGAAACACTCAAAGGAGGCAGCAAATCCTTGGGCCTGTTTCTTCTGAGAAGCTTTGAGAAGGCTGAGGAGATTGAACTTGCCATGAATGCGAGAGGAAGAAAAATAAGCTACAGGGGGAAATATCGGGCGGGATTCTTTTACATCCTCTACATTTCAGGTGTTGCGACATGGTGGATGATGCTCTGATCTCGGGGATTGAGATATCCTACGTGTATCCGGACGGCACTCTGGGATTTGACACCCTTTCTGTTAAAATAAGGAGGGGTGAGAGGGTTGCTCTCATAGGTCCAAATGGATGCGGAAAATCAACCCTGATGATGGTTCTTGCAGGTCTGCTGAAGCCAAAAACAGGAAAAGTCCTGATTGAGGGTGAGGAGATATCAAAAAACATAGATACCGTTAGGAGAAGGATGGGCTTCGTGTTTCAGGATCCTGACATATTCCTCTTCAACCCGTCAGTCGAGGATGAGCTCAGATATTCTCTCGATCAGCTTGATATTGATGATGATAGGGCTTCAGAGCTTCTCGATCAGTATTCGAGAATATTCGAGCTTGAAAAGATAATGAGCAAGCCTCCTTTCAGGCTGAGTGGAGGTGAGAAGAAGAGAGTGGAACTTGCAAGTGTTCTGATTTACAGCCCTGAGATACTTTTTCTGGATGAGCCAACTGCCAATGTTGATGGGAAGACAAGGAGAAAGATTCTGGAAATTCTGAATTCTTACCCGGGTACACTCATTTTCTCAACCCATGAACTTGATGTTGCTGAGAAAATTGCTGACAGGGTTTTGCTGATGAGCGTAGAGAAGAGAATAATTCTGGATGGTGGTGTGGATCTGTTGAGAGAAAGATCACTTCTGGAGGAAGTAGGCGTAATCTGACTTCATGTACTCTCTCAGCAGTGATGTTGCGAAGCAACCCTTTGGCAGAAAGAATCTGAAAACTGCTGCACTGTCATTGGCTTCAATCTCAAGATCGTCGAAGTCAAACGGGATCTCTGCGGCTCTGTAGCTTCCCTTTGAGCTGAATTCAGGATACTGGTTTTTGAAGCTGTCAAGCTCCACACCTTCCTCATGGAGAAGCTCATTGAGCTTTTCTCCTGACCATCCCTCAGATTCTGTCCCGTATCCGGGAAGAGGGAGTGCGAGAAAGGCGTATCCATTTTCTGCCAGAAACTTCACTCTCCTGAAGTTTGCATCGCTCACCCTGACAAACTCTTCAGAACTGACCACATGTCCTTTTTTTCTTGCTGGAAAATCTGCATAGTCTCTCTTTTCAATAATTCTGAGGGAATCAAATTCAGCAATCCTCTCTGAAAGGAGTCTGTTGAAGAGGTAGGACTGGTAGGCATGAATGAACATCAGTTTCAGGTTCTTTGGAAGAGAGAGGAGAGCTTCAATTTCTGATTTCCCCTCTCTGAGCTTTTGAAGCAAAGTTCTCTCGTAAATCAGGTATTTTGGCAGTTCTCTCAGACCCATCTTTGGGTCCCTCTCATTCCAGAGATCTTCTCTTATCCTTCTGATCTCACCATCCTCGACCTCAGATGGTTTTGCAACATAAACCCAGAAGGCCTCACTGTAATCTCTGAGGAGTATCAGCTTTCCCACCTCATGGGTTATGAATCTGAGAGTTCCAAACCTCTGAATTCCGAAGAAATTTGGAATCCCTTTCTCTCTGAGCTCCTCGGTAATGACGGGAATTTTTTCAGAATGACTGGGAGAGTCAACCTTCACTTTGAACAGATTTCCGATAAGATCTCCAAGCTTCAGACCTCTGTTCATGTAGCCGGCTATTTCAATCTTGGCATCCTTTATCCTTATCTTCTGAATTCTGTCCACCAGTCCATCATATTTTAACGGGATGGAGAAATACTGAACTGTCAGCGCCCTCTTATCCTTGGTACCGGCATATCCAATCACCTTTCTGCTTATATGGAGGGCATTTGAAAGAACCCTTACAAAGTTCATCGTATCCCAGTTTTTCTTAATGACTCTCAGCACCACATATCTGCCGCTATCGTGAAAATCCACATCAGGAATTTCCTCAACAAAAAAATCATCCTCACTCTGCTTTATCCTTCCTCCAATACCGGCAGATTTGCTTGCGTATCCACATATACCGGTGATTCTCTCAATCTTCTCCAAAGAATGCATCCAGTGTGAGGTTTTTCTGCTTTCTGACATGTTCTTTCTTTTCCTCCTGATCTACCTTTTCATCTTTTTCCTTTTCCTTTTCAGATCTCTCTTTATCCTCCTTTTTTCCTCCGGTATAGGTTGACAGGAATGTCTCATCCTCAACCCTGTGAAGTCCATGATGCTGGATGAACTCTGCAATCTCTCCAGCTTTTTTTTCATCAATCATGAATTCAAGCTCGTCCCTGCTGAATGTATAGAATGCTGAAATTCTGGCTGCATGCTCTATATCAGTGTTCTGGAGAATTTGTCTCAGGTAATGGTACTGCTCCATTGCCTTTCTGGATGACATGTGAGAGTATCTCCCTATTTTCTTCAGAATTCTCCTGAACATCTCCCTTCTCTTTCTTGCATACATCAGCTTTCTCCAGACTGAAGGAGAGTGATATTTCGTGAACCCCCTCTTGGGCTCATCCTTAACGTTCTGAACTCCGGTTGTCATCAGATAAGTTGAATACTTCCAGAGTCTGTAAAACTGTCTTCTCTTCACCCTTCCTAAGAAGATATCTGCCCTTGAAACGAGCCTGTATGCTCTGTAAAGCCTCTCGCCCTCGTATTCAAGGGGAATATTTTCCTCGATCCACATTATCAGATCCTCAGGACTTTCATCGAGAAGCATTGCATCGCCGTGGGCAGGGATTTTTGTTTTGAATACCTTCTGTAGAAATCTGAATATGTCAATCTCCTGGGTTCTCTTCCCTGTTACGATATCTTCCGGTTTTACACTTTCCCTGCCCTCCGCCACTGCCTGAAGATCGTTTATCGCAGCTCTCAAATCTCCTCCGGAGTTTTCCGCAATGAGCTTCAAAACCTCCCTGTCACATCTGACACCCTCCCTGATGCATATCCTCTCGAGCACCTTTGCAATCTGATTCTTGTTTAACCTTCTGAAACTGATCATCTCAACCTCTCTTCTCAGATCGGCTGAAAGGCTGTAGGGATCATTTGCAATTAAGATCATGGGCTGAGGAGGTCTTCTTTTAACAATCCTCAGAAGGGCACCCTCTCCACCGGCATCCTCCTTCTTGTGAACGTTATCAACCTCATCCAGGATTATGAGCTTGAGTCTTCCGGTCCTTGATGAGAGTAACTCACCATCATCGCTTATTGTCTCGCTGAATGCTCCCTCCCCCACTATCCTGTTTATCACGTCCCAGCTTCTCTGATCGCTTGCATTGAGCTCAACAACCTCCCATCCCATTGTGTTTGCGAGAGCAAGAGCAAGGGAGGTTTTTCCAACTCCAGGAGGGCCTGCCAGAAGGAGAGGTTTCTGTCTCTCCCCCATCTTCCATCTTTCAGCCCATGACACCACCTTCTGAATAACCTGCCTTTCCGCCACAACATCATCGATGGTCTGAGGTCTGTACTTCTCAACCCACAGCATTCAGATTTAATGGGCATCAATGGATTATAACAATTTGCTTCGTGGCAGGGATAAGGAAATTAAATACAAGCTCACTCTTCTGAGTGAATGAATCCGGATGACTTTTTCTGCATGGAATGCAGGAGGATTAAAAGCAGGTGCATATGTCACAAGAAGAGCGTGGCTGAAAGAAACATGGAGATTTTCAGAGGGTCATGCAGTGATGAGGATCTGAAACCACTTTTTCAGGCTGACTATGAAGTTGTTGATTTCAGAGAAATTGGCATCACATCAACCCCCTCTGTTCAGCTCGACTCCTTACCTGTACACCAGAATCTGAAAAAGGCTCTCAGGCTGAGAGGTATAGAGTATTTTTTTGAATTCCAGAAAAGAGCCATTGACCTGATCAGGAGGAGAAGGGATGTCATTATAGCTGCTCCGACAGGAACGGGAAAAACGGAGGCCTTTGCAATACCGCTGATAGAGATTGTTCGTAAAGGTGAAAGAGGGATAATCGTGTATCCAACAAAGGCCCTTGCAAGAGATCAGCTTGAAAAAATTAGATATTATGCCGATTTCTGCGGTGTTGAGGCTGTGAAATTTGATGGTGATTCAGGGAGCCATGACAGAATGAGGGTTTTCAGAGGGAAAGCGGATATCATACTGACAAACCCCGACATGATAGACTATCATCTCCGGAACACTCCCCAGTTCGGAGAGTTTGTGAGAGAAACGGGAATCATCGTCTTTGATGAGCTTCATGCCTACTCAGGATTTCTCGGATCAAACATTCACTGGCTCATGAAAAGGATCGAAAGATTCTCAAATCCACAGATAGTGGCGAGCTCTGCCACAATAGGCAATCCCGGGGAATTCGGGAGACTTCTGTTTGACAGGGAGTTTGATGTGGTGAGGTTTGATGGAAGAAAGAAACCCCAGAAACTCATGCTGGTTTACGGAGACTTTTACCGGACTGTCAGAGAGATCACATCGAAGATGAGAAACAGAAAAATCCTTATTTTTGGAAACACCTATGGAGTTGTTGAGACTGTTGCATGGATGCTTGTGAGAAGTGGAATAAGGTGCCTTGTTCACAAGGCAGGCCTTCCAAAGAATACCAGAGAGGAGGTTGAAAACAGGTTCAGGGAAGGAGACGTGAACGTTCTCGTTTCCACCTCAACACTTGAGCTCGGGATAGATATCGGAGATGTTGATCTGGTTATTAGCGAACTCGTTCCATATCCTGTTTTTCTTCAGAGGTCTGGGAGAGCAGGGAGGAATGAGAAATCAGGTCTGGGAATCCTTGTTCTGAGAGACGAAAGTGCAATAAGTCAGTATTACAGAAAGAACCCTGATGAGTATTACAGAGAAAAGATGCTCTGCTACGCCGAAAGGGATAACGATGTGGTCATAAAGCATCACATCCTCTCGATGGCTCTTGAAGAGCCTCTCCTGAAGGATGAAATTGAAAGAGAATATGCAGAAAAACTTCTGAATGAAGGTTTGCTCATTGATGCAGGTGATTTTTACATCTCGAGACCCGGTAAATCCGACTTCAGCATGAGAGGGACGGGAAAAAGGGTGAAAATCGTTTACAGTAATACTGTCATCGGAGAAAGAGCATTACCAATGGCTGTGAAAGAGCTTCACTCCGGAGCAATTTTTCTACACAACAGAAGGAGGTTTGTTGTTGAGAAGCTCGATCTAAAAAGGATGACTGCTTATGTTCGTGAATTCGACAGAGACTACATTACATCCCCACTGTACACAACCGTACCAAGGATTATCAGGATGATTGAGTCGAGAGAACATCCTGTCAATGCCATTTACTGCCAGATGGAGATAGTAATGACGGTAAACGGATACGTTGTGAGGCATGCATTTGATGAAACCAAGAAAAGAGTGGAATACCTTGACTCGCCCATCTCGTATTCCTTCACAACAATGGGCTTTGCCTTCACATGTCCCTATCCCGAGAGACTGGAGTTCAAAGACTTCCTTGCAGGTTCCTTCCATGCACTTGAGCATGCACTCATCGAAACGAGTGATGGAGTGACTGGAGGTGGGAGCAATGCAATAGGCGGAATTTCAACTCCCGATGGATATGTATTCGTTTACGATGGCACCGAGGGTGGCAATGGAATGAGCAGGATTCTGTTCAGCAGAATTGAAAGGGCATTCCAGATATCGCTGAGCGTTCTTGAAAACTGTGGCTGCAAGAGAGCTGATGGGTGTCCAAGATGCACCTACAGCTACCATTGCGGGAACAACAATCAGCCCCTGAACAGGCTTGGTGCAATTGACATTCTGAGGAAGATACTGAGAGGTAAGAGGAGAAAGACTGACCTGTCTCTGTTTGAAGAGGTCAGGGATTTTGTTTACTATCCCTGATACTATACACCTCTCTCTATACACCTCTCTCTCGAAACAAATGCGAAACCTCAGAAAATTCCGAAGGGCATTGACATGTACTTCCAGAGTATTGCCAGAATGGACATGATAAAGAGTGCATCCCTGAATGACTGGTAGTTCACTCTCATGATCTGTGTAAAAATTCCCGACTCTGGATAGAGTCTGTTCTTCTGAATGACTGAAAGCATCCATGCAACCCCAATAATGCTTGATGCTGCACCTATCATGAAGAATATCTCTGTGAGCTGAGACAGAAACAGTATGGCACCAATTCCAAGAAACGGGATAAAGTCGGTGACGTGGTGGAGGCAGCATGCAACCATACTCCCTCCGGTGACCGATGTGCCTGCAAGGGCATTGCAGTTTCTTCCATGATGTCTGATGTGAGCAAACAGTCCTACCTGCACACCAAATCCGGCGTCTATAACTGCGATGTATGGGGTGTATTTCCTGAGATTCCAGTAAACAGCCTCAATTCCTCCTGTGAGATAATTGACCGTTACGTAGAACCCAAGAAGTGACAAGGAGGAAAGAATGCCGTAAACAACCCTCCTGTCCATTACGCCTTCCATTCCAGAACCCTCTCTCCATCGATGTTTATCAGGAGTCTGAACTCCATTTTGCTGTTTATCAGCCTTAGAGCTTCTTCAGGAAATTCCATGAATCCGTATCTGTGATGCTCCCAGGATTTTTCGTCTTCCTTCCATGAGACTGGTCTGAATGTTTTTCTATCAACCTGAAGAGTGATGGAATCCATCATATCATACCTGTAAAGATCGCCCGAATGTGTGTCGAGCCGTACGTAGAACGTTGCCTTGGCCATTTCAGGATACTTGGGATTAAGAAAGATTGCTGTAACCTGAATATTTCCTTTGCTGACTTTTGTCAGGTCTTCTTCACTGAATTCCTTACTTGTAACCTTGTTTTTAACTGATATTCCAATCAAAATTGCTCCAATTATCAATAGAATTGCAACAAGTCTCTTTGCATCCATATTTTACATTTGATGAAAAATAATATAAAAGTTTTTCTCTGATCAGAGTTTCATGAAAACATCCGTGCCAGAATCGTGGAGAGAATATATCACAAAGGGTTTCAGTTTCTCCCCCGGCATCCCAGGTGAGCCTGATGGCATCCCCGGAAGGGCTATTCCTCTGATTTCTGGTCTTTCTTTCAGAAGCTTCTCTATTGCCTCAACAGGAACATGACCGACAACAACATACCCTCCTATCTCGGATATGTGGCAGCTTGACATTTCATCTGCCACTCCGAATTTTTTGTGCTCGAGCTGTATATCCTCCACAACAGTAACATTAACCTTAAACCCTTTATTTTCCAGATAACCTACATAAAGTTCACAGCAACCACAATATTTGCCTTTAAACACTTTAACCACACTTTCAAATGAGCTATAGTTGTTACCATTAGTATTACCTTTGTTATCACCTACATTTTTCTGAAAATACACGGCTCCCCCAATTATCCCTAAGGTAAAACTCAGTGCAATAACCATATATGCCAATCTGTTCATGGTCTGAAAACCAGGTGGTAAGATATTTAAATCTTTTTCATCTGACGTAAAATATGTCAAAAACAGGTGCTGACATGAAAAGATATGACAGGGTTGCCAGAATCTATGATATTTTTGAGGCTCCAATGGAAATTCTCGCATTTTCAGGATGGAGGAGTACTCTTTTCAGCCACATTCGCGGAGAGAGAATTCTTGAGGTCGGGATTGGTACGGGGAAAAATCTGCCATATTACAGAGAGTGGAGGGTGGTTGGAGTTGATATAAGCAGGAAAATGATTGAAAAAGCACATGGAAGAGCTGGAAAACTGAAAAAGCATGCTGATTTTGTTCAGGCAGATGCAGAGATGCTCCCTTTCAGGGATGAATCATTTGACGGGGTGATCTCAACATACGTCTTTTGCTCCGTTGAAAATCCTGAAAATGGATTGAAAGAGATACTACGGGTTCTGAAACCCGGTGGAAGGGCGTATTTTCTTGAACATGTTAGAAGTGAAAACGAAGTCCTTGGAAAAATCATGGATACCCTGAATCCACTATTCAGACTGATGGGTCCGGAGATAAACAGGAGGACTGTTGAAAGCATAAAAAGAACCGGGTTCACGATAATAAAGGATGTTCATCTCATGTCATCGGTTTTCAGACTTGTTATAGCTGAAAGGCCATCAGCTTAGCTGCTTCAGATACTCGATCACATCCCTGATATCCTTTTCACTCATCTGCCACCTTGGCATGCACAGATCAAGCTGCTCGCCCTCATCATCCACTCCCTTGGTTACTGCTCTTATTATATCCTCATCACTCATTCCGTGCATTTCTGCGAGGGTGGAGTACCTTATGTCAGGAGTCCTGATTCCGCACATCATCGGATAGATTCCTCCCCTTCCATCTGCACCATGGCAGCTGGCACATCCTCCACCGTGCATGTAAAGCCACTGAGGGCCGGCGGTGAATGGAATTCGCTCCTCCCTCTCGTTCACACCTGTCATGAATATCATCTCACCGTTTGATGAATATTCAGCCTTGTTTGGAAATCTGTACTGCTGGTACGGCATCATGCTGCCTTCCCAGCCATAGTGGAATATGTTGGCAGCAAGAAATCCTGCTGCAAATGCAAGGAGTGCAATCAGAACGGCATTGATGTTGAACCTGGAGTTCATGAGAATGCTTGCTCGGCCACCTATATATCTTTTGTCTACTTCTTTATCCAGTCGCTTACGTAAATTCTGTAGGTCTTTCCAAACCTTTCCCTGTATATCAGATCCTTCTCCTCGAGCTTCTTTATCACCATCGAAATTTTCGAGTGTGAAAAGCCCGTTCTGAAGTGAAGAGAATCCTGGGTGATGCCCTCATTCTCCACAACAATCCCGAATATTTTCTTTTCATCGTCGTCAAGAAGTTTTTCTGCAACCGCAATCTTTTCGCCATTGTTCTGTTTCTCTGGCTCAGCGATAGCACCTGCTCCTGAATTTTTCTGGAGTCCACCGCTACTTCTACCACTCTGAACAGAGAGTATCAGAGGTGCAAGAATGAGAACAAGTCCCGTTGCAGCCAGAATTGATGGAATTACTCCATACAGCGGGGAAACCATCATGGAGTAGTGGTGGGATTGAGGGGCTATTGTGTAGGATATCGCCAGCAGCACAATGCCGGCTATCATGGCAATCAAGTACTCATTTTTCATCAGATGGAAATTAAACGTGCAGGTTGATATATCTTTTTCTTGGATGCATTCAGATATCAATGGACTACAGCAGAGAAATGACCGGAAAATAAAGATTTAAATGCTCTTGGGAATTCATGGAATTTCAGTTGACAGGGTGAAAGGTGATGGAAAAGTGGATTTACGAGCTCATTGTTGAGAGGGTACCTCCCTTCTCCTACTTCAACAGAGAAAACGCAGTTCTGCTTCAGCTTTTCATAATGCTTCTTGCAGGAGTTCTCATCTCATCTCTGGCAAATCTGCCTGCAATCTCAGCAGTGATGGGAGCTCTTACCATCCTTGTCGTAGTTCTGTGGAGCAGATTGACCTTAGTAATTGCACCCATGATAAGAACCTTCAGACCTTCCCTGAGTGAAATGGAAAGAGAGATCGTGGAGAGGTACAGAAAACTCCTTTTCAGCAGATACAGGCCGGAATTCATAATAGGTGCTGGATTTTTCATCCCTCTGATACTTCATCTGTTCAGGGATATGACTCTGTTTCAGCACTATCTGAGGAGCAATATATATGTGATATTCTTTGCACTCGTTCTCATCTGGGATGTTGCATACAGAGCCGGCATCGGATTCTGGGTATGCATCATGAACTTCGTCAGATCATACAGACTCCTGAAGGCATCCAGGATGAGAGAGGCTATGGATTACACGTTTCTGAATGATCTGAAAATGATGAAGAGGATAGACAGAAACAGTCTGAGCTTTGGAGTCGCTGGATTTCTGCTAATTCCTGTTATATATCCTGATCCCATACTTACATCTGCGGTAATGCTCTACTCTCTCTTCCTCATTGCACTCTCCGGTCTTTCGATATTCATCATTAGCAGGGTTCCATGGCTGCCACCTGACATGATAGGACTGATGAGAGAGGCAAAGTTTGCCTACATAGGTCACATTGGAGGAAAGTTCCCTCATCTCACTCCAGTCGTGCAGGTTTTTGACGGGTACAACCTCTTTTTTGTCACAGCAAGAAAGAGTGTGAAGTACAGACTTCTTAAAAGAAATCCGAGAGTTACGGTTCTGATTGATGAAAGAGATGAGAGAGATTTTTTCAGAAACAGAGCCATAATGATTCATGGGTATGCAAGAGTTTATGATTCCTGGGCTGTCATGTTCAACATTCCAAAGCTCTTGAGAGTTTTCAGACTGTTCAGGAGTAAATACGGAGGGTATCTGAAAAAATATGGAGAAAGGAAGGAAAGACTGCCCGATGCATGGAGACTTACACCCATAGTAAAGAGAGTTCCTGTAGAGATAATTCCGGAAAATGTGATATACTGGAGGGGAGCGAGGAGAATCAGGATAAGGTTGTGATGGCCATGCTTGCTCAGGAGGTCAGAGAGCTTCTGAACACAAACTATTTCGGGTATCTATGTACAAGGAGTGAGTATCCTCACATCACACCGATTTTCTTTGTTTACGATCAGAGAAGCTCGATATACTTCATGTCCGAGTACAGCTCCAAGAAAATAAGGAACATTCTTAGAGACAGACATGTGAGTCTCGTTATAGATCTCAGGGATGAGGATGATCCCTTCAACAATGAGGGTATTCTGGTTTTCGGAACGGCAAAGGTTTACATTCCCGGTGAAGTTGAGATGTACGAGTATGATATACTCTACACGGTTTACGAGCTTTTCAAGTCAAAGTATTCAGAATTCGTTGAGTTCGAGGACAGAGGAGATGTCATAGTTGAGATAAAAATGGAAAGAGTGAGCTACTGGAAGGGGCCATTTTTCAAAAGCTACAGAATGGCAGAGAGCTGATGACTAAGGTCTGACTGAAAGTCTCGATATGAAGAATCCGGCGGTGTCATGAATGTGCGGATAAAGTCTCACAACCCTTTCAGCCCTGTCGAACAGTTTCTGTCCATATTTTCTGATTCCTGGCGATCCGACTGGAAGGTCAAGCCTTTCAACATCAAAAATCTCTTTCAGCTTTATCAGATTTCCCTCATTTTCCTCGAAGGTTATGCTGCATGTGGAGTAAACAACATCATCAGCAATTCTGGAGGAGTTTGCGAGCATTCTTCTCTGTAACCTCAGCAATCCCTGAAACTTCCTTGGGGAGTATCTCCACTTGACTGAAGGATAATTTCTGACAGATCCTGTCGAAGAGCAGGGAGCATCCAGGAGAACCTTATCTGCCTCGTACCTGAATTTTGCTCCATCGTGAATTCTGAGTTCAACGTTTCTGACTCCAAGTCTCCTAAGCCTCACCATCATTCTCTCCACTCTTTCCTTGGAGTTATCAACAGCAACTATCTTCCCCCTGTTCTCCATCATAGCTGCCATGTGGCTTGTTTTCGATCCGGGAGCTGAAGCAAGATCAACAACAGTATCTCCCGGCTCCGGATTCAGTGCTGCCGAAACAAGGCATGAGGCAAGATCCTGAATCACAAAATATCTGTCATATCCATCCAGAATTGTGAGAGGTTTTTCGTAAGAGACAACCCTGAAAACCTCGGGAAGTGGAGTTTCCTCAAGGACAACTCCCTGTCTTTGAAGAAGATTGAAAACAGATTCAGGAGATCTGAGAAGTGTGTTTGCTCTCACATACAGGGTTTGACTCAGGTTTGCGATGAGCAGCTCCTCATATCTCGAGGTTACCTTTTCGGCGATTTTCACATACCACTCCGGATGGAAGTATCTGAGGGAGATATACTTCCTCCTGCTCACCTTCCTTATCTCCTCAAGCTCCCTGCCAACATCAACTTTTTCGGCATTTCTCAGAACTGCGTTGACAAATCCTGCAGCTTTCGGACTTACCTCCCTCGCAATCCTGACCGCACTGTCTGTTGCAAGGGGAGGTGGAATTGACTTGAAGTGCATCTCATACACCCCAATTCTGAGAAGATTTCTCAGAAAGGGATTAACGCTTTTCAGATTTCTAAAGCCGAGAGCTCTTTCAAGAATGAAGTCAAGGAAGTTTCTTCTCTTCAGAACCTCAAAAACATACGCATGAACACTACCTCTGATCCTGTAATCAAGGTCCATGTCTTTGAAATACTCTCTCAGAGCAGATTTTGCTGAAATGCTGTTTTCCTCGACAATCTTCAGAACTTCTGCTGCAATTTTCTGGGTTGGGATCACATCACTACCATCTGTGCGTGTGGACATCCTCCGATTCTCAAAACCCTCTTTTCATCAACAACTCCGATGCTTATGGCAAGTTTCACGGCTCTCTCCCCAGAGATGTTGGCTATTGTCGCCTGTCTGAGTGCCCGTTTCACGTCATCCTCATCAAAAACATCCTTCCCGTAAAAATCCTCCTTTATCTCAAGTCTCAGCTCACCTTCCCTGAAGTCCATGCCAACTATCTCCTCATCGCAGACAGCGACCATCACCTCTCCCTTAACCCTGTATATTTTCATTCTGAAACTCATAGACCTTTGACAGAGTGTTTGGCACCGCAGGCAAGGCATTTTACAAAAAGAACCCTTTCCTCTCTCACAAATTCTGTATCAGGAGCTCCACACTCCCTGCAGAGAACGTAGGTTCTGACGTAGTCATCAACCTCCTTCTGAACCTCCCTTTCGGTAAACTTTCCCTGAAGGATGAGCCTTCCTGACTCGGTGACACCTGCAGTTCCGAGAGATTTGACTATGTACTTGTAGAGGTGCATCTCATTCCTGTTTATTGCCTTTGCAATTGCTCCAAAGTTCTTGACAATTGTTCTGCTCCCCTCTTTCTGGACACTCACCTTGGGAATCTCAAATCTCTCTCTGCTGACCACCTTTTCGGGGAGCATGCTGTATGCTCTTTCAAGCAACTCCTCATAGCTCTTCATGATCCAGCCTCTCTGCAAGTATGTAATTAAGTTTTTTCGCCTCACTGATAAATTCCTCGGGATAGTCTGGAGAGTAGAAAAGATGGGAGTGGCACTTGCAGTCAGAGCTTCCAAAATTCTTTATACCCTCCATGAACCTTCCTGCAAGATCGGCCAAAGTATGCTCATCAGCTCTGCATCTGTAGGCTTCTATGGCACTGGCTTCAATGCTGAAATAATCCACATGCCAGTGAAGCTTCTTTTTCTTTGAAAAATGTCTCCTGACCCTTTTTGAAAATCCCCTTTTTGCCGAACCAACATAAACGTAATATCCCTTTCTGAATTCAATCTCACCGAGCTTTCCAATCTGGATTTTTCTGTCCTTATCAAGCCTGAAGATTATGAAGTACATTCCTCACATCACTTCCCTCAGCCTGTAATCCCTTCTCCCCATTCCAAGCTCCTCAGCATACTGAATCTGTCTGTATGGAGATGTCCACTCCCAGAAATCGCCCTCAATCAGGGCCTTTGATGTTTTTTCCTCTCTGAGATATGCCTCCATGCTTGCGTAATCTGCCGCAACGATGTCCTTGGATGCAAATATACCTATGTCCGGAACCTGCTGCACACTGCTGTAGGGGTGACAGTCGCAGTGGGGAGTTATGTCAATTGCAAAGTTTATGAACGCAAAACTGTCCCTGCCAACCACCTCCATAACGCCCTTTACTGCCTCAACAATCCTCTCTGCTATGTCATCTCCATCAAGCCATGGTCCTATCCTCACAGCCCCGGACTCACACACCTCATAGCATCCAAGACATCTCATGCATTTTGAAAGATCAATCCGGTAGTCAGCAATTGCATCAAAAGGACAGATCTCAATACATCTGTTGCAGTAGGTGCAGGCTTCTCTGTCTATTTCAGGTGGAGAGGGGAGGTGGATGTCAAACTTTGTTGTTTTCGTTACACATCCAACACCTATGTTCTTCATCGCCCCACCAATTCCACCTCTCATGTGAAGCTTGAAGTGGGTTGCAACAACAACATAATCTGCCTCGGCTATCGCCTTGGCAACATGGACTTCCTTCAGATGATTTCCGCTCAGATCAACCCTGACTCCATCAAATCCCCTCAGTCCATCTGCAATCACTATGGGAGCGCTCAGGGTCTGGGATGTGAATCCGTTTTCCTCTGCAATTTCAAGCCTTCCAACTGCCGTGCATCTGTCCTTCAAAAGCCCCAGACCGGTTGTCTCTGTAACAAAAACCCTCGCACCCCTCTCTTTCACCATTTCAGCAATTTTTCTTATGAACAGAGATCTGAGCATCTTGGTTGTACCTCTGTCCCCAAAATGGGTCTTGATTGCAACCACATCTCCCGAGGAAATGTCATCGAGTATTCTGCTTTCATCAACAACTCTCTCAAGTCTGGAAACGAGGCTTTGTTCCGGCTGGTACCACCTCGCAGGATCTGTGACATTGACCTCGGCAGGTGTAAAAAAGACATCTCTCATGAAAATTAGAGACTCAGCAAACATTATATATCTTTTGCAAAATTTTGATGCATGAAGAGATTGGCACTTTCACTGACCCTCATAATGCTCATATTCAATGCAGGAGCATTTGAAATAGTGATTGATGGTTACAAAGGTGGAAACATAACAGTAAACATAATCCCCATTGGAAATGGAACATTCTCACAGAACATAACCGTTCAGGATAACGTTGTGAGGATCGAGAACATAACAAACGGAAGTTATCACCTTGTTGTCAGCTACGGAACGAAACAATTCATATCTACCATTTCCATTCCTGAAAACAGGACAGTGAAAATAGATTTCAGCGAAACAGATGATGCAGACGTTCTCAGGGTGGATAACATCCATTTCATACTGAACCTTCAGCAGGGTGGTTTCTCGGTCATGGAGGTCATAAATTTCGAAAACACGGCGGGAATTTACTTCCATGGCGACATAGTTAAGAAGATTCCGGCAGGTGCAAGCCACCTGATCATTGATAACCAGACACTCAGGATGTCCGGAGTTGTTTATGACGAAATAATCCAGGAAAATGGCAGGATTGTGATCAGAAACGCAACAGTTCAGCCCAATGGAGTTTTCTCCCTGGCATATCTCTATTTCCCTTCCGAGTCAATCCAGCTTGTCGTTGACTATCCTGCCGATATCATCAGAATAATTCATCCTGCACAGATCAGGATAACTCCTCCTGAAGGATTTGTCCAGGAAACCCAGATAAGAAATGACCAGGGCGTGGTCTTCAATGTTCTGAAGGCCGAGAACCTGAAACCAGGAACATACAGTCTGAATGCAGAGGTGGCTCAGGGTTCCACGACCCAGATGACTGCACCACCTGAAAATCAAAATCAAGGACTCAATCTACCACTAATTGCAGGAGTAACGCTGATTGCAGCGGGTATTGTGCTGTTCATCCTTACATCAAGAAAGAAAGAAAAAGAGGACGAGGAAGAAGAGGAGAGGGAAGAGAAAACAGGTGGATGGGAGATTCAGTAACTGACCAGAGTTCCAATGCTCCCTCCATCCAGAACTTTTTTCAGGTTTTCCGGGGTTCCCAGAAATATTCTTGTTTTTATTCCGCTCCTCTGAATAACCTTTGAGGCAAGAAGGTCAACCACACTGCTGCTTCCGGCATTGATGCTGCTCCTGGAAACAACCTCCACAAGCTCATCAGGAGTCATCTTCTCTATCTTCTCCGCATCACTGTAAATCCTCGGATCCTTTGTGTAAACACCATCTGCCGAGGTCGCAATGAGGAGTTCCTCAGCTCTGATAAATTCAGCTAAGAGAGCGGATGTGGCATCTGTTGTGTGTCCGGGAAATGTGCCTCCCATGACAACTTTATCATATCTGTTAAGAAGCTCCTTTGCATCAGGAAAATTATCGGGAACTGTATCAGGGCAGTTACTAAGACAGACAGCAAGGATTCTTGCATTGATTCTGGTAACATCGATTCCAATGATGTCACATGTGACCTCATCAGCTCCAAGGCTCCTTGCAGTCTCTATGTACCTTCTCGCTATTTTTCCACCACCAACCACTATGGCAAGCTTTCCATCATGCTCATTGATTACCTGAGCAAATTTTTTTATGTTTTCACTGCTGAAATCTCCGAAAAGAACCGAACCTCCAAGCGCAATAACCCTCATCCCTTCTGAATTAATTTGCCTGAAAAAAAATGTTTCGAATGTTGTTTAGAGGTATTTTTGAATAATTCAATAAATAGTAAAATATTTATATCATTGAGCTAAATAATAATGAGGTGATATTATGGAGCTCGATCTGAAGGATGAGAGGTTCATCGATCTGCTTGCAGAAGCAGGATTAAATAAAAACATAGCCAGGGTCATCGTTTATCTCTCAAAAGCAGGTGAGGCTGTCTCGAGAGATATTGAAAGAGAGGCAAATCTCAGACAGCCGGAGGTCAGTCTTGCAATGAAGGATCTCAAGAGTCTGGGGTGGATAAAGGAGAAGGAGATAAAGAAGAAGGGAAAGGGAAGGCCGCTGAAGAGCTACAAGCTGTCCCTTGATATAAGAGATATTGTCAGGGAGCTTGTTGAAAAGAAGAGAGAGGAGCTTAGCAAGCTTGAAAAAGAGCTGGAAGAGCTTGAAAAGCTTGTGGGACTTAAATGAAGATTGACATAAACATCGGCCGCAATTTTACCAGACTCAATGTTGATGAGGTTGTTATCGTCTGCCATGGCCTTCCCTATGAGCCCGGTTCTGCAATCGAGAAAAGTTACGATTTTATTGCCGAGTACTTCTCAAAAAGAGGTTATCCAGCTCTGATTTTTGACTTTACCGGGACAGGAAGGAGCAGAGGTGATTTCAGCCTTTTAAAGTGGTATGAGGATCTCGAGATAATTTCAGAGAATTTCGAAAGATTTCACTTGGTAGGTTTCAGCATGGGTGGTGCTGTTGCCTACAGTCTCGAGGGTGCCGAAAGCTACTCCATAATATCCTCTCCCTTTGATCTCAGCCTGTTCACTGAAGAGTCTCTCAGGGGAATTTACTCCAACGCAATTCTGAAGAGAACACTCAAAGGACTCAGAGACTATGAAATCTTCAGAAAAAGGATTCTGGATGAATTCGAGATTATCTGTCCCTCATCTGCACCAGCGAAAAGCGATGTTCTTGTCGTGCATGGAACTGAAGATGACGTTGTGCCATTTTCACACGGAGTAAAGATCTATGAAAAGTCCAAAGCTCCTAAGAAGTTTGTGAAGGTCGAAAATGGTGACCATTTCCTGAGAAAAAACAGATCCATAATTGGCCTTGCCTACAGATGGATCTCCGAAAAAAGGGAAGGGGAGAGTGTAGAAAACATCAGGATCTGATGCTCTCAAGCACACCTTCAATCTGACTCCAGACCTCATCAATGTTCTTTGTTCCGTCAATATCTCTAACGATATCCTTCTGGCTGTAGTACTGTATTAACGGCTCTGTCTGTTCTCTGTAAACTCTGAGTCTCTCCCTGACCGTTTCTTCCCTGTCATCATCTCTCTGGTAAAGTTCACCGCCGCATTTATCACATTTCCCTTCAACCTTTGGTGGACTGTAAATCAGATTGTAAACTGCCCCACAGCTCTTGCATGTTCTCCTGAAGACTATTCTCTTCACAATTTCCTCATCGGGGACGGTTATGTTTATGACGGCATCTATTTTCTTGTTCATGTCATCCAGCATTTCATCAAGAGCCTCGGCCTGCTTTATTGTTCTCGGGAACCCATCAAGAATGAATCCCTTCTGGCAGTCATCCTGAGATAGCCTCTCCCGAACGATTCCGATCACAATTTCATCCGGTACAAGCTCTCCCCTGTCCATGTATTCCTTTGCCTTTCTTCCAAGCTCGGTTCCCTTTGAAACAGCCTCTCTGAACATATCACCTGTTGAAATCTGAGGAATTCCATATTTTTCAACAATTCTCTTTGCCTGAGTCCCCTTTCCTGCGCCGGGAGGTCCGAGAAGTATCAGGTTCATACCGGGGCTTGATGAGAGAATACTAAAGTTTTTTGATTTTTTTCACCCCTGCTCAATCCATTTCATTCTCTGACATCAGTTTGAGTGCTTTCCTTATGGTTTTCCTTACAATCCCTCTCTTTGACATACCCCCAAGCCTGAATGCAGTCTTTCTTATGCTCCCCATTTTCAAAAAAATCTCTATTATTCTTTTTTCTTCATTTCCAAGCTCGTTGCTTTTCAGTGCCTCTCTTGCCACCTCTGCAAGATCCCTGTCACCGTAATACATGGCATGTGGCTCCACAGGATTTTCAAATGGTTCAAAATCAAACTCTATGAGATACAGATCTCCATCACCATAGTACTGACTGATCTCCCTTACAAGATCATCTCTCTCTGAAAATCCCTCCATTTCTGCTATCCTGCTGTCAATATCATCCAGGCTTATCTTCCTGACACTCCTGATTTTTGCCTTCCCAACAATCCTCCCTCCACAGTGAATATAAACAAGCTCGCCTGGACTGACATAAACTCTCCTCCTGATTGTGCACTTCTTCTTTCCAGAAAGCAGGAGATCAAGATACTTTCCCTTGAACTCAAGATGCTTCATAATTCTTCACCAAGATAGATCCCATCCTTTGCACGGGTTACCAGGAATTTAACCCTCGATCCGGGATTTCTGTCTGTCAGGACTGTAACAACCCTGTTTCTGACAACCGCAATCCTCTCTCCGTAACTTCTTCCATCAAGGACTATTCTTGCAGAGAAAACCTCACCTCTCCTTATGGGTGATGGATACCTTTCTCTTTTTTCAATTCCAAAATCCTTTGGACTGAGAACGAGTTTCACATCGTACTCATCTTCCCACTCTCTCAGCCTTTGATAAAATGATCTGAATGACATAACACCCCTCAGCTTTCTGCCTCCCCTGTACGGGATGTACTTCTGTATCCCGAGAGGGGGCCATTTTTTGCCTGCCCCAATCTCAAGGGCAAACTTAATTATCCTCTCCATCTCTCCATCATTTATTCCCGGGAGCCACACAGGGGCAATTAGAAGATCAATCTTGCTCTGAGCTATGTATTCGGCCATCTCCATCACTTTCTCAAGCGGATACCTCACCCCGTATATCCTGTCTGCAGTTTCCCTGTCAAGAGCACTTATGCTCAGGTTTATTCTGTCAATGCTATTTTCAAGCCTGTCTATCATGCTTTCATTGAGAAGGGTTCCATTTGTTTGAATCGAAATGGTCTCCGTCTCCTTTATTTTTCTGAGACCTTTCAGAAGATCCTCGATGAATGGATAGAGAAATGGCTCAGCCTGACCATCTATGTGGGCTTCAACACCGTCTCCCTTGAATCCGGCAATTTTTTCATATTCACCCAGAAGATAATCTGGATCAACGATGAAATCGTTCTTCTTTGTCTTGCTCACCTTCCCCTCATCAACACTGCAGAATATGCAGTTGAGGTTGCAACCCGTTATGGGTCTGATCTGAATCAGGTTTGTCCCTCTGTCTATCAGTCCGAAAGCCGCATGGCCAAAAAGAGGAATATGACTTTCCTTGGTTATGTAGTGCAGATTTCTTTTTGTTGCATGGTGAAGGACTCTCTTATCCTCAGCAAACTGGATTATCTCCTCTTTGGAGTATTTTTTCAAAAGCTCCAGATATGTTTCTCTCCTGAACCTTACCTCTATAACCCTCCTGATCAGAAATACCTTCTCATCGCCGATATCGTACTCCTGGATCATAGCTGGGTCTTCTTTATCATTTCCTTACCATTTTCCGTAATTTTGAATTTTTCACCATCATCGGCGATGTAATCCCTGTCTTTAAGTGAATTCACCACGCTTTCAAGCATTTTTTCAGACATTCTTGTTGATTTTTTAAGCTCGCTGAATGTCATCTCCCTCTCCGACAGCATCTGGAGAACTTTGAGCATGTTTCCTGAGAGCATGGGCCTATTTGGTCTCTCATTTTATTAAACCGTTGCGCAAGTGTTTTAAGGATTCCGGAATTCAGTACGGTGTGGATGCCATAAGAGCCGGAATAAGCTTCTTCTCAACACTGAAGGCTGGCGGAGATTTTGACAGCCTTAGAAGGAATCTTTACGTTGTTCCTGCAGTTGGTGGAATTATGGGGCTTCTCATGGCAATTCCAGGTTTTTTTGCTGCAAAAATCAATGCCGGATTTGCTGTGATACTCGTCTACATTGCCCTGGAGGGTATAAATCACATTGACGGTCTTTCTGACTTTTTCGATGCTGTCTTCGCACCACCTCCAAGGAAAATTACAGCCCTGAAAGACATAAACTCAGGAACAGGAGGACATGTTGCAGTTTCTGCATATCTTATACTTCTTGCACTCTTTTTTTCACAGATGAATGAATATGAGCTGATTTATGCCCTGATACTGTCTCAGGTCATGGCAAAGCAGGGAATGCTTCACCTAACACTCCACTTTAACCCTCTGTGGAATGGAATTATGTCTGAATTCACAAAATACAGGCAGAAGAGGGATTTTATTTCCTACATCTTCACGGCGGTGATTGCTGGAATTCTGGCGATCCACTTTCCTGCCAGGGTTGCTGTTTCTGTTCTTGCATATTTTATTCTGATTTCTATGTTCTTTGCGTATGTGAAAAGGGAGTTTGGAGGAATAAACGGTGACATGGCCGGAGCTCTGAACTGCATGATCTTTGTCACCGTCATAGGGGTGTGGGCATGCTTGCCTTGGTGATGTGTGGAGGTAAGGGGAGAAGACTTGGCAGCATTGAAAAGCCCATGATCCAGGTGAAAGGCAGAAGGCTCATAGATTACATCCTGAGAGAGATTGACTGTGCGATGATTGACTGTGTATGCATAACCTCACCCCACACACCCAAAACTGAAGGATATGTAAGAGAGAGAGGTTATGAGTTTCTCAGAGCCATGGGAACAGACTACATGGAGGACGTGTTCTTTGCGATAAAGGAGCTCGGCATTTCCACCCCGGTTCTGGTGCTGAACTCAGATCTGTGCATATTGAGAGAGGGGATACTTCAGGAGTTCATTCACGCCTACATGATCTCCACCACCCCTGCCATGACATGCACGTATAGAGACGGAAGGCATGTTGGCATAAATGTATTTGATCCTCTGCTCGGAGAGCAGAAAGAGGAAAAGTTCATTATAGATGAGGGAGATGTGGTAAATATAGACACACCTGATGATCTGAGGAGAGCTGAAAATGGATGAGTATCGCGAAAAGAGAAAAAGACTGGTTGAAAGGCTGAGAGATGAGTTTGGTCTTAGCGATGATGTTGTGAAGGCCATGATTGAGGTCCCGAGACACCTCTTTGTTCCGCCCCACTACAGAGGTGAGGCATACAACGACTACCCGCTCCCAATAGGACATGGTCAGACAATCAGTGCTCCCCACATGGTTGCAATAATGTGCAATCTCCTCGATCTAAAAAGGGGGATGAGGGTTCTTGAGATAGGGACAGGAACTGGATACCATGCCGCTGTTGTTTCCAGAATTGTTGGGGACGAGGGTCTGGTTGTTACTGTTGAGAGAATAGCCGAGCTTGCAGAAAGGGCGAGAGAGGTGTATCAGACCCTCGGATACAGGAACATCAGGGTTGTTGTGGGTGATGGAAGCAGGGGATACGAGGAGGAAGCACCTTACGACAGGATATACGTCACAGCAAGTGCTCCAAAAATCCCTGATAAACTGCTGTTTCAGCTTAAACCAGGTGGAAAACTTCTGATACCGGTTGGCGATTTTATTCAGTACCTTTACATTGTTGAAAAGGATGAATACGGTCAGATCACAAAGAAGAACTGGGGTGCTGTCAGGTTTGTCCCCTTGGTTGGAGAGGAGGGATTTGAGGACTGAATTCAACTAACGGAAACGAAAACTTGATTAAAGATTGAGACGCAGAATTTTACGGAGGTGTGCAGATGATTGTTGCAGCAGTGGATGATGAGGACAGAATGGAGAAAATTGTCAGTTTTGCAGCGGAAGAGGCTAAGTTAAGAGGGCAAAAGCTCAACATAATTCACTCGCTGTTTGGTGGAGATAAAACAGGTCAAAAAGATGTTGAAAGAGCAAGAGAACTTTTAGAAAGGGCTGAAAAGGTTGCCAGGGATTATGGAGTTGAGGTTGAGACTCATCTGCTTGTCAGAGGTTTGGAACCAGCTGACGACATCATAGCATTCAGTGAGGAGAACAATGCGGAGCTTATCGTTATGGGCGTCAGAAAAAGATCACCTGTTGGAAAGCTCCTTTTTGGAAGCGTTGCCCAGAGGGTGATACTCAATACAGACATACCCGTAATGTGCATAAAGTGATTCAGACACGGTCCTTCCAGTTTTCAATCTCTTTTTGGAGAAGTTCATGTACTTTTAGCATTCAGCATTTTTCTTGAAAGCAAGGTGATGGAATATAAACTTCCGAGTAAAATTTTATAAGTAATAATCATTAAATTAGAGGGGGTGATGCTTTGAACAGCTTCTCAGAATTTGCAGAAAGTCTGCTTGGTGGTGATCTGTTTGAAAGGGATGAACCCCTGAAAGGTATCAGAGTTCTCGAAGTTTGTTCGGTTGTTCTCGGACCTGCAACAGCCGATATACTTGCGGAATTCGGTGCTGAGGTGATAAAGTTTGAGGCAAAACGCGGGGATCAGATGAGATATGTCACACCCTTTGCCTACTACTGGAAGAATCTCTCCCCGGGATTGCTTGAGCAGAATCACAACAAGTACTGGGTTGGAATGCATTTCGGACACCCAAAGGCAAGGAAGATCTTTTACGATTTTGTAAGGAAGAGCGATGTTGTTATAGACAACCTGACTCCTGGAAGACTGTCAAAATGGGGAATCAGCTATAAACAGCTCAGGGAGATAAATCCAAGGATAATTCAGCTTCACGTCTCCGGATTTGGTAGCTGGGGTCCCTTTACAGGGAGAACAAGCTATGATGCCATAGCCCAGAGTGAGGGAGGGCTGTCCTACATTACAGGATTTGAAGGCAGAATGCCGGTCAAATCCGGAGTGTGGATTGCGGACTGGATCACAGCCTTGATGAGTGCCCTTGCAATCATTGCAGCTCTGAATTACAGAGAGGTCAGCGGTGAGGGTCAGTTCATTGATTACTCTCAGGTTGAGAACGTCACGAGATTTATGGACTGGACATGGCTGTATGTTCACGTTACAGGAAATAACAGAGAGAGATCCGGAAACAGGGATCCTGCCATATGTCCTTCAGATCTCTTTAAATGTAAGGATGGCTGGATTGCAATAACAGCATTCAGTGAGGAGGAATTCGAGGGCCTGTGTAAGGCAATGGATAGGGGCGATCTGTTTGAAAAGTACAGAGACCCCATCAAAAGATTGAAGGACGAAAATGCAAGATTCATTCTTTCAGAAATAGCCAGATGGTCTGAAGAGAAAACGATGGAAGAGATAGAAAACCTTGCAGACCAGTACGGATTTTCCGCATCGAGAGTGATTGACGTTGAGGATGTTTACTTCAGCAGACATTTCAATGAAAGGAAGGCCGTTCAGGAGTATGACGACCCCCTCTACGGAAAGCTTGTGGAGCCGGCCTACCCTCCAAGGATGGAGACACCATCAAGGCTGAAATGGGGTGCAAGGCCTCTGGGATTTGATAACGAACACGTTCTTTCAAGAATTCTTGGAATGAGCATGGAGGAGATTGAAAGGCTCTATGAGGAGGGTGTGATCTACAGATGGGATGAAAACATTCCTGCACAGTGCCCTCCTGAAGACTGGGATGGAAAGAGGGGTTTGAAGTACCCGTGAGGTGATGTGAATGGATGAGAAAATAATTGGAATGGCAATAGATCCTGAATACGCCAAATTCGTGTATTCGTTGACCAATCCGGATGAAGTGCATGGGAAACCTGAGGCTCTTTCAGGTAATGTTGTTCTTGATCTGAGTTATGGGAGCTTTGCGGGGCTTTATGCCTCATCACTGCTGGCTGAGCTCGGGGCAGAGGTGATCAGGGTAGAGCCACCTGAAGGTGATATTGCAAGAAAGATGACACCCTACGGAATAATGATCAAGGATGCCGGACTGGCATACATTACAGAGGGGAGAAACAAATATCACGTAACTCTCAATCTCGAAAGTGAGGAGGGCAGATCCCTGTTCAGAAGACTTGCCAGTAAAGCTGATATCATAATTGAAACATTCAAACCCGGATACATGGATTCCCTCGGTATTGGATACAGACAGCTCAGCAAAATGAATTCCAGACTCATATACTGTGCCATTCACAGCTACGGTCAGTTTGGGGAGGACAGCATAAAGCACAGAAACCAGACAAATTCGGATCTCACAGATCAGGCTCGTGGGGTTATAATGTCAGTTACGGGAGAACCTGAACTTGATCCCGATGTTCCTGAAGAGTATAAAAAACCGCTTAGACATGGCAGCTGGATGGGCTGGTATGTTGGAGGAGCATTTGCTGCTCTTGGAATGCTGATAGCCCTCTTTTACAGACACAGAACTGGTAAGGGGCAGTTCATAGACATGGCACCATCTGAGGGATTGATGGCGATAGCGAACTACCTGATGCAGTACTTCCACATGTCAGGGAAAAAGATGGTCAGAGCGGGAAATTTTGATTATGCAGTCTTTCCCTATACCTACGTGAAATCCAAGGACGGGTACGTTTTCATCTCTGGTTTTACCGATCCGAACTGGACTGCTGTTTGTGAGATAATGAATCGCCCTGATCTGAGGGAGAGATTTCCAACCATAAGGGAAAGACTGACTCCAGAAAACCAGCCGGTAATTCAGCGTGAAATTGAAAAGTTCACATCACAGCACACATCGGAGGAGCTGCTTAAAATCGTCATGGAGTACTCCAGAAAACCTGACAGAAAGGGTACCGTTGTTACAGGAAGGCTTAACTCACCAAGGGAGGTGATCGAGACAGAGCATCACAAGGTCAGGAAAACTTTTGTTAAGATTAAAGACCCGCACTACGGCGAGCTTTTGCTTCCAAACTCAACCCTCAGGTTTATGTCAAAAACTCCAGGAAGAATAAAGTGGGCATGCAGACCTGTTGGAGCGGATAACGAGCTCATTTATGGAAAATATCTTGGAATTTCTGGAGAAAAATTAAAAGAGCTGAGAGAAAAGGGAGTTATCTGACCCATTCTTTCTTCTTTTTGAACTCAGCCTTTCTTTTCTCAATGAATGCGTTCATTCCCTCCCTGACGTCTTCACTTGCAAATGACAGGGCAAGGAGATCTCTTTCATACATTATTCCATCTTTCAGATTCATCCTGAATCCTCTGTTGACGGCATGCTTAACGAGCATGACAGCATGAGGCGGCTTTTCCCTGATTTTTTCGGCTATTCTGACTGCCTCCTCCATCAGCCGTTCATGCTCCACAACCCTGTTAACGAGTCCGAGTTTACATGCTTCATCAGCATCTATCCTTTCTCCGGTAAGGCATAGCTCCATGGCTCTCTTCCACCCAACAAGCCTTGCAAACCTCTGAGTCCCTCCAGCACCAGGAATGACGCCGATGTTTATCTCAGGCTGTCCAAAACTCGCTTTTTCACTTGCAATTATTATATCGCACGCCATGGCAAGCTCGCATCCACCACCTAAGGCAAACCCGTTCACGGCTGCAATAACAGGAATGTCAAGATCCTCCAGTTCTTCAAGCACAGTTCCGAGATTTTCAACAAATCTCCTTGCATTGTAGGGATCATACTCTGAAAACATCCTGATGTCGGCTCCGGCACAGAATGCCTTGCCTTCACCTGTTATGATCATGACTCTGGCAGTTCTGCTTTTCCTTGCATAATCCACTGCTCTTTTCAGCTCCTCAACAAACTCCTCATTTATTGCATTAAAGACCTCAGGTCTGTTGAGCTTTACAAAAACAATTCCATCCCTCTCCTCAAAGTCAACCACCATTCCAATCAGCTCCTGTAGCTCTTCGGCATTCCAAGGACGTGCTCCCCTATGTAGTTCAGGGCCATCTGCTGTGTGACAGGAGCAAGTCTTATCAGGTTGATCTCCCTCCACCACCTCTCAACATCGTACTCTCTTGTATAGCCATACCCACCGAATGTCTGCATTGCCCAGTAAACAGCCCTGATCCCTGCTTCAACAGCAACAACCTTTGCCATGTTTGCAGAATCTCCAACTTCCCTATAACTTGCCCTCTCGTCAAAAAGCCTGGCAGCCCTGAAGTTCATGAGCTTGGCACATTCAAGGGTTGCGTAGCTTTCTGCGAGAGGGAACTGCAACCCCTGATAGCTCCCGATTGGCTCATCAAAAACCTTTCTCTGCTTTGAATACTCCACAGCCTTGCTTATGGCGAGTCTTGATATTCCTATTGCAGCAGCGGTGAAGCTCATTCTTTCGGGATTTAGCGTGTCAAGAATCATGTACCACCCTCTGTCCAGTGGTGGCATAAGTGCATCTTCAGGCAGTCTGAGATTGTTGAAGCTCACCTCACATGTTTTGGAGTAATTTATTCCGTGTTTTGGAATTGGGTTTATCTTCACCGCTTTGTTGGGCAGATCTGCCAGAAACAGGCTTATTCCATGTGTCTTCTTTTCCACTTTCTCTCTTGGGGTTGTTCTTGCAATAATCAGCATTCCCTTTGCTCGATCAGCACCGCTGATGAATATCTTGTTTCCGTTGATGACCCAATCATCTCCCTCCTTCACAGCCCTTGTCTTTATGTTCAGGGTGTTTGTTCCTGCATCAGGTTCTGTTAAAGCCATTGCAAACTCCAGCTTGCCTTTTGCTATATCTGGAAGATACTTTTCCTTCTGCTCCTCAGTTCCATGCCTTACAATGCTTAAAGCTCCAAAAACCTCTGTAAGAACGAGATACCACACTCCACCCATCCCGCATCCATTTGCAGCAAGCTCCTCCATGGCAATAAGCAACTCGGTCATCCCCATTCCTGCCCCGCCATATTCTTCTGGAATTACGATGCCAACAAATCCAGCTTCACTTATAGCCTTCCAGAACTCCTCTGCAAACTCTCCCTTCTCATCCTTCTCCCTCCAGTATTCAGGAGGAAAGTCCCTTGCAATGTCTCTGGCAGCATCGGCAATCATCCTCTGCTCATCAGTCAGCTTGAAATCCATATTCTGCACCTCCATTTTAAATTGTGATCAACTGAAAGCAAAAAAATTAGGAAACAGGTTTGAAGTAGAGGATGTCTGTAATCTTGCCCTCTCTCTGATCCTGCGGTCTGAGAACTGGCTTAACTTTCATTCCAATCTCGATGTTCTCTGGATCAATTTCACCGAGAAGGTGAATCATCTTGCCATCTGTACCCTCCATCCCAATAAGGGCGTAAATTTCTGGATTCTCAAGCCTGTTGCCATCTGGATCATACATAACAACGGAGAACGCAAGAATGCACCCCTCCCCGCTTACCTCCACATACTCTGTTTCGCTGAAATCAAACTCGCAGTAAATTCTGGGAGGGAAGAAAACATGGCCGCATTTCCTGCATTTTGAGGCTGTGAACTTCCCTTCATCTCTGAGTTTCTTGAAAAATACATCTCCTGCCTCACCGCTTGTATATACCCAGTAAAGCTCTATCTTTCCCTCAACATGCCTCAGTTCTGCAGGATTGACAATCTTCTCATTGAAAACCATTATTCCACCTCCAGGGGCTTCCAGTATTTTATGTCTGTTATCATCCCCTCTCTCTCGCTTTCAGGCTTCCAGACAGCCTTAACTTTCATGCCAATGTAAACTCTGTCAGGCTCCACCTCTCCCAGCTTGTGGAGTATTCCCATTTTTGGGGAGGCACCATCTATGGAGATAACAGCCACAATCTCAGGCTCGTCAAGGGGCTTTGCATCAGGGTCTATGTAGGATATTGAGAATGTCTCAACCGTGCCTGTATCCTTAACCTCAACCCATTCATCTGCTGGCTTGAAGCAGAGCTCACAGAATGTTCTTGGAGGCACCATTACTCTTCTGCACTTGCTGCATTTTGTTGCCAGTATTTTCCCTTCTTTCAGACCTCTGAGGAACCTGCTTATTGCCTGCCCTGCTGTGAACTGATACCTGATGTCCGGATAGTCCTCCACGTAGGTTATTGTTTTGTTTTCAAAATCCTCAAGCTCAAGCTCATGCCCCTCAACGTAGGGAGGGGCTGAAATATTCTTCTTACCAACTGCCATAACGATCACCTCTTGTTTGAGAGAACTATTACCGTTCCAACCTGCATCAGATCTCCCCATGCCTGCGTGACTCCTGTCGTGACTTCTTTGGCAACCTGCCTCTTTCCAGCCCTGTAGGCGAGCTGCCAGTAAAGTTCTGCAACCTTGACACCCATTGTTGCAGCAATTGGATTTCCT
The DNA here is from genome assembly GCA_002494725.1 of Geoglobus sp. UBA235. Taxonomy (GTDB): domain Archaea; phylum Halobacteriota; class Archaeoglobi; order Archaeoglobales; family Archaeoglobaceae; genus Geoglobus. The sequence goes on from DACG01000015.1 coordinate 48,494, forward strand.
ACTCCAAGCAAACCACCACTCGGACATACAGGCAGATCTCCATCTCTGGCTGTAACTCCCTCTCTTGTGAGAATTGGGGCCTCACCCTTCCTTGCAAGTCCAAGACCCTCCATGTGATGAAGCTCCTTGTAATCAAACGGATCGTAAGGCTCGGCTACATCAATTTCTTTCCTTGGATCTGTTATGTGAGCCATCTTGTAGGCCATCTTTGCAGCCTCGGCAACGTATCTCGGGAAGTAGAGATCACGATTCGTCCACCAGGTTGTGTCGAGAGCCCATCCCACTCCATCAACCCAGACAGGCTCATCTGTGAGCTGTCTTGCTATGTGTGGAGCGACCATTATCAGTGCTGAAGCTCCATCGCTTGGAGGTGAGACATCAAGTCTCCTCACAGGCAGTGACATCGGCTCGCTATTAAGAACATCCTCAACTGTTATCTTTGCGGCAAGCTGGGCAGATGGATGATCGAGAGCATTGGCTTTATTTTTAACAGAAACAAGTGCTATGTCCTCATGCTTTATGTTGTGGACGTGCATGTACCTCCTCATCTCAAGGGCGAATATCCATATCAGGTTGGGATTGAGGGGTCTGTCAAGAATTGGATCCCAGATGTACTTGAATGCTGACTGCGGATGGGGATGGGAGGAGCTCATCTTTTCCTCTGCAACGACAAGGCATACATCTGCCAGACCGCTTGCAACGTGCCAGTATCCAGCTATAGGTGCAAAAACACCTGTTCCGCCACCAACAAAGACCCTCATGTAAGGCCTGTTGCTTGCACCACTTCCATCGAGCAGATACTCGCCCTTCATGTGCACTCCATCAAAGGCATCCGGAGCAGATCCCAAGACAACCATTTCTATGTCTGAAAGCTCAAGTCCAGCTTCTTCGAGAGCCTGCTTAACAGCGTAGTAGCTCAGCTCCTTTCCGGTTTCATTCAGTCTTCTTCTGAAAAGTGTTATTCCAGCTCCAACAATCGCGACGTCCTGTTTTTTGTGGAATTTAATTCCCCTAACCCTCTCAATCATGACACTCACCTCGAAAACACAGTTACAGCTCCTGTTGCAGTTGGCAGATATCTCCAAACCTGAGCGACACCAACCTCTGCATCAACCTGCCTCCTTCCAGCCTCACCTCTCAGCTGAAGAACCACCTCTAAGGCTTTCTGTGCTCCCGTTGCCTCAAGCAGGTTGCCAACACTAAGGCTCCCTCCGGAAACATTCACAGGGATCTCCCCGCTCCTGTCAAAGTATCCGCTTTCAAGAAGATCATCAACCTCTCCAGCCTTTGCAAGCTTTAGAGCCTCGATGTGCTGGACTTCCTTGTATGCAAACCTGTCATCAACCTCTGCAAGATCAATCTGTCTTGCAGGATTATCTATTCCTGCCATTTCATAAGCCATCTCGGCAGACTTTCTCGCATAGAGGGCTGTGAAGCTCATCGTGTCATAATTGCTTGTCTCACTCCACCATCCAACTCCATCAATCCACACCGGCTCTGGATTGAGTTCCTTTGCAATATCTCCTCTTGCAAGAACAAATACAATCGCACCATCGGCTCTCTCAGCTATTTCAAGCTTTCTAAGCGGGTAAAATGATGGTTCGCTGCTCAGAACATCATCAGCAGTTATGTCAGCAGAGTAGGGAGCATCTGGATTCAGCCTGCCATTTTTCTTGTTTTTCGCAACAACCTCGGCAAATGTGTAATCGCAGTATCCTCTCAGATTTGAGTAGTAGCTCTTTTCAAGGGCTGCAAGGTAAAATGGATGTCCATTCCCAACAGGTCTCAGCCAAATCGGATCATAAGCGAACCTGACAACATTTCCGAAAGTTAAGATGTCACTTGCTTTGCTGTGGGCCTCAACAACAGCTATCTCCGCAAGCCCGCTTTTTATCAGCATCACTCCATTGGCTACTCCAAATAGAAAGTCGGCCGTAACCGTGAATGTTGGCTTTAAAACCCCTCCAAGCTGATCAGGAACGAATTCATCGAAAATGGCAAAGCCCTCCCAGAAATCCTCAGCACACGTCACAACAGCATCGACATCTCTCCTGGGATTTATCCCTGCATCTTCGTAAGCTCTCACCGCAGCCTCGTATGTTATCTCCTTCCAGCTGAGGTCTGGAGAACTGGCATTGAAACCGCTATATCCCACACCAACAACAGCAACCCTGGCCATGGTTTCACCGCTGAAAAATTAACGTTAACGTGATTTAAATCTTTCGTAATTTTTCATTTTGAAAGGTTTTTACGCTAAAAAGCTTTTCTGCCAGTGGGCGTATGTGAATTTAAATCCCTGTCAGTTTTGATGGTTTAAATAAAGTTGACGTAAAGTTTATAATGATTTATCGATAACATTGGATGAGGTGGTTTTATGGCTGGGCAGGAAATCAGCCCTTTTGAGAGAATCGGTTACAGAATCTCAGAGAACGTTGAGAAATGGATGCCCGACCCGTTTCTCTTTGCTGTGCTGCTGACCTTTCTGAGCTTTCTTATGGGTATTGGAATAGCGAATCAGTCCCCGATGGATATGGTACTGCACTGGTACAAGGGATTCTGGACTCTGCTGACGTTTGCGATGCAGATGGTTCTGATTCTCGTGACCGGATATGCCCTTGCACACCATCCCTACGTGCACAGAATGCTTGTAAAAGTTGCATCCATCCCCAAGGATGGGAAGCAGGCCTCTGCATTAGTTGCACTTTTTGCAATGATATTTTCCTGGATAAACTGGGGCCTCGGGCTTATTGTCGGAGCACTGCTTGCAAGAGAGGTGGGTAAGCAGGCATACCACAGAGGGGTTGCAATCCACTACCCTGCTGTTGTCACAGCAGGATATACAGGTTTGGGCATGATATGGCACTGGGGACTCTCAGCATCGGCACCGCTGCTTTCAGCAACAAAGGGTCATTTCCTTGAGGACCTGATCGGAATAATCCCCACAAGTCAGACCATATTCTCCGGTTATGCCCTTGGACTGAGCGTTTTATCGATCATATTTGTTGTGGCGGTGATGTATGCGATCTCTCCATCAGATCCAAAGATATGCCGGGGAATAGACCACTATGCCCCGCATCTGCTTGAGGAAGCTGAGGAGGAGAAGAAGCTGGAGCTCAAAACCATTGCTGACAGACTTGAGAACAGCATTGCAATAGGTCTGATACTTGCACTGATGGGCCTCGTTTACATTGTCTACTACTTCTTCGTTCTAAGGAAGGGGCTGAACCTGAACATTGTGAACTTCACATTCCTGTTCATTGGACTCCTGCTTTACCTCAGACCAATAAGATACCTGAGAGCGTTCTACAATGCAATACCATCTTCAGCTGGAATTGTTCTGCAGTTCCCGTTCTATGCAGGAATAATGGGAATGATAAAGTATTCAGGACTTGGTAAGATAATGGCAGGCTGGCTGATAAACATCTCAACTCCAACCACATTCCCGATTGTTGCATGGCTTATCGCTGGATTTGTCAATCTCTTTGTTCCATCAGGAGGTGGAGAGTGGGCTGTTGTTGGAGAAACTATATCGAGAGCTGCAATGGAGCTTGGAGTCCCTGTCGGAAAGGCAATAATCGCCTACGGTGCAGGAGACCAGTGGACGAATCTCTTCCAGCCATTCTGGGCAATTCCTCTGCTCGGGATATGCTCGGTTAGAGCAAGAGATGTCTTTGGATACACAATAACCCTGATGCTTTTCGCAGCGGTGTTCTATGCGGTATTCCTGACAGTTCTGCCATACTGAGCCAGCTAAGTATATTCTGTATTTTTATTTTTTATGAATATATTAGGGAAAACAGAAATATGGGGATTTTCTTGAGCAAATCACCATGAAAATCATCAGATTTCTGAAAAATATCATAACTGTCGTTTTAGGTCTGATTATGCTGTTGGGATTAATTCTGGTTGTTTATCCTGTATACTGGATGATCAGCAGTGATGGGAGCATACTGGGTTACGGATTCGCCATCCTGGAAATTTTGACAGGCCTGTTACTCCTCACAGTAACTCTATTTTTGTTTAAAATAATCAGGAAAAAATAATTACGTCATACTGTTCAGGTACCTGACCCAAATTCTGAGCTTAAGGAGTCTTTAATTTTCAATCATTTTTATATTATTATAATTAAAAAAACCTATGGAAAAATCACAGAGAAAATAGAGAATCAGTGATGCTTACCATTTTTACGGTTTTTTGTATTTTTGGTTTTGATTTAATGGAAAATCAGCTGACATTATCTCAGACATTTTCCCATATCAGCCTTACCGACTTTCCGGTAAGTTCAGATAGCTTTCCTTCAATCATCCGTTTGACATGACCGATTTCCATTTCAACCTTTTTCTTCCGTTCACTGACGATTTCAATCTTTCTTTGAAGTTCTTTAATTGCTTTCTCTCCCTGCCTGTTATCCGGTTTCTTGAGAGTCTTTATTCTGTTTCTGATGGCTGTAAGTTCATTCCTGAGCTTCTTCAGCTCTTCAAACTCAGATTTCAGCTTTCCGCTGGCAATGTCATCCAGCGAACCGGTGATCATCTCTAAGCTTTTTTCCTTCAGTCTTATGCTCCCCTTTCTGATCTCCGATGCCGCTCCTGAGGCCAGCATGGAGATATCATCCATGTTGCTGAGAATGTGATGCGTGTCGAGATTTATCCTTCTGCCTGTCATGTGTGCATATACCCTGAGGGGTTTTCTTGCGTATGCTATTTTTCTGTGTATCTCGGCTTCTCTTTTAGCTATCAGAGCATTCAGTTCCTCCTCTTTCCTTTTCAGCTCCTGAAGATCTCTGTTTTCTTTCATCTCTGATTTTATCCTGCTTTCTGAATTCCTCAATTCCTCAATACTCTCTGAAAGTTCACCGAACCTTGTTCTGATCGTTCTCTCCTCCTCAGTGAGCTCCTTGAGCCTTTCAATTAGCCTGATCACCTCCAACAGTCTGTCAAGACCGAGCTCTTTTCTCTTCAACTCCACCTCCCGAACAGCTTCAGCGATGCTCTTCAGAAGTGAATCAATCTGCTCTATTTCGGGAGGATAGACTCCAAAGAGAAATCTGAACTGTTTGACCCTCATTACCGCAACCTTCTCAAGCCTTTCAGTTACCTCATTAAGCATCCTTTCCTGATCCATTTCAGGAACTCCTTTCCAGAGGTTTTCCATAGCAGATTTAAAGTTTTCAGCCTGATTTCTGAGTCTCGGATGCATTTTCCCTGAATCCAGACTTTGAACCTCATCCAGAAGATCCCTGACCAGTTTTCTCAGCTCTGAAAATTTTTCGAACAGAAATGATCTGAACTCTAACTCTGGAGTGGAAATCATGTCGAGAAGCATTCTTTCTGCATCCTCCACACTCATTATCTCCTCTCTCTTCCTCTTCAGGAATCCAAAGTCCATCAATCTACATTTTGAAAGAGCAGGTTAAAACGTTTTGCCGTTAAAGGCAAAACCAAATATAGGGATGTGATAAACAATCACTCATGACTGAAAGAATCAGCCTGAATGTCGATGGGAAAAGGGTATCCCTTCTCAGGGGCAGGGAGAGAAAGATATTCTACATTCACAGCTCCGGAAGTGATGCGGAGCAGTGGAGGTACCAGCTTGAAGAGATTGGAGGATACGCCATTGATCTGCCAAATCATGGAAAGAGTGAGAGTGCTGAAATTGGCTCGGTGGATGATTACGCTCGCTATGTGAGCAAGGCCATAAGGCAAACATGCGGTAGTGCTGTTATCGCCGGACACAGCCTTGGAGGGGCTGTTGCCCAGAAGGTCTGTCTCAACTATCCTGAAACATGCATCGGACTTGTCTTGGTTGGAACTGGGGCAAGGCTGAGGGTGCTTCCGGAAATACTTGAGAACCTGAGGAAAAAGCCAGAGGATGCCGTTAAAAAGATACTTGAAATGGGATTCTTCAGAAAGGATGAGAGATATGAGGAGATGAAGAAAAAATACATCCAGAACGCAGAGGTGCTCCATCTTGATCTGTCCCTCTGTGACAGATTTGATCTTCTCGAGGACTACAGGAGTGGGAAGATGGAGATAGGTGTTCCGACCCTGATAGTTGTCGGAAGGGAAGACAGGCTGACTCCGGTGAAGTACGCTGAATTCTTCAAAAACCACATACCGGGCTCAGAACTTGCAGTAATTGATAATGCAAGCCACATGGTGATGCTTGAAAGGCCCGACGAGTTCAACTCAGTCTTGGAGTCATTCCTGAGAAAGGTCCTTTCTGAGTGAGAGGTATCTCATTCTTTTTAGGTGCTCCTCTCCACTCAGAAAAAGTATCACCACAGCCATACTTAGCATAGGCAGCCACATCATCACCGAGATTCTCAATGAATGCACTCACATACCCTCTGACACTCTGAACTCCGGTGCTTGAAGAAACCTGTCTGTAGCTTGTCAGAAAACCTCTCACATCTCTCAGTCTGAATGCTTTTGAGTCCGAGACCCTCAATCCCACTGTTTTAACAATTGACATCGGTAGCCCGGTTTCTGTCTCAAATCTTAAAATAATGGTGGCCGGATACGTCTGGTTTAATGCACCACTCATCACATAGAGTCTGAAGGTAACATTTCTCTTCTCTCCCGGATTGAGATCACCGAGAAATGAAGTCAACGCCACAGGGTCCGGTCTGAGTGGAGGGGTGGTGTTTATCACAACAACGCAGTTTTTGAGTGTCTTTTCTCCGGTATTTTCAACCCTCACCTGAACAGTTCCCTTCTCTCCTGCATTTAGTGTGCTCCTGACTGGAATCAATTTCACATCGTAATCCTTTCTTTTCAGAGTTATTTTCAGATATTCCACGGAGGATTCATCCTCGTAATTTATCACCGGGTTTCCATTGAAAAGGTAATAGGCGATCTTTGAATAGCTCATCCTGAGGGGGACACTGTAAGTCCCGGATTCAGCGTTTTCATCAACCTTTATTCTGAAGGATACCTTCGAAACAATTCCGGATGGCAGATCCCCGATAATTGCAGGGTTAGGCGATTCAACAGTGAAAGGTGCTCTGCTGTCATCCAACTCCACCCTTAGATTTCTGGCAGTGGTCAGAAGGGGCAGAAGAGCCGAGGTGTTTTCATTAATCGGAAAATTGGATAGCGTTGCTTCATTTTCCAGAATAACTGCCAGTACTGTCTCCTCTCCTGGATGAACCGTACCATCCTGAACCGATACATGAAACGAGATGTTCGCACCCGATGATGTTTGCAAAGCCAGTGCAAGAGTCAGAATGGTTAAAGCAAAAACGCCCCGCCTCATTTCCTGCCCTCCATTTCCTCAATAAGGCATATCGCATTTTCCAGAATTTTTTCAGCTGCTTCTTTTGAGTTTTCAGCAGTTTTCGAAAGCAGTGCAACAAATTTTATCCAGTTTCTGAGTCCAAAAAGCCTGAGAAAGCTATCTCTTTTCATCTGAACAAACTCAAGAAGGTTGTCGTGTTCATCACTGCTTATCACACCCCAGTCCTTGAGCACCTGAATTTTTGAAAGGATTGCCTGCTTTTCTCTCTCAGAGTATTCCTCAAGCACCCTCCTTCCATGCTCCGAAAGGGAGTAGATCTTTCTCTTTCCTGATACCCTTACCTCAAGAAAACCTGAATCAAGAAGTTCATGAAGCAGAGGATAGACAGATCCGGGAGATGGCTTTTTTGCTGTTTTAATCCCTATTCTGTCGATGAGCTCCTTTCCACTCAGGTTTTCTTTCTCAAGCTCTTTTAAAATCAGTATTTTCAAGATCCCCCTGAGATGCTCCACAGATCGGGAGAGTTTTAAAAATATAAAAATGTATCGGATACCGATATATCACTTGCCAATCACAAGTCTGTATGGATCAATCTCATCTCTCAGAATTCTGAGCTCTTCCTCTGTTGGTGGCTCGAGAACCTTGATGTCGTCGGCAATAACGGGCCTGAAACCCATGTCATTCACAACATCGTCAACGCTCAGCCCTTCCCTCACAGCTATCAGTCTCATGACCTTCGTCTCCTCATCGAAGTCGAACATGGCCTTTGACGTTATAACTCTCCACGGGCCTGTACCCTTAGGCAACCCGTACTCCTCCCTCGTTTTTCCATCCATGACGTGTCCCGGAGATGTCACGAAGTCGCACCTTTCCACAAACCTTCTCTTTTCGTGATTCATCACAATTATCGTCTTCCAGCAGTAGCTCGCAACCTCGTTACCGCCTCCACTACCTGGGAACCTCACCTTCGGGCGCTCGTAATCGTCGCCGATCATCGTGGAGTTTATGTTGCCATATTTGTCTATCTGCGCCGCTCCGAGCATTCCGTAGTCTATGTAGCCTGCCTGAGCGTAGCTGAACGCTAAACCCATGCTGCACCACTGCAGACTTCTGTAGGTGTTCTGCGGACCGCCCATGGTGCCTCTCAGGAAAGGTGTCCTGCTCTGAGGGCCTATCGCTCCAAACTCGAACACCTGGGTTATGTTGGGAGTGTAAAGCCTCTCTGCCAGAAGAGCCACAACCTGCGGCATGCCCCAGCCCACGAAAACAGTCTTGTTGTCCTCAAGCAGTCTCGCAGCCTGACAGATCATGAATTCAACATCCGTGTAGCTCATCTGTATCCCTCCAGAATCTGGGCTTTCCTAACAAGCTCCTTAAGCTTCCTAACTCCAATCCTCTTCTCCAAAAACTCCTCATGGCTGTCAACGCTGTAGATGTACTCCTCAAGATACCTCTGCATGTCTTCCTCCTCCCTTATCGAGGAGAGCATCAGGTAGTGCTCTGAATCCATCTCGTAGTAACCCTGCGTGCCTCCGGGATAAGCTCCAAATGGCGCATGCACGACGGCATCCACAAGATAGTAGGGGATGATGGTCATGTTGGGCTCCTTTCTGAACTCTATGGTCTCCACTATTCTTTCAGCGGAGATTATGACCTTCTTCGATGCCATTGCTGTTTCAAGCGTGGCAACAGTCGGCCCGTAAACCCTCGCATTTCCGTAGATGTCGGCCTCCTGCACGTGTATTATTGCCACGTCCGGATTCAAAGCGGGCATTAAAGCAACAGGCTTTCCGGTAAACGGATCCTCAACTGCCAGCGCCCCAGACTTTTTGAACGTGTCCGTGCCGAGCAGATCTCTCGCGGGAATGAATGGTATGCCCATCGCTCCTGCAATCAGCCTGTAGGTGATGCTGCCGTTGCTCCAGTCGTAAACCTTGACCTCACCGTTCTGAACCTTCCTCGCTATGTACGGCCCGAATCCGAGGAAGCCAACGTCAATCCTGTCAACACATCCGGCTCCGGCAAGCAATACACTCTCAAGCAGGGTAAACTTTGCACAGATCCACAGATGCTTCTTTCTCTGCCTTATTATCTCCCTTATCAGGCTCTGCGGCCCTCTCGTAAGGCTCGAAAAGTCGTAGGCAAGGTAATCTCCGTCGTCCACGAATTTCCTGACTGCCTCACTCTCATCCATCAGCTTGTCTTCCCAGTTCCTGTTCTTTCTATCTCTCACATACTCCCTGAAGTCATCTGGATCCATGAAGTAGAATTCTGCATCACCCTTCTCCAGAATTTCCATTTGCAAAACCTCCCGTTACCTGACAGTAGAAATTCTGTGAGGTGAAATTTAAACGTTTTTGACTCGATGCTGAAAAAAATTCAGTGTATCTCTTCTACTGCCTTCCGAAACAAAAAGAGACCCAGTCCAAAAAATAGATCAGAGTGAAAAAAATCAGTATGAAAAGGGCCAGAGATCAAAGTACCGCTTCACCTTACGCAGGAGATTTGCTAACCCCTCTGGCTCAAGTATGAGAATCGCTGCAATTATGATACCGTAGAATATTGCTCTCAGTCCGAATGCTGAGGCTCCAAGCCATGGCATGTAGGGTGAGAGAACTGCCACAAGTTCTGTTGTGACCTGGGTTACCACAATGATCATCACCGAGCCCAGTATCGATCCCCAGACGTAGCTTCCAAGCCCCCCAACTATGACTCCAACTCCAAGCAGTTCCCATGACATCAGGAACGGAAAGTGCTCTGGAGTGACCAGACCGAGCATGTAGCTCCACATTGATCCTGCTATTCCGGCGTAAAAGCCTGAAATGGCAAACGCCATTGCCTTGAACTTCAGCAGATTTACTCCCTGTATCTGGGCAGCATAGTCCTTTTCACCCATCATGACCATTGCCTTTCCAAGCGGTGTTCTGCCGATATGGGCTATGAGGTATGCCATCACTGCTGTGATGAGTAAGTAGAGATAGTACTGTTCAAGCACTCCGAACTGGTATCCAAATACGGCCAAGGGAGCCGTGTAAACTGCACTTCCCGGGATATCTCTCGTTATCCAGTTGAGAATCCACTCAATGATGAACTGAGCCGCGGTTGTTGAGAAGAGCAGATAGAAGACCTTTATCCTCAGCGAAGGCAGTCCGAAGAATACTGAAACCAGTGCAGCCATGATTCCAGCCACTGGCATTGCTATGAAGAACGGCACTTGATGAGAGATGAACGCCGTTGTGAATGCCCCGATTCCCATCAGTGCGGCGTGCATCACGGAGAAGAGATGTGCCTGTGTGAGCAGATTGAGACCCATGATGGTTATGCTGAAAATTGCAATGAGAAGTATTGCGTCCAAGTAAAACTCCGGAGCCGTGAACGGTAAAATCAGAAGAACAAGAACGAATATCCCCATCGCCCAGTAGTGAAATGGCTTCTCAAAGAAGGACATGTCTGCCCTGTAGCTCTCCTTTATCACACCGCATGGTCTTGAACTTGCCATTTTTCAACCTCCTTCACCATATCAAACTCTCTCTATCCTCACGGTACCGAAAAGACCGTATGGTTTCACAAGCAGAACTATCAGCAGAACGATGTACGGAATTATATCTCTGATTCCGGGAATGTAGGCGTTGAGTATTGTTCCGACTGTGTGCTCTATGAGCCCGAGAAGCAGTCCGCCAAGCATTGCTCCTCCTGGACTGTCGAGCCCGCCAATGAGTGCTGCAGGCAATGCTCTTGCAAGCCCTAAGTAGGAAACTATGACCGTTATACCATTTATAGCACCCAGAACCAGTCCTGCAAGGAATGCAGCAACGTAGGCGATCATCCAGGTGTATGTGTAGATTTTTTTGATGCTTATTCCGTGAGTTGCCGCAGCCTCGGGATCAAGTGACACGGCTCTCATTGCAAATCCGAAGAGTGTCTTTCTGAAGAGATACAGAAACGAGCCAAATATCAGAATCGCTCCTGCAATGCTCCAGAGGTAGACGTACGGAATTTCGATCGGTCCAATGCTCAGTGGAATCGGTGGAAAGACCTCATGCTGCCCTGGAAAAACCCTGAGCACGGTCCCCCACTTCACTATGGTTGCACCCCTTAGAATCATCCCAAGGGCAACCGTCATCATTATGAGTGAAAGTATGGACTGGCCGTAAAGTGGTCTCATCAGGAATCTCTCTGTGCCAACAGCAATAACAAGGCCGAATATGGATGCAAGCACCAGCCCGAGAATGAGATTTATCACAGGATTCTGAACCAGAGCAAGCCCTGAAAATGCAAAGATGAGATAGGCTCCAAGAAGGACCATGTCTCCAACTGCAATGTTGACTATCTTTCCAACCCTGTATATCAGAACAAACGAGAGTGCCATGACTCCGTAAATCGTTCCCGCTGCAAGTCCCATAACAATCATTTCAAGAAGGACCATCACTCAACCCTCCTTATCTTCATCCTAACCCTAACCTGATCTCTCGTACCATCCTCATACTTGATCTCTCCAACAAAATCAACCTCTTCAACATCGCTGTAAAGAGCTTCAATAACCTCCCTGTACCTCTCTCTAATCAGCCCCCTTCTGAGCTTCCTTGTTCTTGTCATCTCCTCATCATCAGGGTCAAACTCCTTGTAGAGAGATATGAACTTCCTTATCTTCATTGACTCCTGAAGGTTCTTGTTGACTTCCCTCACAACACCTTCTAAGAGATCATAAACCTCAGGCTTTTGAGAGAGATCCACATAACCTGTGAATGGAATGTTGTTGTCCTCAGCCCACTTTGCAACATTCTCAAAGTGAATGTTGAGGATTGCGGTGACGTAGGGTCGCCCATTGTCCAGAATCATTGCCTCTCTTATGTAGGGGCTGAACTTTAATCTGTTTTCAAGATGCTGCGGTGAGACAATCGTTCCATCCTGCAGGGTTATGACATCTGCAAGCCTGTCAACAACAACCAGATGCCCCTTGGCATCTACCATACCCATGTCCCCTGAGTAAAGCCAGCCGTTGACAACCTCGTCCTCGTACGGCCTGTCATAGTATCCCAGCATCACAGCAGGACTCTTGGATATTATCTCTCCTCTCTTAGTTATTGCTATGACCGTTTTTGGAAGCGGCTTTCCACTTGTCCAGGGATCAACATCTCCATCCCTGTGGAGGCATGAGATGCCGGATATTTCAGTCTGACCGTAGATCTGCTTCATGTTAACGCCCATCGCCCTGAGCATTCTAAAATCATCCACAGAAACCTGGGCTCCTCCTGTGAATGCGTGTCTTATCCTCTTCAATCCGAGCTTGTCAAGAATCGGTCTGAACACCACATAATAAGCGATTTTTCTTGCAAACCTAAGATGTGCTGGTATCGCCTCCCCCCTGAACTCCCTGTCAACACAGCCATATCCAACCTTCATGGCTATATCATAGACTTTTCTCTTCAGCCTGCCCGCATCGGCAATTTTTACCTGAACTTCAGCAAGCATATCTCGCCAGATTCTTGGAGGACCGAACATTATTGTAGGGCCAAGCTCTCTTAAATCTCTGTTAACGGTTTCGGGCTCCTCGTAGAAGTTGACCCTGAAACCTGTTGTCAGACCGCATGAGAAGACCATCATCTGCTCTCCTATCCATGCCAGCGGAAGGAATGAAAAGTAGTCCTCCTCTATGCTCATCGAAACAACCCTCTGCAGGGCGAGACCCATGAACATCATGTTTTCGTAGCTCAGCATAACGCATTTTGGCACACCTGTTGTTCCAGATGAGGTGGCAAAGCATGCGACATCATTTCTGTTCTGGGAATTCAGATTTTCCTCAAAAAGACCCGGCTCCTTTCTTGCAAGCTCCTCTCCAAGCTTCATCACATCATCAACGCTTATGAGCATGGGATTGTCCCTGTATCTCCACATTCCCGTCCAGTCCTTGACAATTATCTTTGCAACTTCCGGAAGTTCGTCGATTATACTCAGCACCTTATCTGTCTGCTCCTGATCCTCGCAGTATATCCACCTCGATCCGCTGTTCTGGATCAAGGGCAAAAGCTGCTCCGCAAGATTGTCCTGATAAACCCCGAAGGGGATACCTCTCGCTGCCTCTGCTGCAAGATACGTGTAGAGCCACTCAGGTCTGTTATCACCAACAAGCGTTATCTTGTCATCCTTCTCAAAACCAAGAGCTATGAGTCCGAGTGATAGCTTCCTGACATTCTCCAGGTACTCCTTCCATGTTACCCTCTGCCATATTCCATGCTTTTTTTCCCTGAGTGCCGTCTTGTCTCCTATTTCCTTCGAGTTCCTGAGTAAAAGTTTGGGGAAGGTATCATATCCCTCCGGAATTTCTACCTCGACATCCTCTCCATAAATGTATGTCTCTATCTCTTCCGGAGCACTGTCTAAGGCCTCTTTAACCCATGAAGGAAGGTTTCCTGCTTGCATGTTACTCCCCCAGATAGGCCTTTATAACCTCAGGATTGTTAACAACCTCCTCAGGCGTTCCTTCAGCAATCTCAACACCCGCATCCATAACAACCGCTCTATGGGCAATGTCGTGAACAAGAGACAGATCATGCTCAACAAGAAGTATGCTCTTCCCCTGAACCTCATTCAGCTCAAGAATGAATCTGGCCATGTCCCTCTTCTCGTCAATGCTCAGCCCCGATGTTGGCTCGTCAAGTAGAAGGATATCGGGATCCCACATCAGAACCCTCGCAAGCTCAATTCTCTTCCTGATCCCCATCGGCAGCCCGTGGGCTGGGCTGTTCCTGTATATCTCAAGCTCAACAAACTCTATCAGCTCCTCTGCTTTTTTCCTGGCCTCAATCGTGGATTTTAACGTCATGAGTTTCATCATGTTCCTGTTCTGGGTGATGTATCCGACCATTATGTTGTCCACAACAGTTCCGTGGAAGATGTAGGGAGTCTGAAATACCCTGCCTATGCCTTTTTCTGCCCTCACGTGAGGTGGTGTTCTGGTTATTTCCTCTCCCCTGTATATTATAGATCCTTTCTGGGGTCTGTAAAATCCGCATATACAGTTCAGCAGACTTGTCTTTCCACTTCCATTCGGTCCAACCAGAGCCAGTATCTCCCCCTCTCTCAGCTGAAGATTCACTCCATTAAGTGCAACAAGACCGCCAAAGCTGAGATGGACATCCCTAACCTCAAGAATGTTCTTCAAGAGATCCACCTCTTTCTTCTCTTGTATGATTTAACATCCTGATAGCTTATCCTGCCAGCCTCCCCAATACCGAGATAATAGTTCTGGACATCGGGGTTTTTGATGAGCTTCTCAGCAGTTCCGTGGAGAACCACTCTCCCGCCTTCAATCACATAACCGTAATCAGCAATTTCCAGAGCCTTCCTAACGTTCTGTTCAGCAAGAACAACTGTTAGCCCTTCAGACTCGTTTATCTGCTTTATGGTCTTGAAAACCTCGGTGACAACTTTTGGTGCCAGCCCCAGAGATGGTTCATCCAGCAGGAGAACATCTGGCTTTGAGATCAGTGCCCTCCCTATGACCAGCATCTGCTGCTCTCCACCGCTGAGCAGTCCGGATTTTATCTTTCTTCTCTCTTTGAGTCTGGGGAAATAGTTGTAGACGAACTCCAAGGCATCTTTTGGATCAAGGCTTCTCCTGCCATACAGTCCTGCAAGCAGATCCTCCTCAACAGTCAGCTCTTCAAAAACACTCCTTCCCTCATGAACATATATTATTCCAAGCTTTGCAATCTCCTCTGGTGGAAGATTCTCAATTCTGTTTCCATTGAACTGAATGTATCCATGGCTCACCCTGCCTCTCTCCATTCTTATAACTCCAGATATCGCCTTCAGGATCGTGCTCTTCCCTGCTCCATTTGCTCCGAGAATCGCGACTATGCTACCCTCTGGTACCTCCATTGAGACTCCCTTCACAACTAAAATAAAGGGATCGAAAGTAACCTCTACATTATTAAGTACCAACACTTTCTCTATACCTCCTCGGTTCCGCTGTTAATGTTCTGCAAGTCACTACGGGTATTTACCAGCCAAGCCACTCCGGCTTTCTTTCAATCTCAACCCAGCCATCGCTCGCCATCTTGTACTTTCCGTTCTCTATCTTGAGAATCAGTGACCTGGTTGTTGGTCTGTGGTCTGTGGATGTGTAGGTTACAGGCGGAGATATGTTGTCCTCAATCTGCTTGTCCTTCCAGGTCTCCATGGCCTTCTTGACATTCTCACCGGTTATCTCTCCGAACTTGGCCTTTGCATCTGCAAGTGCCAGTGCGGCAGTTCTGACGTTGAGCCACCCTCTTATGAAGGGTGATGCCGGAAATTCTTCTGGCCCGTACTCCTCAATTGACTTTCTGAGTGTTTTCAGACCGGGAGCCTCACTCTCAAATCCCCAGTAGTAATGCCCTGTAGCACCATGAACGTTCTCAGCTCCTTCTCCAGCCAGCCTTATAAGGTTCTCATCGTGACCCCACTGGTTCATGATCAGAATCGCTCCAACATCGAACTTCTTCATGTCCTTGGCAATAACCGCACCAGAGCCGACAGTGTTTCCAAACCAGACAAAGTCTGCTCCAAAGTTCTTTATGGCAAGAACCTGTGATGATGTGTCTGTTGCTCTCAGTCCTACATTCTGATCGTCTCCAATCTCAAATCCAAGCTCCTTTGCAAGCTCCTTGACAGCCTTGATTGGTGCTCTTGCGTATGCTGAGTTAAAGTCATAGGCACAGACGAGTCTCGGGCTTCTGCTCTCACCTTCCTTCTCCCACCATTCTTTCATCCAGTAAACAGCCGCTCTTGCCTGATCAGAATAGCTTGCCACAGGATAGAAGTTGTAAGGAGTCTTGGATGGATCATCTAAGTGAGATGAGTAGCTTGCAGATATGTAAACGATTTTATCCTTTGCAACCTCCTTTGAGAGAGCTTCAGTATCCCCAGTACCCCATCCAACGATAACTGCAGGACTGTACTGTGACTTGTATCTGTTATACACAGATACCGCCTCTGGCACCTTGTATCCATAGTCGGTTCCAACAAGATCTATCTGACCAACTCCTGGAATTCCACCCTCTTTCTCATTTATCCACCTTGCACAGTTCTTTGCACCCTCAGAATATGGAACACCAACACCGGATGTTGGTCCTGAGAGATCAAACAGTGCCGGTATGACGAACTTCTTTGTTGGTGCCGGTGTTGCTGTACCTGCCGGTGTGGCAGTAGGTGTTGGCTTTGCGGGTTGCTGAGTAGTACAGCCTGCCAGCAGAGCTGAAGCAGCTGCACCTCCTACCATAACCAAAAACTGTCTTCTTGATACCATCTTCCCCCCTCCTTTCTCTACTTTTTCCCATGATTAATCCTACTTAAATATTTCGATATATTTCAGGTTACGTGAATATCAGCATTTCACCAAATTCCAAAATTTTAAAATATGGTGGATAATGGTAATTGACTATGCTTGATGTTTTAAAGACCCAGCTTGCCAGAAATTACCAGCACCCGTTCTACAGAAGAAAATTTGAGGAAGCAGGCATGAAACCCGTGGACATAAGAACCATGGAGGACTTCCAGAAACTTCCGTTCATGACGAGGCACGAAATCAACTCTGCATTTGAGTCCCGAAAATTCGGTGGATTCATGACCGAAGAGGTTGTGAGGATAAACTTCTCTCCCTCAGGAACAGGACTCATTCCCGTTCTCCAGACGCAGAGGGATGTTGATTCAATAAACGGGGCAAATGCAGAGGCTTTCAGAAGGGCAGGAGTTGAGAGAGACGATGTTGTCATGATCACATTCAACTACCACATATTCATCGCAGGGCTCAACTTCCACGGAGGTATGGAGAGGCTTGGAGCAAAGGTCATTCCGCTTGGTCCTGGTTCAACTGAAAGAGCTCTGGAAATGGCTGAGATGGTAAGTCCAACAGTTCTGATCTCAAATCCAAGTTTTGCCTTAAAGCTGGCAAAGGAGGGGCTTGATGGTGTTAAAGTGCTCATAGCTGCTGGAGAACCTTTCTCATCCGTGGAGGGATACAAAGAGGAGGTGAAGAATGCCTTTGGTGGAGCGACAATGATTGACTATTACGGAATGGCTGAATGCCTGCCAATTGCATGCGAATGCAGGTATGAGAATGGTCTGCACATCATTGATGACTTTGTTCATGTGGAGATAATTGATCCCGACACAGGGGAGGTACTTGAGGACGGAGAGAGAGGGGAGGTTGTTGTAACCCATCTGAACAAGGATGCAATGCCAATGCAGAGATTCAGAACGGGAGATCTGAGCATGATCGAGAGGTTTGAGTGTGATTGCGGTAAAACCCTGACGATGCCGAAGGGTGTTTTCGGTAGAACGGATGAGATGTACAAGGTAAAGGGAGTCAAGTTCTACCCGTCACAGCTCAACCTCGTTCTGAGGGGATTTCCGGAACTTACAGGAAAGTTCAGAGCCGTGATAAAAAGGACTGAAAAGGGCACAGACTATCTTGAAATCGAGGTTGAGGGAAAAGAAGGGGTAGATTACAGAAGGCTTGAAGAGGCAATAAGATCTGCTCTCCTGATATCCCCAAACAAAATTAACGTGGTCGAAAGGCTTGAGAAAGACAGAGAGGTCATTGACGAAAGATACTGAATTACAGAAATAATCTTTAAAAAATTATTTTAAATTTTTAAGAAGAAGAAATTTAAGAAGGAGGGTGGAGGCTCCCGGAGGATTCAGATGAACATGACACCCTTTGCCTCAAAGCTTACGGGCTTTGAATCCTTTTTCATTACCTTATGAATGGCCATTTCAAAGTCACTCATCGTAACTCTCGCCTTTTCCTGCTTGATTGCAAACATTCCTGCCTCGGTGACAATGGCCTTTATGTCTGCTCCGCTTGCCCCTTCAGTCATCTCAGCGAGCTTCGTGAAGTCCACATCCTCGGCTACCTTCATCTTTCTGGTATGGATCCTGAATATCTGAATCCTGCCCTCAAGGTTAGGCAGAGGTATCTCAATAATTCTGTCGAACCTACCGGGCCTGAGTATTGCAGGATCAAGGATGTCTATCCTGTTGGTTGCACCTATGATCTTGACATCTCCCCTCGGATCAAACCCATCCATCTCTGCAAGAAGCTGCATGAGAGTTCTCTGCACCTCTCTGTCACCTGATGTGTCGCTGCTTGTTCTTCTGGCAGCTATTGCATCAATTTCATCTATGAAGAGTATTGTCGGAGCCTTTTCTCTTGCAAGGTCGAACACCTCTCTGACAAGCCTCGCACCCTCACCGATGTACTTCTGAACGAACTCGCTGCCAACAACCCGGATGAAAGTTGCATTTGTCTCTTTGGCAACGGCCTTGGCAATTAACGTCTTGCCTGTACCCGGAGCCCCGTAGAGGAGAATTCCCTTGGGAGGCTCTATGCCGACTTCTGCAAAGAGTTCTGGTTTAAGCAATGGCAGTTCGACAGCCTCTCTGACCTCTTCGATCTGCCTGTCAAGTCCCCCAATGTCAGCATAGCTAACCATGGGTCTTTCCTCGATCTCAAAGCCATATACAGTTGGATCTTTTGGAGTTGGGAGCACACTGACAACGGCAAGGGTTTGCTGGTTCATCGCAACCCTTGCACCCGGTTTCAGATCTGAATGGTTCACGTACTGGCTCACGTTCACCAAGAATTTAGGCCCGGTGGAGCTTTTTACAACAACCCTTCCATCATCAAGTATATCCGAAACAGTTCCAACAATGAGCGGGGGTGATCTTAATCTCTCAATTTCACTTCTAAGTCTCCTAACTTCTCTTTCAAACCTGATCCTTTCAGATTCAACAAACCTCTTTTCATCTTCAAGCCTTCTGTAAAGTTCTTTAAGTCTTTCATACTCTCTCTCGAGTATCCTGAGTTTGAGCATCACGTCCTCATTTCCAGGGGCACTTTCAACCATATCCTCCGTCATGTGCACCATACCTTTTTTAAGTTTTTCAGAGACTCCATCTCCGGGAGCCTCCAATTAAAAATATATAACTTAAAGTATTTGAATTTATTGGAAAAATGGCAGGGGATAGCAATGGAGTGTGAAATCTGCGGTAAGGAAATCAGATACAGGCCTGCGAAAATCATCGTTGAAGGTACAGAGCTGAACGTCTGCAATGAGTGCAGGGAGTATGGTGTGGAGGATGTTTCCACATCAGTGCAGCATGGTGTCACGAGAGTTGTCAGAAAAGACAGAAGACCGCAGCAGTCAAAGCCCATTGTCTTCACCGAGGAGCTTGTGGAGGGATTCAATGAGATAATAAAGAAAGAACGTCAGAAGAGAGGGTGGAGCCAGGAGGAGCTGGCAAAGAGAATTCAGGAGAAGGAATCGCTGATAAGAAAGATAGAAAACGCCGAGATGACTCCTGAACCGGATGTAATAGAGAAGCTTGAGAGGATTTTCGACATAAAGCTCAGAGAAAAGGTTCAGGAGGTAAAGCTCAGCCCACAAAAAAAGCTCGTGCCAACACTGGGTGATGTAGTAGTTATAAAGAAGAAGAAAAAATAAACCATCTTGTCCCCTTTTTTGTGTCCACAAGCTGAATCCCTTTAGTCTTGAATACGTCCCTTATTATGTCTGCTGTATCAAAGTTTCTCTCTTTCCTTGCCTTTTCCCTCTCAAGGATCTTCTCTTTATCAGGATCACTCAGTATCGGAGATCTGGTGTACTCTCTGATCAATCCCATAACTTTCATCATTCTAAGAAAATCTTCAAATGCCCTTTCAAGGCTTTCAAGATCTGCTATGAACAGCTTGCTGTTTATCTCAGATGCAAAATCATGCATCACAGAAAGGGCTTTCGGAGTGTTAAAATCATTTTCAAGAGCTTCAGTGAATTGCTGCATTCTCGAAAGTATTTTGTCTCCATCTCGATCGTGTAAAAATGTTTTTATGTATGCTATCTCCATGTCAGCATTTCTGAGAGAGTTAAGAAGATACTCGTATGATCTCTTTGCCTCAATTACCCTCTCCTCAGAGTAATCAAGAGGGTGTCTGTAGTGGGCTGAAAGCAGCAGATACCTGAGAGCCATTCCACCATGCTTCTCAACAACATCCCTTATCCGGACTATGTTTCCGAGGCTCTTGCTCATCTTTTCTCCGCCAACCGTTACAAAATTGTTATGAATCCAGTATCTGACAGGCTCAGTGCCATGAATTGCATAGCTCTGAGCCCTTTCATTTTCGTGATGTGGAAAGATCAGATCCATCCCTCCCCCGTGAATGTCAAAGGGTATGCCGAGGATCTCAGATGACATAACGCTGCATTCTATGTGCCATCCTGGTCTTCCATAACCCCATGGAGAGCTGAAATATGACCTGGCCCTGAAATCCTCATCCTTTGCAGCCTTCCACAGTGCAAAATCTCTTGGATCTCTCTTCATTGGATCAGGCTCAATTCTGTGCTTTTTTAACTCTTCAGTTGATAAGCCTGAAAGCTTTCCGTAACTCTCAAAAGCCGGAACATGGAAGTAAACATCCATTCCGTTCTCCTTCTCAACTGCATAGGCGAATCCTTTTTCAATCAGACCCTCAACAGCCGAGATTATTTCCGGAATGTAGTCTGAAACTTTCGGTCTGATGCAGTCCTTAAGATTGAGATGCTCTGCATCTCTCAAAAACTCCCGGATGTATTCCGAGGATATTTCAAGTGCAGTTTTACCTTCAGCCACTGCCCTGTTTATTATCTTGTCATCAATGTCGGTGAAGTTCTGAACCATCTTCACCCTGTGTCCTCTGAACTCAAGGTACCTCCTCAGGGTGTCAAAAAATACAGAACTTCTGGCATGCCCGATGTGAGAGTGATCGTAAGCTGTTATTCCGCAGACATAAATCCTGACCTCATCACCAAGCTCGAGGTCAACAACCTCCTTTCTCATTGTATCGAAAATCTTCATAAATCCACTGTTTGACTTGTAATTTAAATCAGTTGCTGGAGTTGAGCTGTGGTGAATGACCTGATTTCAAAAATAGCTGGGAGCGAAAGGGTAAGAAGGTACAGAATTTACTCGAGGATGACAGATATAGGGTCAATATCCAGAAGATACTTTGTCATCGGGTTTTTTGATGGGGTCCTCACGATAATGGGACTGGTTCTCGGGGCTCATCTGAGCGGAGAGGCAAGCGGTCAGATGATATTCACTGCAGGGGTTGCAACAGCCCTTGCTCTTGGAATATCAAGTGGATGGGGGGCATTTGAGGCTGAGAGAGTTGAACAGAAGCTTATGGCAAGAGAAAAAAGAAGAGCACTGTTAAAACCTGACGGAGAGCAGTGCCTTATCGATGATGCCCATGGCTTTGCCATGAAGATCAGCTCGGTGGTCCATGCCATTGCTCCGATTCCAGCAGGAATTCTGCCAATAGCACCATACCTGTTTCTGAAAGAAAGTGAGGCCTTTCCGGTTGCCATTGCAACAGGAATCCTTCTGCTATTTGCTGTTGGAATGTCCCTTGGAAGGGTTTCAAAAGAGAATCTGCTAAAATCAGGAATCAGAATGGTTCTTGCAGGCGTTCTGACGCTCATGGTTGTGACGATTCTGAGCCCCGCCCACCTATGAGCATCGGGAATTTTTTATAGGGTTCAAAACGGAATAAATCTATGGTTGAGAAGGAAGAGATATACAGAAGAGCTCTTGAAATTCACAGAAAGTACGAGGGAAAAATAGAGACCGTGCCAAAAATTCCGTTCAGAGGACTTGATGACTTCACATACCTCTACTCCCCGGGAGTTGCGAGAGCCTGTGAGGTTATCGAGGAAGATCCTGAAGAGGCTTACGAGCTCACCTGGAAGTCAAACAGCATCGCCATTGTGACAGATGGTTCGAGAACTCTTGGACTCGGTGACATAGGCAGTCTGGCTTCTCTGCCCGTTATGGAAGGGAAAGCCCTGATCTTCAAGCTGTTTGGCGGGGTTGATGCCATTCCCCTGCCCATAAACGAGCATGATGCTGACAGGTTCATGGAGATCGTTGAGAGGATATCCCCATCCTTTGGAGGAATAAACCTTGAAGACATTGAAAGCCCCAAAT
Organism: Geoglobus sp. UBA235; assembly: GCA_002494725.1. GTDB lineage: Archaea > Halobacteriota > Archaeoglobi > Archaeoglobales > Archaeoglobaceae > Geoglobus. Next base: position 70,739 of record DACG01000015.1, read on the forward strand.
GCTTTTACATACTTGAGGGGCTTAAAAAAAGGCTTGACATTCCTGTATGGCACGATGATCAGCAGGGAACGGCAACAGCAACACTTGCAGCCCTTTTCGGTGCTCTGGATGTGGTTGGAAAAAAGCTTGAGGAGGTAAGAATCGCAATCATAGGGGTTGGAGCTGCAAACACAGCCACAATAAGGCTTCTGCTGGAAAGTGGAGTTCCGGGAGATAACATAGTGGCGGTTGATTCCAGAGGAATAATTTACAGGGGGAGGGATGATCTCACTCCTGACAGCTACAAGACGTGGATTGCAAACTCCACGAATTCAGGCGGGGTGAGGGGTGGCATCAGGGATGCAATGAAGGGAGCTGATGTTGTGATAGCTGCAAGCATGCCGGGTCCGGGAGTGATAGAGAAGGAGTGGATAGGGCTCATGAACGACAGTCCGATAATTTTTGCGGAGGCAAACCCCGTTCCTGAGATACTTCCCGAGGATGCCATGGAGGCTGGAGCAAGAATCGTTGGAACGGGAAGAAGTGATTACCCCAACCAGGTTAACAACAGTCTGGTTTTTCCGGGTATTTTCAGAGGAGTTCTGACGGTGAGGGCCAGAGAGATTACAGATGAGATGGCAATTGAGGCTGCAAAAGCTCTTTACGAGCATGCAAAACCAAAACTGAACGAGAGCTACATAATCCCCAGAATGGATGAGCTTGAAATTCATGAAAAGGTTGCATTCAGGGTTGCAGAAAAGGCTGTTGAGAGCGGCATTGCAAGAAAGGAGCTGAACAGAAAAGAAATAAGAAAAGAGATAGATTCAGTTCTCGAAAAAACATGGAAAAAGGTCAGAATGATTTCAGATGTGCTCAGCAGCTGACTTCCTGGGTGCTTTCTACAAACTCAATCTTTTCCGTAATTTTTTCCACCTTCACAATCTGAAACGGTCTCGTTATCTGCTGTGTAACAAAGCAGGTTTCTGACGGAACGAGGTTCTTCACATAGACCCTGACAACCCCGTCCTCCCTCACTATCCTGTCAACGGTAATGGCATAGCCCCCCTTTTTCTGCTCCCCCATAAAAAGTGCAAGAACCGTGTACTTCTCAAAGTCAGGAGGCTGGAATATCATCCCTGTTCTGTTTATGAAGTCCCTGAAATCCTTTTCATTCTGGATCACGATGAACATTTTGTCCGGGAAGGGAGCATAGTATTCGGTGTACATTATATCAAAATTCAGCTTTTCACCCTTCACATCTCCTTCATTGTTTCCCGAGCACCCTGGAATGAATGAAACAGCTATGATCAGAATCAGCACAGATAATGAATTTTTGAACAGATTTTCAGCCATAAATGTTCGGCTGTTTGAGAGGATATAATTCTTTCTGTTGCTGCGAAAAAATTTTATTCTCCTTTCTGTAGATCTTTCGTGCTTGATCTGATCATCGCACTCTTTCTCGAGTTGCTGAGAGGAGAGCCTCCTGAAAAACTCCATCCTACAGTCTGGTTTGGAAAAATTATTGAGTTTCTGGACAGGAATCTTTCAGGAGGTATCTTTTTAGGAATTCTTCCTCCGGCAATGGCGGTTATCACCGCCTTCATTCTGGCAGAAATTCCATCCCTCATCCCGGAACCAGCATCTTTCTTTCTGTCTGGATATTTGCTATACACGTCGATATCAATAAAAAGCATGCTTGAACACGCAGGAAGGTGCATCAAAGACGGCAGAATTGATCCTGAAGAGGTGAAGAAGATAGTTAGCAGGGATATTGACGGAATGAAAGAGTGGCAGATCAATTCTGCGGTTATTGAGAGCATTTCAGAGAACTTTGTCGATGGAGTTCTCGCCCCCCTCTTTTACTACTCAATATTTGGATTGCATGGAGCACTTGTATACAGGGCCATAAACACATGTGATGCGATGCTTGGATACAGAACGGGAAAATACGAGAGGTTTGGCAAGATCTCTGCAAGGCTTGATGACATTGCAAATTTCCTGCCCTCAAGGCTTTCACTGCTGCTTTATCTGATTCTCAGCAGAAAAGCATTCCTGTGTGGGGTGAGAAAAAATCCCAAATTGAACGGTCATTCCATCTCTGCGATGGCAGGATTGCTTGAAGTCAGGCTTGAAAAACCTGGAAAGTACAGCATTGAGTGTGGAAAGGAACCGGAAACTGGTGATGTCATGAGATCAATGAAGTATTTCAGAGCACTCTCAGGAATGGCAGTGTTATCAGCACTGTCAGCAGTGATGCTGGTATGAGGTATCTGTAAACAAGATACAGCCTTGCCCTGAAATACTGGGCGGTGAGAATGAGGCACAGATGCATTGGTGAGAGAAGTACACCCAGTATCCCTCCAAGGAAGACTATGAAGAGATTTTTCTCCACAACATCAACTGTCCCCGTAAATGATGTGAGCAGTGGCAGGGCTACTGAGGTGTAGCTCAGCTCAATTCCGGTTGCAAAGGCTATAACAAAGGGGAGTGCAAATCCTGCAATGTAAGGGTTAGAAAGGCTCAGAACCTCCTGGTAAAAAGCTTGGGATGCTCCGCTCATTTCTATGGCGGTCTTGTATATCATGACACCTATAACCAGTAAAATTATCTTGAAATCAATTGTTTTTCTGAAAATTTCAGGAACTTTGCTGTAAGCTCGATTGAAGATAACGATGCTTGCAAGAGATGCGATCAGTGCGATGAGGAGGTCATTGGTTAGTGCGGTGAAAACAACTATGATCAGAACAGGATACATGTAAATGATTCCTTTCAGCTCTCTTTTTCTGTTTCCACTTCCTTTCATTTTCAGCCCGAGCAGTGCAACTCCTGAAACAACAGATGCTATGAGAATCGGATACGTGGCACCTGCAATTTCAGCGTAGTTTGCGGAGAGTATTCCCATGGCAATTACTATGTTCGGATAAAGAGGCCAGAAGGTAACCCACACATGCCTGAACCAGTAATTGATGAAGACAGCCTTTTCAGGCGATATTCTGAATTTCTCCACAAAATCCTTTATCATGACCGCAGAGACGAGAGCACCACCCGGCATCGGCAGAAGGCCAATCAGCATCGGTATCATGGCAACACTGAAAATTCCGGTGATGGACTCAACAGAGCCCGTTATCCTTTTGAGCATTCCAGTCACTTCCATTCCATATCCGATTGAAAATGCAAAAATGACAATGGCAACTATCTTCCAGGTGGCCATGCTTGTCAGCGTGGCATAAATGCTTTCAGGAGAAGTTGTGAGAGCAAGAAAAACAGCACCTGAAAAAACAGCAAGAGTTATCTCGAATTTTATGAGCAGAAGTATGATGAAAATCGAGACAAATAGAGCTGTAACGACATCCATGTATCTTGCTGAGGAGATTTGTTATTAAACTTTTAGATGATCAGGGCCGAGAGCAGGAATGTTGTGAGATAGTTGAGACACGAGAAGACCCCGAAAAGATATATCCCTCTCTCCCCGTACTTTCTGAATGCCATATCAATGTCCCTGAAGAAGTCCTCACCCATCACCATCACAGAAACCTCTCCAGATCCGAATTCAGCATCTGATTCTTCAAGAGGACACTCAAACGAGGTTTTCAGGAAATTCTCTATCAGCGCTCCATCTCTCATGTCAGCCGGCTCGTACCCTATTTTCGGCGAGACGCCGGTTTTTGAGTGGTTGTCTGTTGTCACAATGTCAAGCTCAACCCCGCTCCTTTTCCCGAGTTCGATTAAATGATCCCTCAGCTCTGTCTGCATGTTGTTTGAATCAACCATCAGTATACCGTGTTTAACTCCATCAAATTCCATGATCAGAAATCCTATTTTACCGCATATCCTCTCATTCTCCACCTTCATGGATCTGAAACACACCCTGAAGCTTTCAGCAGGCAAGGGCTTTATCTCACCTGCTTTCCTTATCAGCCCATATATCTCTGCCATATCAGATGGAGATATCTCAAACCTCTCCTCGTATGCACTGTGAGCATCCACAACCACGGGGTTTGTGAAAAATGTCTCGGCATACTCCCTTATCTGAGACGGAAGGTCATCCATTTTCTCCTTCCCGTGAATTATCAGAATGCTGAAGCAATCAAAGGGATAAACCTTCACCCAGAACCTGTCTCCATGAACAGAAAAGGGTTTCATTGCCCTGCATTTTTCATGGCTCATCTCTGTACCAAGGATTGTCAGAACATCCTCTGTAGTCGTTGGATTTCTGTCATGGCCTGAGACTCCATGCAGAAACATGTCATATTTTCTCAGTGCCATTTCCACGAGCTTTGAACCTCCTATATCCCTGAAAGGCCCTGGATGAAATTCTGGAATGAAAATTGAGCAGCCATTCATCTTCACACTGTAAACTCTCCCTGTCACCGCCTTGGAATAGATGCTGAGTCTTCTTTCAAAGATTTCCGGATCACCCCTGAGCCAGTAGAGCACAAAATCCCTGAGTATGTCTGCAACAACTATCCTTCCTGCCCTGTTTTTCAGAAAACCTACAAAGAGGTAACCCAAAAACACACCTGTCAGGGATGCGATTATGTATGCGGTTGTTCTGTGAGGGGCATCAAAAGAGAAAATGAAGTTCACAGGATAGAGCATTGCAAGAATCAGAAACGGATAGGCAAATCTGAACTTTTCTGATGTGAAGTAAAGAGCTATTGTCAGAATGAAGGCAATTGCAGATGGAGTTGCAATTATCAGTTCAGGTGAGAGAAGGTGAATTGCGATTATGTCTCCAGTCTCAATCAGTATCAAAAGAAATAGGGCAAGAAAAAATATTCTCCTGCTGTTAAACCCAGACTTCATCACCTTTCCGAAAACAATCAGAAGAGCTATCAGTGCAAGACCTATGAAGAAATACCTCATTGCAAAAAAGGACTTTCCGGAAATTCCGTTCAGGTAGGATGCCAGAACTATGCTGGTCACACCTATGGCTACACTGACCCTTTTCTTCGGAACGGAAAAAATTTTGGAGTAAAACTTTTCGAGGACGTTCTGGTCGATCATTCACCGTATTCCTGCAGAATGTCTCTCAGGTATATTTTGTGCTGTCCCAGCTTACCGCCGTAATTCCCTGCCGAGATCTTGAGAACACCATCTATTCTGCTCACAACCTCCATGCACACGTACATGGCCTTCTTCACGTCTTCAAGGGTTGTGCCGTTGATGACTATCTCGGGAATGCTCTTGACCCCTTCTGGAACCTTGGAGTCCGGAATCCTGCCCTTCAGTGTCGGGCAGTAGTAGTGGTTCGTCGTCGGTCCGATCTCAGGGTACTTTGTTTCTGGCTTGCTGCCCGCAGAGCAGATGTCAAAGGACGTTATGACGTTGTCCATGTTCCTCAAAGCCTCGACCGCAGCCTCTCCTGCTTCAAGAGCGGATTCTTCGCTGTTGCAGAAGAACCACACGTTTCCACCCGCCACACCCTCTGTGTAGCCTATGTACCTTTCGATTATGAACTCTCCAAACATGATCGGGACCCTTATGACCTTTCTGCCCCACATTTCCTCCTCCCACTCATATCCGTCTCCGCACCTTCCAACGTTGAGCTCCGCATCGAAGTGAGTGTCGCTTTCAGTAGCGTTGAAGACCCTCGTCGTGGGAACCACAAGTATTCCCTGTCTGATCCTTTTGCTCATCTCTCTCATCAGAACGCTCTCGTAGTTCTTGCTCTTGGCCACCCATATCTGAGCGATCGCACCTATTCTTCCGTCGGGAGTCTCCTGAGGAGAGACGAACTTCTCAACACCACCTTCAGACTCGCCAAAGACAGTTGACGGGAGAGCCGTGGAATTGTAAGCGGCTTTCTTGAGCAGCCACTTCTGCTTTGCAGTTATCAAAATCCTCGAATAAATTCCGTCGAAGGCTTCACAGTATGTATCCACAACAGGCACACCATTCAATTCAAGCTCCATGATCTAAGATTGGAAGGAACGATATATATTTTGCTGGAATCACCACCCATCCGGTCACTCAATCAGGGTGAAGTGCACAACGGTCACAAATTCCTCATTTCTGATGTTGCCATAAATTCTTCTCAGAGCTTCGAGCAGCTCATCCCTGCTGTTAAATCCATCAAGCCTTGCATCGGCGTCTGTAAGTTCCTTTACCCTCTTCACAACAACCTTCTCAATCTTCGCCATGGCAAATGGTCTGCTGTTTGCTGTCAGCTCAACAACTCTCCCAACAGGATACCTCTTTATCCCCTTTCTTATTGTGGTGACCTTCTTTCTTCCCATTATTGCATCAATATAGTCCAAATCGAAGTTAATCCTCTTCTGCTCCATGGTACCACTCCCACACCTTTTTAAGGGCCCTCAGCATTCTCCTGTAAGACCTGCCTCCATCTATCTCTCTCCATCCTCTCATCATCAGGCACTTTGCCACCAGAACCTGCTCTTCCCTCTCATCAAGATCGGCTCTCTCCGTTTTTGTGTAATAATATCTGACAAGGGGTCTTGCTATATCGGAGATGTACTCAAACAGACTGTGTCCCTGAAAGTACTTCTTCATTCTCCTTCTCTCAACCCTTGTGTACTCCGGCCTGTCAGTATTCAGATCTCTTTTAAGAGATTTCAGGAGTCCTATTGCGGTTTCAATCTCTATATCCCTCAGCTCATCTCCAAGATACTCTATGACTCTCCTCACAAATTCCGAGTTTATCACCTCAACCTTCGACTCAATGTGCATTTTCAGAGCTCTGAGCACAATTACGGTGTACTCTCCCGAAATCTCGTTTCTCTGTGGTGTGATGTGAACCGGAACAAATCCATTTCTCATCCAGAATCTCAGCAGCTCAGGTGAGACACCAAATCCGCTTCCCGCCCAGTCCATGTCCCTTTCCCCTGCCCACCTCACAAGCATTTTCAGTGCGTAGCTCCCGATTCCCATGTTCATGAATGAGGGGTGAGTGGCGATCCTCACAATTCTAACCCCGTGAAGTTCAGGGAACTCGTAGTCCCAGTAGTGCTTGAGGATCAGATCGGGAATTATCTGCCCCCTGGGTTTGTACCCATCTGAAAGCTTTCTGACTGTCTCCTCATCCATACCCCCCTCAACGGCGACATGGAGTGCACACACAGTCTTTCCGTTAACCTTCACTCTAAGAGGGATGTGATTGGGCATGTCGAGCAGAATAACTAAGTCTGAAGGTCTGTTTCTGTAATGAGCGAGAACATAAATTCCAAAAAACTCTCTCAGCAGCTCATCATCCTCAATCAGCCTGTCCTTATCGATTTCCTCAAATTCAAACTCCCCATTTCTGATTTTCTCCACATCATCCTCATCAAACTCTGCTGGCTGTGCATTTAAAAGAAGGACGTCATAAAGCCATTCCTCTATCGGATCACCGAGCCCGTATCTTATTGGTTCCCTAAGCTCAATCTTCTCAACCTCTGTTTCATCATCAGCCTCAAGCCTCCTGAGAAATCTTATTGCAAATCCCCTTCCCGTCCCTTCATACCCGTGTATGGTGGATGAGAAAACCGCATACCTCACCCTCTCAACAATTTTGAAAAGCACCGGCACATCAATTCCCGCTGCCTCATCAACAATCACAACATCCGAGAACTCTCCCTCAACCATTGCTCTGGCAGGCACGGCATACTCAACCCTCGCAAACCTGCTGTTTATCACCGTCACGAGATCTCCGCTCTTCTTCTCTGTGAAATTTCTCATTCCCTGTCTGACAAGCGCCTTTTTCAGGAATTCAAAGTAGATCTGAACAGACTGCGGATTTGGAGCAACAAGAAGGATTCTGACCGGTCTTTTAAGGGTTCTCTCGAGCCTTGATATTATGTAGGGTGTGACAATCCCGAGCACAGCGGTCTTTCCCCTCCCCCTGTTTGCAGTGATGACAATCGCCTTTTTCTCCCTTTTCTTCTCGAAAAATGTCTCAAAGAGCTCGAGAACTCTCACCTGATCCTGGGTTGCACACAGCTTGTAAAGCTTCCTCTTTATCTCCTTTCTTTCTTCAGGTATTGAGATTTTCTCCCTTGGCTCAAACCTTTTCCTGAATTCATATCTCTTGATTACTTTTCTCCTATCAGCATCAAACACAATTACTCCCTCAGCCAGCAGCGTTTTACTGATGAATCTCCTGTAAAATCTTGGAACAACATCATCAACCGTATATGGTTCGCTGACAAGATCCTCATGCCACCTTCCCCTGAGATTCTGCCATGCGCTGAGCGGTGGTGAGAGTGCAATGATAATTCCACCCTCCCTGACGGTTTCTGCAAGAATTCCAAGATCGTTTGGATGAAATCCCTCTGTAAGGTCCAGAACAAGATCATCGTACGTCTGTCCCAGAACTCTGCCGCTTTCCCTGTAGTGGATGATCTCTCCATCAAAGTACTTCCCTGCCAGTTCGTTGAAATAGCTTCTCCCTGCAAGGAGAAGTTTCGAGGATTTTCTGCCGTGAGTTTTCAGATGGTGCCTGTATATTTTCCTTGCCAGCTTTACTATCCTCTCGTCAAGCTCCTTTGAGCATATGAAAACCATGTACCTGTGTCTGTTTTCAGAGGCATTTTTTGATGCCCTTTCAACCTCACCGACAAGATCCCTTACCGTCATTCTGTCCTCATCCGCTCCTCAGACAAAATACTTACGGGCTGTTTCAAGAGATCTGGCAACTAGCTCCGCTGAAAGATCAAGATCCTTCAGAGAGATCACCTCAACAGGAGTGTGTATGTATCTTGCCGGAACAGAAATCACTCCTGTTGGAATTCCCTCTTTTGTCAGGTGAATTGCAGTTGCATCCGTTGTTCCACCCTCGCCAACTTCAAGCTGATAGGCAATTTTGTTGCTCTCAGCAGTCTCGACAAGCCAGTCCAAAACCCTCTTCGGAGCTATAAGTCCTCTGCCGGAAGCATCTGCAACCGTTATAACCGGTCCTCTTTCAAGCTTCACATCTATCTTCACATTTTCCGCCCCGGGAAAGTCTGTTGATGGAGCGGTATCGAGGGCAAGGGCAACATCAGGTGTGATGCTGAATGCTGATGTTCTCGCCCCCTTCAGTCCCACCTCTTCCTGAACTGTACCGACGGCAAAGACGGTTGCATCTGTCCTCGTTCTCTTTACTGCCTCAATCATCACTGCAACTCCGGCCCTGTCATCCATCGCCTTTCCTGTGAGAAATTTTCCAAGCTTTTTGCATTCTCTGTCAATTGTGACAGGAGTGCCAATGTCAATTCCCATCTCCTTAACCTCGTCCCTGCTCCCTGCTCCAACGTCAATAAACATGTCCTTTATCTCTATTATTTTCTTCCTCTCTTCATCCCTCATGAAGTGAGGTGGTTTGCATCCCAGAACACCCAGAACCTTCCCCTTTTTTCCATGGAGAACCACCCTCTGATTCACTGCAGTCTGGCTGAACCACCCACCTATGGGGGTTATCCGCAGATATCCGCTGTCCTCAATGTACTTCACCATAAATCCAATTTCATCCATGTGGGCTGCAATCATTTCCGTGAATTCGTTTCCGTTTCTGATGCATATTACATTTCCCATTCTGTCAATCCTTATTTCATCAACGTGGTCCTCAAGCTCCTCCCTGATAATTTCCCTGATCTCATCCTCATAGCCAGAGATTCCGTGAGCATTGCTCAGCCTGATTATGAGATCCTCAATTCCCGACATCATTCCACCTCATTCAAGAACGGCATGCCTGTCCTCAAGATCCTTTTCAGTTAAATTTCTAACACTCATAAGTTCAGCAATCAGTGCATCGAGAAATATCATCACGGCAAGCTCAAACATCGTTCCCAGGGGAGCGATTTTTGAAAGTTCCTCATCTCTTTCTGTTTTCACTTTCCCCCTGACCACAAGCACAACATCAGCCATTTTACCTATGGAAGACCCGGGATTGCTCGTGACTGCTATGAGCCTTGAGCCTATGAGCTCCTTTGCCTTCTTGCTTATGTTGACAACAGATGTTGTTTCCCCAGAACCCGAGATGGCAATAAGAACATCATCTCTCTCTATTCTGGGAGTTACAGTCTCTCCAACGACATAAACATTGAAACCACAGTGCATCAGCCTCATTGCAAATGACTTTGCCACAAACCCACTCCTTCCAGCCCCCAGAACAAAAACACTTTTGGCATTCTGAAGTGCATCAATAACCTGCTGGATTTTTGTTATGTCCATGTTTTCCTTCATCATCCTTATCTGGTTTTCCAATGCTTCGAGAAACTTGTACATCTGCTCCCCCGTCATGTCAGATCCCTTGAAAAATTTTTGACAAATTGCTATTAAATTTTGGGTATGCAACATTCAGGAAGATTTAAAACCTTTCCCGATAAATGGCAGCGATGCTCATCCTTGCACTTGATGTGATGGATGAAACAAAAGCCATGGAAATTGCAGAGGTGACAGCCAGACACATTCAGGGAATAAAGGTCAACTATCCGCTCGTCCTTTCATGCGGTATTGAGATCATTGAAGAGCTGTCTGGGGTAAAGCCTGTTATCGCCGATTTCAAGATTGCAGATATTCCCTACACATCTGCACTTATTGCAGATCTGGCATTCAGCCATGGTGCCAGTGGAATCATTGTCCATGGGTTTGCAGGAAGCGATACGGTTTCAGAGGTGAAGAGAGTCGCAGATGAATACAGCGGAGAAGTTTATACGGTAACGGAACTGAGCAGCAGGGGTGGGGAGGAGTTCATGAGCAGACATGCCTATGAAATCGTGGAGATAGCAAAAAGAGCTGGTGTTGATGGGCTCATAGCTCCTGCCACAAGAGCTGAGAGGATAAGGGAGATAAGAAGGAGAGCCCGGAATCTTAAAATTCTCTGTCCGGGTGTTATCGCACAGGGCGGAAGTGTTGAGGAGGCAATAAAGTCAGGTGCAGATGGTATAATAGTGGGCAGAGCAATTTACAGCTCTTCTGATCCTGAAAGAGAGGCAGAGAGAATAAGCAGGCTTGTTCAGACTTTTCTGAAAAAATATAAATAAAACCGTTCACAAAAAAATCTCCATGAGGGTTTCAATTCTCGGAGCGGGAGCAATGGGTGCAGCACTGACTGTACCCTATTCTGAGAAAAACGATGTGATTCTGTGGGGTACCGAGTATGACACTGCAATTCTTGAAAAAATTACAAAAGGTGAGGAACATCCAAGAATCGGGGTGAAGGTTGCTGCAAGAGAGATACTCTATCCTGATGAGCTTGAAAAAGCTCTGGATTCAGACATTATTCTGATAGGAGTCAGCACTGAAGGTGTAATGGGCGTTTTCAGAAAAATTGAAAAGTACGTTGACAGTCAGATTCTGATCACAATAGCAAAGGGGTTCATTGAAAAAGATGAGGTTCTGACCATTCCTGAAGCAATATGGGATGAAAGAGAAGATCTGAGAGGGAAAATTGTCGCAGTTACAGGGCCATCAATAGCAAGAGAGGTTGCAATGAGGCTGCCAACCCACGTCACCTACTCATGCACCTCACACGAAACCCTTGATGTGATAAAGAACTCCTTAGAGACTCATTTTTACAGAATTGAGACATCCACAGATATAATCGGTTGTGAGGTAGGGTCAGCTCTCAAAAATGTTTACTCAATTGCCATATCATGGATAAGGGGGATTGAGAGCAGAAAGCATGTTACAATGAACAACCTGAAGGGGATCATCGTTTCAATGGCTCTCAGGGAGATATCCCGGATAGTGGTTGCGAAGGGTGGAAAATGGGAATCCGTTTACGGATTCACCGGAATTGGGGATCTGATAGCAACATTCAGAGGTGGGAGAAATGGAATGTTTGGAGAGCTCCTTGGAAAGGGTTATGACGTAAAATCTGCCCTCAGAGAGCTTGAAGAAAAGGGAGTTGGTGTTATTGAGGGTTATGTGAATGCAAGCAGGGCCTACAGGCTTGCGGAAGAGCTTGACAGGGAGAAAAAGCTGAAGCTCGAGGATCTGAAGCTGCTGAATGGAATAAATGATGTCCTGTACCACGATGAAAATGCTGAGGAGGTCATCGATGCACTGTTCTGATTAAATTTTTGAGAGATACGCTTTCCTGTAATAACTCAAGGCACTTTCAAAGAACTCTCTATCAAGCTTTCCATGAGGAGTTTGAGTCTCAAACACTCTTTCCGGAATCTGAGACAGATCCGGCTCGTACCCCATCTCCTTTTTAAGCTTCAGCTTTTCCATGTATATTTTCTCACCAACCTTTTCCAGCTCATCCTGACTTCTTTCAATGCCAAGAGGTGTGAACGCCTTCTCAACAAGCTCTGGCCTGAATATGTTTCTTGCAAAGAAGCAGACGACAAGGCTTGAAAGTACCTGTCTCCACATCTCCTCCTTCACAAGTCTTTCCACAGTTTCTTCAGGGGTCAGTCCTTTTGCCTTCTGATCGAGGGAATATCCTCCGTTGTCAAGATGGCTGTGTCTCAATCCTATCAGAAGTCCCAGGTAATTTCCATACCCTGTGTTGTAGCCGGGCATCTCGTTCTTGGCTATTGCCATTGCAAACTCTTTTCCCCCATATTCTCTGGCAGCATATTCTGCACCCCTTGCAAGGGCAGAATAGAACTCATTTGGCTGCTGGACAATGTAGTCCACTGCCTTCAGATATGTCTGAGCGTTTCCAAAATCAAGATCGACGAGTGTCTCACTTTTGCTCAGAATTCCTCTTTTAAGAGCCTCTGTTGCCCATGCCAAACAAACTCCGGTGCTTATCGCATCAAGACCGTATGTCTCAACCCTGTGTATCAGTCTGAGAAGCTGAGCTCTGTCAGATACTCCAATCATTGATCCAAGAGCGTAAATCAGCTCGTAATCATAACCTATCATTATGGTCTTGAAGAAGTATCTCTCATCCTCATACTCCTCCCTCAGAGCAGCGATGTGGATGCACGCTGTCGGACAGTGGCTGCATGCGATCCTTCTTCCAAGATTTTCCTCCGCAAACTTCTCACCGCTTATCTCCTCACACTCAAACCTCTGCTGGGTGAGGTTCTTCACAGGCAAGCCGCCAAGCTCGTTCAAGGGAAGCACGTTTTCTGCGGTACCGAGCAGATGGTATTTTTTCATAGCCTCCGACTCAACTCCAAGCCGGTATATCTCGGAATACACCTCCCTGTAAAGCTTCTGATCCTTTGGGCTGTATGTCCTGTTCCCTCTCACAACCACTGCAAGAAGGTTCTTGCTTCCAAAAACCGCTCCCAGACCCATCCTGCCAAAGTGCCTGTATGTTTCTGTTGTGAGACATGCAAATCTGACAAGCCTCTCTCCAGCGTATCCTGCCCTTATGATTGTTCTTATCCCCCTGCCACCTTCAATTTCAGCCAGAATTCTGCCAAGGATCAGCGAATCCCTTATCCCCGCCAGAGACCTGCCATCCCTGAAGTAGACCCTCTCCCCATCAACAACAATGTAAACTGGCTTCTCGCTCCTACCCTGAATGACAATTGAAAGATATCCTGCCGAGGCGATTGCCATCGCAGTCCTGCCACCAGCATGGCTCTCTCCAAGCTCCATTGTGAGTGGACTCTTGAACAGAGCAACCGTTTTTGATGCGTAGGGGTAGGTAGGTGTAAACTGACCTATGGAGAAGACAATGACATTCCCCTCTCCAATAGGATCTGTCGAGGGATCAATTTTTTCCCTGAGAAGCTGGATGCCCGCTCCCACACCACCGATCCATTTTTCAGCAAGGTCTTCCCTCTCCTCAATCTCATAGGTGTAGTCCGAGAGGTTTACTGTCAGCACCCTGTCAATCATGCTTCCACCACCTCAAGAACTCCATGAGGGCAGAAATCAACACAGTAGCCGCAATGAATGCACACCGCTATCTTCCCATCATCCCTCTCAAAAATCGCACCGATCTTGCAGGCTGAAATGCAGTTATGGCATGAGAGGCAGATCCTCTCATTGTAAATCACACCCCCGCCTTTTCTCGGCTTAAGAGCTTTTGAAGGACAGACCTCAGCACATGGAGGTTCAGAGCAGGCATGACAGAATATCACAGTTGCACCTCTTTCAAACCCGCTGAGGCTGACTGACCTAATTCCTGAATGACCTATTCCGATCCTCTGATCCTTCACGTTCTTCCTTGAACATGCAAACATGCACAGTCCACATCCGACACACTTCTCAACATCAGCAAGCCTTAAAATCTTCATTTTTCAGGACCTCCTCAATTGCATGAACAAAATCCTCCTCCTTCCCCTTATCTATCACAGTTGCAGCGGCAATTTTGTGAGTGGCATCTGCGTATCCTCTAACGAGCTCGCTGGCTCTCGGAATCAGGAAATCATAGCCCGGAACCTTTCCATTCAGTATCATTCTCTCGAGAGTTGATGGTGCTCTTGCACTCACCTTAACACCCCTCCAGTTCAGCCTTCCAAGATCCGGGATGACATCAGGTATGTCCTGGAACCCGATCAGGTACTTCAGAGGTCTCGTGAAGCTCATATCCTTTATCTGCTGACAGAACTCGCCAATTGTCTTCACACCCATTGGGCTGAACCTGTTTTCAACGCTGAACCACTGAACCTTCTCTGTCTCATTCAAACCATTGCTCAGCCTCTCGATTTCCCTCTGAAACTTTTTCTGCTTTATCTCCTCAAGCTTCTCAACCTTTCTCATGGTTTTACCATCAAATCCCTCAAAGCACGCCCTCATTCCATCCAGATATCCCTTTTTCAGATAGCCAACTGAACCGAGAGTTGTGAGACGTCTTGAAAACAGATCGGCATATTCTCCAAATTTTTTGATGTAATAACGCTCTTTCATCCCTTCTATCCTTATCTCAGCCTGTCCGAGAGAAACACATTCTCCAAGAACATACCTGTCAAATCCGAGAACACCACCATACCTGTCATGATAATCTCCAACAGCACCCAGAAGGGCCACATAAGCATAATCTCTTATTTTTTCAGTTACCCTCTGGGCAAATATGTAGTTGAGTGTGGAGGCTGAGATGAATATGTCACCTGAAATTCCAGCAAGTTCAGGGTCGAGTATGGTTATGTTATCTCCATCAACATCCCTTGCCGGATGGTGGTCTATTATAAATGTATGGCATCCATCTCTGGTCTCCTCAGCTATTATTCTGCTTGCAAGCCCCCCAAGATCGGTGTATATGAAGATCCCGTGCCTCTCGCTGTGTATTTTCTGGATTATTTCAGGATACACCTTTTCAACGCAGATGAACTCGTACTCAACATTCAGCTCCTCAAGCATGACCTTCTGGAGAACAGCCGAGCATATACCATCGGCATCATTGTGGTGAATGACCGTTATCTTCCTGCCATCCTCCTCTTCCAGGAACACCTTCACAGCTTTATCCACTTCATCATAGAATCTCTCGCTGACTATGTACTCCATGATAAACCATAAACAAAAAAGCAAATAAATAATTTTCTGGATATATCCTCTTCACTATTTGATCCACACACGCCTTCCCTCATTGATGAAGATTATTCTGGCACCATTTTTGCTGAGAATGTCACCAATTCTTTCAAAATGAATTGCTGAAAGCAGTATGCTCAGACTTTCATGTGTGAGTTCTGAACCGAGAAGGTCATCAATCACTTCCTCCTTCAGAGTGTCAAGCCTGTCATCCCTGAATATGAGCTCATCTCTCATTCTGCCGGTGTCTCCCTCGAGTGCTTTCTCAACAATGTCAAACATCTCCAGAATTATGATCTGCATCGTTTTGAGCTTTTCAGCAAAATGTCCTTCAGAGATCCTGAATCTTGCCACCTTCCATGCAAGATCTGTTATTCTTTCGTAATTGCCTGAAAGTCTCATCACTGTACTCAAAAATCTCAAATCCTTTGCAACAGGCTGAAAGAGAGCCACAGCAGATAAGGAGTCATTTTCTATATCTGTATTCAGTACATCTGCCTGCTTTTCAATCTTTTCAACCTCATACCTGCTAACCTCATCTCCGGAGATGGCATTTATCGTGAGCTCAACTGCCCTTTTTGACAGTCTGTGAAGCTCCAAAAGTTCTCCCTTAATCTTTTCAAGCCTCTCTTCAAGAGCCTTCATTCCCGATCCTCCTCAGAAAGTTATCAATTCTGGTTTCAATAATCTCCAGCACCCTGAGATATTCCTCCTCATCCCCGTTTCTGGGATCTTCAATACTCCATCTCTCAACATTTGGGTGATTGATGAGAATGCACTCACTCTCCCGGCAGACGGCAACAACAACATCAAAATCGTTAAGGCTGATCTCATCAAGACCTGCAGGCTTTCTTATTTCAGGAGAGTATCCCTTCTTCTGAAGAACCGAGATCGCTTTCTCATCAAATTCTCTGCCAGCACACATTCCTGCACTGAATGCCTCATGCCTGCCCATAGCTTTTTTCCTGAACACAGTTTCAGCCATAACACTCCTGCATGTGTTTTCCCTGCAGACAAACAGCACCCTCATCCAACTCTACCCGTTATATACCTTTCCGTAAGCTCATTCTCAGGATACTCAAATATTTTTTCTGTTCTGTCATACTCCACAAGTTCTCCCATCCAGAAAAATGCCGTGTAATCACTTATCCTTGCTGCCTGCTGAATGTTGTGGGTGACAACAACAACCGTGTACTTCTTCTTCAGCTCGATCATGAGCTCTTCAATTTTTGCAGAGGCTATTGGGTCAAGAGCTGAGGTTGGCTCATCAAAAAGAATCACCTCGGGATTTGTCGCTATTGCTCTGGCAATGCAGAGCCTCTGCTGCTGACCACCTGACAACCCCAAAGCTGAATCATTCAGCCTGTCTTTCACCTCATCCCAGAGTGCTGCTCTCTTCAGGCTGTCCTCAACAATCTCGGCAAGCTTTTCCTTATCCTTTATCCCATGAACCTTTGGTCCGTAGGCTACGTTCTCGAATATACTCTTTGGAAAAGGATTTGGGTGTTGAAAAACCATGCCTATTCTTCTCCTCAGTTCAACCGGATCCACATCCCTTTCAAAGATGTTCTTTCCGTCAAAAATGACCTGGCCCTGAATCCTGACACCGTCAACCAGCTCAACAAGCCTGTTGAGTGTTCTGAGAAATGTTGACTTTCCGCATCCACTTGGACCAATTATCGCAGTAACCCTGTTCCTGTAAATCTGAAGGGTGACATCCTTTATGCCTGTCTTTTCACCATACCATACCGAGAGATTTCTGACATCAAACACCGCTTTCATTTCACCACCTCAGTTTCCTTCTGTAGTGATTCCTCAGAACTATCGCAATTGCGTTCATAGACAGCATTATCGCAAGCAGAACGACAATTCCAGCTGGAGCTAAGCCGTGAAGAAACTCCTCCTTTGGCAGATCTGTCCACATGAATATCTGCATCGGTAAGGCAGAGAATGGACTGAATATATCTTTTGGAGCTGTGAATATTGTTGTCGCAGCACCTACCATTATGAGGGGAGCGGTCTCACCTATGGCCCTTGAAAGTGCCAAAATAACTCCTGTCAGAATCCCCGGCATTGAAGAGGGCAGAACAACATTCCTGATTGTCTGCCATTTCGTCGCTCCCAGACCGATCGACGCCTCTCTAAGACTTTTTGGAACAGCCCTTATCGCTTCCTGACTTGCAACAATGACAACAGGCAGAACCAAGAGTGTCAAGGTTAATGAGCCAACAAGAACCGTTCCTGGCTTTAAGTGCAGTGTTGAGACAAAAAGACCAAGTCCGAGAATTCCATATACTATTGACGGGACTGCAGCGAGATTGGAGATGTTTATCTCGATTATCTTGGCTATCCTTCTCTGCCCCGCATATTCCTCAAGAAAGATTGCAGCTCCAACACCTACGGGGACGGTAAAGAGACCAACAAGGGCAATCATCATGATCGAACCAACCAAGGGAGGATATATGCCCGCTCTTTCAGGAAACCTTGAGGGAGGAGATGTGAGAAACTGAATGTCAAGCCAGGATGCCGCCTCGTAAAAAGTAAGAACAAGCAACGCTGAAAGCAGAACAATCCCGAAAACCGTAGCTGTGAATGTGAGCACCAAAAAGATCCTGTCTGAAATACCCTCCACCTTCACCTGTACACCTCCCTGTACCTCATTTTCACAAAGTAGCTGACAGTATTCAAAGCGAGAGTCATTGCAAATAGGGTCAGGCCAATTGCAAAAAGGCTCTTATAAGCTATGCTCTGACCGCTAACATCACTCATACCGATCTCAACCATCGCAGCGGTCATAGTTTCTATGGACTTCATCCAGTCAGCAGGATTCAGGATATTTGCAAGTCTTGGGGTTCTTCCAGCAGCAATCGTCACAGCCATCGTCTCTCCTATGGCCCTCGATATACCCAGAATGAAACTTGCCACAATTCCAGAGAGGGCAGATGGGATCACTATGGACAGTATAACCTTCGGCTTTCTTGCTCCGAGGGCATATCCAGCTTCCCTGAGACTTTTTGGCACTCCTCTGATCGCATCCTCGCTTATGCTTGCAACAATCGGGATGATCATAATTCCGACAACAACTGAGGCGCTTACAGCATTGTAGGCCTGAAGATCCGGGAGAAGTGTTTTCAGATAAGGAGTTATGTATGCGAACGCAAAAAATCCGTAGACAACGGTTGGAATTCCTGCAAGAATCTCAAGCATCGGTTTCAGAATGTTTCTCGTTCTCTCACCCGCGTACTCACTTAGATAGATTGCCGAAAGTATGCCTGCGGGAATTGCAATAACCGCCGCCCCTACAGTAACCATAATTGTTCCCGCAACAAGGGGAAGCACACCGTAGGAGTAGGGCCTGATCGTTGGTGTCCACCTCGTCCCTGTGAAAAACTCGACTAAAGACACATGTGAAAAAAATGTGATGCTTTCAGCAAAAAGAACTATCACAATCCCGAATGTCACGAAAAGAGTCAGAAGAGCACATAGTGCCAGGAACGTGACAGCTATTCTCTCTTTGACTCTCAAAGCTGTTTTCACAGCGATACCTCCAGAAGATTTCTACTCTTCCAGTCCAAGCTCCTTCAGAATCCTATAGAATTTCTGAAGATTCTGTTCCCTGATATCGCTGCTAACTGGCACATAGCCGATTTCTTCCACAATCCCGCTGTCAAGATTTTCAAGATAGAATCTTACAAACTCTCTAACTGCAGGTTTTTTAAGTGATTCCTTGCTCACATAGACGTAAAGGGGTCTTGACAGCGGATATTCTCCACTCTGTCCAGTTTCAATCGATGGCTCAACACACATCCCGGTTTCCGGATTTCTGATCTCCAGAGCTTTCACTTTATCTCTGTTTTCAAGATAGTACGCAAGTCCAAGATACCCCATCGCATACCTGTCTCTCGCCACAGCCGCGATTATTGTGTTGTCCTCCTCGGTTCCATGATAATCCTGCCTGTGAGCTCCGGACTCTCCAATAACGTGCTCTGTGAAGAAATCAAATGTTCCGGACGATGATGTTGGCCCATAAAGTCTCATCTCCTCGTCTGGCCAGTCAGGATTTACATCGTTCCATTTTGTGACCTTTTCTGTTGCCTCAGGACCCCATATCCTCTCGAGCTCCTCAAAGCTCAGGCAGTCAACCCAGCTGTTGTCAGGGTTGACTATGACTGTGAGAGCATCATATCCAACAATAAACTCCACAGGCTCAATACCGTTTTCTCTGGCTGAGTTCAGCTCTTCTTCTTTTATCTGCCTGCTTGCGTCGTTTATATCAGCATGTCCCGGAATGAAGAAGTTTCTGAATCCACCTCCAGTTCCCGTTGACTGAACAGAGACAACAACATCTGGATGCAATCTGTTGAATTCCTCACCCATCGCTGAAGTTATGGGATACACTGTAGAGCTTCCGGCAATCTTTACCTCTCCAGACAGCTTTTTTTCAGGAACATTCTCTCCCTGCTGAGTGCATCCTGCAACTGCAAAAACTATGAACAGTAGAAAGAGCATACGCAGCTTTTTCAGTCCCATAGCCTCACATCTGATCATCGGTATATATCTGTTCTCCATTTATTCTAAATTTGATACTGATCAGTATATATTATACTGACAGAAAATAGATGGAAAGTTAAATTTATCTACAGATACTGCAAAATACGTACCCGTGAAGAGGGTTGCCAGAAAAGTATTTGTGAGCGGATCAAGCTACATAATCTCCCTTCCAAAAGAGTGGGTCATCGAAAATTCAATTGAACCCGGAGATACCGTTTTTGTCAATATTGGCAAGAGAGTTCTGATAGTATCTCCCGAAACAGAGATTTCTGAAAGAAAAGAGGCCTTGATAGAGGGGGAGAGAAACCCATCAATGCTTTCGAGAAAAATAATATCATACTATCTTGCCGGATACACGAGAATAATGGTGAAAACAGAAGGACAGGGGAGAAGCGGGATAGTATCGGCACTGAAGTCCCTCATCGGAGCAGAAATCCTCGAGGATTCCGGAGAGAGCGTCTGGATCGAAATTTTTGTGGATGAGAAGCGATTTAAAATTTCTGAATTACTGGAAAAGATGGCAAACACCGTATATTCAATGATGGATGACTTTCAGAGGTGCATTACAGAATTTGATCGGGAAAGGCTTGAGATACTTATTCAGAGAGAGCAGGAAGTTGACAGGCTCTACTTTCTGATCCTGAGATTGCTGAAATCGGCGATAAGATTCTCGGATATTGCAGACTCCATGGGAACATACCCAAAAGAGATCTTAGGAATGAGAATTGTTCTTAAAAATGTTGAGAGAGTTGCAGACCACCTCTACGTGATGGCAGATAACCTGAATGAGTATGGTAGAGAGATACCTGAACTTTCTGGGTTTTCAGAAAAGTCATTTAGGGCTTTCAGAGTCGCCATGAACTCGTTTTTCAAAATAGATCAGGATCTATCGAGAGAGGTTTTCGAAATGATAGAGTCCCTTGAACTACCAGGAATGGTGGATGTTAAAGACACGGAGGACATGCTGAGGATAAGAAGAATAGAGGATGGGCTTGAGAGGATACTGGGGTACAGCGAGGATATTGCCGAAATAACCATGAACCTCTCGGTTTAACTCATATTATAATCTGTAATTGACAGCAACCCTTATATTACCATTTATTTGCCTGAGCTCATGAGAAACATCATCGTTGAAAGGCTGATTCACACTCCTGTTGAAGAGCAGAAAGTTGAAATTGTTGAAAGAAAGGGTATAGGTCATCCTGACTCAATTGCCGATGGTATAGCTGAGGCGATGAGCAGAGCTCTTAGCAGAGAATACATTAAAAGATGCGGAGCAGTACTTCACCATAACACAGATGAGACCCAGATTGTGGCCGGAAGAGCAAAGACTGCTTTTGGTGGAGGAGAGGTGATCCAGCCTGTATACATCCTTCTCGTTGGCAGAGCAACAAAGCACTTTGATGAAATTGATATTCCAGCTGACAGAATTGCACTCAGGGCAGCAAAAAACTATGTAAGAGATGCGATGAGATACCTTGATCCCGAAGCCGATATTGTTTTTGACGTGAAGCTCGGAGAAGGATCAACAGATCTCAAGGATGTTTTTCAGAGGAGGCAGGGGAAAGCTCCACTGGCAAATGACACGAGCTTCGGGATAGGATTTGCACCACTGAGTGAAACGGAGAATCTCGTGCTTAACATAGAGAAGAGAATCTACAGAGAGTTCAGAAAAAAGGAAAAGGCAATAGGAGAGGATGTAAAGGTCATGGGATTGAGGGAAAAGGATAGGATAAGAATAACGGTTGCATGTGCGTTTGTTGACAGGTATGTTGCAAACGTGAAAGAATATCAGACAATCAAGGAAGACCTGAACTCCTTCATAAGGGAAATAGCCGGTGATTATACTGAAAGGGAACTCATCATTTCAGTAAACACCGCAGACAACATTGAAAACGAGGTTGTGTATCTAACAGTAACGGGTACATCTGCGGAGAATGGCGATGACGGGAGTGTTGGGAGAGGTAACAGGTGCAATGGTCTCATCACTCCCGGAAGACCCATGTCAATGGAGGCCACAAGCGGTAAAAATCCCATAAACCATGTTGGGAAAATCTACAACCTTCTTGCAAATCAGATTGCCCACGACTGCCACTCTGCAATTGAGGGCATAAAGGAGGTTTATGTGAGAATCCTCTCTCAGATTGGAAAACCCATTGACGAGCCCAAGGCCCTGAGCATTCAGATAGTGCCTGAAAGGGGATTTGAAGTTGAAAAAATGGAACTGAAAGCAAAAACAATAGCAGAGGAGTGGCTGAACGACATAACAAAAATAACAGACATGGTGATAAATGGTGAGATCACAACTTTCTGAGTGCTGGAAGACTTTTTAAAATTCTGACCCAATTTTTTCTGTGCTCTGTGTGAAGTGCAAGGGAAGGCTCTACTGCGGAAAGAGCTCATGCCCCATCCTTGACTCGTTCTACTCCAGAAGCTACCAGATAAGGGAGATGGACGAAAGGCCAACCCCTCCGTCGGTTTTTGTTGGAAGAACGGGCTACCCAAAAATATATGCGGGACCGATGCTTGTGCTTGGAGATCAGAATCCGGAGATTTATGAGAATCCGTCTGCATTTTCCAGCAGTGTTGAAGAGGTTCTTTCCCTCAGAATGGGTCTGGCAAGAACCTACAGGATCTTCACGGTTGAGTCTGCCAAAAATCCTGATAGAAATCTTTCAGCACTTCAGGAAATTGCATCAAGCATAAGATTTGTTGATGTTGAGGGAGAATATGACAGAATAATTCGAAAGCCATCCTTGGATGACATAACTATGCCCTCGGGGATTTCGGCCGTCTTCAGAAAGGTAAGGATTGTTTCGAACCCGAAAATCCCCCAGAAGGTTGAGAAGGTGAGTGAAGATGAAATCAGGGCAGTTGACGGAGTTATGAATCTCTACATCTCAGGTTTCTCCACCTCTTACATTCAGAGGGTTTTTTCGGTTGGCATGCTTGGAATGGAGCGAAAACTGGTTCCAACGAGATGGAGCATAACGGCAGTGCACGACATTATAGCCGAAACTCTCAAGAAGGAAATCGTTAATTTTGATTCCATTAATGAGGTTCTTCTTTTCAGCTACCAGCACTACGGAAACCACTTTGAGGTGATACTCTATCCATCCTCGTACTCATTTCAGCTTGTGGAGATATGGATTGAGAAGAGCCTGTGGAGCCCTGAAAGGACATGGATCGGGAGCGATAGAGAAACTGCAGGTAGGAAGAAGGAGTATTCAGATCTTTCCGGAGGGTATTATGCTGCAAGGCTGCCAGTTGTGGAGCATCTGCACAGAATGAGGAGACAGGCTGGAGTGATAGTTCTGAGAGAGATCCTTCCGGAATACACCGCCCCACTTGGAGTCTGGGTTGTTGAGGAGGGTGTGAGAAAAGCCATGAACTCAAAACCGGAGAGATTTCATAGCCTTGATGATGCCCTTAACACTGCAGAAAGGAGAATAAAAACGAGAAGGGACAGATGGGAGAAACACATCCAACTCTACCAGCAGATGAGTCTCAAACAGTTTTTATAGTTGAGGAATATTTTCAGGATCTATTCCGTCATAGCTCCTTGCTCCCACCCTTTCTATCAGCTTTCCAGCCACAAAGTTTCCTGTTCTGGCACAATCCACAATCTCCTTTTTTTTCTGCCAGGCGTAAAGGAATCCTGCATTAAATGCATCTCCCGCGCCTGTTGTATCAACCGGACTTGCTGAAAATGCCTTTACATGGTGTTCATTTTTTCCATCAGTCACATAGCACCCTTCTTTTCCCAGCTTCACTGCCACAATCTCAACTCCCATGTTTATGGCTTCGATGCAGGCTTCTCTGTAATCCATTCCAAAGAGAAGCTCCAGCTCTCTCCTGTTTGGCAAAAGCAGAGTTGTGTTCTTCAAGATTGGCTTGAGTTCTTCAAGTCCTCTCTCAACATAGGGCAGTCCGGGATCAAAACTAACACCACTGGCAATTCTCGACACCTCAATCTGGGATCTGAAGGAGTCGAGCCCGTTCTTGCATATGAATGATGTCATGTGAACGATTTCCGCCCTCTCAACCACATCCTTGCTGACCTCGTCAAAAGAGATTGTATCATTGACTCCGGGATCAACAAGTATTGCCCTGTTACCCTCCCCATCAACAAAAATCATTGCAACACCACTTCTCCCTTCAGCTGAAACTATTCCCGAGGTATCAACCCTTCTTCTCAGAAAATCCTTCAGAAGGAGCTTTCCCTCCTCATCACTCCCGATTTTACCTATGAAGGACGTTTCCACTCCAAAATCTGCAAGTCCTGCAATTGTATTTGCTGCACTCCCTCCAGGGTGGAGTTCGAGATCGATCACATATCCCTCTTCATCCTTTCCCGGAATTTTGTCAACGATGTATATCTTGTCAAGATTCAGAGCTCCAAAACCGGCAATCATCCCAGCTCACCTGCCTTACCCCTAAGCCTTCTTCTCATTCTTATAGATTTTTGAATCACATCATCATCAATCTCAAAATGAATTTCATAATCCACTCCCCCAAGAAGCTCATGTCCGCATTCCATGATCTCTCTTACCCCATCCATCCCTCCTTCAAGAAATTCCAGAGTGACAACAGCCTCAGCAATCGCAGAGCTGCTTATGACAGCCAGATTGGCATGCTTCAGTGCATACTCATTTCCGTTAAATGCCACTGCAAGTCCTCCGGTCTCCCTCGCGTAGTCAAGCATTTCAATGTCCGATATGCTGTCTCCAATTGCAACAACCATTTTTTCCCCGTATCTTTCTGCAATTTCTCTTTTCTTCCTGCTACCAACCACCTTCACATCACTCATCACGCTCCAGAATGGAGAGTCTCTTATCTCATCCCAGAACAGGCGGTTCAGGTAGGCAACTGATCTCTCATCTGGACAATCCACATCTATGTCATTCAGGCACGCAATCTCGTCAACCTTCTCAAGAAGCCATTTCTTCCATTTATCGGCAATCCGATACTTCTCCGGGTTGAATGATGTGCCGTAAATGTCACCCCTAACCCCTATCATCTCTGACGTGATCCTGAGATACTCCGAGTAGCTGGTGGATATCACAACAGCATCGTATCTGCTCTGGAGGAGCTTCATCGCCTCTTCCGCGTCTTCGACAAATCTTGCCGTCTGGTACGATATTTTTCTGATTTCCTCAAGAGTTAATCCGCCTGCAACAAGAAATGGTGCCAGAAGCCTGAGTGTATCTCCAGCCTGATATCCGGGCCTCCTTTCCACATAAGCCAGATAATCGTCATACTGGCTCAGCCTCTCAAAAAACTCAGGATTGTTGAATACTGCCGCTGCCAGTTCGTATGCAATGTCGGTCAAGATCCAGGGGCCCTCCCAGTCAGTGAAGAAATGCATAACTCAGGTTGACGTTGTTTTTAAATGACTTTTCCTGTTCAGTCTCTGAATCAACAGATAACTCAATACCTATTCATAACAACAGCCCACCTGACCACAAAACTCCCAAGACTCAGATGCACAGGTAAGCGATACATCCATCACTCCAGAGAATACTCAGGCAGAAACACCAGGTGTGTGCTTTTTCGATCCACCTAAACCTCAATCAATCCCCGAGTTCACCACAGGAGGCATAGCACTGACATCTGCCACGAAAATAGCTATTGTTGCATTCAGAAGAGGCAAGAAGTAAAGTTTCCACTTTTTTGCCATAATGTTCCGATAAACCCGGTTACCGTCACCGCTTCATTGCTGAACTCTGATTGCTTGGATGATCGATCCACCAGCATTTTCACCTCAATTATGTGTTCCGGATGATCACTTTCATTCTCTGATCATTCTGAGCATTTCCTCAAAAATCTTCCTCATCTCCCCCCTGCTCTTTTCCATAAGCCTTTCAATTATGAGTTCAGGGGTGCTCTTTCCAATTTTTCCGAAAACAGGCTGCCTGTCAACTATGAGATTGAGGTTTTCATCAAGCCCCTGCGCCTCAATTCCATCAATCCTCAGAAAATCGAACTCCCTGAATTCATCCCCGAGATGACTCACGGCTATGACGTGGTGACCTTTTGAATCTGCTATTCTGAAAAGAGAGGCGAGAATCTTTGCTCCGGCTCCGGGCTCTGTTACCGATTCAAATTCATCTATGAGGATCAGCTTTCTGCCATCACCGGATACAGCTTTTGCAATGCTCGTGATTGCTCTCTCGAATGCTCCTGACCCGTAAGAAGACTGCTTTCTCCTGAAATAGAAAATCTCATCGTAAATCGCCACTCTGGCAATTTCCGCATTCACAGGAAATCCCATCTGAGCGAGAATAGCAATCTGACACACAAGCTCAAGCAGGCTTGTTTTTCCACCGCTGTTTGCTCCGGTGAGAACTGCAACATTCTCCTCACGCCCGAAGAGCTGTGATCTGCCAATGCAGTAGCTGACGGGAATGGCGTCGGGGATGAGGAGATTTTTCCCTGCTGTGAATTCAGTACCATCTGAAAATTCCGGAAAGGAAAAACACTCATCACCAATAACCCTGTAGAGAGACAGCTTTCTGTAAAAGGATATTCTGGAGTTTACTTCACCAATGTCAATTCTCCTGGCAAGTCTTAAGCATTTAAGATAGAACTCTGTGGAAAAGGATTCCCTGACGTTTTCAATGGACTTTTTCAGTGCATCCCTGTCCAGTCTCACGGGATATGTTCTTGTGAAAACCGGCTCGTTTATTCCGAACCTCTCCAGCTCCCTCTCGTATTTCTCAACAACCGAACTCACATGCTCCCTGATCTCATCTACCACCTCACCCAGTTCTATAAGTCTGAGGAGCTCATCTGCAGTTATTGTGAGCTTTATATCTGAGAGCCTTCTTTCAATTTCCGAGTTTATTTCGGCTTCAATCTCATGGGCTCTCTCCTCAATCCTGCCTATTTCCTCCATCCTTCTGTAATGCTTTTCCAGAGCCGAAAGCTCTTCAAGGATTTTCATGTATTCATAATTTCCGAAAGTATCCCTTTCAAGCTCTGCAAGAGCTCTGAATGATTCAATATTTTCAAAAAGAGCTGAAACCACGGTTTCAGGGGCAAATGCTTCATAAGATATCTCATTCACAAAATCATTCAGAATGATTGCATATCCGAGATCAAACCCATCCCTGACAACATCGCAGATACCAACTTTAAGGGCTCTCTCATACTCCTCGCTGTTTCTCGCAACAAACACCCTGTCAGGGAGATATCTTCTCTTCACCCTCACAGTTACAAGCCTCTTCACCTTTTCAAAATCAACCCTTTTTGAGATCTCGATGAGTTCTCTCACTTTCCTCTGTCTTTCAAGAATTGTACCGATGCTGTTTGATGGTCTGTATTTTTCAATCTCCTCCTTGACCTCATCAAAGGGACATTTTGATTTGAAATAGTCCCTCACCCTTGAGTAAAGCTTCCCTGCATCACCGCTGAGTTTCAGCATCACTACTTCAGAGTATCATGTACTTTTCAAGTTTTTTGATTGCCTGCTCGGCACTCTCTATTTCAATAACTCTTCTCACCCTGCCGGATAGCATGAAATATAGAGTGTCGCATATCTCAACAACATCCTCTATCCTGTCGTGGGATATAATCGCAATACCAGCTCTCCTCTTTCTCCTTTCAATCTCAGATATCATCCTTTCCACGTTTTCATCACTAAGTGCCTGAAAGGGCTCATCGAGAAGAAGATAGGACGGATCTGAAAGAACTGCTCTTGAGAAAACAACAATCTGTCTTTCCCCACCACTCAGCACTCCTGCCTTTCTGTTTTTTAGGTGTTCAAGCTCGGGAAAGATTCTGACAGCATCCCTGAATCTCCCGGAGATCTCTATGTTCTCCCTTACAGTCAGATTCTCTGCTACCCTCATCTTCTCAGGCGCAAGGACTATTCCAAGCCTGAATCTCCTGTGAGGAGGCATCCCCTCAATAACTTTCCCATCAACGCTCACCTTACCCCTATATTTCACAGTTCCCATTACTGCTCTAAACAGCGTTGACTTCCCACTTCCATTAGGTCCGACGACAAGCACAGCAGTCCCCCTTTCAACACTGAACGTCACTCCCCTGAGCACCTGAAGACCGTTGAATGCTACACCGATGTTCTCAGCCATGAGCATACAGCTTCCCCTCTTTTAACTCCAGAAATCTGTCAGCAACCTCTTCCATAATCCTCATTCTGTGAGAGGTGACCAGCATTGAGACCTGTTTTTCCTTCAGAGCAAGAAGCTTTTCCTTCAGGAACCTTGCATTTTCAACATCAAGGCTTGCAAATGGCTCATCGAGAAGAAGAAGTTCTGCACCGGTCAGATACGCTCTCAGAATCTCAAGTATCTTGAGCTCACCCTGAGAGAGAGAGCTGGAGGATCTTTCAAGAAGATAATCAACATCAAATTCCTCTGCAGTCCTTTCAGCCTGCCTGAAGGCATCATCTGTGTCCATATATCTCATGCAGGATACTGCAAGGTTTTCAAGAAAGCTCATACTCCTGAACGGTCTGGGTATCTGGAATGCATGGGCTATGCCGTTTTCAACGATCTCCCATGGGCTCAGGTTTGTTATTTCCCTGTCCCTGAAAAACACATGCCCTCCATCAGCTCTCTCAAGTCCTGAGATTATTTTAAGAAGTGTTGACTTTCCGCTTCCGTTCGGCCCATAAAGGCAGATGATCTCACCTTTTTTTGCCTCAAAACTCACATCCCTCAGCAGAACAAGGCTATCCAGCCTTTTCATCAAGCCGTTTACCCTTAACATAAACCCACCACCCTATTTTCGGAGAAAGAATCAGGATTGCTGCATAAACAATTCCCATGAGTCCCGGATACATGGAGTTAAGTATCTTCGACAGGTAGACCAGTCCGAAGCTTGAAAGAACAGATGCAAATGGATTTCCTGCACCTATGAGCGAGGCTATGAACGGAAAGACAGAAATCTCAACTGAAAAAATCTCGGGAGATATGTGGCCAAACTCAAGACCATATATGATTCCAGCACTCCAGGCGGTCATTCCTGAAAGAAGTATTGATAGTGCCTTTATCTTTCTCAGATCAATTCCCACTGCCTTCGATGCTGTCTCATCATCTCCCACAGCTCTCATGAAATAACCGGCCCTGGATTCTCCAATAATCCTGTAGATCAAGTAAAAGAGTGTGAGTGTACCCCCAGTCAGGATGTGCAGCTCTTTCTGGGAGATTGTGGGGAAGCTGAAACCCACCTCTCCACCAGTCAGGTATCCGCCTTTCTCAAAAACCAGCTTTGGAGAAGAGACCCATACGAATATCGAAAAAACAAGTGTGAGAAATACAAAGGCGGTTCTGCCTGTCATCTCTGCAAAAATGTAGAATATGACGAAGCTCAGAGCACATCCTGCGATAAATAGCTGAATGGAGACTTCTGATGAAAATGAGTACCCTGCTGAAGCCAGAAACACCGGAAATCCAAAGAGAAATGAGTGTCCCATGCTTATTCTCCCAGCCTTTCTCATGAAGAGCCAGGAAAGAGTCAGGAGAGAGTAAATTGACATCAGAACAAACAGCCAGCTGTAATATGGTGAAAGTGACATGATGACAGCAAGAGAAAGCATAACAGCAGTTTCTGCCACAATCCTCTTCAAATCAGCACCTCCATGAATCTTGCTGCAGCAAATGAGATTGCGAGGAGGGCGAGATAATGCACAGCTCCGACCTGTCTGAGCTGGGCTGTCAGGGCGGAGACGATTATACCTGAAATCAGATATCCGAATCCTGTTGTAGGGCTTATCGCAAGACTCCCTGAGCTGAGAAATCCTGCCAGAACTGCACATGCTGATGCCAGGGATGTCGTTACGGTGAAGATCATTCCCGTGTTTATTCCGTAAAGCTCGGCAAGTTCGTGATCCTCCTCAACGAATTTCATTTTAAGGCCCAGCGGTGATAGGTAGATGCCAAGAACAAAAAGGTACGATACTGCCCCCAGGAGAATCACGTATGTGGAATAATCGAAGTCCACAAAGTAGTAGTACGAGCTTCTGTGGACTATTTCAAGACCCCTTTCAATGAGAATTCCTGCTCCGAGGCTCAGTACCGTTGCCTCAATCACACTCCTGCAGATTTTGGAAATTGCAAGGGAGAGAAGGGTCCCAAAGAGCAGTCCTGAAAGAGCAGCAAAAACCGGATTTGGTGTGAAGTACGCTATGTATCCTCCTGCAGCAAATAGGCCTCCAAGAGAGAGGTTCAGAAATTTACCAATTCTGAAATTTGTTGACACAAGCAAAGCCATCAGGGCAATTGAAAAAAAGGAGACGAGAAAGTTCAGGGCCATGTCACATCAGATGTTCTCAATTCTTCGGGGTAAAGAATCTCTATTCTGCCATCAAGGTACTCAGCAATAACTCCCTTAAGCCTGTCATTTCCCCAGAGAGCCTGATGGTTCGAGCTGAACCTGTATATTCCAGCTGCTCCCTTGAATTCACCGGTCTCAAGATTTCTGATTGTTGACTCACTGTCCCCCTTCCAGGCCTGAGCTGCAATCAGAACCGCATCGTAGGTCAGGATTCCGGCATAGTTGTTTGCCTCTTCTCCATACCTTTCCCTGTAATCATTGAAGTATGCTTTTGTCAGATCAGTTTTCTCAGCATTTTCAAGCCCAGCACTCTGAAATGCTATGTAGTCAATCTTAACAGCCTTCAGTGTTTTTGGAAGCCCAAGAACACCACCAACTGAGTAAATCAACCCCTCTCCACCTGCCTGTCTGTATGCCTTGACAAACTGAACAGCAGTGGCTCCCGGATCCCCGAGAATTACAACAGTTCTTTTATCTGTCTCCCCTGCAACCTGCTCTGCCTTGACAGCATAGTCATTTGGACTTGCCCTTGTGCTTAAATAGTAAATCTCTCCAACCTTTTCAGCATTTGTTTTCTCCTCAAACGCCTTCAGCATCCCCTGATTGAAGGTTTTCAGCGGATCGTATCCAACGAAGTAGAACTTTTCCGCTCTGGAGATTTCAAGAAACTCTCCTGCAAGAACACCCCAGTAGGTTGTGTTGTATGCGTTTCTGAAAACATATCTGTTGCCATCCTTTACAGCCCTTTCGAGCTGTGAGGTTGATGCTACACTCACAATGTATATTTTACCGGTCTCCTTTGCAGCCTCAGCACACACGACAGCCTGATCGCTTGAATAAGCCCCAACAATCACGTCAGCACTCTTGGCAAGTTCCATGAAAGCTGACTTGGCCTGCTCAGGTGTTGAACCTCCGTCAGCCACAACCACCCTTACCTGGTATTCAGAGAGGCCATACTTCTTTATGTGTTCCTCAGCCAGATATGCTGCATTTTTCATCGCCTTGCCGGCGGGTGAGAATATGCCGGTTTCCGGAACGATAACGCCCACTGTTAGAGTTCTTTTTTCAGCCTCCTGAGAACATCCAGTTATTGCAACTGAAACAGCAATCAGCAGGAGTATCGGAATAATTTTTTTCATCATGCTTTCACCCGTTATTCAATTCTGGAATAAATGTTTATAAGGATTATGAGAATTTCTCATCCATGATAAAATTCGGAATACAGCTTCCCCACGAGCCACTGGAATTGATAATCAGGGCTGCAGCCTTTGCAGATCAATCAAACATAGATTCTGTTTTCACACCCGATCACATAGTTGGCATCGGGATAAGAAACTTCTCGTGCTATGAGGCATTCACTCTTCTTGGAAAACTTGCTTCTATAACGAGAAGAGTTCAGCTCGGCACATGTGTGAGTGATGTTCTGAGGAGACATCCGGCCACGCTCCTTCAGTCTGCAGTAACCCTGCACGAGATTTCAAACGACAGGGCTGTACTTGGAGTTGGTGCAGGAGAGGGCATGAACACACTGCCATACGGAATTGAGATGAAGCAGGCAGTTTCAAAGCTTGAGGAGGCACTCAGGCTCATGAGACTTCTCATGGAAAGTGAAAGGGTTACATTCTCCGGAAAATACTTCAGAGCTGAGAATGCGTTCATCTCTCCAAGGAAGATTGTGCCGCTCTGGATTGCCGGAAACTCACCCAGAACGATCAGACTTGCAGCCCAGTATGGAGATGGGTGGATCCCAACTGCAACAATAGGTGTGGCTGGTTACAGGGAGAATCTGAGAGAAATCAAAAGAATTGCAGGAAAAAACATTATTCCAGCTCTCTTTGCATACGCAGTTATCGCAGAAAAGAGTGAGGATGCTGAGAAAAGAATTGAGCTCCCCGGGAAATTTATTGCACTTCTCTCTCCAAGGAGAGATGAGTTTCTCAGAGATATTGGACTGGAGGTTGACTTTCCGGACATTCTTGGATTTGAATTCAACGAGATGAATGTCAGAAAGGTTCTGAGTGCTGCCGAAAAGGTGCCTTTTGAAGCCGTCCAGGACAGGTACATTTACGGTTCTCCGGATGATGTGATTGAGAGGCTTGAAAAATTCATCAGTGCCGGGGTTCGGCATTTCGTAATTGCTCCACTTGTTCAGGAAAGGTACTACATGGAGAACATCAGACTGCTCTCAGAGAGGGTGATACCCTTCCTGAAAGAACGTGAGTGAGGATACCGAGAATTTTTTTATAATGAGTGATGAAAGTAAAGCCATGGAAATTGAGAGGCTCAGACACCTCTTAGATCACTGGATCGAGCACAACGACGAGCACGTGAAAAAGTACAGGGAGTGGGCGGAGAAGATCCGGAGTGAGAGGGAAGACATAGCGGAGCTTATCGAGGAGAGCATATCTCACTTCGAAAGAGGTGGTGAGATTTTGAAAAAAGCAGTGGAGAGGTTGTGATGTCGGAGGCGCTGAGGGTCAGGGTTGCGGGTATAGAAATGCGGAACCCGCTGATGCTGGCGAGCGGGATCATGGGCAGTTTCTCTTCCTCACTGAACAGGCTTTCCGAGCATGCCGGAGCCGTGGTGACCAAGAGCGTTGGACTTGCACCGGTTGAGGGTTACAGGAATCCGGCCGTCATCAACTATTCTCATGGCCTGATAAATGCTGTGGGACTTGCATCTCCAGGAGCAGAGGCATTTTCCGAGGAATTGAGGGGATACGCCTTCTACTCTCCCCTCATCGTGAGCCTGTTTGCATCCACTCCCGAGGAGTTTGCCGATCTCACAACCCACTTCGAGTTCGCAGACGGATTCGAGCTGAATCTGAGCTGCCCGCACGCGAAAAACGTTGGACTTTCTGTTGGGAGCGATCCGGAGCTTGTGAAGGAGGTTGTGAGGGTCACCAAGAGAGCGACAGACAAACCGGTGTTTGCAAAGATCTCTCCCAACGTCAGGGATATAGTGGAGATCGGAAAAGCAGCTGAGGATGGTGGTGCGGACGGGGTTGTTGCGATAAACACGCTTAAAGGCATGAAGATCGACATCTTTGCAAAAAGACCGATACTGAGCAATATCAGCGGAGGTGTGAGCGGGGAGGGGATAAAACCTGTTGCAGTTAAGTGTGTCTGGGATCTGTACGAGGAACTCAGCATCCCGATCATAGGCTCGGGAGGTGTGACAAGCTGGAAGGATGTGATCGAGTTCATGCTTGCTGGTGCCATGGCAGTACAGCTGGGTTCAGCACTGTTTTACTCGAACAGAATATTCTACAGCCTCAAGGAAAGCCTAATAGCCTACACGAGGATGACCGGTGAGAGGCTCGAGGACATTGTAGGAATGGCCCACAGAACCTGACGTTCTGACCAATGGCTGGGATCAGGGTATCCTTTTCCAGTGTAGGGTGTCACCAAACTCTGCATGGACATCTCCCCTGTCGTGCAGATAGCTGAGATAGGCCTTCAGGGTGGCAAGCATCAGGCTGTAGTCAGTGAAGTTTGTTAACTTTATCCCGAACTCCGAGCAAAGTTTTCTCATCACCTCATCTGTGGTGCCGCTCACAGAGAGCAGAAACTCCTCCACCCGCTCCATTACGTTCAGGTTCACCTCAACGAGGTGGGAGATGTTGTCTGTCGGTTCAGCGTGAGAGGGAACATACAGCTCATAGTCACTCCTCTCCAAGAACTTGAGAGTCTCCTTCTGCTTACCCACATCCATGAATAGAGGAATCCTGTACTTCTCTATGATCCTTTCCGAGAACACCGAGTCCGCACAGAATAGAATTCCATCTACCTCCACACCGATCTGTCCCGGGGAGTGGCCGGGGAGCGACACCGCACATTTAGCAATTCTGGGTTACGATCCCTTCAGGTACTACACAGGCAGAGGTCCGATAGAGTCATGCGGAGCAGGGATAGAGGTGAAACCAGGTGATATAGCCTTCAGAGTTAACTTTGGAACTGTTAAAGGCAAAGGCAGTGTTTTTGATAAGGTTGTTGTTGACAGAAGGGCCGGAAGAATACAGGACAAGCAGGTTTTGGTCGAGGCCGTGAACAGAGAGGTCAGAATAGATGGAGTCGAGTTTATTCTGGGTAACGCAAGCGGTCACAGAGCTGCACTTGTTTTCAGGGGAGAAAACCTCTCCGACAGGATAACCGACAGTGATCCGAAGAAGGTTGGAGAGAAGGTAAAGAGAGTAAAGGCCCTGGACGGCGAAGCCGAATTCATAGAAAGGAGCCACGAGGTTCTGGACAGCCATCCGTTCAACGAGGAAAGAGCGAAAAACGGAATGCCGAAGGCCAATGTCCTGCTGCTGAGAGGAGTTGGTAAAGCCGTACATGTTCCGAGCTTCGAGGAGAAATACGGAATGAAAATGGCAGTTATCGCGGGCACAACGCTGATAAAGGGGATAGGCAGACTTCTGAAAGCAGATGTCATAGAGAACGAGAGATTTACAGGCAGCAGAGACACGGATCTCGAACTGAAGGTTAAAACGGCCGTTGAGAGCTTGGAAACCCACGACTTTGTTTTGCTCCACATAAAAGCTCCCGACGAGTTCGGCCACGATGGGGATTTCGAGGGAAAAAAGGAGTTCATAGAGAAAATAGACTCGGCAATAAAGCCACTGACAGAGCTGGACTTCTCGAAGGTCTGTCTTGTCGTTCTTGCAGACCACACCACGCCGGTTTCAGTCAAAGACCACACCGCAGATCCTGTTCCTCTGACGATAGTGTGTGAGGGCGTTAGAAGTGATGAAGTCGAGAAGTTCAGCGAGTTTCATGCATACAGGGGAGGTCTGTGCAGAATTAGGGGCATGGACCTGATGAACATAGTACTCGATTTGACAGGTAAAGCTAAAAAGTATGGAGCGTAGCTGAGGATGATGCCTGAAAGTCTCGTCATACCAGAAGGCACGAAGTTCGACGAAACGATGATAGTCCATGATGGCGATGTGATTATCGGAAACAATTCCACCATAGGGTTTGGGATCAGGGCAAAGAAGATCATCATAGGCGATAGGGTCACAATCGAAGGAGACGTAATCGGCCAGGAAGTGAGGATCGATTCATGGGTCAAAATAAAGGGAAATGTCACCTGCTTTGGGGACACATACATTGGAGAGTTCACGTCAATCAGCGGAAAGCTTACAGTTCACGGAGATCTTGAAATCGGAAGAAATGTGAAAATCGAAAAGGGATTTGAGGCAACAGGTCTCATAACCATCCAGAATCCACTTCCCGTGATAATGTTCCTCTTCATCTACATAATGGAGCTCCTCAGACTGGGAAAGCTCGATGAAATTGAGGAGCTGTTCAGCGAGGAGTTTGAAAACCCGCTTGTCATCCCTGATGACTCGAGAGTGTCCATCGAGAGAATTCAAACTTCCAAAAATGCAATCTTCAAGAGCAGCAGGGTTCTTGGTAACGTGAAGGCAAGAGATGTGCTTGTGGAGGAGACAGAACTTTATGGAAGCGTCAGAGGCAGAGATGTGGTTATAAACTCGAGCAGAATACACGGCGCAATTGAGGGCAGAAAGGTGTACATAGTAAACGGAAGCAGCGTTTTCGGGAGCATTAATGCTGAAGAGGTGCACATGGAAAACGGTTGTGTGGTTGAGGGCAGCATAGTGGGCAGAAAGGGGGTCTGGATCAGAGACAGGGTCGAGTTAGAGCTTGAAGGTGAGCAGGAAGATGATGGAGTGGGAGAAGAAGAGATTCAGAAAGATGTTTCCGAACATATACAGGGAGATTGAAGGAGACATTCTGCCTTCGGTTCTCGATCACCTGGAAAGATGCAGGAGTCTCGAGGAGGCGCATGAGGTAATAGACTACTTCCTGAAAAAAGGTGAAATTACCGAGGAGCATGCAGAATTTCTGAAAAAGAGCAAAATCGTCCTTGAAAGTGTTATTGGATCGAGAGAACATGGAGAATATACCAAGAGGGGATTGAGATGATCGAGATCGGGCTGGCAGGAAAACCGAATGCGGGAAAGTCAACATTCTTCAAATCAGCCACGTTAGCTGATGCAGAGATAGCAAACTACCCGTTCACGACAATTGAGCCGAATGTCGGAGTTGCCCACGTGAGAGTCGAGTGTGTTTGCAGGGAACTTGGCGTTTATCCGTGCGGAAACTGTGTTGACGGAGTGAGGTTCATTCCGGTAAAGCTGATTGACATAGCCGGATTGGTTCCAGACGCTCACAAGGGAAGGGGCCTCGGAAATGAGTTTCTTGACGATTTAAGGCAGGCAGATGCGATAATCCATGTTGTAGATGCGTCGGGCTCGACAGATGAGGAGGGCAATGAGATAGGTGCCGGACAGCGAGATCCGCTTGAAGATGTGAGGTTCCTTGAAAACGAGTTGATAATGTGGCTTTTCGGCATTCTGAAGAAGAACTGGGACAAGATCGTCAGAAGGATACAGATGGAGAAGAGAGATCCTGCAAGATACATTGCAGAGCAGCTTGCAGGCCTTGGATTTGATGAAATAATGGTGAAGGAGTCTCTGAGAGATGTGGGAAAGCTGTACAGCGAGTTCGACGATGACACTCTGAAGGAGTTTGCAGGTGTCCTCATGGACAGGAGGTTCAGAATTCTGATAGCCGGAAACAAAGCCGACAAAGCACCTGAGGAGAACCTGAAAAAGCTTAAAGAGACTGGAGCAGTGACATGCTCGGCCATTTTCGAGCTCACCCTGAGGACTGCAAGTAAGAACGGATTTATAAAGTACCTCCCGGGAGATGTGGATTTCGAGATAGTCAAGGAGCTGAACGATAAGCAGAGAAAGGCCCTTGAAATGATAAGGGAGTTCATGAAGAAGAATGGAGGCACAGGTGTCCAGACGGCAATAAACAGGGTGGTTTTCGAGAAACTGGGCTACATCGTCGTATATCCTGTCGAGGATGAGAACAAGTTCACCGACAGCAAAGGGAATGTTTTGCCGGATGCCATGCTCGTTAAAAAGGGCACCACAGCAAGAGAGCTGGCATACAGAATCCACACAGACATTGGCAGGAACTACATCTACGCCATTGACGCGAGAAGGAGGATAAGAATCTCGGAGGACTATGAGCTCAAGAACAACGACGTGATAAAGATTGTATCAAATGTTTAAAACATAATCAAAACTTTCTTTCCCTGCAGTCTCAAAAAATTTCATAGTACTAAATTTAACTTTTGTGAGAAAAAATTCATCCGTTCAAAGATGTTTTGATTACAGCTGGAAGTGGTTGATTGAGAAGTGAGAACACTTTTGACGTTAAGAGGATTACAGCGCGTACAAAACCTAAACTCAGAGTGAGATAGGTTAAGACTATTCAAAAGTTCATAGCCCATTTTTCACGCCAATCTACTATACAGAATTGCTCAACACCCATGCTCTATTGTGGCAAATAACTCCATTTCGAAATCATTTTAAATCAAATACATTTGATTAATAATCAATGAGATCGAACTTGATAATGATTGTAGTGGTTCTTTGTGTACTCGCCCTAATGGGTTGCTCCCAGCAGGAAGAGCCAAGATCGGTTCAGACAGTTGTCAAGTATGCTAAGAACTTCCAGCTTGAATACCACGACGACTACAAGATCCTCAGAGTAAAACAAGGTGACGAATGGATTACTTACATACTATATCACCATAAAAAGCCAGATATTGATGGGATTCCAGTGAAAATACCTGTAAAACGAATTGTGATAATGTCTTCAACACACCTGGCACAACTTGAAGCAATAAATGCAACAGATAGTGTTGTAGGATTCATGTGGGGTGAGAAGTACAACCTGTACTTCGACGATGTGAAAAAGGCAATAGAAGAAGGTAAAATCGCAGATGTAGGTTCACCAAGTGCGCCAGATTACGAGAGAATTCTTGCACTTAAACCAGACCTCGTAGTGATCTACATAACGCCATATAACGAGGAAGTAAAGAAAAAGCTTGATGAATTGAGAATCCCGTATGTCGTGAACAGCGAATGGCTCGAGAATGATCCACTTGGACGTGCAGAGTGGGTTAAATTCTTTGCAGCACTGACAGACAGGGAAGAACAGGCTCAGAAATACTTTAATAGGGTTGAAAAGAACGTGCTGGATGTAGCCGAGAAAGTGAGTAAGTCAGAAAGCCCGAAATTACTATGGTGCACGATATATAAAGGCAAAGTGTATGTGCCTAAAGGTAACAGCTATGTTGCGAAAATGGCCGAGTATGCAAATGCCAATTATGTGTTCCAAGATGTTGACGGTACGGGGAGTGCTACCGTAACCCTCGAGGATCTTCTGCTCAGAGGAGGCAACGCCGACGTGATGGTGTATTCGTCTTACAGGGTTAAGAGTATAGATGACCTTCTTAGAATTGACAGTAGACTTTCGGAGATAAAGGCAGTAAGGAATGGAAATGTTTACAGAATTTCGGAAGACTACTGGCAACTCGGATTGCTATATACGGATGTTGTTGTAAAAGATCTTGCTGCCATCACACATCCAGACAAGTTTCCAGGATATGAACCGAGGTTCTTCGTGAAGCTTGAGTGACAAGTTATGAAGATTTTTATAATTTTAATAATTTTATTTTTTCTATCTCTATTTGTCGTTTCTACCGGAATTATGGTGGGTTCGGTTGACGCCACTGTAGGCGACCTTCTCGAGTCTTTAAGCGGAAAAGACAATATAAAAGGCTACATAATCCTTAATGTAAGAGCACCAAGAACTTTCGGAGCATATCTCGGTGGATCAGCTCTCGCTCTTAGTGGATTAATGCTTCAGACGTATTTCAGAAATCCACTTGCGGGTCCATATGTGCTCGGCATATCTTCGGCAGCATCCCTTGGTGTTGCGCTCTATGTTCTGGCTGGTGTGGGGTGGGATTATTATGGACTTGTGGGTTCAGCGATGGCTGGCTCAGTAGTTGCAATACTGATGGTTCTGCTGCTGGCCAGTAGGGTTAAGAGCGCTGTCACATTGCTGATTGCAGGACTGATGCTCGGTTATGTTTTCGGCGCGATCGAACGAATTCTCATAACGTTTGCTGAAAGCAGACAAGTGCATGAATTTGTTATGTGGACCTTTGGCAGCTTTTCAGGAATAACGTGGGAAGATCTAGAGATACTCACGATAACGGTTTTACTATCTGCAATCCTGTCTATAATCCTCGCCAAACCACTCAATGCAATGCTCCTCGGGGAGGAATATGCGAGGAGCATGGGCGTAAATATCAGAGTGGTAAGAATTGCTGTAGTTACGCTATCTAGCTTTCTTGCTGCACTGATCACAGCTTTCGCAGGTATTGTGGCATTTATCGGACTTGCTGTACCCCACATCGCACGCATGCTTTTCAGAACTTCAGACCACAGAATACTGATTCCAGCAGTTGCTGTGTGTGGAGCTCTGATAACAGTGACCTGCGATATCGTTGCAAGAACGATCGCTTCACCCGTTGAACTTCCAATAAGTGTTGTTACGTCTCTCTTCGGGGCTCCAATTGTTGTATTTCTGATTTTGAAAAGGAAAAAGGTTGGTTAAAGATGTGCAGCACAGGGAAGAAGAAGTAATAAGTAAATTAATGGGCGGAGATGTTAAGTGTAGTATCCCAAAAATTATTTCACAACCCTAAACCCAACTCTTGTGAGAAAACTAACGAACAAGAAAGTCAGATGGATAATCAGACAACTTGACAGAGGAACTCCAGTAAAGGAAATAGCTGCTGCGATGAGGGTAACACCGAGAAGAATCTATCAGCTGAAGAAACAATACGAAGAAACGGGTCAAATTCCAGAACTCAAACAACCGGGAAGAAAACCCAAACAGATAGACAAAGAGGCAGAACAAATCATCCTGCAGGCCTACAAAAAAGTACAAACTGAGTCCAGTTCCACTGGAAAAGCTGATAGAAAGAGATTACTGCATTCACATCCCTCACAACACCATATACAAAGTTTTACTCAAACACGATCTGGTGGAGGAGAACATGAACAAGAAAAAGCGAAGGAAGTGGGTTCGCTATGAAAGAGGGTATTCAGTGTCTTTATGGCAGGGAGACTGGAAAATGCCTGGGGAGAAGTGGATAATAGCTTTCATGGATGATGCTTCTCGCTTCATAACCTGCTATGGAATCTTTGATAATGCAACAACAGAGAACACGATTAAGGTACTCAGAGAAGGATTCGCTGAGTATGGCATTCCAGATGAGATTCTCACAGACCATGGAACTCAATTCGTTGCAGCAAAGAATAGAGAGAAAAGCCAAGCACAAGTTCAGGGAATTCTTGAAGGAGAATGGAATAAGGCACATTCTGGCGAGAGTTAATCATCCCCAGACAAACGGGAAGATAGAGAGGTTCTTTGGTTTGTTGGAGCAGAAGCTCCATCTGTTTGATTCAGTTGGAGAGTTCGTTCACTGGTACAATTACGTGAAGCCTCACATGAGCCTGAATTTTGATGAACTGGAGACCCCTTATCAGGCGTTTCTGAGGAAGTTGCCTGCTGAGAGGATATTGGGTTATGCATGGAGGTGGTTCGATGGTGGGAAATAATTTTAGGAAACTACAAAAAGCTAGAATAACCATAAAATTTAAATTTGTATTTTTTATATTGCAGACTTGAGATCCTCAACAATCTCGAATATCCTTTCTGCATCCAGATCTCTCAGCCTGTAATGGAGAGCTCCGGTAATTGACGCGATCTCAGTAGTGAAACCCAAAGAGACATGGTCGTCAGCGTCAATCACTACTGTCGGGATCCCGTCTCTTGCAATCGCTTCTGACACTCTGATAACCTCCTCTTTGACGTTTCCAGTGCCCATCGAGACGTTTCCTCTCCCGTCGCTGATCAGTACGAGTATTGGAACGTATCCTCTCGACTTCTCTCTCCTGAGTAGCTGGTATGCTGTATATAACCCGATGGGGAGAGGTGTTTTACCACCAGTTGGGATATCTCCCACCCTACTGTACGCGAGCTGGGGCGAGGATGTTGGAGGAACTATGATTTCAGCAGAATCGCCTCTAAAAACCACAAGTGATACCCGGTCTCTCTTCACGTATGCATCCTGAAGGAGTCTCAGGAGTACTCCCTTTGCGATCTCCATTCGTTTCAGTGAGGCCATTGACCCGCTTGCATCTACAAGCAGAGCTATGCTGGACGCCGACTTTCCTGAACAGAACCTGTACCTGAGATCCTGAAATGAAGGTCTTTTTACCCCCCTTGAAAAGGCAGCCCTTATTGTAGCGCCAACTGCAATCTGTTCTCCGTCGAGTCTGAATCTGACATACCTTCCTCTGTTAGAGAGTGTTCTGACTCGCTTTCCTTTTTTGGCCAGATGTTTTGATTTGATTTCAATTTCGGGTGTACGCGTTTCTCTGGCATCAAATTTTTCCTCTGAACCGCTCCTTCCGGTAGATGGATATTTATCTCCACCGTCGCTCTGTTTTTCGGCCTTTTCCTGAAGATTTTCTTTAACAAATCCCTCCAGTCTGTCGAAGTCGACCTGCGGCGGATCGAACGGTCTTGATTTTACTCTGTGAGGGAGTGTAAGTTCTGCGGCCTCTAACACATCTTCAATCTCGATTCTCTTTCGCCCTTTGAATGCAGCTATTGCTCTCGCAGCCCTTATTGTTGTAATGTCAGCCCTATGAGTTTCAATTCCGAGTTCGCTGCACAGCTTTGCCACCGCTTTTATGATGTTGTCTTCAACCACGACGTCGCTGAAAATGGTACGGGCCATCGTGATCCTCTTCTTGAGCCTTTCTTGCTCCCTTTCGTACTTCTTTCTGAATGCTATTGGATCTGATGTAAACTCTTCTGCTCGTCTAACAACCTCTGCCCTGAGGTCGGGCTCGGTAATGGCCTTAATGTCAACTACCATACCGAACCTGTCAAGGAGCTGTGGCCTCAGTTCACCTTCTTCTGGATTCATCGTTCCAACAAGTACAAACCTCGATGGGTGGCGGACCGACACTCCCTCCCTTTCTACTATATTCCACCCGCTCGCAGCAACATCGAGGAGTGTGTCAACTATATAGTCTTCGAGCAGGTTGACCTCGTCTATATACAGTATGCTATTGTTGGCCTCTGCAAGAATCCCGGGTCGGAACGAGACGACTCCATTCCTTAGGGCAGTCTCCACGTCAACTGTCCCAACAACCCTGTCCTCTGTTGCCGATAGAGGTAGTTCCACAACACGCATTTTTCTTTTTGTGAATTTGAGCTCTCCTGCTTCTTTCTTTTTTAAACATTCGGGACAAAGCATGTCTGGTGAACAGGAGAATCTGCATTCAGCAACTTCCATCTCCGGCAGAACCTCTGCCAACGCCCTGACTGCCGTTGACTTACCGGTTCCCTTATCCCCTCGAAGCAATACACCACCAATCAATGGATTGATTGCGTTGAGAATAAGGGCTTTTTTCATTTTTTCCTGTTCAACTATTGCCGTAAATGGATAGACTTGTGACATGACAGCACCTCCGGAATTTTCGAAAGTTTGACTGGAATTGCATCGATACCAAGTTTTTCGAGTTCCTCAGCATTACGCAGGCTCAAAATCTTTTTTGCACATTTTAAGAGCTCCAGATTTTTCATGTTAAATTCACCCACAGGAAATCCAGAGTCTATAACAACTTTTTTGCTTATCAGTTCTTTTGCTTTTTCAAAAGCAGTATCTGTAATTTCTCTGTATGGTTTTTCAGTAATTAGGTGTGCTGCAGTGTTACGCGCAATTACATAATCTACATCGCTAACATGTACGACTCCAGCGGTAAATGCGATCCCTTTCTTTGCAAGAAGCCTCATTAGGTTGGCACCGCTCCCGCCTCCACAGACCACATGAACTCTTGCATCTATACCATCGTTTCTGAGCTCAAACGACCCGATTTCTATCTCGAATCTCGCATTTTCGACTCCGTAAACATTGCGCATTATTTCTGAGGTCAGAATTTCTTCAGGTATCCCTTCTGCAACAACTCCACCGTTTTTAACCAGTACCACTCTGTCACAGATCCTCAGAGCCAGCTCCACATCGTGAGTCGTGAGAATGATTGCGATATTTTTCTCAGTTGCAATCTTTCTGAGAAGCAACATCACCTCTAACTTATGACGGGCATCGAGATAGCTTGTGGGCTCATCCATGAGTATTACCTCTGGCTCTTGAGCAAGTGCTCGTGCTATCAGAACCTTTTGCTTCTCACCATCACTCATTTCCGAGAAAAGACGATCTGCGAGATAATCTGCATTAACGAGTTGTAGACACTCTTCGATCGTTTTTCTGTCATTTACGCTCAATCTGCCAAAAGCATCGACGTACGGGTATCTTCCAAGTGCGACAACCCCATATCCGGTAAGGAACCCAACCTCTACTCTTTCAGTCAGCATGATTGACATTTTTCTCGCAAGTCTGTCTGACTTTAGACAGAATATTTCGGAACCATCTATGAACGCTGTTCCGGCAATAGGCTTGAGCGCGCTCATCAGGGTTTTAAGCAGTGTTGATTTCCCACTGCCGTTTGGGCCAAGCACTCCGAGAACTTCGCCTCTTCTTACCTCAATGTTCAGCCCACTCAAAACAGGGCTAGAATAGCCCACACTTAGACTCTCTGTTTTTAGAGCAATAGTATCACCCCCGCAATAACCATTGCATCAAGAACGAGGGATACAATTGCGTTGAGTGCTACAATCTTAACACCTAGCCTCCCGAAAAGCGAAACATGGAAGGGAAGAGAGTGTTTCACGTAACCAGTTGACAGAGTGATGACGTTTCCGAGCATAAGTGCTACGAGCAGCCACTTGACACTTATCCCTCCGCTTTCCAGCATCCCAGATCCTGTAACGATGGCAGCCTTTGTACTGACGAGTTCTATGGTAG
This sequence comes from Geoglobus sp. UBA235, assembly GCA_002494725.1. Taxonomy (GTDB): domain Archaea; phylum Halobacteriota; class Archaeoglobi; order Archaeoglobales; family Archaeoglobaceae; genus Geoglobus. The sequence continues at coordinate 114,774 of DACG01000015.1, forward strand.
CTATTGCTATAATTGATGGCTCGACAGGAAGAAACGAGAAAAAGCTGGATGCAATGTCGAATACTCCAAGCTGGGTAGCAATCTGCACCGAAAAGTACGTTATGAACATCATAACTCCAGTTCTCTTTACGAGTGTGAATGAAGTGTGGGGTGTATGAGACTTCACGGCCTGCGCCATTCTGGAGTTGGTGCTCCATTTCGCAGCCATTGCAACACCTATTACGGACTTGGTGACAGCCACCAGCATCCGCAGTGCGGTGTACACAACACCTGTCCAACCGAGAATGGGTATTACGAAAGGAATGAAAAACCGGTACGTATGGGAAACCGAGGATGGAAACGAGTTGATGAAGGATGCAGCTATTACCTCCCGTTCGTCAATAACTCTGTCTTTGAGGGCCTGAGCGAGCATGGAGTAGGATGCAGTTGCACTGATGAAGCAAACGGCAGCAGATGTGGCAACAACATGTCCCACGTGAAGCCTCTCCAGAATGGGGCTGGCCAGTAATGCCAGCCTGTTCATCAGTCCCCTTCTGATCATCACTGACGTTGCGGCACTTGCAATCACAACTACTGGGATTGTGAATGCCAGAAATCTCACGGTTACAGCCAGTGCAGAGTAGATGTCCACAGTCATTTACATTAAGTCAAATTTATTTGATTATAAATCTTGCGATCTGAATGGACAGCAAGTGGTTTTTTCGATACCAATCGAAGCAAGCGTGGCACAACTCCTCATTACTCTCCCTTTGGGGGTGACGAAAATGCTCTTTCCCTCCAGAGCTGCACACTTTAATCCGAGTTCTCTCTGCAGAATGTTTCTGAATCTCAGACGGTATCCAGATAATATGCTATATTTCATCGCATCTTCTATAAACCTCACATCTGGAGGTGCTAAGTTAGTCCCTCTCCCGGCTCTTTTGAGGGCGTCGAAGCTCACGCTTTTTGCCCCGAAAGCGTATGCAATATCGACGAGTTCCTTCAGCTTATCTTGATTTTCACGGGTTACGACACAGGTCACCCCATATGGAATATCGTGGTTTTTCAGCAGCATCATTGCCCTGAGAACATCTCCTGTTGAGCCTGACCCATCTGCATATGGCCTCAGCCTGTCGTTCACGTCTGCAGGCCCGTCAAGACTGATTCCAATTTTAACCCCGAGATTTGAAAGTTCCTCTGCTTTTCCCGCCGTAAGCAGTGTTCCGTTTGTTTGAACAGAAAATCGGGCTTCGTACCTCTCTGCAAGTCTCCTGATGAGCCTGTAATTCAGCAACGGCTCGCCACCTGTAAACTGGACCTTCAACCTCTCGCTGTAATGCTCTTCAATCGCTTTTTTAGCTGTGGAGAGCTTCATGTACTCTTTGCGCTCACCACCGCGTGCGTAACAGTAAACGCATCTGAGGTTGCAGTCGCTGGTTAGCGATAGTACAAGAAGCATCATTCCAGCCCTGCCTCCATCTCGAGGTAAATCTGCCTGAGTCTTTCCTTAGTTTCATCGTCAGCGTTCCACATCCCCCTCTGGATTGCTTCTAGCAACCTCTCTGTAATATCTAACAGTGCGTAGGGGTTGTTCTCTTTGAAGAATTCCCTCATCTCCTTGCTGAACACATATTTTTCTGTAATTCCGTCGTACATCCAGTCTTCAATTATGTCAGAAGTAGCATCCCACTGGAACATGTGGTCGACATATTTGGAAAAGTACTCTCCGCCCTTATAGCCGTGTTTTTTCATTTCCTCGATCCACTTTGGGTTCATTACCTTCGATCTGTAGATTCTTTTGCCTTCCTCCTCAAGACTCCTAACTTTAATAGATTCAGGATTAGAGGAATCGCCGACATAGGATTTTGGATCTCCGCCAAGGGATCTTATTGTAGCGATGAGACCGCCGTGATAATTGTTGAAGTCATCCCCCTCAAATATGTCCCACTCCTGACTGTCCTCGTTCTTTACAGTAACCTCCACGATTTTCAGTATGCTCAGGAAAGAGTCTTCAGCCTCGACTCCATATCTGTCCTTTCCGTATGCATAGCATCCCCATTTAATGTATGCTTTTGCAAGATCATTGACGTCTTCCCAGTTTCCGTTTTCCAGCAAATGGCTCACTCCAGCACCATGTGCACCGGGCATGTCGCCGAATATCCTGAGCAAATCTATACCTTCTTTGACGTGCTTTTTTACGTAATTCAAATCATCCGGTTCATCCAGTGTTGCAACGAGCCTCACAGCATTATCCATCAGTTCCACAAGATTATAGAATGAATCCCTGAACATCCCGCTGATTCTTACAACAACATCTATCCTTGGCCTCCCGAGTTCTCCCAGCGGAATCGCCTCGAGGCCATTCACTCTTCCAACCCTGTCGTATTTCGGCTTTACACCGAGCAAATACAGAAACTGAGCTACATCTTCTCCCTGCGTCCTCATCGTCGGGGAGGACCAGATCACCATCGCCACAGTCTCAGGGTACTTGCCCTCTTCCTCAAGGTATCTCCTCACCAACTCTTCTGCAAGCTTCTTGCCGTTTTCATAGGCTTGTTCAGTCGGAATTTCCCATGGATTGCAGGAGTAAAAGTTCTTTCCAGTAGGCAAAGCTTTTGGATTTCTTGTGATTGCACCACTCATTCCCGGTTTGACGTATCTGCCATTAATAGATTTAACAAGCCAGTCAATCTCCTCGTTAGACTCAAGTTTTCTCTTGAGATCGAGGATGAATTCCGATAGCTCATTCCCCGCACCTTTCTCAATAACCTCCCTCACAATCCTTCTACTCTCTCCAAAAATTTCTTCCATTATCTTGGACTTTGTTTTTCCGTAACGTTTCAGACACTCCTCGTTGTTCAGTTCCAAATTGTAACCCAGTCTGCGCGAGGCTATTTCCAGAATTGATGGATGGTTTCCATGTCTTATCCTGAGTATTGAAACAATTGTTTCGACGAGTTTCTCTCCTTCAAGTCCCTGTCCAAAAACATGGAGTCCAAGGTTGATCATGGAGGTCTTGAGTTCCAATAACGCTTCATGTATCTCCTCAACGTTATCACATGTATCTTCCACCAGTTTCAGCTCTTTGGCAAGCTTCAGTACACTCTCTCTGTATTCCTGCCCTTTGCCATACCCCGTGGCCCCATAATAATCTTCAAGCAATTTCTCCAGCCTGAGGTAATCTTCATACAAATCTGCGGTCGTGAAGGCTGGTGGGAGGTGGTCTATTATGCACGCGTAACCCCTCCTTTTTGCCTGTGTACCTTCCCCGGGGTTGTTTACGATGTATATATAGAAGTGCGGGACATCCATGCATACGTCCGGAAAGCAGTTATGCGAAAGTCCGAATCCCTTTCCGGGAAGCCATTCAAGTGTTCCGTGCTTTCCGACGTGTATTATTGCATCAGCCTTGAAAATCTTGGATATGTAGTGATAAAATGCTATGTACTGGTATGTTGGCGGGAGATCGGGGTTGTGATATGCCTTCTCCGGATTCTCTCCGAATCCTCTCGCAGGCTGGAGACCAATCAGCACGTTTCCGTTAATGACAATTGGGAGGAGGTATTCCCCTTGGAACACGTAAGCCTTCCCTGGTTCATTTCCCCAGTGCTCGACCATTTTTTCTTTTGCTCCATCAGGAAGGTCTAGATTCACATTTTTCTTCATAATTCTGGCAACATCTGTTGTGAGGTGCCTTTGGTCATTGGTTGCAACAGTCAGCACCTTTTCTATAAGCTCGTTTCCGTTTTTAGGCACCCACTCAATATAAAATCCCTCGTCTCTCAATTTTTTAAGTAGCCTTGCTACACTCTCAGGGGAATCAAGCCCAAATGCTGAAGCAACCCTATCATTTCTCGGAGGGTAGTTGTGGAGAACGATGGCGATTCTTTTTTTCGCATTCTCTTTTCTCTTCAGAGTAGCATATTTAACTGCGATCCGTGCGAACTTTTCCACTCTGTCCGGGACGGGTTCGATGTACACAATTTCTGCATCACTGCCTCCAGTGCTCTTTTTGCATGCTATTGGAAAGTGTATGATCGCGGAGTCAAATTCAGGCATTGCTGCGCTTATCACAACATCCACTGGACTCAGGCCCTGTTCTGAATTTTCCCACTCTTCGAGTTTCACAAGGCCGACTATTGCCTGCAATAGTGGAACATCGAGTCTCTCGAGAAAGTTCAGCTTTTCCAGACCAAAATGTCCAGACGTTAGGGAGAACATCGTCACATTAACCAGAACATCTATTACCGGATTTCCATCTCTCGTGAAATACTCCTGAACGCTCCTTTCCATTCCCCATGAACCCAGATCATTTGAACCTCTATCACAGAATACTGCAACCACATTTGCATGTTTCTCGATTTCACTAATCAATGCATCAATGTGCTTTATATCACCACTTACCCACCAGTTTCTGTAGAACAAAATACCAACGGTTGGCTTTTCTGGATTGAGTTTTTCAAGATACTCTCTGCCGTAAATTCTTCCCCTGTAGTATATTCCTTGCCATGGTATTGACTTCGGTTCTTCGTATACAACATCTTCTCCACCAAATTTGCTGGCGAGGAACAGCAGGAGGTTTCTGTAATTCTCGATTCCCTCGAATGCCATGTATTTCAATATTTTTCTCCTATCTTCCGCACTTACGGTGCAATAAGGCTCAAGCTCTTGATGGTTCTCGTAGAGTGTCGGGAAAGGGCAGAAATGGACGCCGTTTTCAACAAGGAATTTGTGAAACTCTTCAACAGGAAATACATCTTTACCACCCATCAGCCTTGCCACTACTATATCTGCACCTTTGCAGAATTCTCTGAACTTTTTGAAATTTCCTTTTAGGTCGTAAACCATTAAGTTGATCCCTTGGACGTATTTTCTCGCTCTTTCCAGCATAAGCACATCAGTTGATACATTGGTTATGAAACCTATTTTTGCCATTGTAATCAAATTATTTTGACGTAATTTAAAGTTAACTTTAAATGCCCAAATGAGATGTTGCGATTTACAAGACGAAGATGAGTGAACTGAATAAGCCGAGTAATAGCCCAAGTAATAGTCTGTAAGTCCATGCTGCATATTTCCAACCCTCCTAAACATTCTTGAGGGTTTCAATACCCTTCTCATCTTGGAGTAAGGTTTTATTGTGTGAAGCCCAAGGTTCAGAACTGAAGGAAATTGTGGTGGAGGTCAGAGAAGAAGACCTGCCAAAAATTTCAAAACTTTCAAAAGAAGTTCAGCCACACTACATTGACGAGAGAGAATGGCTCATAGCAATCTGTGCCCTAAATTCAAAAACTCGACACATTCACCTTTTATCGACGAGATAAAGAAGACACTGGGAATACCGGGACTTGAGGAATGAAGAGCGCGATGAATCACCGAGACATTCAGACCCTACTGAAGTCTGAATGTCCTTTCGATAATGTGAGAGAGTGTCTTTCGAATTTATCAAACGTAATTCGACGAATTACTAAGAGAGAAGCAAAGGTTAAAAGAGCGCCCATAATAAAAACTACCCCAGACTATGTACCAAAATCCGTTGCAGTTGAGAAGAGAGGACAAAGAAAGGTAATTTCACACGCGATGTATATTACGGCGGCATGAGGAGAATATCTACCGAAAAGGGTCCATATGAGGGGCTTACCCCATAGTCTTGAATCTATTGGCTTGCGTTTGGAATCCTTGAAAAGAAAGCCTTTAACAAAGATATTAGGATCCAAAAAGGCAATAAGCTACACAATAGATCGTGTGAAAATTGGCAAAAAAGCACTCGCAGTTGTCTGAGCCTTAGCCAGTATGAAGGGTGGAGGAATCAATTCAACAGCACCACGATTTTCCTTAAATGTTTTATTCCAAGTATCTGAAGCGCCTAAGAATAAGTGGAATGTTGTCACAACAGCAACCAACAAGAAGATTGGAAAGTCTTTTTCGGGCGGCCATCTAACACCACCTCCCGAGTATTATTTTCTAAAATAAATACTGAACGACAATGACAAGATTAACCAAACACTTCCCAAGAAATATCCAATCATGTGGAGCCTCAGATTCGATTACCTGAACAGAGTTTACGATGTCGCGATTTTCCTGATGAGTCTGGTAGTCACAGTGCTTATCGGAATCAAGATGTTCACGATAATCATTAAAATACCGGAAGCAATATTCAGCTATTCCGCATACAGTTTCGACACCCTCATCACCGAAATACTCACGTTCTTCGTCCTCATAGAACTTGCCAAGGCATTTACAGAGTACTTAGAGTTCAGGAGAGTTAGATTACACATTATGGCCGAGCTTGCATCAATATTCGTGCTGAGGGAGCTGCTCATCACACTCTACAAGCAGAATTTCACGTGGGAGACTCTCTTCGGGTTCACAGCGCTAATACTGGCTCTCGGAATTGTGAGAACCGTGGCCGTGAGGTACAATCCGAGAAGGGAACACAAATAGAAAAGCTTTTAAACTATTTCCCAATCCAGCAAAAAAATCATGATATTTTTATAGATTAATCATGGAAAAATTTTTAACCGTCGTACCAAAGTATGGATATGCTCGGAGTTGAGGGTAAGCTTATCACGGAGATAAGACCGGAGGAGATCGAGAGGTTCTGGACAAGGCACTACGATGACGGAGTTCCGGAAACCGTAGAGATTCCAGAAATTCCTCTCTACGAGCTTCTCGACAAGACTGCCAGAAGGCTACCAGACAGGGTAGCAATAGACTTCCTCGGCAAAAGGTTGAAGTATGGCGAGTTGAAGGAGCTGTCTGACAGAGTTGCCGGATTTCTCAGAACTCTCGGAGTTGGAAAGGGAACGAGAGTCGTAGTAGACATGCCAAACACACCACACTACGTTATCGCTTACTACGGAATCCTGAAAACCGGTGCAACTGTTGTTCAGGCGAACCCGCTGTACACGGAAAGAGAGCTGAGACACATAGCAGAGAACAGCGAGGCGAGGATATTCTTCGTCGTGGAAAACGCGTTTCCCAAGGTCTACCAGCTCAAAGAGGAGGGGCTCGTAGACAGGATAATCGTGTGCAGAATCGAGGACTACCTGCCGTTTCCGCTGAACTTCCTGTACAGGTTCAAAAAAGAAAAGGTGAAGATCCCCGATGAAGATGGAATCCTGTTCTGGAACGACGTCATAAAGTCGGATCCGATAGCGAATCCGGAAAGGGTCGATCCAAGGAATGATGTGGCAGTCTTCCAGTACACGGGAGGTACAACGGGTTTGCCCAAGGCGGCGATGCTCACCCACTACAACTTAGTTGCAAATACGTATCAGATAATTCCATGGCTTCCAGGATTCAGTGAAAATGACGTTGTCAGTGGAATTCTGCCGTACTTCCACGTTTACGGCATGACCACGAGCATGAACATGCCGATTGCAGTCGGGGCGAAGATAGTGATGCTCCCGGACCCGAGAGACATAAAGAGGATACTGAATGCGATAGAAAAACACCGCATAACCCTCTTCTTCGGCGTGCCAACCCTGTTCAACGCCATAAACACCCATCCGGACACCCCAAAGAAAGACCTCACAAGCATAAGGGCGTGCATCTCCGGCTCAGCCCCGCTCCCGCTCGAGGTCAAGAGAGAATTCGAGAGAATAACTGGAGGAAAGCTTGTGGAGGGATACGGACTGAGCGAGTCCTCACCTGTTACGCACGTGAATCCCATCTACGGCGAGAACAGAGAGGGCAGCATTGGACTTCCGATACCGAACACCTACGCAGTCGTCATAGACGA
>DACG01000014.1 GCA_002494725.1 Geoglobus sp. UBA235
CATGTGGCAGGAGAAGCAGCTCATCGAGCCGTTGTGAGCTGTTGTTATTGGGTTACTCTGAAGCTGATGGCACCCGATACAGTAGCTGTTGCTGATTGATGGAATCTGATGACTGGAGTCGTGCATCCTCCCTGGATAGTGACAACTCCAGCATTTCTGGGTTGCTGTGTTATCTGTGTGGTTGTACATGTACGTGTGATTTATATTTTGCATTACATCTGCAAAGCTTGTGGATTTGTTCTGGTGGCAGTAGTAGCAGTCTGTAACTATGTCCCCATTGATATTCAAAACGAGGTCCGTTCTCTTCCTTCCATAATGACTGATCGTAGCATTTACCGATCCCGCATCCGGATCGCTGTTGGAATTGAGCATCTCACTCTTGCTGTGACACTGCTGGCATGTTGCACTCACAATCAAGTCCTGTCCTGCATAATAATGCTCTGCAACAAGGGGAGCACTGAACTGAGTTGCTCCGGTATGGCAATCCTCACACTTCTTTGGATTCTTGTAGCTGGTTGGATGTTCTGATGGTTCAGTTCCATCGCCATGGCATGCCCAGCAGGCTTTGTCTATCATGTCTGTCAACTGAGTTGTGTTGGCAGCTCCCGAATTAAGGTTGGCGTGGATGCTCTGCTTCATTACACTGACGTCTACATGTTTCGGAGCGGTTCCACCAACATCATGGCAAGCCACACAATCCGGTCCGCCATTCACTCCCTCATCAACTTGATGTACGAACTGACCAATTGTTGATGCTGTTTTCGCCAGCGAACCGTGACACTGCTTGCATACGCTGTCTGTGTCACCCTGAGAAGATATAACTGAGCTATGGTTGTACCACTCCTTGCCTGCATTATTGATAGATTTGCCTGTGTTGTTGGTGTCGATGAAAGGTGGGGCATTGTTGAGTTCATTTCCGTATTTTGTTGAAACATGGCACTGTGCACACCAGTCTCCACTTAGGTCTTTTGCCCCGTCCAAATTAGCCACGGTACCAAGAGCACTGGAAGTGTGTATTGCATTTACATTTGTATTGCCGTTTGCATGACAGAAGAGGCACGCAGAATTGTCGTCACCTCTGGTCCAGTAATTACCCCAGTTCTGCCCTTCCCATGATCCATTTCCATGCTGAAATGCATTATTGCCAAGATATGGTGGATTCATCGTGTATGTACCCTTTCGTGTTGTGTACTGCTTTCCTGAGGCCCCTGTATTGGTATGACAGTCTGTACATGTTACCGCATTTGCTCTGTTTGTTGTGTAACTCTGGAGATCGGAACTCAGATATCTTGCACCTCCATGTGGTGATGGTGAGTGGCAGACGTCGCATGGTACAGAGTTGTTGTGCTCTGCATCAACCTGCGGTGGGTTCAGGCTGAATGTGGTTTGGATGTAATTCTTCACAGTATCATTTATCCCCGGTACGTGGCAGTCTTCACATCCAACAGCCTGAGTTCTGTCTGTGGAGTATGTGGCAGTGTGAGTCAGGAACGTTATGCTGTGGAAATCTGTGCTGTCATGACAGACCGTACAGCCTACACTTCCATTATGCATGGCTATGCTGTATCCAAAGCCATCTGTTGCTGTCCGATAATTTCTTGTGTAGGCACTGCTGTCGTAAGATGTAAGAGAGGAGAAAAAGCTGGAAATTGCACCTGATGTGTGACATGAGCTGCAGTCATTCTTTGTAACTGCGTTAACTGAGCCGATAGTTGTGTATGTTGGCTGTGTTGTGGCTGATTTGTCAAGAGTGCCTATACTGTGGGCATCTTGAGAGTGACAGGCAGTACAGTATACGGGGTTGCTTGTGGAGTGTTTTCCCTGTGAAACGTGACAGGTTAGACACTGAGAATCTTCGGTGTATGTGTTGGATGTTCCGGAAACCACAGGTTTTGTCAGATCATGAGCGGGACCGTGACAGCTTAAACAAGGAACCGTACCCGGTGATGTGTGGGCCTTCTTGGGCTGTCCTGTTGTTGTGTCGAGAGAGTAAACTGTTCTGTAGCTGCCACCAACACTGTAACCGGTGGTTGTGTTGATGGATGTGAGCTTGGAATTCTTCTGTGCATGACATCCTGGAGTGTCGTAACATCCTGCTATCTCAGGTCTTGGATAGTTTGTGTTCTTACTATAAGCATTCCAGTCCCAGAGATTGTCTTTGCTGTCCCAAGTCAGGTCATTGGTTGAGCCTCCAAGATCCGAATTTGCATGACAGCTAACACAGTCTGCATTGTGTATATCATCAGATTTGGATGCCCTTGTGGCATCGTATCCATTGTTGTATGTGTACCCAAATTCACCCTGAACGTGAACCTTGTCGTACCCATTGTGACAGGCTGTACATTCTCCAGCAACTATGGCTCCTGCATGATCTTTTCTTTTGGGATCTCTGTGAAAATCATATCCTGCAGTGTAGGGAGACTTTGGAGTGTATGTACCAAAACTACTGGGATAACCATTATTTCCAGTATCACCGTGACACCTCGCACATCCCCACCAGTTGTACATGAATGTGGCACTTGTTTGCAGATTCTGTCCGTTTACAGTTGCTGTAGCTTCAACAGTCCAGTAACCATAATAGTTTTTGTTATTTAAATCGTAGCTGAATGACGCTACACCGGAAGTATCAGTTGTGGCCTGTATCTGAGCAATCTGATTACCGGCAGGATTTTTTATTGTGAATGTGACAGTCACACCTGAAATCCCACCATCCTTGTCCATGACTATGGCGTACCCTCTGATCGTCGTTTCCTCTCCTTTCCAGTAGTCAGACCCCCATCTGTCCGGTGGAACGCTAAACCCGTTTGCAGTGTCTGCTTGGCCGTTATTTGGATCATCAAGCACCACCAATCTTGAGAGATTCAGTTTTATTATAGGTTGGGCAGCCAATGCATTCCCTGAAATTGTGGTTACGATAGCCACCACTAAGATGGCCAGGACCACTGCCCTGAGTCCGATATTTTTATTTTTTTCCAACGCATTCATACCCAAACACCCAACATGGGATGTTCTGCTTGATTTTTGCCTTCAATATAAAATTTTGTCGTCAGTCCTATTTAAGCATTTCTCATTATAATCATTATTATAAATAATGATAAACTGTGAAAAATTTAGCTGCATGGAAACCCTGCCAGTATCTGCTACAAAATTCCTTTATACCCAGCGAAAAACCGACCAATTAATGAAGCTGAGAACCCCAGCCATCACCAGCTTACTCATAATAACTTTGACACTCCCCCATGTATCGGCACTTTCAGAACCGGTGATGGTTGGTGAAGGGAAATTTCCATCCTTAGCTCAGGATAATAGGGGTGAATACTGGCTTGTATTCAGCAACGAAAGTGGATTGTATCTAATGCATTCAAGTAATCTCCTCGACTGGAGTGTGCCAAAAAAGCTCCCATTCTCAAAGCCAAATGACTTTGACCCATACATGAGATACTACGATGGCAGGTTCTTCATAGCTTTCGTCAGACACAAAATAACCAGCCCCCATTCCCTTTTCGGTTTTGATTATGATGTGTACCTTGCAGTTGGTAGTGATGAAAAATGGAGTCTTATCCAAATAAACAACAGCAATTTTAGCTTAGACTGGTATCCATACATATACCGCGACCCATCTGGAAAGTTCTGGATGGTTTACAGCAAGGACTTCAAAGATGGAAATGGCTCCATACTGGTTGTTAGGTTTTCTCGAGATGGTGTTAACTGGAGCAGAGAATACCCGGCAATACCTCCAAATGCTCTCTTTGGCAGCTTGTTTTATTTCAAAGACAGATACTGGATGATTTACTCCATGTACACCGGGAACTACTCAATCCCCGAAATAATGAACCTACATGACCTGTACATAACATACAGTTTTGATGGGGTAAACTGGGAAAAAGCAGCCAAGCTGACAGATACCCCTCCCCATTACAATTTCACCCTGTATCTGGATGCCGAAACTGATGGAGAATACATCTGGGTTGCATACACCTCCACTGTTGAGGGAAACGAAGAGATCTATCTCATGAAGTCTCCCGATGGAATAAGATGGAGCAAGCCCATCAGACTGACAAGAAATATCGAGTACATTAACTCTATGACTGAACCTCGCAATTTCAAATGTGATCAGAAAGATTTGCTCATAAACAGTAACAGGGATGTTGTAATCGCATACCAATCAGCAATATATCCGGAAAAAACCACATTATGGGTTGTTAGCCTGAAACCTGAAATTAACCAGTTCGATAAAAAAATCGAGTTTAACATAACTCTCTCCTACGGGAATGGCTCAGAATTTTTCAAACAGGAAAAAAATGAGGGCTATCAAAATCCTGAACAAACTTCAATCGGCATCTTGCCCTTAATCTGTGGTTTTATCGCCACTCTGGCAATAGTATCAAGAAAAAGGAGAAATATTTAAATTGCCTTTTGTGAAATATAAACCAATGAGGGTTCAGGACAGCCTTGTAACAATCATAGCATTTCTTACAGGAGTTATTCTTTTTGCCGTATCACTCTTATCTCTTTATGCAGATTACAGATTAGAGAAGCCGCCTGAAAATCTTATAATAGACGTTATGTTCCTGATTTTTTCCGCTGTATTGATTGGTGGATCTCTGAATCTGAGAAAACGGCTCTCAGGATATGAGGTATCTGTAAATGCAGCATTTAATGAAGTGGTATACTCCAGACTGAAACCAATCCTGGAAGAAGTTGCTGTAGGAATAATTGAGATGAACAGACTCTCAAAAAAAGTTGAAAACATTGAAAGAAAGATCTCAGTTATTGAAGAGCTTGCAACAACCCAGAAAATCACTCCAGAGCAAAAAATAAATTTCTACTTCAAATCGATTATTGTCATGATTTTGTATATCGGGATTTTCGTATTCATGACCCAGTACATCCTTCCTTATGAACACATAATATCTTCTCTTCTCTTTCTTGTCTGGTGGGGGCTTATAACAGTGGAATTTAATATTTTTGACAAGGGAGAAGCACTCATAATGCTGATTGCACCGCCACTTATTGTACCTTCTCTTTACCTCATTCTGAAAACACTTACGGGAATCGCGATAACCCACGGCCTAATTTTTGTTGCATCTGCGATCTACGCCTATTACTATTACCACCTTGCAAAAAGCATCAGATCCTCGAAAAAAGAGAATTTGAGGAGTAAGATAAAAACAACACTGTCAAAGATTTTTTCAAAAACCCAGTAGTTATCTGACCTCTCTTATGGTCAGATAGATGTAGGTTGAAATCCCAATTATTATTACAGCTATGGCATACTGTCTGAAAGTATCGAGCAATTTTTTGTAAAACAAATACTCCTGTCCGTAAGGGGTGATATCTCTTAATTCTTTTACATCGAGTATAAAGTAATTTCCCACACCCTTTACAACAATCGGCTTCCCAAAAATTAGAATCGCTTTTCCGATTATATCCCCCTTATTTACAGGTTCGCCATCAGGACCAGAGGAATCTCCACCAGTATACACTCTATCTCCCTCAACCCTGATTACCCTGTGAGTGACAGAATGGCCAAATTCTTTGTGGACAAACATAACTATGTCTCCTTCATGCGGCTCTCTGAAAATTGTTTGTATCAGAACGGCGTCCCCCCTCTCAAACGTTGGATACATGCTGTTGGACAGAACAGCAGCAAAAAAGATTTTCATGGTGAGACCAAGATAAATCACAACAAGAAAAACCAGGATCTCGGCAACTGCAATTGTCAGAACTGTTTTTCTGTTTCTAAAGATCTTCTTTAAAATCTCATTTGCATTTCTTCGTGTATGCGAAATATTCCAGCTCAGCTTAAAATCTTCTCTATTGATGTAAGCAAAATAAACTGCTGCAATTCCCACAACCATCAAAAGCTCGATCAAGATTATCCCCCCATCAATGCAAGCAACAGCCTGAGTGCGATATAAAGTATGATAACATCAATGAACAGAACTGCAGATCTTTTTGTGAATTCAATTCTTTTTCCATCCCATCTGATGTCTTCTGAATTCCGATACTCCTCAATAACCGCCATAACGATTTCTACTGGTATCTCTGTTTTCAGAGAAATCTTAACGGGATCGGAATTTCCCTTATTGATCTCCTTTAGAACCTTAATCTCGTAATCTGACTTCATTTTCGTAAATACATTCTTAAAATTATTAATATACCCAGAATTGCTGCAAGAATTGTTATCAGCGTTGGATCTCTTTTTTCAACTCTTTTTTCAGAGGGTGGTGGGGTTTTAACTGCCTCTTTCTCTTTCGTTGCATTCTTTGCAAAAAACACCTTCGATATAGATGTATCATCCAGCAAAATTTTATACGATCCTTCCTTTTCCGGAACATACTCAAACTCAATATGCTTTTTCTCACCCTGGAACATACTTACTGACTGATTGAACACAATCTCGTTATTTATCCTTACAAACACATCAGCTATCCCAGCTCCACCTTCATTTTTAACATCAAAGGATATTTTTACCGCCTTTCCAACATCAACTATAAAATCACTGACAGTTAGATTCGAATACTTGAGTTCAGGTGGAAGCTTGAGTTCCGTTTTAATTTTTATGGACACTGTTTTGTTTATCGTTGTAAAGTCATAGAAAGTTCTAAGCAATTCAGTTGCGTTCCTCAGTTTGTACATTTCTGCAAAGGAGGTTGAATCGAAGTAGTAATCACTTACATCTACAAACAGGGTCCCCCCATTTTTGACGTAATCCTCGATTTCTTTAATTTCCGGAGTATTGGTTACATACACTACCAAATCAGCTTTTTCAAGCTCGTAATCAGAAACAACCCCTATATACTGAATTGGTGCATTGTTGAGAGCTTTTATATAATCAATAAGCTTTCCAAAGAAGCTATCCACTCTCGAATCGCTCCTGTAATAGAGCCCGATTTTTATTGTACCGTTGTGGTTCCCGCCTCCCCATACGTAAGCAATAATATTGGTCAAAGTTTTGGCAGCATTATCTCTGTTCATGTAATATCTTTTTTCTTCATAAAATTTAGGTTCTTTCTCATCAAGTCCTGTGACACCTCCACTTCCAAGAACGTAGTTATTGAGAGAGAGAACAAGGGTTCCGTTACCAAGAGACCCAATCATCAGAGGTTTGTTGAATAGATAAGGTTCTACGTAGATCGGCAATATGGATTCTTTCTTGAAATTACCCCATTCCGGGATGAGGTCAAGCCTGTGATCCCCAATTTCAAGTTGTGGAATGGTAAACTCGACTCTTGTCGCTTCATGAGGTTTTAATTCAACCTTTTTCTTGGAATAAAATTCGCCATCAATCAAAAGATTCAAATAAAATTCAGCCTTTTCATTCCCTTTATTGAAAATACTCACTTGCAGAGTGTTATTCATCCCTTCAGGAAGAACTGAGGCTTTTAAACCGGAATCAAACAGGTATATTTCTGATTTTATCTCATAAACAACAGTAAATTTAATCTCCTTTTTTAAATAGTCAACCTCATCTCTCGGAATTCGAGAGACTTCAATTCTCGCCTCTCCACTTTTAATGAGGTCGTCAAAAAAAGATTTGTAGCTTTCATAAGTCGCAGAGCTGTTCAGTACATCAAAGATATAAACCTCAACCCTGTAATCTCCAATCTTCCACCCATCCGGAATTTTCAGTTGATAAACAGTATACACTCTATCTGTCCAGTCTGCTCCTTTTTTCGAGATTACAGTGCCTGCTACAGGATAATCCTCCGGATCATAAACAATAAAAACAAAATCAATTGCATAAGCTCTGTTATGGTTAATATCTTCTGTTTGGGCGTAAATTTGAACGTTGTCCCCTATCTGATATTCCCCAGATCCGGAAACATATTTTCCGTAGCCATCAACATGCTCTACAAGAGCGACATGAAAATTATCCAGAGCAGAGGCTGAATTCAAAGTTATGAAAAGAAAAAACACAGCCAACAAACAGATTCTTCCCCTCACAATACAACCAATGAACAAAAGAAATAAATAATTTACCAGATATGTCAGGTATGTGATAGTTAGAGTCGTAATAACAGCAGTGTTCCTTGTGATTCTGACAACCACTCTGGTATCTGGCATATCGGAATTCAACAACCCCCTTTATGATAAGTACAAGGGAATCCTATCTGAATGGCATAAGGCAAGAATCTGCATGCCATGTCACATAAACACCCTTTCAGGAAGGGACCTTGATAGATTTCTGTCATGTACTCCATGTCATAATGAAAACCTCAATATAAAAAGTCCTAAAGCAATTGAAAAAGTTCATGGAGTTAATGTGTGCATAAAGTGCCATGTTGGAAGCCAGTACAGTGCCAAAAATCTCGGCCTGAATGTGCATACACCCCACAAAGCCAAGGCATGCTCAACATGTCACGGAGGAGACGGGGCGATTTCCAAGCCCGACAAAAGTCTGTGCACAGACTGTCATGGCTCAAACCCCCATGCTGTTCACAGCCAGATACTGGACAGAATCTGTTTTGACTGCCACTCTGAAACAATGAAAGACTACCTTCCCGAAATTAAAAAGGAGGAACTAACAAAGGCTCTTCCAGCTGCAACTCCGACACCAGCTCCACAGGAAAAGACTGTTTCGTTCAAAAGTCTATCAGACCTCATCCTGTGGATCATAAACCTCCTGTTCTGAGACATCTGATTTCCAGATTGAAAAATTATTTAACCAAAAACCCCTCAGCTTTTCCCATGCTATCACCATTCGAAATAAAGCTTCTCAGATCACTTGAAGCCGGTAAGGAGTACACGGTTGATCTTGCAGCCGAAATATCGGGAATGAAGAGAGATGCTGTTCTGAAAGCCATTTACCTCCTTCAGGAAAAGGGCCATGCCAGGGTTGCTGAAAAAACATGGAAGGAATATGAACTCACCGAGGAGGGGCTGAAATACCTGACAGAGAACCTCCCCGAAGAGAACATTCTGGCAGAGTTGAAGAAGGGTGAGAAATCAATTAAGGAACTTGAAGAAAAATTTGGAAAAAGAACAGTTGGAATTGCAATCGGAAACCTCAGGAAAAAGAAAGCAGTAGAAGTGAGAGATGGTACTGTAAGGCTTCTCAGAGATGTTGATTTTCCTGAAAAGTCTGCCCTTGCAAAGATATACTCAAACAGAACTGCAGAGATTGATGAAAAAATAATAAGAGAACTGAAGAAGAGAAAGCTTATCAGAGAGGAGACATTCAAGGAGATCAGGTTTTCAATAGTCTCAAAGCCGGATGTGGAGCTGAAGGAGAAAATTTCAGACATAACTCCAGAACTTCTGATTTCTGGAGAGTGGAAGGGCAAGGATTTTCTGGAGTATGATGTCAAAATCCCCTCCAAGGTGATTTTTACAGCCAAGGTTCATCCTTACGAGAGAATTATCAGAGAATGCAGGAAAATCTTCCTTGAGATGGGCTTCACAGAGATAAAGGGCCATTACGTCCAGCCAGCATTCTGGAACTTCGATGCCCTCTTCCAGCCCCAGGATCATCCGGCAAGGGATATGCAGGACACGTTCTATCTGAACAGGTACGTTGATCTTGATGGGACTGCTGTTGAAAGGGTAAAGGAAACCCATGAGAATGGATGGATGACTGGTTCAAAAGGATGGGGCGGAAAGTGGAGTGTTGAAAGGGCAAAACAGCTTGTAATGAGAACACACACCACTGCAATAACAATCCATTATCTTGCGTTGAATCCGGAACCTCCTGTTAAGGCATTCTGCATAGACAGAGTTTACAGGAGAGAGGCCATAGATGCAACGCACTTGCCTGAATTTGACCAGCTTGAGGGAGTTGTTCTTGACAGAGATGTTGGATTCTCCCATCTCTTAGGACTGCTCAGAGAGTTCTTTTACAAGATGGGCTTTGAGGATGTTCGATTTCGTCCTGGATATTTTCCCTACACTGAACCGAGTGTGGAGCCGGAGGTTTACGTTGATGGACTGGGATGGGTTGAGCTTGGAGGGGCAGGAATTTTCAGAAAAGAGGTTACAGAGCCTCTCGGGATAAAGGGAAAGGTTCTTGCATGGGGTCTTGGAATTGGGAGGCTTGCAATGCTCAGACTTGGAATGAAAGATCTGAGAAGACTCTATCTCCCTGAACTGGGCTGGTTGAGAAGTTTGCCAGCTGTGAAAAGATAAACATGCACAAGTCCTGGCACCCTTACATTTATAAATCAAGCCACTTTTATTTTCTGTAAAAGTTGCTTGATAAAAACCATGAGAGGCCGAAAGCTGATGTTCACAGTCCTTGGAATCGCAGGGATTCTGTCATTTATTGTCAGCATCAGCATAGGCTCTTCAGGAATTGGCATCATGGAAATTTTCAGAGGTCTCAATGGAGATTACAGCGGAAACATTCAGAACATTCTGGATTACAGACTTAGAAGAGCTGTTCTCGCTGTCCTTGTCGGTGTTTCCCTGTCCTCCTCAGGCTGTGCAATGCAGTCTCTGTTCAGAAACCCGCTTGCGGATCCCTACATACTTGGAGTTTCAAGCGGTGCAAGTGTTGGTGCTGCCATTGCAATTCTCTCGGGCCATGGCTCATCTACTGGGATAATCACATTGGCATTCATCTCCGCCCTTATCACCGTCTATGCTGTGTATGCTCTCGGAAAGGGTTCAACGTACTTCCTCATACTTGCTGGGATAGCCATGGCCACCTTTCTATCAGGCGTAACCTCCTTTCTGATTTACATTTCAGGGGAAAGCCTTCGAAATGTGCTGTTCTGGATAATGGGTGGTTTCTGGACTGCAAACTGGATGAAGGTCAAGATTGCATTTGTAACCGCAATATTTGGAGTTTCGGTTATTATTTACAACTCCTGGAGGCTTAACGCACTGCTGCTGGGAGACGAGCATGCCATGAGCATCGGAGTTGATATCAGAAGGCTTAAAAGAGCAATTATCTCCGCCACGGCTCTTCTGACAGCAGGTGCAGTATCTGTCAGCGGAGTTATAGGTTTTGTTGGAATAATAATCCCCCACACAGCCAGACTCATATTTGGCGAGGACAACAGGGTCCTTATCCCCGCATCAATGCTTCTTTCGGCAGTTTTCATGCCCGCTGTTGATGTTGCTGCAAGGGTTTCTGTTCCGGGAGAGATACCTGTTGGGATCATTACCGCACTCCTCGGTGCTCCGTTTTTCATATACCTTCTCAGGAGGAGGAGATATGAAAATCAGGGTTGAAGATGTTGAGATTGAGCTTGGAGGTAGAAAAATTCTTGACGGAATTGAATTTGAGATAAGGAGGGGAGAGTTTGTGACCCTCCTCGGGCCGAATGGGAGTGGAAAGTCAACGATTCTGAGGACCATTTTTGGAATTCTCAAACCCTCAAGGGGTGCTGTTTATCTGAATGGCAGCGAGATAAACAGAATGGGGATTGAAAATTCTGCAAGGGTTATGGGATATCTCCCCCAGGAACATTCTGAAACAAATCTGAGCGTTCTTGATGTTACCCTCCTGGGAAGAACGCCTTACATAAACATAAACCCCGGAAAGAGCGATTATGAGATGGCAAGAAATGCGCTGAAACTTGTGGGGATGGAGAAGTTTTCAAACAGAAAATTCTCTGAACTCAGTGGTGGAGAGAGACAGAAGGTTATGCTTGCCAGAATTTTCTGTCAGGAAACGGATTTCATGCTTCTCGATGAACCGACAGCTCATCTTGACATAAGGAGTCAGATTGAAATTCTTGAGATAATCAGAAGGATGGTTGAGAGTGGAAAGGCCGCTATTGTTGCCATGCACGACATAAATCTGGCACTGAGCTTCAGCGACAGAGTTCTTATGGTGAAGAACGGAAAGATAATCCATGCGGGAAAGCCGGATGATATTATCAGGCCTGAAACCATCCTGAATGTTTTTGGAGTGAGGGCTGAGATAGTGAAGGAGAACGGCAGGCTTGTTGTTGTTCCGGTTGGGATAGAATGAGATACAGGATTGAATCCGATACCCTTCTGATTGAGGGCAGATTCAATGCATTAAGCTCGGGGCTTAATGGCGGATGGAGAGATGTGGAGCTGATCTTCAACCACACGGTTCCTGAAAATTTTGACTATCTCGAACCTGTGGAGTATCTCGAATCGGTTGCAGGGAGGTTCTCGACTAAAAGCTATTTCGGGCTTCTCACATCTGTTCCCATGGACAAGCTTGCGGTCGTGAGAAGGGATGAGGTCACTGCCTTTGTCACGGCAGGTGTCAGAAATCCGAATGAGATTATCGGAACGATAAACACAATTGTGGTTATAGATGCAAACCCATCCGATGGTGCGATGCTGAATGCCATAATAACATCAACGGAAGCCAAAACAGCAGCACTGATGGAGCTTGGTCACAGATTTACGGGAACTAACACAGATGCTGTTGTTGTTGCAAGAACCTCAGGAAGATACTACCCGTATGCGGGACCTGCAAGCGAGCTCGGTAAAAAGATATGGTATGCCGTGAAGAGAGGTGTGAAGGAGAGTCTGAGCAAATGGTAAACCGGTTCAGTAAATTCTCATGTATTTCT
The DNA here is from genome assembly GCA_002494725.1 of Geoglobus sp. UBA235. GTDB lineage: Archaea > Halobacteriota > Archaeoglobi > Archaeoglobales > Archaeoglobaceae > Geoglobus. Next base: position 12,504 of record DACG01000014.1, read on the forward strand.
CTCTTCCTCCCTTGAATGTGGCATCTATTCCCATTTTTGCAGTTATGTTGTCCCTTGCAGATGGGTCAAGGCTGCTTCCTCTTGCATTGGTCACCAAAAGCAAATCCCTGTCAGCCTGAAATCTCGTTGCTATCGCATATTCAACATCCTCCATGGAATACACATCAATGTCATCATCAACCACAACAACATGTTTCAGGCTGGGATGAGCTGAGAAGGCTGCAAGAATCGCATTTTTACCATCTCCATCTGTCACCTTCTCAATCTGAATCACAGCATGCAGATAATGCCTCCCTCCTGCCGTCATCACCACATTCCTGACCCTGCAGACCCTTGCAACGGCCCTGTAAATTTCCGGTTCATGTGGAATCCCCATCAGAATCTGATGTTCATAGCCTGCAGGAGTTATTGAGTAGAAGTAGAAGTCTTCCTTGGCATAGATTGCATCAACCTCAATTACCGGAGCCTTTCTAACCCTGTCGTAGGTTCCCGTGATGTCTATAAATGGCCCCTCATCCACCATCTCTGATGTGATTCTGCCCCTTATGACAATCTCAGAGTCGGGAACGAGAATTCCGTCCACATCGCTCACCTCAAGCCTTCCCATGAGTGAGGCTGCATATCCGTACTCCATCCCCTCATCAACCCTTGTGGCAGATGCGAGCATGAAAAGCGGGTGGGGTGAGATTGATACGGCAATTTCAAGCTCTCCATCCTCTTCAACCGCAGATTTCCATCTTAAATACGTGTGTCTTGGAGGGACAAGTCTGACTGCCATCCTTCTCCTATCCAGAATCAGCATTCTGTGAAAGCTTGCGTTGTAACTTCTGTAATCGTTACCATTTCCTGTAACGATAATTCCTGCTGTGATGTATCTGCCTGCATCACCCTCAAAATACCTTGGAACAGGCAGATCTTTCAGGCTTTCAAGCTCATGATAATCTGTTTTTTTCTCAACCACCTTTCCTGACATTTCAATTTTTGATAGATAGCGAGCAAGCTCTGATACAGGAATGTTCAGATACTTGCAAAGCAGTTCTCTTGTTGCAATGAAGTTTGTTGCAACATTTTTCCCCTCAACATTCAGAACTGCAGGTGTTTTCTCAAGTCCCTTTTCAGTTATGAACCTTACAATTTCACCGTGAGATATTTCCTCATCAAAAACCCTGTAGCTGACCCTTTTCATCCCGTCTCTGAAGTTCATGGAGAAAATTCAGGGAAAATTTATAATAATTTTATTGCCTACCATTCCCCATGCCATCCTCAAGGATACCCGGTTTTTACAAGATGAGCGTTCAGGAAAGATTGGAGCAGGTTGCCAAGTTTGCTGATTTGAGTGATGAGGACAGGAAACTCCTTCTTGAAAAAGGATTACCCCTTGACATAGCCGACAGGATGATTGAGAACGTTATAGGTACCTTTGAGCTTCCCCTCGGTATAGCAACAAACTTCCTGATTGATGGAAAGGATTACCTGATTCCAATGGCCATAGAGGAGGCGAGTGTTGTTGCTGCCGCCAGCAATGCTGCCAGGATGGCGAGAGATGGAGGTGGGTTTGTAACAGACTACTCCGGCAATATAATGATCGGGCAGATACAGGTGGTTAACATCAGAGACCCATATTCTGGAAAATTTGAGGTTCTCAGAAACAGAGAGGCTATAATTGAAAAGGCAAACGAGCAGGATCCAATTCTCGTTAATCTCGGTGGGGGATGTAAAGATGTTGAGGCAAGAGTTATTGAAACGTTAAAAGGAGAGATGCTTATTGTTCACCTGATAGTGGATGTGAAGGATGCGATGGGGGCAAATGCCGTCAACACCATGGCTGAGGCTGTTGCACCGATGATCGAAAGAATTACAGGTGGTAAAGTCTACCTGAGGATTATCTCAAACCTCGCAGTATACAGGATAGCGAGAGCCAAAGCAGTTTTCAAGAAAGAAGCAATAGGTGGAGAGGAGGTTGTTGATGGAATAATGAACGCCTACGCTTTTGCTGAGGCGGATCCTTTCAGATGTGCAACTCACAACAAGGGCATCATGAATGGAATTTCTGCTGTTGTTATAGCAACAGGCAATGACTTCAGGGCTGTAGAGGCGGGAGCTCACAGCTATGCTGCCTTAAGAGGTTATAAACCACTCACAACCTATGAAGTAAACGAAAATGGAGACTTAGCAGGGACAATAGAGCTGCCCATAGCTGTTGGCACCATAGGTGGAGCTACCAAGGTCAATCCGCTGGCTAAGCTAAGTCTGAAGATTCTTGGTATTAGCACAGCTGAGGAGCTCGCAAGAGTTATGGCTGCTGTTGGTTTAGCACAGAACTTTGCAGCTCTGAGAGCTCTGGCAACTGAAGGGATTCAGAGAGGGCACATGGAGCTTCATGCCAGAAATATCGCAATAATGGCAGGAGCGGACAAGGATGAGGTTGATCAGGTTGTGGAAGAGATGCTGAAAGTTGGTAAGATCAGAATGGACACAGCAAAGGAAATACTTGAAAAAATAAGGGCAAAAAGCTGATTTCTATTTCTCCACATAAAACACGGCAGGTTCAATCCATTCGCTCTTGCATTTCGGACATCTGCTCGGATTCAGTTTCTCGAACTCAAAACCACATTTTCTGCATACTGGTGGAGACATAACAAGTGTTTTTCCTTTTTTCTTAAGGACCTTTGACGCCTTTTTGAGAGATTCATACACTTCTCTTTCCCTTGACGCATCAATGTCAAGAGCCCGGCAAATTTCTCTTGCTGTCATGGGCTTGCTCTCAATCAGAGATATGAGATATCCCAAATGCATACCACTATGAGGTGCCTGTGGTATTTAAACTGCCTGGCATGCTACCGTATTTTTGATATGACTCCCTACCGAGAGATCAAACAAAAATCACAGACATGTTCTGATTTTTACAGTGAATCAGATCTCGAAATTATTCTGTACATGTCAAGCCTGCTTTCCGCTTCACTCATTTTTTCATGGAGCTCCCTGAGAAATCCTCTCACTTTTTCAACCGCAATCCTCTTGCACTGTCCGCAGAGCATTTTTCCACTCCTGCAATCGTTTTCAACCTCTTCAAGCTCCCTGTCATCAAGGAGATGAATTGTGTACAGCTCAAAAACCACGCATCTCTCGGGCTGTCCTCCAAGTCTCCTCTGCTCTTCAGCCGTTGCTCTTCCACCTGTGAGAGCTTTTCTCACCTTCCTCTCAGCATCATCCGGAGAGTCAAGCAGAGATATGAAGCTCTCAGGCTTTGAGGAACTCATTTTCCCCCCCTGCAAACCGGTTATAAACTTGTGGTAGGTTGATGATGGAGGAATGAACGCGTAACCTCCAAGTCTCACCTCAATCTCTCTGACAGCCCTCTCAATTCTTTCAGGCTCCCCTGAAATATCAACATGTTCTTCAAAGAATTTCAAATCAAACTCGAGGTTCTCCAGTTCATTCAGATATTTCTTTCCCTTCCTGCTTCTAACCCTGACACCATTCTCAATTCTTTCAAAGGCAAAAATGGATACTCTGGATGAGAGATCTCTTGTCAGTCTGAGATGAGGGTCCTGATCTGCCCCAACAGGAACGACGGTTGGCTTTGGCCCACCGTAAAACGGAAGCTGTGGGAGAAGTATGTCTCCAGCCTGAATTGCTGTTACAAACATCTTAGCAAGGGTTGTCTCACCATCAAACCCATAAATTGCTTTGAGCTCGCTCCAGTTCACCTCCTCCCCGAGTTCAAACGCCAGATCCCTGACACTATGGTTCGCACTCTGAAAGTAAATTACGGAGTTTTCATCAAGACCGAGTGCTATTATGGCCTTAACATACTCTATCCCTATTCTGTGAGTTTCTTCCCAGCTCAAACCCCTTACAGCATGTGCCTCCATGTCAGCTATTCCAACAAAAGCAATACCCCCTTTTCTGTTGTGCCATACTATTTCATCCATGGTCATCTTGTGGCCAAAGTGAGGAAGGCCGGAGGGCATGAAGCCCGACATGACAGCAAACCTATTTCCTTTCTTCATTGCCTCAACTATCCTCCAGTAGTCACGGTGACCGAAAATAACTCCCCTCTTCATCAGGTGCATCGGATCCTCAATTTCGGGGAGAAGTGATGAGAAGGGTTCCATTCCAAACTCCTGAATGAGTCTGCCGTAATCAATTTCACCTGTCACTTCCCAAGGTGAGATCATGGGACTGAGTTTGACGGGCAATTAAAAATGTTTTTTCAAAAAATTATGAGAAAAATATTTTAAGACTGTGAAACCAAATTATCGATTATGACGAAAACTTCACTTGGTCTGGAGGAAAATATTGAGGGCGTACTGTGCTATGTGCTTGGATTTGTTACAGGAATAATTTTCTTTCTGCTGGAAAAGGAAAGCGAATTTGTTAGATTTCATGCCATGCAGTCAATTATTGTCTTTCTCTCGATAGTTGTTCTGCAGAGAATCTTTGTATTCATTCCGTTTTTGGGATGGATCATATCATCACTCCTTGGACTGGTTGGATTCGTTCTCTGGATACTTCTGATGATAAAGGCCTACCAGGGTGAGAAATTCAAGGTTCCGATAGCCGGAGATCTTGCTGAAAGATATATGTAGCTCAAAGCATCCACCTCATGTAGGAGCTGAAAACCAATGCAGCAATCCCGAGAACCAAGTTAGCGTAGGCAAGGAATTTGAAAACGGAAACAGCGAATCTTACACCTTTTATTTCCCCCAGAAAATCATCAGTATATCCGATGGGCCTGTATTTCCTGAGCACAGAAACGCCATGGGGAGAGGTTTTGATTTCTTCCGTGAGATCTTTCCAGGCCTCATGTTTCCCCGCATGCCTTCCTTCTTTCCAGAGAGGACTTTCAGAGAAATCAAAAACAAGACCTCCAATAGCAACAAGAACTCTGTTTCCCTTTTCAATTCTGTCAAATTTTTTGAGGGATCCGATGTCCACATCTCCATGATATGCTGCTGTTGATCTGAACTTTTTGTTCAGGTACAGGGTCAGTGTTACTGCGGTTGACACCATGAAAAGATAGATCAAAATCTTCAGCAGAATCACCCTCCCGCTCTCTGAAGAAACCATAACCTCAATGCTTCTGAATTTCAGGGTGGTCAAAAAAGCTCCACTGATTCCGGTACCAACTATCCCACCCCACCCCAGAATTAACTCTTTCTTTGGTGCCCCACCCATTGCCACAATGTCAGGGGTGTGAACGAGATGAACAAAGAATATCGCCCCTATCCATAAAACAACAGAGAAGATATGAAGGAATCCCAGGGCAAACCACAATCTCTCATCGACTGATGTTTCTGGAGGCCAGGTGTGTGTGAGGCTGAAAGCTTTCCCAACATCATTCAGCTCACCTGTTGCAGGATTGGTGTGGCATGTGCCACAGCTCTGCCCGGTCTCCTCTGCATATTTTGGCAGTGCCGATACAGGCATTATAAGGAGAACCAGTACGAGGAGTGATAGCGATTTGAACATGCTGTGTCTTGGATTCAATTAAAATTAATACTTTCCCTTCACAAGATTTTTAAAGAGTTCTGCTGCTTTCAATCCATGGGGTTCCTTGGAACGAGAGCAGGCAACTTCTCAGATGTCAGCCTGATTCTTGAGTTCCTTGTAACATCCGCATTTTTGCTGGGCTTCTATTTTGCAAGAAAAAGAAACATCTCTGCCCACTACAAAACCATGGTGTCTGCGCTCATACTGGACTCATCATTCATGGTCAGCTACATGGTCAAGTCTCTGGTGGAGGGGAGAACTGAGTTCATTGGGCCGGAATCTGTCAGGATGTACATCTACCTGCCGACAGTCATATTCCACTCAATAATATCCACAGTGGTGCTTGCAATGGCATTATACATGGTCTATCACGGCTTTAGAAATACCACAAAAACAAACGGAAGAAGAATGACAGGAAACAAGGAAAGGCACCACAAACTTGGAAAAGCTACAATTATTATGTGGATTCTGTCATTTGCCAGCGGACTTGCGATATACTATCTGCTTTACGTGGTTGAGTTTTAAAAATATCAGATGATTCCCCCGCCAAACATAACCACAGAGCATTGTTTTGAGAAAAATATCTGATGTGAGGTCAGGACCAACTGCAGCAAATTCAGGCTGGATTTTCAATGAGGCGACGCCAACAACTTCAAGATGCTCTTTTTTCTCGATTAAGATAACTGATGCAAGCACGTCCAGTTACTGTCAAAAGTTGGACAGATGCTTGGTTCTGTATGGATTCTCTTTTTTGTCAAGCACCTGATGCTGCTATGCATATCCATGAAAATTCAAACCAGTTAAGCAAAACCAGCAACACACCATAACAAAACTCCCGAACTCAAGTTCATCCTCCTGCCCACAATACCTGCACCTTGGGATTATCTGAGGAGAAGATTCTGGTTAGCCAGCAGTTGTAACTGTCAGATTTCAGAGACTGATGAGACAAAAATAGCCGCCATCCAGTTGAATTGTAACGCTTTCGTTAATTTTATAAATGAGAATAAATCATGGCAATCGGATGATTCCCGATGAAGGACTGAGAGTTGCCATAATTGGAGGCGGGGCAGGTGGAATGGCCGCAGCCTCCAGGATAAAAAAGCTGAGACCTGAGTGGGTGGTTGATGTTTTTGAAAAAACCAATTACGTGAGTCACGCTCCATGTGGAATTCCATTTTACCTGTCGGGTATTGTTGAATCGGTTGATGATCTGTGTGCCTATGATGTGAACTATTTCAGGGAGAGAAGAGGCATAAACGTTCACATAAACTCTGAGGTTGTTGAGGTCAGAGATGGAGAGCTTGAGGTTGTTGAGAAGGGAGAGAGAAGGGTTTACGAATGGGACAGACTTGTATTTGCCACAGGTGCAAGGGGAAGGGGACTCGACATAGGATGCCACAGAGTGGATGGTGTTGTGTGTGTTGGCAGCATCGAGGAGGCACCACTTGTAAGAGAGATGGCGAGGAAGCACAGCAGAGTGGTTGTTGTTGGAAGCGGATACATGGGTGTTGAGATTGCAGATGCACTTTCGAGGGAAAAGAGGATAACCGTTATCGAGCAGGGAAGCCATCCTCTGCCAAGCTATGATCAGGAGATTGCTGAGGTGCTGATGAGGTTCATGTCCCAGAAGGTTGACCTCAGAATCAACGAACAGGTGATTGAGCTCAGGGGGAACGAGAGGGTTGAGAAGGTTGTGACAGACAAAAATGAGTACAGGGCAGATCTTGTAATAGTTGCTGCTGGAGTAGAACCCAATGTGGAACTTGCAAGGGATTTTGGAGTTAGGCTGGGAAAAACAGGGGCTATAGAGGTTGATGAACATCTTGAGACGAGCAGGAAGGGAGTTTATGCAGTTGGAGACTGTGCAGAGACAAGGAATGTAATCACGGAAAAGCCGGACTGGATTCCTCTTGCTGCTCCGGCAAACAAGATGGGGTATGTGGCAGGTTCAAACATTGCAGGAAATGAAATGATCTTCCCCGGAGCTCTGAGATGTCAGCTAACCTCATTCTACGACATGGAAATAGGAAAGGCAGGACTGAGTGAGAAGGAGGCTTTGAGAGCGGGGTTCGATGCCGTATCCGTCACAATAACATCCAGGAGCAGGGCAAGCTACATTCCGGGAGGGGGAAACATTACCGTCAGGATGGTTGCGGATTCTGAGAGCAGAAGGGTTTTGGGTGTTCAGGCAATAGGCTCGGGAGTTGCCAAGAGAATATACGCATCATCAGCTCTGCTATACAAAAAAGCCTATGTTGAAGATTTCTTTTTTGCTGATTTCCCATTCTATCCCCCAAAGTCTCCTGTCTGGGACCCCTTAGTTATTGCTGCAAGAAACCTCTTCAGAAAAATGGGGATCAGCTGAGCATGCTCAGCATCTCATCTATCTTGTCTATTTCCTCTCTAATCTTTCTTATCGCCTCAGAACTGTCCAGAAACTCAAGCATTCCGCTGCATCTCGGGCAGGAAAATCCGTATTCCATCGCCTCCTCGTATCTGACCTTTATGCATCCGTTGGTGCAGATGTAGTAAACGCTTCCATCCTCAAGCTCGAGCTTCGCCTCAAGCTTCTCCTTTGTCTTTTCAAGCTCTCTTTTCAGAACCTCCCTCTCCTTCTCATAGTTTATCTTCCAGTAGTACTCCATCCATCCTGTCTCATCATCCCTTGTCCTCCTGTAGGCTGCGAGGCCGAGCTCGTACATTGCAAAGAGAACCCTTCGGACATCGTTTATCTCAACGCCAAGCTCCTGAGAGAGCTGCTCATCTGTGAACTCCCCTTCAATCCCCAGAGAATAAATGACAACACCAAGCTCCCCTGCAATTCTCTCAATCAATTCCACAAGAAGTTCGTCAATCTCATTTACCTCTACTTCCACAAGTTCTTATGTTGATTTTAACCTTCTTTAATTTTGCGGTGATGAACCAGTTACCTGCACGGGAATCACCATGCCAAACTGACAGAGAGTAAAGGATGACGATGAAGTCTGTAAACCAGACAGACACTTCACCAGAATTGGCCCTAACCTGTCCGGATGGAGTTTAGCGTCAGCAACAATATCAGAGAATTCATCACTCGCTATACTGAGAGTTGTTTTTCAGGGCCATAGCCGGAAGACAGTCTTCATAATCCGAATGCTCGGGCAACCCATCTCTTCCAATTTTTTCTCCCAGTATCTTCCGGATCCTTCACACCGTCGTTATTATTACAGGCACCCACTCACTCCTCAAGGTTTTGCCATATCACCAATTTTTTGAGAATCATATCTGATCCACGGGAAAATCGCAGGGACGCCAAAAATAGAGAGATTTACTTCTTCGGCTCTATGAACTCCTCTGGAGCACTCTCTATCGGCTCAAGGTATTTTCTTAGCGCTTTTGGAATCTCAACCCTTCCATCCTCAAGCTGGAAGTTCTCGATTATCGCAGTTATGGCTCTCGTCGTTGCGATTGCTGTAGAGTTTAAAGTGTGGACGAAGCCCTTCGACGGCATTCCGCGCTTTTCGGCATACCTTATGTTCAGCCTGTAGCTCTGCCAGTCGGTGCAGTTAGAGCATGAGACCATCTCCCTGTATTTGCCCTGAGCTGGCATCCAGGCCTCGAGATCGTACTTCTTCGCCGCAACTATGCCCAGATCGCCCGTGCAGATGTTCACTATCCTGTAGGGAATCCCCAGACTCTGCCATATTTCCTCCACGTTGGCTATAAGCTTCTCATGCCACTCCCAGCTCTCCTCCGGCAGACAGTAAATGAACTGCTCCACCTTGTGGAACTGATGGACTCGAAAGATTCCCTTTGTGTCCTTGCCATGAGCTCCAGCCTCTTTTCTGAAGCACGGCGAAACTCCTGCATAGAGTAAAGGCAGCTCATCCTCGCCAAGAGTTTCGTTCATGTGCATTCCCGCTATTGGATGTTCAGAGGTTGCGATTAAGTACAGATCCTCGTCCTCGATCTTGTAAAGAACCTCCTCAAAGTCGCTGAAGGCCGTAACTCCTGAGTAAGCCTTTGAGTTCATCATGTAGGGTGGGTTGACTATCGTGAAGCCTCTGGCTTTCAGATAATCCAAAGCAAACATCATCAGGGCAAAGTCCAGCCACACGAGGTCATCGAGCAGGTAAAAAAATCGAGAACCGGCAACCTTTGCCGCTCTTTCAACATCAGCCCACCCGAATTTCTCAACCGCATCCGCATGGCCAATCACGGGCCTGTCAATAACCTCATACTCTACCTTTCCAATGCTCTGCTCGAGGAAAATATCAAGGTGTTCCCTGTAAACCCTCGCCTTCCCCCAGAACTTCACCGGCACGTTCTCGCTGTCGTCCCTGCCGACAGGCACACTCTCGTGGATTATGTTGGGAATGGAAAGCAGGACCGAGTTGAGCTCCTCTTCAAGCTTTTTCAACTCCTCCTCACCCTTCTTCACAGTCTCAGAAATCTCCCTGGCCTTCTCGATCAGCCTCCCCTTCTCCTCTCCCTGAGCCTTCTTGACCATTGCGGAAAGCTGGTTCCTCTCTCTCCTGAGCTGGTTCAGCTTGAAAAGCTCTTCTCTCCATTTTTTATCTAACTCGATCGCCTTTTCGACAATTTCAACGCTCTCTCCCCTTCTTTTCTGTGATTCAATCAGAATTTCAGGGTTCTCCCTCAATGCCTTGAGTATGCTCCACATAACTATACCTCCAGAAAGCGTGATGTTATGATCACATAATTTCCATCAGGCTCTATCTTTATTTTTTGCGGGAGATATTTTTCCCTTATCACATAACCCTCCCCATCCTTCTCTCCGAGCCTGCTCATCATGTTGCTCACGGCATAGTAAAACTCAACCGCATCTTTCTGACTGTCAAATGATATCTTCCACACCCAGCCTGTCTCGTTCAGAATGTAAGCATCCCCATTCCAGCCCTCTGCAGCAACCCATGCAATCGAATCATAAACATGTGCTCCCAAGAAGAAAAGAATGAAGAGCTCACCAAGTCTGTTCTGCCCATCCCCCAGAAATATCTCCTCAAAGCCCTCATTTTCAAAGTACCTCTCGGGATGCATCACCTGCTCCATTGACTCAGGAGGGTTCTCTATCATGGTTATCGTATCTCCAGTCCTGTTGAACACCTCAATTGCCAGATTGTAGCCAAAGAGATATGGAGCATAGCCAAGCAGGAAGTATGCGTTGTCCTCTTCCAGTTCACTTAAACTTTCCCTCCCGTACTCATCCCCAGCAATTACCCTGGATATCAGCTTTGCATCTCCCTCAATTGCCGATGCCTTTGCCTTTTCACCATCAAATGTGCCATCTGAGGAGATTGAATATTTTTCCTGAAACAGATGCTCCAGCTCATGATATATAGTTCTCTTGAAGGTTTTCTCATCAAAATTCTCCCTTACCACATATATCTTACCTTCCCATGTGAACGCAACAAAGCTGCCGAGGTCGTGTTCTTTGGCCTTTTTAAAGCTGTAATTGGCTGGTAAAAGAAACATTGCCTTGTAAAAAATCTCCTCCTTCTGCTCATAACTCCCCCACTGCTGGATAACCCACTCCCTGTCAACTATTTCAAGTTCAGGATTCAGATCAGAGCTTCTGAACTCATTGAATCTCTCAACTGCCTCCTCGTAGCTCTTCTTTATGTTCCGATCAACAGAGTATTTTCCACCGAGAATGCAGGATGAAAGTGAAATCGAGATCAGCAGGGCCAGTGTGAGAATGAGTTTCCCCAAACCCATATCCGGCCTTTTCCTGTCAACATAAAGTCTTATCTGTTTTGACATTCCACTCAATATCTCAAAATTCCACTATTGACACATCTCCATCTTCAAAGATTGCAAACGTTCTTTTTCCGGTCAGGTATCCTGAACTCTCACCGGGATTTATCAGAAGTGAGCTGTTCTCCTTCCTGACCTCAGCCCTGTGAGTGTGGCCTGTCACCACAACATCATGCTCTTTCACCAGAATCTCAAGAATCTCAGGGGAGGTTCCGTGATACACTGCAATCCCCTCAACAGCAACAACCTCTCCAGCAATCCAGCTGTTGCTCAGTGCTATTTCAAGAAGCTTCTGCCTGTCTCCATCATTGTTTCCAAATGCTATGTAAAGTCTTTCAATCCCAGCAAACTCTCTTAGAGCAAATGGAGAGATGACATCACCAGCATGAATGTAAAAATCTGCCTTCTCTTTCCTGATTTCATCCAGAAGATCTCTTATAGCTCCCACATTGTCATGGGTGTCTGAAAATGCAACAAACCTCATGAGGATTCATGAGTTAACTAAGGATAAAAAACTATCCAATTCTTTCAAGCAGACATACTGTTTTGTAGGTTGCATAGAGACTTGTTTTAGGGTATTTCCCGAATCCTGCAAATCTGACATTTCTTTTTTTGAAAACACCAACAGCTTCATCGCTGAAATCTCCATGGGGAAACGCTCCAATGCAAACGGTCAGATCGCTGTCCATGCTCCTCACGAGATTTTCCTCGCTGAAACCCTCTTTAAGAACAACGGTGTTCTCTGTCAGAATACTGGAAAGAGGAATGTCTCTGATCTCAATAAGGGTTTTCCCGTTTGCCTCAATTTTTCCCCTATCAAAAAGGTCCTCCATAAGACCCACAAATCTGATGTAATTTCTGGGGAGTCTCGTTTCCCTGTTCACCCATATCACCACCCCATTAACCGTGTGAACAAAAATTTCCACATCCTTAAGATTTGAGTCAAGAACTGCAAGAAGGCACTGATGAATTATGTCAGGCCTGCCTCTTTTCTCCCTTTTTTCCAGATTTGCCATTGCCCTGTGATGAATAGAGTCATCAAGAAGTAACTTTTCAGGCCTTTTCCCCCTTCTCCTTGCACTCCTCACCACATCAGGATGATTCTGAATCTCTTCCGGAATTGTCTCAAGACTTGATTCAACAAAAACAAATCTCATGGAAATAAACAAGCAGAGGGTTTAAAATCTATTGCCTTTCCGCGACAATTCTGACACATCCGGTCGGGCATATCATCTCGCATTTCCTGCATCCCACGCACCTCTCCTGATTGGCAGGAAATGGAACAAGTCTTGAGAACTTCCTCCCAAAAAACTCAAATTCCACCCTTTTCCATTCCCATACTCCCCTATCACAGACATCCACACATTCGCCAGCTCCACCGCACCTCTCGGCTTCAAATTCAACCCTGAATGGCATGGAGCAAGGAAAAAAATAAGTGAATAAAAACAAGAGCGTGTATTGATGCCCGATAACAACCCCAGCCTTTCAGAGATAGTTGAGTCCCTGAAAGATTATCAGGGAATTCTCAGGAAAAAACACTCCGGACTTTTCAGAGATCTTGTTGGGGAGTTTTTTGGAGAGGATGCCGGGTTCATGAGCCTTGGAGATTACGAGATCGTTCTCACATCAGATGGAATATGGGAGAGAGTTATTGAGGCTGACTTGGAGTGGGCAGGGTTTGTTTCAGTTCTGGTGAATGTTCACGACATATACGCGATGGGTGCAAGACCGCTAATGGCGGTGAACGTGATTTCAGCAAAAAACCACCAGTCACTGAGAAAAATAGTCTCCGGAATGAAAAGAGCACTGAAACTGTTTGATGTGAAGATGGTCAAGGGTCACTTCCACCCAGACAGCAGTTACAATTCTGTGGATGTTGCCATGGCTGGTGTCGGAAAGAAGGGCAGGATTCTGAGATCAAATACCGCAAGAAGCGGGGATGATATAGTAATTGCCATTGATACAGATGGAAGGTTTCATGACAAGCTGCCATTTAACTTCGACTCAACCTCAAAGCCAAAGGAGAAATTCATCCGACAGTTTGAATCAATGGTACATCTGGCAGAGAAGGGAATTGTTAATTCTGGAAAGGATCTGAGCAACGCCGGAATTCTCGGAACTGCTGCAATGCTCCTTGAGGTAAGCAATGCGGGTGGAGTTGTTGATCTGGAAAAGATACCAGTTCCTGAAGGGGCGGATCTGCTTCAGTGGCTTAAAAGCTACCCTGCATGCGGTTTTGTTTGCACAGCAGAAAATGGAGAAGAGGCAGTAAGGGTTTTTGAGAAACACGGACTCTCTGCCAGAGTTGTTGGAAATGTAAATGAGTCAAAGGTATTCAGGCTGAAATTCAAAAATGAAGATGCAGTATTTTTCGATTTCAGGTCAGAAAGCATTCTGGGGATTCTAAAGGAGGGAGGCAATCAGAAGTGAGAGCATGTCTCCCAGAAAGAATGAAACTGCATAGCCAATTGTCATGAAGACTATGAAGGGTATCTGAGGGGTGACCCATATCTTCTCAATCTCACCTCTTTTTCTTGCATCTTTCAGAGCCCTGATCATCTCCTCATCGGGCTCTACAGCCCTCTTAACCCTCACAAAATTTCCACTTTCATCCACGTACTCGAGAAGAGAGTGGTGAGGAGGGATTTTATCAGCATAAACCCTTCTCCCTATGAAGCAGTAGAGAGGCGATTCCCTCAAACCATCCAGACCCTCCCTCACTGCATTGGTGATCAGAAAGTAAAGTGCAAAAGCAGGGGCAAACATGACAGAGTTTGCAAGGGTTGAGAAGGAGAAGGAGATGCCTCTGAAAAGAACCGGAAATGGTCCGAATTCCGGGTAAAAGGGAAAGAGAACTGATAGGACGATCAGAGCCTTTGCATCAGCTCCACCGTAGAACCCAAGGTAGTAGAATGCGAGGGCAAGTCCAGAAACAAAGAAAAGCTGTGTGAGGGCAAGAAAGATCTCCAAGGTTGGATGGGGGTAGAAAAGAAGTTCATAGATCGTGAATGGAGCTGCAGAAATAACAAATAGCTTCCATATTCTGTTTGGAACTATTCTGGTTCTCAGATCCATTCTGCTTGCCCACACAAGAAAAAAGAGCCCTATCAGAAACTTAACCAAAGCTACCGTTCCCATAGAAATCAACCAGATCCGAGATCAAAGCACTTGCAGTCTCCTTCTCACCAGCCCCCCTTCCGATTACAAAAACCTCTCCAGCCAGATCTGTTTCAATCAAAACTGCATTGAGGGTTCCGTAAATTGCAAGAGGGTTTGTGAGCTTCACAAGCCTTGGCGACACCTCAAGCTTTCCATTTTCATCGGCCTCGGCAATCAGCCTTATCGTGTATCCCTTTTCAACTGCAATCTCAAAGGCCTCAGGAGTTATCCTTGTGATCCCTCTGATCTCAACATCCTGAAATCTAACATTCCTCCCAAAAACAGAGTTTGCGAGTATGACGAGCTTTGCTCCGGCATCTATACCCTCAACATCATAGCCCGGATCTGCCTCAGCTATTCCAAGCTCCTGAGCCTCACTCAGAATCTGAGGATAGGGTGCTTTTTCCTTCTCCATTCTGGAAAGGATGTAATTGGTTGTGCCATTAAGAATTCCTCTTAGCCTTTTTATTCTGTTTCCTGCAAGCTCATCCCTTATCATCTTTATGACAGGCATCGCTCCTCCAACGGTTGCTTCAAACCCAATTCTCGCACCATGCCTTTCCGCAAGCCTCATGAGATCGCGGTATGCAACAACCAACGGTCCCTTGTTTGAGGTTATCACATCTCTGCCTGATTTCAAGGTCCTCTTTATGTAACTCAGCCCCGGTTCCCCTGAAAAAACATCTGTTGGTGTCGTTTCGATGAGAACATCAAAATTCCCCTCCTCTATGATTTCCTCAGCACTCCTGCTCTCTGGCAACCTTCCTCTCTCAGATTTGTGCTTAAAAGCTTCATCTATTCTGAAATCGCCTGTAATTGAGCTTTTTGAGTCACAAATTGCAGTTACTCTGTACTTTCCAATCTTTTTCTCGATTATTTCCCTGTTTTCAGCAAGAGCTCTTGCAAATCCCCTTCCAACTGTTCCGAAACCAACCATTGCAATCTTTATCATGCTGATTCCTCGTTTAAAGGCTCTATAACCAGAATATCCTTCTTCTCACATATCTCTCTCAGTATCTTTCTTGCTCTTCCAAGCTCATCCTTTCCCCTTGCAGAAATCGTTATTATGGCTGTCGATGGCTCGTTTACCTTTGGCATTGTGATGTGGATCTCAACAACCTCAGCAAAGCCAGTTTCATCAATTCTGTTTACAGTATCACTCAGATCGGTGTGTATTATATGGCCAATAAGCAGAAAGCTCTCGGTGTAAAGCATTCTGACCTCATTTATACTTCTGATGTGGACTCCCGATTCTTTGATTCTGCTCAGAAGGCTCTCAACCTTCTCTGTGTCTATATCAACCACAAACTCAACCGGAACTCTCTTCAGCGGGGATACCTTGTGCCTGTCATGAACTATGCTTATAACATTCCCACCAATCCTTGATATCGGCTCTATAACCTTTAAAAGCTGTCCGGGCTTGTCTTCGAGCTCAACTATTAACGTGAATCTCATTCCACTCACTTGTAAATCTCAATCCCTTCTTTTTCTGTTCTCTCCCTGAACTTCTCCATCAGAAGCTTTGTTATCTCTCCCGGCTTTCCATCACCAACCTTTCTGCCATCTATAACCGTTACGGGGGCTATTTCTGCAGCAGTTCCTGTTACAAATATCTCATCAGCAGAGTAAAGATCAAAGAGACCGAGATTCATCTCCCTGAATGGCAAATTGAGCTCCTCAATTATTTCAAGAACAACAGTCCTCGTTATGCCTTTCAAATTGTTGAGTGTTGGTGGAGTTGCGATCAGGCCATTCTTTACAATGAATATGTTATCTCCACTCCCCTCAGAAATGTACCCATTGTGGTCGAGAAATATCGCCTCATCCCCGCCCTTTGCATTTGCCTCTATCTTTGCCAGAATGTTGTTCAGGTAATTGAGGGATTTTATGTTTGGCGGGAGGGCATCGATTGGATTTCTTCTCACAGCGACGGTCACTGCTGTAAGACCCTTTTCATACAGATCTCCATAAAGCTTCCCCCATGGCTTGGTTATGATAATCACATTCGGATTTTCACACTTCTTTGGATCCAAGCCAAGATCCCCAACACCTCTGGTTACAATGGGGCGAATATAGGCATCTCTCAGATTGTTTCTTCTGAGGGTTTCAAGAATGGCACTGGCAAATTCCTCCTTTGAAATTGGAATCTGAAGGTCGATCACCCTTGCACAATCATAGAGTCTGTCAATGTGCTCATAAAGTCTGAAAACCTTGCCATTGTATGCCCTTATACCTTCAAATACACCATCTCCATAAAGAAAGCCCCTGTCAAACACACTTATCCTCGCCTCGCTTTCTGGAACGAACTTGCCGTTCATGTAAACAAGCAACTCCTCCATTTCAACCCCCGCTTACCCTGTCATAATCTATCAAATAAATGTTTCGTATAATACCATCATTCGAAAGTATTATCACCTTTAATTGCAATTTCAGACCATGAAGCTGGAGGTTGTTGGAATCGAGAACCCGGAAAACAAATACCAAGTGATAGTGGGACAGGCGAACTTCACAGTCTTTACATGCGATGACATATTCAAGACCTTGCTCACAACTGTGCCCAGCATAAGGTGTGCTGTTGCGATGAATGAGGCGGCACCAAAGCTCACAAGGGTCACAGGGAATGATGAAACCCTTAAAAAACTGGCAGCAGAGAATGCATTGAAAATTGCTGCAAGCCACGTGTTTGTTGTTTTTGTCGAGAATGCATTCCCCCTGAACGTTCTCAATGCTGTAAAATCCCACCCAGCAGTCTGCAACATTTACGTTGCCTCAGCCAATCCCATAGAGGTCATTGTGGCAGAAACTGAGCTTGGAAGGGCAGTTCTCGGAGCTGTTGATGGACAGAAGGTTGAAAGAATTGAGAATGAGGAAGAAAAGAGGGAAAGAAGAGAGCTTGTTGAAAAGCTCGGATACAGGATTGAATAACCAAATTTTGTCCTTTCACCCAAAATATTTATCCAAAAAAGGACATAATCAAGACCATGATAGAGATTCTCATTGACTTCACATCAAGGCTGGCAAGAAAGTACGGGATGAGGAGGGTCATTCTTGTTTCGGATGTTGACATAGAGTTTGATGATCTTGAAGTTGTGAAGGCCCCAAAACATTACATAGAAACAATAAAGAACACGTTTGCGATATCAGGCTCTTGTGGATTTGCAGAGAGCATAATGTCCATACCCGGAATATCTGAATTTGTGGAGGCTTTTCTTGAGGTTTCCAGCCTTGAATCAAAAGCAGTTGTGTGTGTGTATCTTCCAAACATGAAGGGGGTCTTTTTGATAGATGGAGAGAGCAGGTTGAGCAGGGTTCTTAAGGAGTGTGGAGAGTACGTCAATCCCGATACACTGAGGGCGACGCTGGCTGTTGCACTGTCCATCGCCTTCAAGGGGAGAGAGGGGAAGAGAATAGGAACTGCCTTTGTCATCGGAGATGCGGAAAACGTGATGAAGAGATCGAGACAGGCTGTTCTCAACCCCTATGAAGGTCACCCCAAGGAAAAAAGAGACATAAGGAATCAGGAGAACTGGGAAAGCATAAGAGAGTTCGCCCAGCTTGATGGAGTCTTTGTTCTCGATTCTGAAGGTTACATAATCTCAGCTGGAAGATATCTGGACATTGAAGGAGAGATATCTCTGAAATACGGTCTTGGCGGCAGGCACATAGCATGTGCATCCATAACCAAAAACACGAAAAGCATTGCGATTGTTGTATCAAGCAGTGGAGGAGATGTAACGATTTTCAAGGATGGAAAAGCAATAATTGAGATTCCGGTTTCATTGATGTAATTTTCAAAAGCTGCAAAACCCTTAATATCCCTCCTGTCCCTCTTCCACTATGATTGAAGGAGTCCCGTTTAGAGATGATTTCCTCGAGAGGTACCTCTGCTCCCATGACGTCTCATCCCCTCCCCTCATAAAAAGATTCTTCAAAATTGCCGATGGAGTTTTTCAGCCTGAAAAAGAAGAGGATGTTCTCAGAATTCTCAAATTTGCTGAAAAAAAGAAAATTCCTGTAATTCCGAGAGGTGCTGCAACCTCAGGATACGGAGGCGTGATCCCTGTAAGGGGAGGATTCGTTGTCGACTTCACAAGAATGGACAGATTTGAGATAGATGAAGACGGCAGAATTCTTGTTTCAGAACCCGGGGCTGTGTGGTGGGATATAGAGAGAGAGCTCAACAAAAAAGGGTTGACTCTTAGAGTTTATCCAACAAGTGCTTTTTCATCGACGGTTGGAGGGTGGATTGCCCAGAACGGGTATGGAGTTGGCAGTTTGGCATACGGGAGCATAGCCGAGAATGTCACAAGACTCAGAGTTGCGGATTTCAGAGGTGTGAATGAGACGGAGAACATCCACCTCTATGCAGGGCTTGAGGGGACAACAGGAATGATCACGAAGGCATGGATAGAGGTTAAGGAATTCGAAGAGATGCAGGCGTACGCATTTCATGTTTCTCCTGAAAAGGCTGTCAAACTTGTCTTTTCCTCAGACAGCTACTCTGCCCTTTTCCTTGATGAGAAATACATCAGAATGAAAAACTCTGTTCATAGCACCCAGATTCCTGAGAAGGATACTCTGGTGGTGGTTTCAAAAAAGAAGCTTGATGGAGATGAATCTCTCGGTAATGAGATCTGGGAAGCCAGATTCTACCCGATGAAGATAAAGAGGCTCGGCCCGGGAATCATACCGGCTGAAGTCATAATTCCATCTGAAAGGCTTTCAGAGTATCTGCAAAGAATTTCAGGGTGGAATGCAGGAAGCGAGGTGTGGTTTATTAAGGAAAAGCTCTGTGCCGTTCTCTCATTTCTCCCGTGGGATGAGAGAAAGGCAAGCTATACCTATCAGTGGAGATTTGCAGTTAAGGCTCTCAAAACAGCCAAAAAGCTTGGAGGGAGGAGCTACTCATCAGGTCTTTATCTGAGCAGAGAGTCAAAGGAAATTTTCCCCGGCTATAACGAGCTTCTCAGATTCAAAAAGGAGGTTGACCCCCACAACCTCCTCAATCCCGTGAAGGTATTTCCATCAGGGATAATTTCGAAAATCATGGCTCTTGCAGGGGTGTTCTGATGAAGATGGACAATTCCCTTGTAAACAACGAGGTATTTGTCTGTGTTCAGTGTCACTACTGCAGAGTTTGTCCTGCCTACTCAGTCCTGAAGTGGGAAAGCGTTTCTCCGAGAGGTAGAATATACATGCTGAAGGGGATAATAAAGGGTGAAATTGAACCTGACGGCGAGGCTGTTGAGGATTTCTACAAATGCACAACATGCGGGGCATGTGAGGCTGTGTGCCAGACTTCAATTCCCCTGATAGACGTCTGGGAAAGAGCAAGGGCTGAATTTGTGAACTCCGGAAAGGCCCCACTTCCAGTCCATAAAAAGCTGAGAGACGTTGCGAAGAAGAACGGAAATCCCTACGGAGAGAAGAGAGGTGAGAGGGGAAGATGGGCAGAAGGGTATGAATTCAAATCCGGTGCAGAAATGATATACTTTGCCGGATGCACCGCAAGCTACAGAATGACAGAACTTGCAAGAAGCACCGTAGAATTTCTGAACAAGATGGGAATTGATTTTACCTACGCAGAAGAGGATGAGCACTGCTGCGGATCCCCCTTCCTCAGAACAGGACAGAGAGATATCGCATATCAGTTTTTCAGGAAGAACTATGAGGAATGGAGGGAGAGAGGTGTGAAAACCATTGTAACAACATGCTCGGGATGCTACAGAACGATCGCAAAGGATTATCCTGAAATTGCCCGGGAGCTTGGATACAAGTGGGACTTTAAAGTTATTCACACCGTTCACCTGATAAAGGAGCTTGTGGATGGTGGAAAGCTTGAGTTCGAGAAAAGCAATGATAGGGTTACATTCCACGATCCCTGCCATCTTGGAAGACACATGAAGGTTTACGATGAGCCCCGAGAAATTCTGAGAAAAATGGGATACGAAGTTGTTGAGATGGAGCACACAAAAGAGGAGTCTCTTTGCTGTGGAGCTGGAGGAGGAGTGAAATCTCAATTCAAGGATCTGGCGATGGAGATAGGCAAGATAAGAATAGACGAGGCTCTGAAAACTGATGCAGACTTTGTTGTCTCCGCCTGCCCCTTCTGCAAGCTTCATCTCAATCAGGCAGGAGAGGGAAAAATCCATGTAAGGGATATTGTGGAGCTCGTAAACGAGAGGGCAAAACCTTTAAATACTGGTAAAACTTAGGGGTGGGAACAGACAGCAGGAGGAGTTGAAATTGGTAGAAATAACAGAAGTGAGAATATACAAATCGAAGGGAGAAGGAGCTGTTAAGGCATACGCGTCAGTCAGCCTTGATGGAGAGTTCGTTGTCAAGGGGCTGAAGGTTCTTGAGAATGAGAACGGCCTCTGGGTGAGCATGCCTTCAAGAAAGGCGAAGGATGGAAGTTTTCAGGACATATTCCATCCAACAAGCAAAGAGGCGAGAGAAAAAATTGTAAATGCAGTTCTGGAAGCATACAGACAGGCCTGATCTTGTTCAAGCTTCCGTATTTTGATGAAGTTTTTTATACTGGTATTTTAACCTCTCCTTATGGAAGATGGCATTGCAAGAATTGGCGTGAGCCTTCCAAAAAATCTCCTTGAGGAGTTTGATGCTGTCATACTCAACAGGGGCTATTCATCGAGAAGTGAGGCTATAAGGGATGCAATAAGGAACTACATCCTCGAATACAAGTGGATGGAGAGAGAGGAGGGAGAGGTTGTTGGGGTTGTGAACGTGATTTACAACCACAATGTCAAAGGTGTCAATGATTCCATAATCAACCTGCAGCATGAATTTCATGACATAATAACAACAACCCTTCACATTCATCTGAACTCCGAGATGTGTCTGGAGATGATACTGGTTAGGGGAGACATGAAGGAAATAAAGAGGCTTGTTGACAGAATAAGTTCGACAAAGGGCGTGATCAACGTAAAGCTGATTACTGCAATGAGAGAATGATTGATCTCATACTGATAGCCCTTCTTTTCAGTCTGCATCAGATCTTCATAAGGAAGGGAGTGGAGTGCGGAGATGCAAACTACGGAGCATTTGTTAGCCTTCTCACAACATCTGTCCTCTTCTCTGCCCTCTCATTAAACAGAGTTATTCTGGACATTCAGTTCATAGCCTACATGCTTCTTGCAGGAATCCTTCACTTTCTTGTTGCAAGAACTGCATTCTACAATGCCATAAGCAGAATAGGGGCTAACTCTGCAGGAAGTCTCTCTGCAACCAGGCTCTTCTTTGCCGTCATGTTTGGGTTTTCAATGGGAGAGGAGATCGGACTGAAGGTGTTGCTGATGGCCGTTCTGATCTTTTCCGGCATATATCTGATCTCAACCCCGGAAGGTGCCGGGGACTTGAAGGGTGTGATGCTCGCACTCCTCACAGGATTCTCCACTGCCCTGTCATCTGCTGTCGTCAAGGTCGGAATGGAGCTGTATCCTGAGCCAATATTTGGAAGTGCCGTTGGATATGTTATCTCAACCCTTATGTTTCCATTCATCTTCAAATTCAGAAAAAAAGGAGGAGAGAAATATTTCATTCTTGCAGGTGTTTTTGTTGGTTTTGGGCATTATCTGAGGTACAGGGCACTTATAAGCTACCCCCTAAGTGTCGTTGAGCCTGTTCTTAGCATATACCCTCTCTTCACCCTTATCCTGACAGCTGTGACACTCAGAAAAATAGAAAGGTTCAGCAGAAACATCGTTCTGGGCTCAATACTGATTGTTCTCGGAGTTGAAAGCTATCATCTGCTCTGAATGTACGTATGATACATTCTGTGAACTGCGGTTATGTGAGATAGAACTGCAACAGCAATCAGCGCGTGGTACTCCATACCAGCCACAAGTCCCGCAATAAGGATGAGTGTTCTCTCTCCTCTTTCAGCAATCCCGACATCGCATCTTTCCACAATCTGCTCGGCTCTCGCCCTCGTATAGCTCACCATCAATGCTCCAATAACGGCAATTGCAGCAAGCAGAATCTGATTGGAGTGAATTCCAATTGAGATTATAATTGCAGCATCCACATACCTGTCCATCACAGAATCGAGGAATCCTCCAAATTCCGATTTCAAATTCTCATTCCTTGCCAGCGCCCCATCAAGTGCATCAAATGCAGAGCTGACGAGCAGAAAAACAACACCCTCAAGGATGCTTCCCTGAAGAATGAAGTACGCCGACATCATTCCGGATATCAGAGCCAGAACGGTCAGATGATTGGGTCTAATACCGAGTTCGGCAATTCGTACAGTTATCGGTTGAAGAAAATCTGTAACTGCAGGTTTAAGTCTGCTCAGCATTATGTTCCCTTTTCACAAGTGTGCAGAGTTCACAGAGCTTGAGACTGAGTTCATCCTCTGAAAGCTTTCCCTCCTCAATTTCATCTGCCAGCTTCCTTATTCTTTCCTTAAGTGCCTCGCTTCCTCCCACCCCTCTCTTGCCATGAACGTACTGGCTAACCGCTGCAACTGTAATGCCAAGAATCTCAGCTACCTCTTTTTTCTTGTGCCCTCTTGCAACAAGCTCCCTTGCTATTTCCCCCCTTATTACCGGAATTATTTTGGAAGCAAATACCTCACATGGCGATTTCATATTAACACTGATAATTTTTGCAGGTCGGATTATTTAACTCTTACTGGCAGTTATGTCAGCCCTATCAACTTAACCACCCCAGATGGCTGTATTACAGCATGAACAGCTTGGAGAACAGATTCCAGTTTACAACTGAGTTCTTAGCAGTAATCGAGCAGAAGAATATCTTAATCCTCTGTTTTAAAGAAGAAAGCATCGACCCATCCAAACTTCTCTTCCCGAAAGGACTGATGCTCAAATTCTAAACCGGGACTCTTCAATGCATCAACAAGCCAGGGAGTATTATAGATAAGAAACTTGGGCCTATTCTCGCACTAATTCAGAACTTCTTTGGTGAAGGATTTCGTTATTTCCTGGCTTTCCCTCCCCTTCAAATAGGTTAAGAGACTCAATCAGCTCCTTCAACTTCATCAAGACTGTTCAAAAATTGTCCTCAGAAGGTGAAGTTTACGGATCTAATTATGCCCATAAAAACCTTTAAATAAGCTCTCAGAAAAATATCTGTTGAAATGCCCAAAACTGTCAAGGATTTATTCACTGAAATTAAAGATACGACAGAGCTAATGGTTGATCTGGCCTATTCCGCAATTCTTTTCGATAATGAAGATATTGCCGAGGAGGTTCTTGACCTTGAGGAGAAGACAGAGGAGCTCGTTAGAAATCTCAGGATTGTTTCAATTCTCGCTGGAAGGAGGGTTGAGGAGGCTGAGATGGTCTCATCCATACTTTTAATAGCCTCTGCAGCTCAGAAAATAGGAGAAGCTGCTGCTGACATTGCTACTCTTGTACTCAGGGGTTTTAAGCTTCCAAAGGAAATGATAAATGAGATTCTGCTCGAAAGCGAGGAGACCCTGGTCAGAACAAGAGTTTCGGAGGACTCCGAGGTTGCTGGAAGAACTCTTGGAGAGTCAAGACTTCACAGCAGAACTGGAATGAGGGTGATTGCGATAAAGAGGGGCTTTGACTGGATATTCGATCCTGACAGGGACACAAAAATTCTGAAAGGTGATGTTCTGATTGCAAGAGGAGACATATCGGGCGTGAGGGAGTTCATGAAAATAGTGTCGGGGGAGGTTACAGAATATGAAGATACGGTGATTGAGGAGAGAGAACTTGAGAAGTCTGTCGACATTCTCATTGAGATGAAGGATCTCTCGGAGCTTTCTGTTG
This sequence comes from Geoglobus sp. UBA235, assembly GCA_002494725.1. GTDB lineage: Archaea > Halobacteriota > Archaeoglobi > Archaeoglobales > Archaeoglobaceae > Geoglobus. The sequence goes on from DACG01000014.1 coordinate 36,698, forward strand.
ATCTGGGTTACTCATCACTGCTGTACTACAACGAGGAGATTGCCAATGAGGTGTACTATCTCGAGGAGAAGATAGATCAGCTGAAGCTCGAGCTGGTCAGCTGGGTGCTGCATGCCGTGAAAAAGGCTGAGGGTGATGAGAACATAAAAATTCTGATGTCCCTCATAGACATAGCGTACTCATCGGAGATAATTGCAGACGCCGCCAAGGAGATCGCCGGAATTGTTGTTAAAAAGCACGAAATTCACCCTGTGTTCAGATCTGCAATGATGGAGAGCGATGAGATTCTGAGTGTGATTGAGGTTTCTAAGGGATGCGAACTTGACGGAAGAACCCTTGGAGAGGCAAGGGTTGAATCAAACACGGGAATGCACGTGATTGCAATCAAGAGAGGGAACAGGTGGATAACAAAACCCAGGGCAAACACTAAGATATCGGCCGGTGACTTTCTGTTTGCAAAGGGAACAAGGGAAGGGGAGGAACTGCTTAAAAAGATGTGCTCAGCTACCTTACAGAGGCCATTAGCTTAGCCACCAGATTGCTCCTTATCATTGAATTTCTTCCGTTTTCACACACCATTGTTCTGACACCGATTATATCAGGATTTATGTCTTTTAAGGCAGATATGTGCTCCCATGACAGGGAGCCTGCAAGTGCACAGAACATTCCCCTTTCATGGGCAAGGTTGACAAATTTTTCAAGCATCTCACGGCTCATGAATTCAAATAGATTTCTCCCATCCTTTATCGCTGTATCAACCATAATACCATCACACCCTGCCCTGTATGCTGGCTCTGCAATGGAGAGGGGAGATACCGCATTTATTCTTGAGTGATCGGCATATGCAGCAGCAACAACCATCGCAGAGGGGTTGTGGTCTTTTACAGCCCTCACAACATTCTTCATCATCTCAAAAACCTGATTTTCGGTTTTTATTCCAAACAAACCGACCTTGATGTAATCTGCCCCTGCAAAAGCTGCTCCAAGGGCTGCAAGACTTGCGGTGCCTGGTTTGAAGTCCAGATCACCAACGGTGGCACTCAGAAGCCTGTTATGCTCCCTGACTATCTCCCCCACACTTCTGATGACCCAGGGGAAATTCGCCCCAAGTGATCCTTCAGCAGGATTCTTAACATCTATGATGTCGGCCCCACCCTTTACAGATTCCAGGGCCTCTTCAATGCTCATGGGTGAAACCAGCACCTTCATCACATCAAGCCAGGTAAAGCTGTATATATAGATATTGAAAATTATCTCCATGGATGTTTACTTTGTGATGGATATAAAGCAGGGAAGGGTTGTTGCCGGAAAAATGGGCAGGAGAGAGGAGTACAGGGAAATCTCGGAAACGAGCAAAATCGTCAGCACATCTGATCCGGAAGGAGTTATTGACACTCTAAAGCCAAAAAATGTTTACATCGCCGATCTGGACAGGATAGAGAGGAGGGGCGACAATCTGAGGACAGTTCTAGAAATTTCCAAAATGGTTGACAGGCTTATAGCAGATCTGGGATTTGAGAAAGTGGAGGATGAGATTTATCCCTTCACACCTGTCCTCGGTACTGAAACCTTTGATCTCAGATTGTTGAAAGATGGAGAATACATTGTCAGCATAGATATAAAGAACAGGCTGCTGGACAGGAGCGGAATGTTTGAGAGGGTGGAGGACGTTCTTGATTATCTGAACTCTTTCAGGATTGCCGGAATACTTGTCCTTCCAATTCACAGAGTCGGGAGTCTGAGCTTTGACCTGTCAATGGTTGAAAAAGCTTTAAACACATCAAACCACCCTGTGCTGACTGGAGGAGGGATAAAAAGCATTGATGACCTTATTGTAGCCAGGGAAATGGGTGTTGATGGTGTTCTGATCTCAACAGCATTTCATTCAGGCCTGATTGACCCCAGTATACTGAGAGAGGGAAAAATATAGAAAAAAAGATAATACCCCTGTATCACTTCAGATCATGAAGCTGATTGCAGGACCATCATCACCTCTTCTCACAAAAAGAGTTGCGAAGAGAACAGGGCTTGAGATTGCCGGGGTAACCTACAGAAAATTTCCAGATGGAGAGATTTATGTGAGGGTTGATGACCCGGAGGATGAGAGCTTTGCAGTGATAAACAGCATGAGATCTGCTGACGATCTCATCTACCTCATGCTCATTCTCGATGCCCTTAACGGAAAGAGAGTTTTTGCAATCATACCCTACATGGGATATGCCAGGCAGGACAGAGCTTTTCTGAGCGGTGAGGCCGTGAGCATAAGGGCCGTTGCAAGAATGATTGAGAGCTCTGCAGAGAGGGTTTTTACCGTTAACATCCACAGTGAGAGAGCAAAAGGGCATTTCAGAAAGCTCAGAGAACTGGATGCGATGGAAAGAATAGGTGAGCATTACAGGGGTAAAGATGTTATCATGCTCTCCCCCGACAGGGGATCTCTGGAAAGAGTGAGGAAAGCTGCAGAGATTGCCGGATGCGATTTCGATTACCTTGAAAAGAGAAGAATTGATGCCGAAAACGTGGAGATAACCCCGAAAAATCTGGAAATCGAGAACAGAGAGGTCGTTATCATTGATGATATAATATCCACAGGTGGTACGGTTGTGACGGCTGCAAGCCAGCTAAGTGACAGGGCATCAAGAATTGAGGCAGCATGCATCCACGGCGTTTTTGCAGGAAACGCCCTGAACAGGCTTTACACATCCGGGGTTAGTGAGGTGAAGGCCACAGATACGGTTGAAAGTCAGGTGAGCATTATTTCAGTTTCGGATATAATTTCAGAGGTGCTTCTCAATGAAATTTGATGTTGAGATCTGGTTTGGAGATCTGGACGCTTTCGGGCACGTCAACAACGTTGTTTATGGAAGATTTCTGGAGACTGCAAGGGTGAAGTTTTTCATGGAAAAGTTCGGAAAAATTGAGCCTGCATTCGTCCTCAGAAGACTTGAGATGGACTTTCTTGCACCCATGTTTCTCGGAGATGTTGCGGAGGTTGAGATTCGGGTTGGTGAGATAGGAACAACAAGCTGGGAATTCATATACTCAATAAGGAACAAGAAGACTGGAAATGAGGTGATAAGGGCAAGAACGATCCAGGTGTGGGTTGATCTGAAGAACAATCAGAAGAAACCCATTCCTGAAGATGTAAGGACAATTCTTGAATCTGAAAGAAGGGGATAGCCATGATAGAGGTAGTTGCAGTCCTTACGGTTGCCGTTGGGTTTTACATGGCATGGAACATTGGTGCAAATGATGCTGCAAATTCAATGGCAACCTCTTACGGGAGCGGTGCACTGACCCTAAGGCAGATAATCATAATTGCATCGGTTCTGGAGTTTGCCGGAGCAGTTCTTTATGGCAAGAAGGTGACACACACAATAGCCAAGGGAATTGTCCCCATTGACTCTCTTGACCCCCACATAGTGGCTCTCGGAGCCCTTTCAGCAATTCTGTCAGCAAGTCTCTGGATAACGATTGCCACATACTATCATCTCCCTGTCTCAACAACCCACTCGATAGTGGGTGCAATGGTTGGGTTTGGAATTGCATCAGTGAGCCAGAACTATTTGAGTCTTGGAGACATAAACTGGGATGTTCTCTACAGAATTGTTCTGAGCTGGGTTCTCTCGCCTGTTGTCGGAGCCATGCTGGCCTTTCTCATCTTCACGATCATAAAGATAGCAATAATCGACAGGTACAGTGTTAACAAGGTTGAGAGGGTTTTCAAGTACCTTCAGATTCTGACCGCATGCTACATGGCTTTCGCTCACGGAAGCAATGATGTTGCAAATGCAACCGGTCCGATGACAGCAGCTCTTGGCTTTCTCGGTGCTCAAACTCCAGCATGGGTGCTTTTCATCGGTGGCATAGGAATTGCGGTTGGAATTGCAACCTGGGGATGGAGGGTTATAGAGACTGTTGGAAAGAAGATAACCGAGCTCACACCATCGAGGGGTTTTTCTGCTGAGTTCGCCACTGCAAGTACCGTGCTGTTTGCCTCATCCATTGGAATGCCCGTCTCAACAACCCACACCCTGGTAGGAAGCGTTATAGGTGTTGGACTTGCAGGTGGACTTGCCAGTGTTGATCTGACAATAGTGAAAAGAATTATAGCATCCTGGCTCCTAACAGTACCTGTTGCAGCAGGAATAACGATGGCGGTCTACACGATGATGGTGGTGTTTGGATGAAGTTTGTTAGAAGTGTCACGGATGTGTTCGGATACTCCCCATTTGAGGATCTCCACAGGCATGCTGAGCTGTGTGGAAAGGCAGTTGAAAAGCTAATTGAACAGTTTCAGGCCTCTGTTGAGAAGGATTTTGAAAGGGTTAAGTCCCTTGAAAGGGAGATTGACTCCATGGAATATCAGGCTGACAAGATAAAGCACGAAATCAGGGGAAATGTAACAAAATCCCTCCTTATGCCCGTTGACAGACAGGATCTTCTTCAGTTCCTCAAGGTTCAGGACAGCATAATCGACAACACCGAGCACGTTGCCCACATGCTCTCATACAGGGAATTCTCGATTGACGGGGAGATCTGGGAACTGGTGCTAAATCTTTTGAAAAAGATTGAAGAAACGGTTAAAGAGTATGAGAGTCTTGTTGACCACATGAAAAGACTGATTGCAACCTCATTTTCAAAAAAGGAGATAAAAGATACTATAGAGCACGTTCCGGTTGTTGAAGAGCTCGAGCACCAGTGCGACAAGATCCAGATAGAGATACACAGGAGAATATTCAGCTCCCAGCATAAAGATGTTCTCGAGCTCATCCTTCTGAATGAGATAATTGTGAAGCTTGGAGAGATAGCAAACAGTGCTGCAAGATCTGCAGATGTCTTCAGATCAATGATTCTCGGGAGGTGATGAATGAAATATCTCGTTCTGATTCCAGACGGGCTTGCAGACTGGAAGTGTGAGGAGCTTGGCAACAGAACACCCCTCGAGTATGCGAGCCCGGAAAACATGAATTACCTGGCAAGAGAGGGAATATGCGGAGTTGCAAGAACAATTCCCCAGGGTTTTGAGCCTGGAAGCGATATAGCAAATCTCACAATTCTCGGAATAGATCCAAAAAAGTACTACACAGGAAGGGGGCCAATTGAGGCCCTTTCGATGGGAGTTGATGGAAGGATATTCTTCAGGTGCAACCTGGTTTATGTTGAAAACGGTGTGATGGTTGATTACAGTGGAAACAGGATTGGGGATAGAGAATCAAGAGAGGTGTTCAGAGCTCTTGAAAAGGAGAAGCCATACGAATTCATTCACTTCCATCATGGCGTATCATTCAGGGGAATTCTATCATTCAGCAGGGAGTTTGATGAGATTCCGAAAACATCTGCCCCCCACGACATAATGGGTGAGAGGTTTGAGAGGTATCTGCCTGAGAGAAATGATCTTGGCATGATTCTTGTTGAACTGATGGAATGGAGCAGAGATGTGCTGAGAGACATCGGATCAAAAGCGAACATGATATGGCCCTGGAGTGGTGGAAAAAAGCCAGAATTCCCTGAATTCAGAGAAAAATATGGAATGAGGGGCAGCATGATAAGCGAGGTCGATCTGCTCAGGGGAATAGGCAAGGGCCTACGAATGGATGTTGTCGAGGTTGAGGGAATGACAGCATACATTGACACCAACTACAGAGGCATAGCAAGGGCGGTTCTGAAGGAGTTGAAAAGAAAGGACTTCGTTCTTCTACACACTGAGGGGATTGACGAGGTGGGACACGAGGGGGATGCGGAGAAAAAGGCTGAGGCAATAATCATGTACGATGAAAGAATTCTCGGTTATCTGCTGGACAGAATTGATCTTGATGGGACAAAGATCCTTCTGATTCCGGATCACGCCACTCCGGTAAAACTCAGAACACACACATCCGAACCCGTACCATTTGCGATTAAGGATGGAAGAAGGGATGATGTGAGGGTTTTCTCGGAGAGTGCATGTAAGATGGGAAAGCTCGGACTGATTGATGGCCTGAATCTCATGGAGATTCTTCTGAGAATCTGAGAATCAGTCCACCCTTCTGACCTCGACCACCTTCATTGTCTTTCCACCCGGACACTCAAAGGATTCTCCAACGCTTTCAATAATAACGCTCTCATCACTGCCGATCTGGGTCGGATTGCAGAGGTTGAAGAATCCGCAGTCTATTCTCTGACATCTGCCATTCAGCCTTATCTTAGCACCCTCCACTGCCGTCTTTGCATCAACTGCAAGAATTATCGGAAGTTCAACAACCTCCACTGCTATGACTCCATCATCATGGAGCTGGCAGGGCTGGACCTCTCCATTTCTGAGACCGACAATCTTGTACTTCGAACCAATTCTGAGTTTGAGGCAGACCTTCCTCAGTCTGCAAGACTCACACTCCTCTTTTCCCCCGAGAAAAATGAATTCTGTTCCTGTTACAGCCCAGTTTTTACCGCAGAGAGTGATTATCCTGTTAACCTCATCAGTCATGATTCTTCACCTCACATGAGATATGCATAAACAATATTTAAGCTTTGACTAAATATTACTGATGCTCGAGGACAGAATACTTGAGCTTCTTGAAAAAAAGAGGTTCGAGGGTGTACTTCAGTCTGAGCTTCCAGCGACGCTTAACGCATCAAAATCAAGGATTTCTGAAGTTCTTTCGAATCTCGAACAGCAGGGGGTTGTGGTTAGAAGAAGGGAGGCGGGAAAAAATCTGAAGGTGTGGCTCAGGGATTATTCCGAGGGCAGCACAAAGGTCGGGATACTCAGAGCCGTGGAGTATGCGAGGCTCATAAGCTCCGGAGAGTATTCCTTCATCATCTACAGCAACGCAATTGATCTCACAAGAGATCTCGCCTTGGGAAGAATCGACATAGGGGCAAGTCCCCTTGTTACCCAGGTCATGTTCGGTGTTATGATGAAGACCATCCAGATAAGATGCGTTGTTGCAGAGAACGGCAGTGGCGTTGTTTTTGGTGACTCAAACAACAGAGTTTTTGCAACAACAGAGATGTCCGCTATGGAGATGAATCTGAGAGCCGTTAAGGACAGGCTTGGAATAAAGGGGTTCAGATACTGCCAGAGCCCTGAATGCCTGATTTCAAGCCTGCCAGATGTTGAGGGGATTGCAATATGGGAGCCCTACTTCTCATCCCTGAACAGGGAAAAGATCCCCTTTAACGAGCTTGAGGGAGACTATCCCTGCTGCACCTTGGCATTCAACACATCCTACATTCAGAGAAGTCCTGAAGGGGCTGAGAAGTTTGTCAGGGATTTTGAAAAAGCTGAGATTGATGTTGAGAAGGTTTCCTCCCTGATTGAGTTCAGGGCTGAGGAGGTTGAAAGAGCTCTGAAAAGCTACAAATTCAACCCGAGGTACAGTTTTGAGGATGTTGTTGAATACATGAGAAGAGGAGGAATAGAGATTTCTCCTGAAAGTCTTTCAGCTCTTTTCCAGAATTTCAGATAATTTCAGAAGAGAGATCGGATTCAGGTTGCTCTCCTCCCTGTCTACAACCGCAATTACAGCCACAACCATTCCTCCAGATTTCTCAACCCTCTCAACAACACCTGCTGCAGATTTTCCCGTTGTTATGACGTCTTCAACAACCACAACCCTGTCACCATCCTCAATCCTGCCAATCCTATCCTCCTGAGCCCCGTAATCCTTTCTCGCTTTTCTGAAAATTACAAGGGGCTTTGATGTTTTCAGAGATAGGGCAACAGCTATGGGTACTCCACCGAGCTCTATGCATGCAATTCTGTCAAAATCGATGCTTTCAAGTTTTTTTACCATTTCTCCAGCAATTTTTTCCAGAATTACCGGGTCTGTAACTGCCTGCTTTATGTCAATGTATATGCCGCTTTTCTTTCCTGATGAGAGAATAAACTCTCCCCTCTTTATGACTCCTGAATTAACGAGCATCTCCAAAAGCTCCGACATCTTTTCGAGCTCGTGCCCGATACATATATTGTTTTTGCGTTTCGTGTTCATATATTGCAGGACTTCAAATTACATCAAACAAAAAATTTTTAATTTGAAAGGCAAACTGACAGAAGATGGGTGAAGCTGTTCAGGCCACTGAACTCTCAAAATCCCTCGGCTCATTCACCCTGAAAAACATATCCTTCAGCGCCTCTGAAGGTGAGATTTTCGGGATTCTTGGCCCAAGCGGGGCTGGGAAGACAACCACTCTCAGAATGGTTGCCGGAATACTGAAACCGGATTCTGGAGAGGTTAGGGTTTTTGGAAAGGATCCATATGAAATAAAAGATCTCATAGGATATCTTCCTGAAGAGAGAGGTCTCTACAGAAAATGGAGGGTAAAGGAGGTGCTCAACTATTTTTCAGAACTGAAGGGTGGGGCAGATACAGACCGCTGGCTTGAGAAGCTCAATATGGCTGAATATGCAGGGAGGAAAGTTGAAGAGCTTTCAAAGGGATTGCAGCAAAAAATTCAGCTCATTTTGGCTGTCCAGCACAATCCAAGGCTTTTAATTCTTGATGAACCCTTTTCCGGGCTTGATGCAGTGAACATCAGCCTTGTAATGGAGATTGTGAGAGAGCTGAGAAATGATGGGAAATGCATCATAATCTCAACCCACATCCTCAGTCTTGCCGAAAGACTGTGCGACAGAGTTCTTCTTATAAATAAGGGTCGTGAAGTGCTTTACGGTAGAATTGATGAGATTTCTGGTGAGGAAGTCTGTGAGGTTGAGTATCTGGAGAATGGGAGGGTTGTGAAAGAGACAACAGAGAAAAGCCTGAAAGAGCTGGTCGAATCAGGCACTGAGATAATCACCTACAGAAGGAGAAGGATGTCCTTAGAGGAGATATTTCTCAGGGAGGTCGGAAAATGAAGAAAGTTCTTGCGGTTGCAAAGCAGGAGCTGAGGATAAACATAAGAAGAAAGGGATTCATTCTCGGCGTGATTGGTCTTCCACTGCTTATGGGGGCCTCATTCATCATTCCCGTACTTCTGATTGAGGAGTTCTCAGTCCCGGATCAGTTCGTGGTGGGAATTGTTGACCATGCTGGCATTCTTGATGAGAGCAGAATTGAGATTGCTGAGAAGGGTGAAAATCCCTTCGTAAATATCTCACAGGAGAGAAAGATAGTTCTGATAAAATTCGAAGATGAAAGTGGCGTTGAAAGGGCGTTTGAGAAAAAAGAGATAGGGGCATACTACATAATTCTGGAAGATTTTCCGGAAAACTTCACAATAATGAAGATGACAAGGGGTTTTCTTGATGCCGACAAGCAGATTGAGCTGAAGATAGCGGAGAAGTACGGGGAGATAGCGTATAAATTTGCCAGTGGGATAAGATTTGAAAGCATTGAGAAAAAAGAAAGGGGAGCGATGGATTTCGTTCTTCCCATCTTCATTCCCCTCCTGCTCTTTGTTGCAATATTCACGTCCTCAGGCTACCTAATGCAGGGAATTGTTGAGGAGAAGGAGAGCAGGGTTATGGAGATCCTTTTATCCTCTGTTTCGCCGCAGGATGTTTTCGCAGGCAAGTTCATAGGAAATGCCGTAACCGGCTTAATTCAGGCATCTGTGTGGCTTGGGCTGGCAGGAACGTTCTCAGGCCTTATGCTCTCAATGAAGCTCCTCACAGCCGGGATGATCATCATCTCGGCGGTGTACTTCATTCTCGGATACCTGCTTTACTCATCAATTCTTGCAGCCATTGCATCTGTCTCAACCACCCTCAGAGATGCCCAGCAGGCAACATCTGCTGTTGTGTTCATCGGAATTTTCCCTGCAATTTTTCTCAGCCAGATGAGTTCATTCAACCCGGAATCTCAGGCTCTGAAGGTCTTCTCGCTCTTTCCCCTGACCTCTCCTGCACTCATGCCAGCCATGTACTCATCTGGTTCGGCAGGAGCAGTGATGGTCGTTCTTGGAGCTTTTATTCTGGCAGCAGCATCGCTGATAACCTTGAAAATCTCTGCCAAAATTTTTGGGTACTATGCGCTTTCCTACTCAAAACCGGGATGGAGGGATGTTCTGAAAGCTGCACTGAGGGCTGAAAAAAGATCCTGAGGTGATCGGTCTCTTTGACATCTTATTTCCGGCATTCTCTACCAAAATTCTTAAATATCCATTGCATTACTCATGAAATTGCCGACGGTCACAGGGACGGGGGAAACACCCGGACCCATTCCGAACCCGGAAGTTAAGCCCTGTCCCGTTCCGCGTTGTACTGCCTTCCGAGAGGGGGCGGGAAGCGCGGAAACTGTCGGCAATCCCCATTTCATCTAAGCAATTCAGTATTTTTCCAGCTTTTTCTCAAGATCCTCTGATTCCAGCCAGCCCCTCTCAATCTCCTTCACAATCCTCAAAATGTTTGCGATCTCCCTCTCGATCTCATCCCTGACCTCCTGACACCTGAGTTCTGTAACCCCCAGTATAACCGTGAGCGGATTCTTGATTCGATCAACAAGAACCATCATGTTATTTATATTCTCCTCAAGCTGCTTCAATACCGCATTCCTCTCCCTCTCGAGCTCAAAATCATGGAGAGCGTAGGCCATATCTCCTGCAAGAGTTTCAAGTATTCTCTTCTCCTGTCCGGAAAGCTTTTCCTCGCTCATGATGAAGATGAGCCCTTTGAATTCTGAGCCGTACAGCATTGGAAAAGAATATCCAAAGCAGTTTCCGGCCTTTTCTCCGTGAATGCATGTTTCAGGATGAAATCCGGGAGGTATTTCAAGGGTTGTTTTCTTTGAGATGACCGATTTCATGCATTCATACCTCAGAACCTCGTCTGTAGGAACCCTTTTACCATCCATGAAGGCTATTGTTTCACTGCTCAGGAATAAAAGCACAGCATTGCTTCTGTACTCAGACAGCATGGATGACGTCCTCAATCCAAGCTTTTCCGGATTTCTTTCCACGATTATGGCCTCATTTATTCTTATTATCTTCTCAAGAAGGCGATTGACCTTCACAATCTCAGATTTTCTTCTGCTTAGCTCCCTCTTCAGATAGAGCTCCCTGTAGGTAAACAGGAATCCAAGAAAAACTGATGCTGCTATCAAGTACTTCGCCCAGTAGGGTGTTTCTGTTCTGGGTGTTTCCGTCCATTTTCCAAGCAGCTGATAGTAAATCGAATCCCCATCCTCCTTCAGTATCTCCAAATGGTGGTCTATTTTCTCAAGATAAACCTCTCTTCCTCTCGCTCCCGCAAACCTCAGTTCAACTGGAGAGAATATCACAGGTGTTATCTTCAGCCCATACTCCCTGCTGTAAAGGTTTCCGTATATCCTTGATACCACCCCGGCATCTGCCGCTCCATTTTTTATTGTCCCAAAAACATCCCTGTAATCTCCCTCAACCTCAACAAATGTGCATTTTACTCCAAAAGAGCTGGCAAGCTTTCTGAGGTTCTTAAAATAAATGTCCTGTCTCACACCTGCAACTCTCTTTCCGTCCAGATCGGTTATTGTTTCGATTCTGTCTGCAGTTATAATGACTCCCCAGTTGTTGAAAACAGATTCCCTGTTGAAGCTGAAGATCCTCTCCCTTTCAGGTGTGTAGGCCACATCAGGAAGAATGTCTATCTCCCCTTTTTTCAGCTTCTCAATCAGTTCCGGAAAGGTTCCATAAACATACCTAAGCTCCCATCCCTCCCTCTCAGCAATGTACTCAAGAAGCTCTATGAAAAAGCCATCTGCAGTCCCATCTTTATAGAAGATCATGGGCGGGTTGTCATACACACCCACAATTATTTCCTGGGAGAGAGCGGGATAGATAAAGATGAAGATAAAAAGGATCGGCAAAATGAAGAGCTTTTTCATTGAGTTATATTAAAATTGGAAATATATTAAATTTCCGAAGAATATCAGCCTCCTCAGCAAATGTTATTTAGCATCCCGGAAATTACACCCTGTGGATATCGTGTTCGGTGGTGGAAAGTACGGACTCAAAGCTGCAGAATATCTTCTCAGCAAAAACAGAGAGTTCACTGTGATTGATACTGACAGAGAATGCATGGTGATGAGAAAACTCGATCTTCCGGAATTCAAGGATGGCAGAAAAAAAGGTTCGTTCATTCATGGAAGTGTTAAGGAGCTCAAAAAAATTCTCCTGCATCATGAGGTTGAATATGTCTTCCCGACCGCCCCCGTCCACTTGGCAGCGTTATTTTTAAAAGAGAGTCAGAACCTGAAGACATGGGATGATGGTATAAATATCGCACTCTCTGGAGTCCCGCCCAAGATCATTCTCTCAGCAGGAAAGGGAAGTCTTGTTGTAAGCTACAACAGGGATCACGAGTGTCCTGAAAACTGCAGTGCTCCCGATGTTTGCCCGGTAACAAAGCTCAGAAAGCCTGCACCGATGTACGACATGCTGAGATTTGCTGCTCCTGATGGCTACATAATTGAGAGCAGGTATCTGAAACCCGGACTTGGAGCAATTAAAGGCCATGACCTTAAAAATCTTCTGAAGTGGGCTGAAAAAAGAGACAGAATTGTTGTTGGAACAGCATGCAGATGTCATGGTGTTTTGAGCTCTTTCAGGAGGGATTGAGATGATAATTGCAACGTTCAATGTGAATTCAATAAGGGCGCGACTGCATGTTGTCATCCCCTGGCTGAAAGAAAACAAGCCGGATGTTTTGTGCATGCAGGAGACAAAGGTTGACAACAGGAATTTTCCCGAGAACGAGTTCTCAAGAGCCGGGTATCAGGTGTACTTTTCAGGGATTAAGGGCAGGAATGGGGTGGCAATTGCAGCGAAAACCGAGCCAGATGAAATTGTTATAGGGATGGATGGAAATGAGATGGACAGGATAATTTCAGCCAGATTTGGAAAAATAAGCGTTATGAGCGTCTACATCCCGCAGGGCCAGAGCATTGATTCAGAAAAATACAGATACAAGCTTGATTTCCTTAAAAGATTCAGAGAGTATCTGAATAGAGTGGTGGACTTCAAAGGCCTCTGGGCTGTCTGCGGAGACATGAACGTGGCTCCTGAAAACATAGATGTTCACAGTCCTGACAGGCTCAGAAATCACGTTTGCTTTCATATTGATGCCAGAAATGCATACAGAAAAATCCTTGAACTTGGATTTATTGACCTGCTCAGAAGGTTTCACCCCGATGAGAGGGTGTACTCATTCTACGATTACAGGGTGAAAAATGCCATAGAGAGAGGGCTTGGATGGAGGGTTGACGCCATCCTCGTCACACCAAAGCTGGCTGAAAAGGCTGTGAAGTGCTATGCAGATATGAAACCGAGGCTGATGGAGAAGCCAAGTGATCATCTGCCTTTAATAGCAGAATTTGTGATCTGAGTTTTCATCTTGCCCACTTCCCGTAAAGTTCAGTCTGACTTCCAGATCACAGAAATGTGGAATGACATTCACCAGAATTAACCACAATGAAAAATCAAAAGGATTATTGCCTTTAGCTTTGATGTCCGGACATGGAACTCTTTGACGGTCTTCACGCCATTGTGTGGGGGAGCGCATTTCAGGATTCATCCAATGCCTACATAATTCAGGGTGAAGAGACAATTCTGATCGATCCCGGAACGTTCAAGAGCTACACGAACCTGTTTGGGTTGATGAGGAGTGCCGGAATTGATGGGGTTGATTTTGTTCTGAACACCCACATGCACCGGGACCACTGTGAGAGCAACATAATGTTCATGAGAAAGGGGGCACTTGTTGGCTTCGATGAGAGAGACAGAGATGTTTCCCCCTATAGCTACAGCCCCGATTTTAAAATCGGGAAATGCATCAGTTCTGGAAGAATGGAAATTGAAGTAATCAGAACTCCGGGACATTCTCCGGGGAGTTTAACATTCTACATTCAGGAGTTTGAGGCCGCGATAACAGGTGACCTGATCTTTGAAGGTGGTATTCCCGGAAGATCTGATATTTTTGGAGGAAACAGAAAAGAGCTTCTGAGATCTCTTGAAAAAATCAGAAATCTTGAGCCCAGTTACCTTCTTCCAGGTCATAGAAGGGTGATGGAGGGTAAAAAAGGTATCAATTCGATGCTTGAAAGAGCTATTGAGATCATTGGACTGTGCTGAACTCAAAAATAAACAAAAAAATTAACAACCCCTTCTCAGGACGTATGCAGCAACCAGAAGTTTGGCTGGCAAACCCCATCCCAAACCGGTGTTTCCCCGCCTCTCAAATATTTTGCCCATCCCGTACCATAAAGACCGATCGTTATAACTTTATAATCGCTCCGGTAACCTCCAGATCTGTATTACAATAGTACTACAAAAATTAACCTTTTATTTTCCCGCATCCACTTTTGGTCATGGCATACAGTTTCATGTACGAGTGCGATGTTGGAGGTGGCCTAACACATTACGTCATGCCGGGTGAGGAATCCCCATTTTAATTTTTTGAGGTGATCGAATGGAACTGATAGCTATCGATGACTTCAGTGTTGCAATTGATCCTGAAACAAACTTCTGGGTGATTGTTGATGGAAATGAAGTTCCAAAGGAAATCAGAGATTTTTTTGATGAAAACAGAGACACGCTCCTTCAGAAAATGAGGAAATACAGGTTTGAGGTTGATTTCAACACAGTCTACATAAATCCAACTGAGAGATGCAATGCAAACTGCCCATACTGCTACATACCTTCTGAGGTGAGGAGAAGGGGGAAGGAGATGGATTATGATACACTACGGGATGTTCTTGAAAAAATTGAGGGTGCTGGTGTGAAAAATGTCATATTTCATGGTGCAGAGCCTCTTGTTGTTAAGGATATGATATTCAGGGCAATTGATGAGTTTGATTATAGCTTCGGGATTCAGACAAATGGGTTTCTGCTTGAAAGAGATGATGTTGATTTTCTCATGGAAAGAAATGTTAATGTGGGACTCTCATTTGATTCACCGTACAAAAAAATCGAGGACCTTCTGAGAGGTAAGGGACATCACAGCAAAATCGTAACCTTGCTTGATTATTTTAATGGATACAGCAGGTTAAACATAATAACAACAATCAACAGCCACAATTACATCCATCTCCCGGATATGATTGATTTTCTTGCTGGAAGGGTTGAGGTTGTGCTCATGAATCCGGTGAGAGGGACAAGCAGGGGAGGAAGGGATCTCAGACCAGACCCTGTAAAGGCTTCAGAATACTTCATTGAGGCTGTTGAAAGAGCAATACAGCACACAAAAGATGGTAGGAGAGTGGTTATTGGTGATTTCGCAAACATAATGCTTGGAATTGTTGCTCCCTACTCCAGAGTCCTTCAGTGCGACATCTCTCCGTGTGGTGCTGGCAGAAGGTTTGTTTCAATCTGTCCTGATGGAGTATATCCCTGCGGAGAGTTCATTGGCATGGAGGAGTTCAAAATACCGCTTTCTGAAATTGAGAGAGTTTCAGAGTTTTTCACCGCTGTCAGAGAGAGAATTGTGGAAAAAATAGAGGAGTGCAGAGAGTGCGCATTCAGAAATATATGCGGGAACCCCTGCTCTGCTGAAATTCACTCTGAACACGGCACAATGCTGAAGAAAAGCTATTACTGTGAGTTTTACAGAACAATTATAGAGCATGCTTTCAGGGTTATCGCAAGAGGTGACGCCGAGCATGTTGTCAGGCTGAGAAACCTAAAAAAGATCTATGAGATTCAGGTCTGAAAGTGCGATGTGAAAATTTTAATATATAATGAATCCCATGGAAAATTGGTGGGTTGTAATGATAGGTGAGGTTTCTTCCATACTTGGGCTTAGAGTTTACACCGATGAGGGCAGATACGTTGGCAGAATTGCAGATCTTGCAATTGATGTTGATGGAAGGCAGGTTAAGGGTCTGGCCTTAGTTGATGTTAACAGACTGCTGATTGAGACAAGGGCGAATGGAGTTATAATTCCCTACAGGCTCGTGAAGGCTGTGGGAGACATAGTGATTGTCAAGGATGTTTTCAAGAGAATAGAGAAAAAGGAAACTACTGAGGAGATCCCGTAACCTCAATGCCCACCTCCACAAATCCCTTTTCGCTACCGAAATACGCCTTTATTCCACTTTCCGATACTATTATCCACACGCCCGGATAAACCCTCATGCCCTCCCTGTCCTTCAGGGAGGGGAAAGGTATCCAGAGCGGATGTGTGTGCCACACTCCCACAACCTCCATGCCATCCCTTTCAGCCCTTTCAAATGCTTTTAAAGTCTGCACCGGATCAAGTTCAAATTCTGAAGGTGACTTTCTCGCATTTTCAATCTCCACAATTTCGGTAATGTAAATCTCATTCCCACACAATTCCCCGAAAAGAAGACCACATCTCTCATAATATCCGATATTCTCCCTTACATTCTCAAGCATGCCATAAACTTTCCTTGCCATCACAACCTTCATGGTCACACAACCTCTCTGTTTTCCAGCATTATTAACATTTCAGCCTTGCCCGAACCAAGGCAGGACTATGCCCTCAAGCTTCCCACCGGAAATCACCATCAGAATCAAGACAAAAACTGGCTGATGAATTAGGTAAATTTTCAGAGTGTTTCTTCCGGCAGCCTCAACAGAGCTGAACAGAATTCCTTCGGGAAATCTGAGATCAAATCTCCTCATTCCATTTGGGTAGGCCAGACCTCCAAAACCTACACCGAGAAGGAAAACACCAAACCAGGGGAAGATTGGAAAGTAGTCAAATGTGAAGAAGACATCGGGAGTTATCCCCAAGGGGAGGAGAAGGAGGGATTCCGAATGGTGGTTCCTTACCACAGATGTTCCTGCAAGAAAGATGAGGGACAGGAGGACATTCATGGGGCCAAATCTTAAAAATGGGATTCCGAGAAGACTTGACACGCCAAGAAAGTGAAGAATGCCAAAGTATACTGTACCTGATGGCAGAAATGTCTCTGTTACAGCAGTTATTAAAACTCCAAGCCCGAAAAGCTTTGCAAATCTTTTCAGATATTTTTCAAAACCTCTTGCTCTGAAATGGGAGATCCACAGAGACAGTCCCGAAATGAAAATGAACATTCCCGCAGTTATTCTTGCAAACCAGTACCAGAAGGTCTCAAAATCAGAGTAGGAGAAGAAGTACTGCAAATCCGTGACAAAGTTTGAGATCAGCATCATTACAAGAGCGGTTCCCCTGAAAAAGTCAATTTCAGGATATCTTTCTGGACGGTGGCTTCCGTCTATCATTCCGTTTAAGTGAATGGTGGGGAGATATAAAAAACCAGTGAAAAAAAGGCTCTGTCAAGTTCAGCGTATTGCATTTGTAGTGCTGCAAAAACACTGGTACCTGGATTGATTCTGGAAACAGAAAAATGCATCACCTGATGCTTTAAAAAGTGTGTGAAACTGGACCCGGCTGAGCAACTCTGGACATGGCCAGGGATAATGCATCCACCTGCTGTTCAAGTGAGACATTGCTCAGGTTCTAATTTGATACATGGTTTATCTCTTTTTTCAGCTCCGAATTTAACTTCCTTAGGTAGAATAGAAAAGGTAGAGTGAGCCAGATGGGCAGTGTAAGTGAAAAAGGGATAAACCAGGGTGGTAGTTTGCCATGGATTTTACCCAAAAATATTCCGATCTCCATGGTCAGCAAAGAGAATGTAAGAGCAACACCTAAGCATAACATAGCCTCGAAGTATTTGTTAACCCACAGCCCCCTTCTCTCCTTTTGTATTTTTGAAATATAAGTAAAGAATGCCGGAAGATTTATTAAATAGGGATATTTATTTATCAGAGTAAATCTGTATTTCGTTAGCAAAATGAAAATTACCGGGCCAATGCTAAATGCTGCTGGTAGAATCAGAAATGTGGATTTATCTCCGTATCTTGTCGGGTCTCCGCTAAATCCAAAGTGAACCGGAACTTCCTGGGGAAAGGTGAGATACGCATAAATTGCAAACATCCACATGCTCAAGAGACCTAACATTATCAGTGTCGCCAGTATTTTACCTTTCATACTCAGCGGCACCGGTTGAATCTGTTCCTGCATTCTTTTACCACCTCAATTTCTAAATTGCGCTTACGTATCCCCTCACAATTGGTTTGGACACCTGTTTGCACTTATACTCGTTCTGGATACCTCTTATCTGGCATATTTGACATATTTTAATTTTTACCTAAACTCTCAATGCTCACATGGATGCAAATTTCTACTAATTTTTAAATGTTTTGGCCAAGCAGCTGCTGAACGTATCCCATACCATCACGAAGCCGTAAGAATTTGAAAATTAAAAACAATGGACCACCAAAACTTCCAAATTAACCTATATGAGACCAAATATCAAACACGCCTAAGAAGCAAACCTGTTGAGAAGCTTCAGAAAATAGACCTCAATTTTTTCACTTCAGCCCTGACACCCTAACTGCAGAATCTCATGTTTCAGCAGGCCTGGAAAAGGAAATCCTTAAATAGTCACTGTTGTAAGAGCGTCCAAATGTATGAACAGATATGACGTCATCATAATTGGAGCTGGTCCTGGGGGACTGTTTGCAGCTTACAAACTTGCAGGAAGGCTCAAAGTGGCTGTTTTTGAAATGGGAAGGAGTATAGACAGAAGGAGGTGTCCAAGTGATCTTGCAGAGAGTTTCTGTTTGAAATGCAGTCCATGCAATGTCACATCTGGTGTTGGTGGTGCCGGTGGACTTTCAGATGGGAAGCTCAATTACGTCCATCCCAGCTTCCCTGAAAGTTTTACCGTTGGTGGGGATTTTCTTGGACTTGTTGATGAGAACGTGCTTGCTGAGAAGATGGATGAGGTTGACAGAATTTTTCTTGAGCACGGAGCTCCTGATGAAATGTATGGCCAGAATGACGAAGAGCTCATTTCACTAATGAGAAAGGCAAATTCAGCTGGAATTGAGTTTGTCCCGCTGAGGCAGAGACATGTGGGAAGTGATGAGCTTCCAAAGGTGATAAAGAGCATTCAGGATTACCTCATCGAAAATGGAGTTGAAATCTTCACGAACACAACCATAGCAGACATAAAACCCGATGAAAGGAAAGTTGTCACAACAAAGGGTGATGCCTATTACTACGATTACCTCATCATAGGCGTTGGAAGGGGAGGGGCTGAGTGGCTTGAAAGGTGGACCCTCAATTACAATTTTGAGGTCAGCAACGAGGCAAAGGCAATAGATGTTGGTGTGAGGGTTGAGGTTCCTGCAACCATAATGGATGAGATAACCTCCATAATCTACGATCCAAAGCTGAGAATTACAACAAAAAAGCATGATGATTACATGCGAACATTCTGCACCTGTCCGAAGGGATGGGTGATCAGAGAGGATTACGGGGAGTTCAGTTTGGTAAATGGGCACAGCAAGGCAAAGGAGAAAACAAACAACAGCAACTTTGCATTGCTTGGACATTACGTTTTCACGGAACCATTTGACATGCCAAACGACTGGGGAAGAGATCTGGCAAAGATCACAACAAAACTTGGCGGTGGGAATCCTCTTGTCCAGAGACTTAAGGATTTGAGGCTCGGGAGGAGGAGCACTGAGATGAGAATCAGAAACAACCGACTGCTGAAGCCCACCCTAAAAACCGCTGTGCCGGGAGACATTAGCTTAGCCTACCCGGGCAGAGTTGTTGATGACATTATCGATGCTTTGGAACAGCTCGACAAGGTCATTCCCGGTGTTGCCGATGATTCAACCCTGCTTTATGCTCCCGAGATAAAATTTTACAACCTGAAGCTGAAGGTGAGTCCTGAAATGGAGACGAACATTCCGGGAGTTTATGCAATAGGTGATGGTGCCGGGGTAAGCAGGGGGATAGTTGGTGCAGCGGTAACAGGGCTCATTTCAGCTGAAAGCATACTCAGGAGGTCAGGAAATGATTGATGAGGCAAGGAAAACTGCCAAGAGTTATGACGACATTACAGTTGGAATCTTCGGCTCACATTCCGCCAAGGAAACCGGAATGGCTGCAAAGACCTTCGGACTCAAAACGGCTGTGGTTGTGCAAAAAGGGAGGGAAAAGCTATACACAAAATACAACCGCCATTTATTTGATGAGGTCATTTTGCTGGACAGCTTTAAAGATCTTGTGAATGAGGAGGTTCAGGAAACCCTCATCGAGATGAACACGGTTTTCATTCCCAACAGAAGTTTTGCGGTGTATGTTGGCTATGATGCAATAGAGAAAGAGTTCAGGGTGCCGATTTATGGAAACAGATTTCTTCTAAGAGCTGAAGAAAGAAATTACGAGAGAGGACAGTATTACCTGCTGAAAAAGGCTGGTTTGAGATACCCCAGGGAGTTCAAAAGCCCTGAGGAGATAGACAGGCTCGTGGTTGTTAAGGTTCAGCAGGCGAAGAACCCGCTTGAAAGAGCATTTTTCTACGCAAATTCTCCTGAAGATTATCACAGGCAGGCTGAAAGACTGCTGAAAGATGGCATTATTGACGAGAAGGGGCTCGAAGAGGCGAGAATTGAGGAATACGTTCTTGGAGCCAGATTCAATGCCAATTTCCACAGCTATGCATTAAAGGATGTTTTCGGCAACTTCGATTTTGTTGGATTTTCAGACAGGAGACAGGTCAACCTGCAGGGCTTTCTCAATCTTCCGGCAAAGGACCAGCTGAAGATAGATGTTCCGGTTAAAAACGAGGAGATAGGCCATTTTGGAGTGACGATGAGAGAGAGCAAGCAGGAAATGATTTACGAGGCAGGTGAGAGGTTTATAGAGGCGTGCATGAGGGAGTACCCCCCAGGCATAATTGGCATGTTTGGATTGCAGGGGGCGATGGCATACTCTCCAGAAGATGATTCAAGACTTGAGTTTGTGATCTTTGATGTTTCCATGCGTGTTCCCGGAGACCCCGCAATAGGCCCAACCTCACCAGAGATGAGGAACCTGAGTTTGAAACATGGAATCAAAATTGAAGACCCTCTTGATCTGACGATGATGGAGCTCAAAAAGGCATTTGAGATGGAAAGGTTGAGTGATGTGGTAACCTGATCACCTCCTCCTTATCTGAAGGGCAAGCAGAATGAATGAGAGTACAATCAGAGTGAGAGCAATGTAAAACATAGCATCAGAGACCCCTCCCACTGCCTTGGTCACATGAATAGCAGGTGTTTCAGCAGGTGTTGGTGTTAGAGCTGCTTTTGGAGCTGGAGTTTGGATGTATTCAGAAATCGGAGTGGGAGTTGCAGTTGGAGCAGGCACAGGAGTTCCTGAAATCGGGGTCGAGACTGGAGATGGGATTGGGGTTGGCGCAGGTGTGGGGGTTGTGATGGCCTTTTCAATCTCTTTTGCTGGCACAGGCGTTTCCCTCACGGCAGATGGCACCACCTGAACTCTGGATCTCAGAGATTCCATGTAATAGAGTGTCAGCATAACCAATCCCGAAATGAACATTGCCATCGATACCACAAATCTGACAATAACCTTTCTTTCTGGCTCGGGTCTGACGATCTTGGCCCCTTCTTCTGTTATCTCATAGTATATCCACTTTCTGCCCTCGTCAACCCTTCTTATCAGTCCAGCTTTCTCAAGCTTCTCCAGATGCTCCTTGACAGAGGATTTCGATATTCCGATCTCCTTTGAAAGCTCACTGAGTGTCTTTCTTCTATCTGCAATACTTCTGAGAATTTCCATTCTGGTTTCTGACGAGAGTAGGAGAAGTGCTTCCCGATCAAGGCTGATCTTCACCGTAATCCCTTCTCTGGGGGAAATATAAAGGATTTGGAAATGTTAGTTTTTATAAAAATCGAAAAATACATTAGTTTAATACATTAATAGTTATAAATATTATAAAAATTATATTAAAAACACTGATTAACAAATATCCCAATAAGAGAAGAACCAAAAACAAAGTATATCCAATATTGTAGATTACAAAATCTTGAGCTTTTTCACGAAATTTGCTTTTTCTTCAATAATTCTTTGGTTGGAATAACTATAGTCAAGTAGTTTTTTAATATAGTGTTTTCTCAACTCTTTATATCTGATACTTACTCTAAAATCACTAGGTAGTTCTGAATAATCTCCTTGGATACCGTGTGCTTCTTTAATAATTTTCCCAGGATCGGGAATTAAATATGCAAGCGTTCTTACTCTTAGTGCTTTAATTGAAAAGTACATCCTAGAAATCAACAAAATCAAACTTATACTTATCGTAATTAAGAGAATAGAAAAATACTTGTTAAAAAACTTAAAAACAATTGATAATGCAGCCAAATCTGCAGTTATCATTAAAAGTATAGTTCGGCAAATCATATCTGCTTTGTCATCTATGACATTCTTTCTTCTCCAATTGTGGTCGAAAAACCATTTTGATAAATCATAAATCAAACTTTCAGGATCTTCTTTTATACGTCGCTTGCATTTCATATATCTTATTTTTTGATTATTGGTACTATCTTAACCTTGCTGTTCGATTTTCGATTGATCCAATTTTATATCTTTGAGAAAAATAATCATCCCTCAAAAAGATTTTTAAGATCATGTCGAATCTAAAGCCTCTCTTTTCCCCTCCTGATACTTCTCGTACAGCAGGATTCCGAAGCCATAGAAGAAAATCACCATGCCTGCGATATTTACGGACGGTGAGAACCACAGGATGAGCCCAACGACGATTAAGTCCTTTACTCTGTTTCTCCTGTTCTCCTCAAGACTTTTTGCTGGATTTAACACTGACAGCAGCAGGACAATTATTATGATTGCGAACAGGACTATTATCATCTCGTTAGCTCCGAAGAAGAACACCCTAATCGCCCCCCATCGGAACGGGCTTAACGGGCTGGTAGCAGACAACGGCCTTCTTTATCTCGCCCGCACTCACAACAAACACCCTCGTCTCGTTGAGGATGTCGCTGTTAAGGTAGCAGACCTCCTCGCTGCCCTTTCCTATCCTGTCGAACCTGCAGATCTCTCTATCCTTTCCGCCAACGACGACATCGTTCAAGTCCTCCCGTGCGGATATTATTATCGCGTTCTCAACACACCTCGCCCAGAAAGGCTCCTGAACACCTTCACCCCTTTCAATGCTCTTTTTAATCTCCAAGTAGAACCCTATAGCAGCTATACCAATCAGCAGAAC
The DNA here is from genome assembly GCA_002494725.1 of Geoglobus sp. UBA235. Taxonomy (GTDB): domain Archaea; phylum Halobacteriota; class Archaeoglobi; order Archaeoglobales; family Archaeoglobaceae; genus Geoglobus. The sequence goes on from DACG01000014.1 coordinate 59,689, forward strand.
TCCCAGCGCGAGGATGATTGAGCTGAGCCTTGACAGCTCGCCCTTTTTATCCGGATTCATAGAATCAAAAATCTTTAATTAAATATTTAAAATTTTCGCCATAAACTTAATTTTGTTCTTGTCTCGGAAGGATCCCTGGAACAGCACCTTCTAAGTAACGGCAACATTCACAGCATATTTTTCTCCTCTGTAGACCACACATTTTCCGTATATTCCTTTCAGCACTTTGACGTCATCCGCATCTATCTTCACAACAACTCTGCCGGTTTTTTCTGCTTTATTTAAGGCCATTTCAAGAAATGGCAATCTTGAAAGATCCTCTTCTGTCAGAACAACGCAGTTTGTAGCTTTTTCAGCCTTTTCAACAAACAAATAGGCAGAATACTCAGACATCAGTGCTAAACCAAGAAGTACGGTGAAAGACAGCACTGCAATAAAAAACACTGCAGCACTTGAAGCCAAGAAGCCTATTGAATTAAGCTTTTTTCCAGCAATTTGATAGTAAATAAAAGTTAAAATGAAACTTGCAGTGATTGAGGAGAAAATTAACAGGTTTAAGCTTCTCGAATTTTCAAGCTCCTCCATCACAGCCAGGTTGATTGTACCAGCTACAATACCCAGTACAAGCACGACAATAACCTGCTTTAGTTTTGCAGTTCCCATAATTGAAAATTTTGTTTCGTAGATATTAAAGTTTTCCGCCAATAAACAGAAAGATTTTTGAAATGAGCTTGAAAGGAATTCATGTGAGGCTCATCGCAGTCTTTCTGCTGCTCACCCTCCTGACATCCGGCTGCTCTGAGCCGGTGGAGGAGAGCTTCAAGCACAAAATCAGGTACACCATCTCAGTTGAATTCGGAAAGCCGGTGAAGGACAGAAGGGAGGCTCCGCAGGTGGACTTTGTAGAGAACGTCACCCTGATCGTGCCACTTCCAGTCAGAAACGGAACGCCCATAAACCTGTCCCTGCTCGCCACTCCTGAAGGGTGGAATGCAAGCCTCGTGGAGACGGAGCATGGTTTAATGCTTCTTCTGCGTGCTGAGAAGCTGAAAACATGGAGGATGGAGAAGGTTCCGGTTCCAGTGGAGCCGGGCAGCGAAGAGAAGCCTGAGATTCCTGAAGAGAAAAGGCCTGCGATCTACGAATTTGAGGTGGTGCTGGATCTCGACAGAGAGGTGAACACCCTGAACCCGCTGAAGGGGGAGTACGTTCTTCAGCCAAAGCTGGAGCTGGTCGAAGTGGAATGCGGAGAGGACATGAGGTTTTATCAATTCGCGAGGTGCTACAGCTACATTGCCCCGGTCTACTTCAGCTCCGAACCATTCGTCGATGCCGGAGTGGTTGTGTGGCTCGAAGGTAACAACTGGTGGTTCACTTACGGGTGGACGGGGAATGAATTCGACGACTACCTCTTTGCCGACTTTAAAGAGCCCGGATGGAAGCTCGTAAAGGGAAATCTGAAAACTGGAGAGGGTGTGTATAGGAAGTAGTGTTTTGAATCGCCTGTTCTTGGTCACCCCATTCTGACACATCTCCAGCTCAGGCAATTTCACCGAGTGACCAATCCGGAAGGCTGGAAATCGCGCAGAAGTTTTTGGTTTTCATGATTTTGTGTACCCTGAAGAGTAAAAGATTTTTTGAAGCTTCCTTCAGCATCTTCTCCACCTCTCCCAAACCAGCCTCGTCTCCACCCTTTTTCCAGTAGAGGCTGTACACCACTGCAAAATGCTCGTTTCATTGCATCGCCTCGTTCTTACAGCCTTAATTCTCATCAACTACATATGTTTCTAAAGCCCATAATTACTGAAATATTATCCTGGCTCTCTCCTCCCCCTCAACCACCTGCCAACCCTCCTTTTCTATCTTGAATTCGAAAGTTTTTCCTCCAGTATAAGCTTTCCACCCGTATTTCGGTTCCCATGGGATGGTGTAGGTGAAAAACAAAGGTAGGGCTTTGAAACCAGAATGGATGGAGAATTCCACAAATATCGTCGAATTGCCTTCGAATTCTGCGTAGACCGGAACTTTAATCTTGTATTTTTCGGATAACTCCTCTTCATTTTCGGTTCTTGAAATAAATTCTTTTTCAAGCAATGGAGAAAGTGTTACGTTTGTATCCATAATGTCTATTGTTTTGCCACCTGTAACTGAGATAACTACAGGAAATACATCCATTTCCTCCAGCTCAACTTTCAGCATTTTTCCATAGGGTGTATCAATTATGGAAACATTCGTAGTGGAAGACTGATTTACCACGGGTTTTCCACCTATATGGGGAATTGGCAGAATAAGTGTAACATTTTTTGGTTTTTCTCCCCCATAAGAAGTGATCTCATACCAGTATTCTGCAGGCAGGTTTACGAAAGCCAGAGTAAATCCTGAAAAGAGAAATCCGATGAAGGAAACTAAAAAAAGAAGAAGAACAATAGTGGTTTTTTTGCTCATTTATTTACCCCCAAATGAGTGCTGTAAGCATTCCTATTGTAATACTCAATGAGTCCTTTTACATAGCCTTGCCGTCTTCACCCCATAGTATGTGGCGATAATCGTTGGTTTTTCGTCTTCTGCCGTAAAACTGAATCCACCGACTTTTCGCTTGCACTTTTCCAGAAATTCAAGAACCCCATCGGGATTTTCTGGAGTTTCGCCCAATATTTTGAGACTCTTCACAACAAAATACGTGCTTAGAATGTTCGACTTGTTGTCCAATCCGAATCCGCCATCGCTATTTTGCTGTGATTTTAGCCACTCCACTAAGCTCTCTTTGTTTTTCGGCTCGGTGTTCAGGTAGTTCAGCACCTCTATAAATTCCAGTGTTTCTTTCTGAGCTTCCACGATGTTGCAGACTTCTTCCACGCAGAAATATCCCCCTCTTTCAAACCCATAAACTCTGTCCATTATCTTATTCTTTATCTCACCCTCCAGAGTGATATTTACGAATTTAAGAGCTGTTATGCACTCATAAAACACCTGAAGATTGTTAAGTTCCCCACTTGCAAACATCTCGACGTACGGCATACATGCATCGACAACAGCATCCCTCTCCACTTTATTTCCCAGAAGAGTTAATCCTGCAATGCTTGGATAGAAATCAAAATTGAACCTTCCTGATTTCAGGTCTTTGACGGCTTCCCAGAATCTATGCTCAAAAAAAGTCTCCACAGATTTATCGTAAGATTCATTTAAATCTTTAAGGATGCTTATCGCGTAAAACGTGTATTTCGCTGCAGCCAGACCTCTTATAATCGGCGTATAACCTCCTGTAGGTAATTCATGAAGTCTCACGAGTTCGGCTATTTTTTCCCTATTTGGGATTTCATGACCTGATTCCACGATAATTTTAAGGGCCGCATACGTTCCAAATTCGTCAGAAATAGGATCAAAATCAAAACCGAAACCTCCATCCATGTTTTGACGTGAGATTATATGCTGAATCACTTCATCCGGAATCTCTGGAGACTCATTTAATGCACCTGCCACATTTAAATAGGAAAGTAAATACGCCAGATTTCCTGATTTTTTCACCTCTTTTAAGGAAAGAATTTCTTTTTTGGTCTCATTTAGATAATCTTTTTTCTGGGCAATCTCTGGCAATCTTTCCACATCCACCCCGATGTTGTGGAGGGAGACGATAACTTCTTCAAGGTGGAATAAGTCTCTCATATAGCTATCATTTGAGTACTTGCTATACATGTATTTGTAAAACTTTTCAGAAGGGATTTGATACAAACCCATTAACTCAGAAGCTGCAAGATTTGCGAATCCCGTTGGAACGCCCCCAACAACATCTGAAAAACCTCCACTTTCCACCTGATATGAACTCAGTAGATCCATTATTTTGCCCCTGTACTCATAAGACCTTGTTTTGTCAAGATAATACAGAGATCTGGAGATATAGTAGAGGTCTTCAAGTGAATTTTTTGATGTATTGAATTTTTCAAGTTCCCTCTCCAGATATTTTACAGTTTTCTGCCTGTACAATGGCTCCAAACCAATGAAATCTGAGATCATTACGAAATAGTACGTAGAATACAGTTCTGGTTTAGTATTGAATCCCGCATAACCACCATCTACAGTTCTTGATGCTCTTATTAGCCTAAGAGTGTTTTCTGTCCAGTTGCTTTCAAAGAAATTATGATTTGAAGACTTGCTGCCAGATTCCTTTTCTGAGTTCAAATTCGCCTTAATCCCCATAACTGTTAAAAACAGTAAGAGAGAAATAAGCAACACAGATTTTTTATTCACAGCTTTCACCTCTTGAAGATTTATAAAATTTTTAAAAATTTAAAAATAAACTTCCGAAATGACATGTATCGCATTATTCCCTATTCTGACGTTTGCATCGTCTCGCTGGCGCATACCAGTGATGCCCAGCCAGTCTTCTGCATGGAGATTTGCGTAGCTGTGCATCGCACTTGAAACATCGTTAAATGTGTCTTCAAAAGTTCCGGTGTTGCTGTAATACGTAAACGACGGAGGCCATGAAATGGTCAGGAAGAATCCACTAATGGTAACCTGTGTAATTAGTCTTATTGCATCCGCATTGCCGCTTCCATACCACGTTCCTGACGACCATCCTTCCAAATCACAACTGTGATAACCGGGATCGCACTCAGCAACAAAATAAGTCTGTCCTTCAACATAACCGCCATTCCAAGTCTCCCATTGATCGTCCCATCCGGCACACGTTACAATGTCCCTGGAAGTATCCAGTATGCACGTGCCCCTTATGGAATTTGGAGACACAATCGATCCAGAAGTTTTGGAATTTCTTTCTCCTGGTGAAAGCACCTGAACTCCTTTTTTCTTGAGATTTTCTAAGTCTTTAGTAGCCTTGTTTTTAAGATATCCCGAAATATCCTTTATAATTTCATTTCTTATTTTGCTGTTTTCGTCAATTCTTACAACATATTTGCCTGAGCTGACTTTTTTGATGTACTCTTTCCCTGTTCCATTGTATTTCGATATCAGAGAGTCAAGATTCCCAGCACTGGTCATTTCTGCAGCCACCACCGGACTAACTATGCTTCCCACTATCACCAACACCAGCATTGCTAAAGCTCTTTTCATTGCATCACCTCTCCACCCACATAACAACATTGCACTTTACTGACATATAACAATTCTGACCATATTTTCAGAATTATTTTTCTAAATTAATATTCTCAAAACATGGTCAGAAAGTTTATATTCCTTTAAAGTCAACAACAATTATGAAATCAAATCTAATTGCAGCGATGGTGGCGGCGGTTCTTATCATCTCTGCTCCGATCTCCGCAGAATCCGGAGAAGTTGGGATAAATACTGTGTATGATTCCATCAAACAGGGAGAAACCGACTGGTTCAGCAGGTACATCTCCTCACATACATTCGACGTGTATCTGATATGGTACAATCCTTCCAGCAGCCTCACTCTAACGCTTTATTCTCCAAGTGGAGATGTGTATGGCCCCTTTAGAGATTCGAGTGATGGTGTGGTTGATGGTAAAATAGCATTAACCGTCGAGAATGCCGAACGGGGAGTGTGGTACTTCAGGGTGTACGGCGAGAGGGTGAGTGGGGTTCAGCATTACTCTCTAACTGTATTATGAGGACTGAAACCTCAATTTTACTCTTGTTCACACTTTTACTGATTTTTCAGAGTTTGTTCCCTATTTCCGGGGCCGCCACGATAAAGCCGGCAAACATCAGCGATGAGGAGCTGATGGAGAGGGTTAAAAACGACCCTGCGGACGAGGTCAAGGTCTCCTTCTGGGAGCTGCCCCTGTGGATAAAGGTGCACCACATCCTGACCCTTGCCGCAGGTGCCTTTGCCATCTGGAAGCTCCTTCCGTTCTTCGCCGGAAAAATTAAGGTCACGCTGGAGAACAGAAACAGGCACAAAATTTTGAAGTTCCTTTCCCAGAATCCTGGGGCCAGTCTGAGAGATCTCGAAAGGAGCCTCAAAATGAACAGAAGCACGCTCAGACATCACATCGACGTCCTTGAAAGGAAAGGGGAAATAATAACCATAAAAGCGGGAAAGGAAAGGCTTGCGTACCCTCTTGAGTACTTCATTTTCAACGGCAGAGATCTTGACAGGAAAATTGTTCTCAGATCGGATGAGAGGAAAAAGATTCTTGACGTGCTGAGCAGAAACGGAGGTATGAGGCTTGGAGAGCTGGCAAATGCTCTTGAAATGAACTACAAAACCCTGCACTATCATGTGGCAGTTCTTCAAAAGGCAGGTCTTGTTGAATTCGATGGCCAGAGTGTGAGGGCAAAGTTCTGAAAATTTTTAGAATTTTTCAAGTTACAGCAAGCAGTATCTCAAACCCGTAACCTCTGTAGATCACGCACTTCCCGTAGTATTTCTGCAGGCTTTTCGACTCCCCATTCGAGATCTCAACAATCGCGCTCCCGGTATTCATCGCCGACTCGATTGCCTTTCTTAGCTTCGGATTCTGGTTCAGCTCGTCCTCCGAAATGGGAATGCAGGCGTCGCTGATCTCCACCTTCCCGAGGTACAGCGCGGTGAGAGGCGAAGCCGGTGGCTGTGGATGGCTGCTAAAAAAGCTTGAAACCTCCTTGACTTCCTCAAAGGTATTCAGAGCTTCAAACACATTCAGGCTATGGACGGTTTCCAAGGCCACCAGGGATTGCGTGTCTCAGATTCGCGACGCTCCACTCAAAGAATGGAGAAAATGAGAATCTGCTCAATCATCCAAACTTGAATTCCGCGACTCTCTCCCATGTATTTTCATCGTAAACCGCAATCGCATCGCCAATGACGTACAGGTAGTCGTCTATGTAAAGTGCTCTGACCACAGGCGCATCTATTGCTTTCACGAGCTTCAAACCGTCCTCGTAGCTGAAGACGTAGCCGTGGTTGCCGGCTGGCAGGAAGAATATCTTGTGCTTGCTGTCGATCATGAAGGCGTGGTGGTTGTACAGCACCTCGCTCCAGGACTCCTTCAGGGTGTACTTGCTCACCTCTTTCGGATTCTCCGCGTCGCTCACGTCGAAGAGCGAGAGCTTGACGTATCTGTCTTCCCTGCCGACTCCCAGGATGAGATGCTCCTCCACTGGATGGAGGTACGACGAGAATCCGGGTATTTTCAGCTCACCCTTTATCTCCGGATTCTTCGGATCGCTCAGATCGATGACGAAGAATGGGTCGGTTTCGCGGAAGGTTACGATGTATCCTCTGTCTCCGATGAACCTTACCGCGTAAATCCTCTCGTCCTCGCCAAAGCCGGTAATCTTCCCGACAACTTTCAGCTTTTCGTCAAGCACGTACAGGTCGTTTTCGTCACCGAACGTGGTTGCGACCCTCAGGTAACCCCTGTACTCATCCATTGAGAACTGGTTGAGCAGCCTTCCCGGCACCTCTCCATCTGCGAGCGGTTCGAGGTTCAGACCGACTTTGACGATGTACGTTTTGTGAATCTCTCTCTTGTGGTCCTTCCTGAAGTCGCTCATCCTGTTCCAGAAGTCATTCTCGAACTTCAGTCTCTCTTCTTTGTCGAGAGTGAGCAGATACTTCGATATTATGGTCTGGATCTCTATAAACTTCGCCTGGTTGCTTATGTCGTATCCCATGACCTTCTCGATTCTGTCCAGCACGTCCTCGGGCAAAAGGTCTCTGTTCTCATTCAAAAACCTGAAGTAAATCTCATCTTCCCCCATTCTCTTGCTGTACGCCACGTAAATCGCATTCTCGGACATGTAGACAGTTGAGCCGTAGCCACCCATGAAGCTGAAGGTCTTGACGACCTTTCCGTTTTCGGGATCAATTTTCATCACTGTGTAGAGGGCATCCGAACTCACACCCCTCGGGAAGTAGATGTCGGTGCATTTGATCTCTAAGGCCTCTCCGTTAACCCTGACAGGCTCTATCGGGCAGGGGTCGTAGTAGTCCAAGTAATTTCTCGTTATCACGTAGATGTGGTCTCCGTAGAGCCTCGAGGTTACGATGTTCCCGTCCACGTCGATCCTCCACACGTTCTTTCCGTTCGCTTTGTCGTAGCCCGAGATTTCGTTGTATTGCAGAACAATCAGTCTGTTATCATGCAGAAGCAGGTTTCCACTTTCAGATATCTCGAAATTCACACTCATGTTGTCAGGGGGAAACGCAAGGACTGAGAGGATCTTGCCCTGGTATTCCGGCACAATCCTCGGCACGTAGATTCTGGCAATGCCCATCGAGTAGTAGATGTTCTTTCCGTCCGTCTTGACGATGTCCGGCTCGTCTATGCCCCTAACCTGAACGTTCGTCTGTGAGTATCTATCCGCCACACTCTCCTCTATCATTGGAGTTGGAATGGGTGTTGCGGTCGGGACAGGCATGGGTGTGGTGACCACTGGCATTTTCACAGGCTCAGGCACACCCTTCTGCACGGCAACGCCGAACATCGGGTAGCCGTAGTAAACCTCCCTCAACGCAAGGTACTCTTTAAGCTCCTCTTCCGATTTGAATCGGGCAAGGCCTGTGAGGCCTGAAACGTTCTCCCCCACAACTTCTGTGGTCTTTTCAGGATACGGTGTTGCCGGTGGTGAGGGGGTTGGAGCTGGCTCTGCCTGATTTCCAGAATCGATGCATCCCGCCGCCACAGCTGCAAGCAGCATGATTGCTAAAATCAGTTTTTTCATAAATCCTGTTTCTGGTTAAACCTAAATAAGTTTTTGTTTTCGTAAGGTAATATAAATTTGTCAGATAATATTTGGAACTCGCTTCAAAAAGCTTTTAACTGTTCTGAAAAACAGTACATCATGGCTGAAAAGTTCAGCGAGATTTACGACTATTATGTTGACAGAAGCTACGAACCAAATTTCAAAAGAGATATAGTGGCTGTGTTCAGGATAACTCCGGCTGATGGATATACAATCGATGACTGTGCAGGAGGAGTTGCTGCGGAGAGCTCAACAGGAACCTGGACGACCCTTTACGGATGGTATGAGGAGGAGAGGTGGAATGATCTGTCAGCAAAGGCCTATGACTTTCATGACATGGGAGATGGAAGCTGGATTGTGAAAATAGCCTATCCCCATCATGCATTCGAGGAATGGAATCTCCCAGCTCTGCTTGCATCAATCGCGGGAAACGTCTTTGGGATGAGAAGAGTGAAGGCTCTGAGACTTGAGGACCTTTATCTGCCTGAAAAGGTTATAAGAGAGTTCAAAGGGCCCTCAAAGGGAATTGAAGGGGTTAGAAAAATGCTTGAAATTAAAGACAGGCCGATTTACGGTGTTGTTCCAAAGCCCAAGGTTGGATACTCAGCCGAAGAGTTTGAGAGTCTCGCTTACGATCTTCTTTCATCGGGAGCAGATTTCATGAAGGATGACGAGAATCTCGCCTCACCGTGGTACAACAGGTTTGAGGAGAGAGCGGAGATTATGAGCAGGGTCGTAGACAGAGTTGAGAGCGAGACTGGAGAGAAAAAAACCTGGTTTGCCAACATAACGGCAGATGTCAGAGAGATGGAGGAGAGGCTCGAGATACTGAGCGAGTTTGGAATGAAGCATGCAATGGTGGATGTCGTTATATGCGGGTGGAGTGTGCTTGAATACATAAGAGATCTTGCTGAAAGCTATAACCTTGCGATTCACGGGCACAGAGCGATGCATGCTGCATTCACAAGAGACAGTCATCATGGCATATCCATGTTCGTTCTTGCAAAGCTTTACAGGATTCTCGGCATAGATCAGCTTCATGTTGGCACTGCCGGAGCCGGAAAGCTCGAGGGTAAGAAGTGGGACGTAGTGCAGAATGCCAGGATTCTTAGGGAAAATGATTACAAGCCAGATGAGAGCGATGTTTTCCATTTAAGGCAGAAGTTTTATGGAATAAAGCCCGCATTTCCCGTCAGCTCAGGTGGACTGCATCCCGGAAATCTTTTGCCTGTGTTCGATGCACTCGGAACGGATATAGTGATTCAGGTTGGAGGTGGAACAGTTGGTCATCCAGATGGTCCTTCGGCAGGTGCAAAGGCTGTAAGACAGGCAATTGATGCAATCCTTGAGGGGATTTCTCTTGAGGAGTATGCAAAAACCCACAAAGAACTTGAGAGGGCTCTTGAAAAGTGGGGAAGTGTAACCCCAATTTAACCCCGAAATTCTTTAAGAAAAGCTTATATTGTACAGCCTCATGGTTTGGCTGAGGGAGGTAATGCTCATGAAACAGCAGGCAGAAGTCAGACAGCTGAGAGAGGGAGGATATGTGGTAATTGATGATGAGCCATGCGAGATTGTAAGCATGTCTGTGAGCAAGCCAGGAAAGCATGGAGCTGCAAAGGCGAGGATAGATGCAATAGGGATTTTTGACAAGCAGAAGAGAAGCATAGTTCAGCCTGTGACTGCAAAGATCTACATACCCATTGTTGAGAGAAAGAGGGCGCAGGTAATAAGTGTCTCGGGAAACGTGGCACAGCTGATGGACCTTGAAACCTATGAAACATTTGAGCTTGAGTTTGGAGATGAGGTTGCAGATAGGGTTCAGCCCGGAAACGAAATAGTCTACATTGAATCCCTTGGAAAGAGGAAGATTGCGGAGAAATAGAGGTTATGCACATAGACAGTTTTTTTGCCACCTCCAACTCTTCTGTCAGCGATGCGGATTATGTTATCCTCGGCATACCCTACGATGCCACACAATCATTCAGGCCGGGCTCAAGATTTGCCCCTAATGCAATAAGGGAGGCAAGCTGGAACCTTGAGAGCTATTCTCTGTTCTTTGACTACAACTTGGATTTTGTGAGAATTGCTGATGCTGGAAATGTGAACTGTGATGGAAGCTTTGAGGAAATTTCCGAGAGGGTTTCAAAGCTGTTTGAGGAAATAAACGGGGTGCCGATTGTACTGGGCGGGGAACATTCTGTGAGCTACATGGCTGCAAGGAACATTGAGGATTTCGTTTATGTTGTTTTTGATGCTCATCTCGATCTGAGGGATGGCTTTGACTCAAGTCCATTCAGCCACGCATGCACAACAAGAAGGGTGATGGAAATAGCAGAGGAGGTGATAATTGCAGGTGTCAGGAGCTGCACTAAAGAGGAGAGAGAATTTGCAGAAAATTCTGGAATTGAGGTTCATTACGCATGGGATCTTCTTGAATATGGAGTGGATGATATCCTGGACTCCTTAGAAACGAAGGACAGGGTCTATCTGTCACTGGATATGGACTTCTTTGACCCTGCCTTTGCTCCCGGAGTGTCAACACCAGAACCGTTTGGTATCCACCCCTACGAGTTCCTGAAGGTGCTTGACGAGGTGTCCGACAGAATCGTTGCCTTCGATGTTGTCGAGGTTGTGCCGGACATAAACAAAGTCACTCAAACCCTTGCAGCAAAAATTGTCAATGAGTTCATAGCATCTAACGCCTCGCTAAGGTTTTAACGTAATCAAAAGCGTGAGCTATTTCTCTTCTGTGATGGATGAGAATTGGAACCGACAGAATCAGATAAACCCAGCTCAAAAGAATTCTTGCATGAACTGACGGAAGGGCAAACTGAATCAGAAAGAGGCCCATCAAAGCCAGTGCTTCATAGACACTGACTCTTCTGTCCATTATAATGGCAAGGGCAAAAACTGACTGTGCAGCTGTGAGAAGAACTTCTTCAGTCTGTCTTTCATCGAGCGGGAGAGGCGCGATTTGCATCGAAGATATGCTGAAGACGACGGCTATGGTTCCAATCAACAGCGTCCACTGATTGACTTTTGAGGATATCAATGCGTTGAGTCCGGCAGATGTTCTGAGCTTTCTGACAAGATACATCGCAACGATGAACTCGGGAGCCTCACTGGCAAGAGGTGCAAGCCACTGAACCATAAGGAAGCTGTCAATTCCAAACATCTCAGCGGTTCCAAGCAAGCCCTCGCTGAATGCTTCAACACTTATGAAGATCATGACAGCAGAATAGACCATGAAAAATACCACATTCCTTCTCCTTCTTGGTGTGGGAAGGCTGCAGAGGTACTCAGGCACTCCTGTTGGCTCAAATTCCTCTTTCTCGGCCTTTGTTGCAAGGTAGGCGTAGGCTGCATAAATTGAAACAAATACAAGACTGTCAAAAACAGAAATGTTTCCCTTGAACGGAAGAATGAATGCATAAACTGAGGCAACCAGAAGGAAGAATATCTCAAGATTCAATGCTTTATCCAGTTCAATCTCTGTTTTCCTCAGTTTCAGCATTGCTGTGAGCATAACTCCACTCCACCCAATACCGATAAGCAGTCTGTTTGCTCCCGTCATGTTTGCAGTCGCGTAATGAATGTAATCTCCCCCAACTTTACCGGCCATCCAAGCAAAGTATGCATCCACCGCATACTCTGGCAGTACAGCAAGCAGAGCGACAGCCGCAAGACTGACGCTTCTCGGAACATCCATCTCAGCTGTTTCAGCGGCCCACGATAGCAGAAAAGCAGCTCCGAGAACTGCAAGGCCTGAAATGAGTGCAGCAATGTTTGGAGAGTAGTGAAGACCAAAGATAAAGGAGAAAAGCCATGGAACTGTGAGGAGAAATGCAAAAATGATCTGAAGCTTGTGTCTGCTGTAATTCATGGTGGGAAAATGCTGTCAGGAATTAAAAGGTTACCATCTTTCATAACATGAATGCTTTTTAAGATTTAGCCCATCATTACCTCAACACCTGATTCTGTGCTTTAAGATTGTTCACATTTGGTGTTTGCGGTTCAGAACATTAAAATTTGTGAAAAATCACAAAAACCATCATCCCAAGCAGCGTCTTTGATGATTGATCTGTTGACATTACATTCAATTCCCACAGCCCACTTCTGAGGAGTTGTGAAAGGTTTATTTACTTCTCTGCAAAAATCAGCAGCGATGAAAGTGCTTGTGGTTGATGCCGGTGGGAGGGGGAATGCAATAGCTCATGCTTTTTCAAGAAGCAAGAATGTAAAGAGGGTTTTTGTTGCTCCGGGAAATGGAGGGTCACTCTTATTCGAGAAGTGTACAATAGCCGAGCTCAATGGTAAAAAAATCCCATCCATAAGAGCCATTGACGAGATAGTGAGGTTTGCAGTTAAAAACCAGATAGATATCGCCTACATCGGCCCTGAAGAGCCCCTGAGCCTTGGATTGGTGGACAGGCTTGAGGAAGCTGGAATTCCTGCAGTTGGACCAAAGAAAGAGGCCACAATTCTTGAGGCAAGCAAGTGCTGGGCAAAGGACTTCATGAGGAGAATTGGAGTCCCAATTCCAGATTACTGGAATTTTGATGATCCCGATGAGGCCAAGAGCTTTGTCAGGGACTACTACCGCATCAATCCTGAAAAGAATCTTGTTGTCAAGGCTGACGGTCTTGCTGCGGGAAAGGGGGTTTTTGTCTGTGATTCAATGGAGGAGGCGGTGATTGCCATTGATGAGATAATGGTAAAGAAAAGATTTGGCAGAGCAGGAGACAGGATTGAGATAGAGGAGAGGCTTTACGGTATTGAGGTGGCTTTCACGGCACTGAGCGATGGAAAGAATGCCGTGCCTTTTGGACATGCAAAGGACTACAAGAGGGCTTTTGATCCTGACGATGTGGAGGGGATGAGAAGGTTCTACATGGGATATTTTGGAAAGTACATAACCCATGAGGAGGCGGTAAAGCTGTACGACGCCGGAATGCTCATAAACCCTAACACAGGAGGAATGGGGGCAATATCCCCACACCCCTCTGTGGATGAGGAAATGGAAGAGAAGATAATGAGAATGGTCGTTGAACCCATCATAAAGAAGTTCAGGGAGGAAGAGGGTAAAGAGTTCAGGGGTGTGCTGTATCCAGTGATAATGCTTGTTGACGAGAACGGAGAGACGGTTCCAAAGGTTCTTGAGATAAACGTGAGAGACTGTGACCCCGGAGCTGAGGCAAAGCTTCCAAGACTTGAAAGCGATTTGCTTGAGATATCCTGGGCTATTGTGGAGCAGAGGCTCGATGAGGTTGAGGTCAGCTTTAGCGAGAAGCATGCTGTTGCTGTGTGTGCTGTTTCAGGATCGATGGTCGGAAGGGAGGGGTTCAAACCGGGCTATCCCGGAGATCACTACACCAACCAGCCCATAAAGGGCATAGAAGATGTTAGAGATGCCACAATATATGCAAACGGGATAGCAAAAACAGGTGACGGATTTGAAACAACCGGAGGAAGAGTTCTAACCCTCACAGCTCTGGATTACACAATTGAGGAGGCAAGAGAGATTGTGTACAATGAAATAAAGAGCATAAGCTTCCCCGGAATGAGATACCGCAGAACGATAGGGCTGGACGTTCCGGATTGATTTCAGAGCTCTAAATTACAACTCAACTTATTTTCAGATCTGATTTGTTTTCAGGATCGACTGACCTGAATTGTTCAATTAAATGGCGTAAAGTTAATTTATCTGCAATCTGTCTCTTTCAGGTCCTCAATCCCGAGCAAGAAGTGCACCGTAAATTTATTAAAACTCCCCTCACATCAATTCATGCCGCCACGGTAGCTCAGCAGGTAGAGCGCGTGCTTGGTAAGCACGAGGTCGCGGGTTCAAATCCCGCCCGTGGCTTTATGTTTTTTGTTTGTGGTTTAGAGTGTTTGTTGTCTTAAACTTGATTTTAATTTGTTATTTTGGTTCTTTTTAAAAGATACTTTTTGGAAAAATTACGATCACGAATAACAATATCAAAACCACAGAATCAGTTATTGAGGGCTTCATTTCGGCTGATAGGTTCTGATTGCCCCAGCATTAATTTATAGGAATTATAATCAAGAAAGGTACAAAAGCAAGAGTGCTCACAACAACACCGAAATTTTCTCTATCCATCTGAAATCATCTCCCAATGGCAGATATCATTTTAATATAACAGCTACGATCATTAATACTCTGATTAGATTCATCCACCAAAGGTATATTCCAGTTACTTTAGCCAATTCAGGGAAAACATACCAGAAAAACACAAATATAATAAATAATGCAATCATAGCTCCCATAACATCATCTACAAGCCCCATTTTTACTGCACCTTATGGAAATTCTTAGAACAAATCAATTCCAAATTCATCTTTTCTCTTCTTTTTTCTACCTCTTTTTTCTTTTTCCCACTACCAAATAAGTCCGGAACGTCTAATTCTGGCAAGTCCATAGCGAATGGGTCTTTTTTTCTTCTTTTTGGTACCTGAATCTAACCCAAAACTAAAGATGTTTTCTTTCTTTTTTTCTTTGCTTTTGCTATCTTTTTTCTGTCTTCTTTTGTTTTAACATGATGACAATCTGGACAAAGAGCTTGAAGATTTCTTATAGAATTGCTACCACCCAATGCTAAGGGTTTTTGTGATCTATATGATATCTGCCAGGTCTGAGTGTTTTACCGCATCTCGCACACTTCCATTTCTGCTTTTCCAAGATTTTGTCCTCATCTGCTTTTGAAATGTATTGCCTTTTTTTCTCTCTTTTTCACCCCCAAATATCAAACATTTAAAACACCGCAGAAGGGATAGCTAACATCTAACATAAAATTTTTTGATATCATAATCTAAACTCCCAAACTCCCGTTTTCTTCAAAAAATAAGTAAAAAGATCGGTATAACTGGCTCACCTTAATTAAAGCACCGAAAATTGTCCGCCATGCAGTTTCTATATTTTTCTGTTATTTTCCAATCTTACCAAGATAAAACATTTAACTCCTGAAAAGAGACTGAATTCCAAATGCCAGAAAAACCCACCATTTACACAATAGGCCACTCAAACCGCTCAATTGAGGAGTTTATCAGGCTCCTGAAAAAATTTGGAATAGAGGTTCTTGCTGACGTGCGAAGATTTCCAAGCTCAAAGTTTGACCACTTCAGCAAGGAGAATCTGAAAAGGGCTCTGCAGGATAACAGGATAGAATACATCTGGTTTGAGAATCTTGGAGGGTACAGAGAAAAGATACTTAAAGATTCACCCAACAGATCAATCAGAAGTGGGGGCTTCAGAAACTACGCAGATTACATGCTTACTGATGAGTTCAGAGGGGAGATTGAAAAGATCGCGAACATTGCAAGAGAGGAAACGACATGCATAATGTGTGCTGAAAGACTTTACTGGAGATGTCACAGAATGCTTATATCAGATTATCTTGTGGCTGTTTATGGATTTGAGGTCGTGCACATAATTGATTCAGAGAATGTGAAGAGGCACGGAATTAGCAGGCATGCAAGGTTAACAGATGAGGGGCTGATTTACGATATTTGATGAAAACCACAGACAAGAGTTCCGAAAAGAGAAAGTCAGGAGGGTTTTTCTGATGTTCTTCAATTTGAGCCTGCATTCCCCAGAGGCCTGAAGCAGGGCCAAAAAACTATTTCTATTTCCAACATTCATAGGATTCTGTGGCTCACTGGTGGGCGGAGACTCATGAAAGGGTTCTGGAGATTCTTGGATCCAGCCTGAATGGCCTTGAGGTGGAAGAGGCTGAAAAATTTGGGCTCAATGAGGTTGAGGGGAGAGAGAGCAGAGCCATATAAACATTTCTCAGGCAGTTTCTTGATCCTCTGATATACATTCTGTTTCTCTCTGTTTTCGTTCTCTACTACCTGAATCAGATGCTGGGAGCATGGATAGTCATTCTTGTAATTCTTGCCAACGCAGCAATAGGTTTTGTCCAGGAGTGGAGAGCTGAAAGGGCGATTCAGGCACTTGAAACCCTGATGGTCGTTAAGGCAAGAGTCAAAAAGGGCCGGGAAGGTGATTGAGGTGGATTCGAGATTTCTCGTTCCTGGAGATGTTGTTTATCTTGAGGCTGGAATGAAGGTTCCTGCCGATATCAGACTCATTTCAGCTCCTCTCTTTCATACCAACTTTAAAAATTAAATAAAAGAAAATTAAGATTAGGCGTTCTCCTGTCAAACGGCTATGATTATTTTCGCTGAGCTTCTGGCTGTAGAACCACATAACTTCTGACCTCTGAAAATGCATAATTGCCCACGTTGTCTATGGTCACAACAGAGTATTCAACCACACTTCCTGCAGGCTGAACTGGGATGACTGCTGAAAAAGGTTCTTTCGAAAAACCGTACCCACCTATTGGCTCTATCACATACCTACGTTCGGGATTCATTTCTAATATGTGCCACAGAGAGCTGTTAATTCTGTAAAAGAGCAGGGCCCTATATATTGCACTTCTGCTGTCTTCTAAATCTGCACTCACCTTCACATTCTCACCAGCATGTGCCTGACTAACATCACTCACATTTTCTATGATTGGGGTTTCATCATCCCCATACACTGTTAATACATTCTGTGCAAGCTGGCCTCCGTAACCGGTGATTTGCACCACATGTATTCTTCCATGAGCAGAACTCAGTTTCACATAACCGCCAATATCAGGAAGAGTTATGCTGTACAGTTCTGTGTTTCCCCTCCACAGGATGTGAACCACACATTCACCTTTCTCCTCAACCCTCACTGGTAAAAGAACCAAGTTTCCTGCTACAACTGGTGATCCAGCTGGCTCACCTTTGAATGTGAATTCATTGACAATATTGCCTCGAAAATCAATAGTGTAAAGATTCAGAGGTCTTTCGCCCACGTTCCGTACAGCATAAAGGAAATTATCGCTTGCTGCCATGTATGGGTTATCGTATATGTCGCTTCCTATACCCAGACCCGCTACCTTCCACAGCTCTTCACCGTTCTTAATCGCAACAAGTTCACCACCCGCATAAATAAAGACGGTGTCATCCTTTGCAAGTGGAGCACTCATTCCTCCGTACTTTGAGAGATAGCTCCACTGAAGGTTTCCATTTTCAAGATCGAATGCATAGAGTGTTTTTTGTGTAACCACATAGAGGGTGTCTCTGCCAACAGCCATGCCCAAAATTGCCCTGTCGTCAACTTTCTGACTCCACTTCTGCTCACCATCTTCAGTAAAGCAGTATACTGCTGCGTTTTCCACACCATGACCTGAGGCAACGCATACGGTGTTTTCCGAAACCACCAAATTGCCAGTGGTGCTCTGCCCGGCACTGCCAAAGTTCTTCTTCCAGACGATTTCTCCTGAGTGTTTGTCTACTGCTACAATCACCGGTGCTTGATAAGATCCCAAAACATCTGGCTGAGTGGCTTTTGTCGCAATATAGGCATATCTGCCGACCCCTGAACCAAACAGGGAAACCTCTGTGCCGAGGGTGATAAAACGCCATCTGTCAACATCCCATCCCTGTTGAGCCCTTTTGTTTTGTTCCAGATCTACATATCCTTCCTCTCCGCCCATGGGAGCTTTTGCAACAGCAGATACGTCAAGGCCCCAGACTAATTCACCTGTAGTGGCATTCAGAGCATAAATCCCTCCGATATCTACAAGATATATCCTGTCTTTTTCAGCCAGTACTGTGCTTATCACCGAAACATTGCGCTGATATAGGAGCTTGGGTACGCGGGGGACTACACACCCATGCAAAGAACTGTCAGCTTTACCCTTGATTAGCTTCCATGAGCTTAGCTTTGGAAGGTAGGGTGAGACGTTAAGCTCATTTGCTACACCCAATTCCTCACTCGGAGGTCTTGGTTGCGGTGTGGGGATTGTTTCCTTCAACTTTTCTTCATTTGACTTCCCAATCTCCTGATTCGCACATCCAGAGATTGGGATAACAAGGAAAATTAACAGAAAGGACAGGAGTGTACCCTTTCTTCCCACATGCCCCACCCCAGATTCACCTATTGTTTGTTGATTATTATCCAGCAAGGATAATATCTGACATTGAGTGTTATAAAAATTTAAAGGATATGCCCCTTCCATCACCTCAATTTTTTAAATTTCATTTTAAATCCAGAATCTGAGTTGAGGATTTTCCTAACTCTACATTACAACCAACCCGCCACACCACAAATTTTGAAATTGTAAGAAATTGAGCCCATTTTACTTAAATCCCATCCACAAAACCATTAAAATCAAATACAAAAATTTATAGACAGCTTAAAAATAAATTTAAAAAATTTACCACCCCATCATGGGGCAGTGATATCCATAACCATAACCGTACCTGTATCCACTTTGCCAGAGACTCTGAATCCACACCGGGATTTCTGAATTCTCATCACCTGCCGTCTTTCCGTTTGCCTCGATATAGACAGGAACAACCGTGTTGCCGTATTCAAAACCCCTGATGGTAATGGTGTCCCCAGTTTTTATTCCAAGGTTTGCCGCAAACCACCAAGGCAGAATTATGTACCTCCCATCCTCAAGCACAACCGCCATTGAATACACCGCTGAAACCGTCCCTGAAACGTCCACCATCTCTCTTTCCACCTGCTGAGCCGGCACCTCATCACCACCATATCCATAACCCATGCCGTATCCCATCATGGGATATCCAAATCCACCGTATCCTCCCATCATTCCCGGCATCCCGTAGCCAAATCCGTATCCACCCATGTGGGCTGATGCGGTGTAGAGCACTGCCAGGATTATCAGAGCCGCTGCAGCACCGATTCCAATCACACCTGCTTTTTTCATCTCACATCACCTCTGAACGACAATCGTTTTCAGGGGCAATAGGTGTATGGGGTAAAATCGAGAAGACAAACAGAGCTGATTCGTTTTATTTCATTTTCCAAAGATTCACAAAGATTCAGTTTTTCAAACAGCAGAATTCTGAGAGAAATGTTTCCATGATCTGTCCTCTGCTTCCCTCAAACCCGAGCGATCCCTTATCCAAACTCCCGAACCCTCAACAACCTCACCGATGATCGTGAAATCAAATTCAGCTGATTCCAAATCATTCATGTCTGCTGTGAAAATGATCTCGTACTCCTCTCCGGAATTCATGGCAATATCAATGGGATTGAGAGAGTTGACGCTGCAGAACTCCAGAACCTCTCCCGATACCGGAATTTTTTCGGGATAAATCACAATCCCGCACCTGCTTGCCTCTGAGATTTCCTTAAGCTCTTTAACAAGCCCATCACTGATATCAATTGCACACTCACTGATTCTCACAAGCTCGCCAACCAGGTCTGCTCTTGCCCTTGGCCTCAGGATCTTTTCAAACAGTGCCTTTCTCACACCCTCATCAGCATCAAACCCTCTGAGAGAGACTAAAAGAGCAGAAAAACACTTTCCAAGGTCTCCGGTAACGCATACTACCTGTCCAGATCTTGCATTTTTTCTCAGCAAGAGCCTGTCTGCCATGCCCAGTGCTATTCCATCAATTACAAGCTCTCTTGCTGAATTTGTGTCTGCGGAGATCAGCCTCATACCATACAATCTGAGTGCCTCGGCAATGCCTCTGAAGTACTTTTTAACATTTCTGAGATTTTCTTCAGGCAGCCCTATGGAGAATCCGAAATACATGGGTTCTGAGCCCATTGCAACCAAATCGCTAACATTCATCGTCACACATTTGAAGCCAGCATCTTCAGGACTCATTTCTTTCAGAACGTCACTTGATTCGACAAGCATATCATTTGTCAGTACGATCCATTTACCCCCGAATCTAAACGCCCCACCATCATCTCCAAAGATTTCTGCAACGCTCTTCATCTCCTCCATTCCGGATTTGATTATCTCCTCCTCCATTCCACCACCCTGATGAATTCTGGCGGAATTCTGTCTGCGGTAAAAACCCTCCCCTTCTTCCTTATCTCAATGCCACTCCCCATCACCCTTTCAGCATCAATTTCAAGGAGAACGGGATTCCGGGAGTGCCTGAAGCCAACCTCCATCGCTTCATCAGGTTTCTCTGTCATGTGAACCTCCCTTCTCCTTACCGGAATCAGGCCCACACTCAGAATGCTTTTGAGATTTTCCGGAGAGGTTGCATGGTACAGCCTTTCCGGAATCCTTCCGCTCTCACTCCACCTGACATCAACGTCTGTGCTGTGTCCGTATCTCGCCCTGATTTTTCCATTGACAATCTCAAACCTTCTTTTTCTGTCAAACTGGACTATTGCCCTTAAATGACTTTCACCCACTCCATAACGCTCTTTTAAAATAGCAATAACACTTTCCAGGCTTGCAAATCCATTCCGATCAATCTCAATTCCATATTTTTCCGGAAAATGTCTCAGCATTCCGCTTAGAAACTTACTGATTCTCTTTCTTTCAGCTCCACTTAAAATTACCTCTCCTTTACCACAACCACATCTCCCTTCAGACATTCCGCAGGTGCTGCAGATTACCAGATCCACTGAATCGGTTAAAGTGGAATCAAATAAATACATGACGTCACGGCCGAATTCTGTAAAATTCACAACCCTTCCTGATCAGTCCGGGAAGTTCCTCAACCGAATGGATGTATTTCCCCGTTATTTTTGACAGCTCTGCCCATATCTCGGTGTTTCCATGAACGATTATTCTTTTCAATCTCTTCTCCATTTCCCTCCCTTCCGAATCCCAGTCAGACAGGAGAACTGTTTTTCTCCCGCTGCACCTCCTGAATATCTCATGGTCAGGCATTGAGGAGGCGAGCAGAATTTCTCCCCAGATGCCCAGGCTTTTCAGCGCATCCAGGTCATTTTTTCCTTCCACCACTATAACCCCACCATCTTCAGATAGCATTCTCAGTTCCTCGATTATCTTGATTAGCCTTTCAAACCCCTTTCGCTCTATCATAAACCTCCTTCTCACCCAATCCTTTAACAACAACAACCTTGCTCCGTGATTTGTGTCCCGAAACGATCTCAACCTCAGCTGAGAAGAACTTGGATAGGAGCTCCACAACCTCTCTGTTTGCCTTTCCACCTTCAGGTGGAGATCTTACTCTCACCACCAGAGCTTTCCTCCATTCATCATATCCCAGAATTTCTCCTCTTTTAGATCCAGGTGAGACCTGCACTTTCAGCATGACATCCACACTTCCTGATTGGTGCTTCAACTTATAAATTCTACTTGAGGTGTCTTTAAATTGCTCTTTAGGCGGTTGATGAGAGTCAGCTATAGCTGCACCCTACACCACCATTTCCACTGGAGGTTCTTGTTTCATGATGCAAGCATGCCGCCCTG
>DACG01000013.1 GCA_002494725.1 Geoglobus sp. UBA235
TGGTGAGAGCCATCTCACAACTTCCTTTTCAGGTTTTCTGGCCATGTAGCGATTTGCAATCTAATAGCTAATAAAGTTTTGTCTTAGACTATAATTCAGGAATTGGGATCAGACTGAATCGACAACTCTCTTCAGCTTTTCCTCAACCTCTTTGGCGATTTTCATGATCTTCTCATCACCTGACATTTTTGCAAGAGCGGTGGGGACAATGGCTGAGACAACAACCTCATCTTTGTCTTTATAGACAACCACGTTGCATGGGAGAAGCAGTCCAAACTCCTTCTCTCTGCTTAGAACTCCATGGGCATGTGTTGGACTGCAGGCTCCCAGTATTATGTAATCTTCAAAATCAACCCCTATCTTCTTCTTAAGGGTCTCTTTCACGTCAATCTCACACAGAACTCCAAAACCCTCATCTGCAAGCTTTTTTCTTGTCCTTTCAGCGATTTCCTCAAAATCTTCCGAAAACCTTTTGCTGTATCCAAACATGTTTTTTATTTTACCGCAGATGTATTAAGTAGTTTGAGGGGTTTTTAGCAAACCGTGCAAGAGCGATTCAATTGAGGTGGCGGGAAATAAGTTTTTATTACACTACCATATTAAGGATTCCCGGACTATGAAGAGGCTCAGAATTCATGTTAGCGGGATAGTCCAGGGAGTGGGGTACAGGTATTTCACTTTCAGAAAGGCCCAGGAGCTTGGGATAAGGGGATATGTGATGAATCTGAATGATGGCAGGGTTCTTGTTGTTGCCGAGGGTGACGAGAATGCACTTGACAAATTCATCTCCTCCCTGAGAGAGGGTCCGAAATTTGCGAGGGTCAATTCAATAGAGATTCGAGAAGAAAGCTCCGGTGAGAAGTTCACAAAATTTGAGATAAGGTACTGACTTATGCTGACCAAAAGGATAATTCCGTGCCTTGATGTTACGTTGGATGATAGGGGTGCGAGTGTTGTAAAGGGAGTTGAGTTTGTCAATCTGAGAAAGGCCGGAGACCCGGTTGAGCTTGCAAAGAGGTACGATGAGGAGGGTGCAGATGAACTCGTTTTTCTTGACATAACCGCATCAGCCCATGGAAGAGAGACCATGGTTGATGTTGTTGAAAGGACTGCTGAGGAGGTTTTCATACCCCTTACGGTTGGGGGAGGAATAAGGAGCGTTGATGACATAAATGTGATGCTGAATGCCGGAGCAGATAAGGTTTCGATAAACACATCAGCTGTAAAGAATCCTGAACTTGTGAGAGAAGCTGCAAGAATTTTTGGCTCACAGTGCATTGTTGTGGCAATTGACTGCAGAAGAAATTTTGAGATTGATAGGGGAAGCCATATCGTTGAACTTGAAAATGGGGAGAAGGCCTGGTATGAGGTTGTGATCTATGGCGGTAGAAAGCCAACAGGCTTGGATGCTGTTGAGTGGGCAAAAAGGGTTGAGGAGCTTGGAGCAGGGGAGATTTTGCTTACATCAATGAACAGGGATGGGACAAAGATCGGGTATGACATTCCCATAACGAGGAAGATAAGTGGGGAAACGAACATTCCCGTTATTGCATCGGGGGGAGCTGGAACAATGGAACACTTCTACGAGGCATTCACAGATGGCAGGGCTGATGCAGCTCTGGCTGCGAGCATATTCCACTTCAGAGAGATAGGGATTGAGGATCTCAAAAAATACCTGAGGAAGAAAGGCATTCCCGTCAGGATTTAGCGTAGGCTATTACCTCCATCTCTATGTCCACATTTTTGGGGAGGTTTTTAACCTCGACAACAGCCCTTGAAGGTTTGTGAGAGAAGTATTCTGCATAAATTCTGTTGAACTCATCAAACTTTGAAAGATCTGTCAGGTAGATCGTTGCCTTTACCACATTTTTCAGATCGAGATTGCATGAATTCAGAATTGCCCTGACATTCTCCATCACAGCTCTGACCCTCTCTTCAAAGGATTCAGGAACCGTCCCGTTTCTGAGGGGAATCTGACCTGAGACAAAAACAAAATCTCCTGCTTTGACAGCATGGCTGTACGGTCCAACAGGCTCCGGGGCTTTTTCAGAGTTTATAAACTCCATGCATAAATTGTATGCGAAGAGATTATTAATCCTTATGATTCAGAAGTTTAAAATAAGTCTGCGAAAATAGTAGGGTTATGATCATATTTCTTGAGAATGTTGAAAACTGGGAATGCCTTTACCAAGAATGTGGTGCGAGATGCTGCTCTGAGGGAATTGAGCTCACTCTTGAAGATGTTGAGAGGATTTCTGAGAGGCACTCTGATTTTTTCAAAGTTGAGGACAGCAGAATTTTGCTTAAAGGGAGGGACGGGAAATGTGTATTTCTTCAGGAGGATCTGAGGTGCGGGATTGAGGATATAAAGCCTGTGGCATGCAGACTCCTGCCTTTCGTCATCCATGAAGTCAGATACGGAGATGAACCGTTCATCAAGCTGAAGCTGGTTGTTGACTGCCCCGGAGTTGGAAGTGGAAAGGCTGTGGATCTCGGTGAAATTGAGAGATATGCAACGCTTTTTCTTCATGAGAAACAGGAGCTGCTGATGAAAATGAAAGAAGACAGGGATTATCTGAAAAAGCTGTTCTCCTGATCATCCTTGATTTTATGTCACTCTGCCACACACTCCTTTAGCTCATGATCGAAACCTATTATATATCTCATGCAGACGTAATGATTAATAGTGTTAAGAGAAGGCGGTAAGATGATTGGCCTTAAGAAGGTGGCGTTAAAGCTCTGGCATCCTCACTGCTGGTCAATTGAGTCCACTAAGGACCATCCCCATGTGATTCTCATAACCAAAGGTGTTTACAAGCTTGAAAATGAGGTCAGAGCGAATTTCCATCTGATTGCGGAAAGTTACAGTGATCTCAGAGCCTTCATTGATGACATTGAGAACTACAGTGATTACGCCTTTGACATTTTCATCATAGGAAGGAACGATCTTGAGGCAGATATCCACGCCCGTTTTCCTCCTGACAAAACATTCTACGAGAAGGTTCTTTCTCTTGAATTCATGCCCATGAGTGTTGCCATCTCCAATGGATACGAGTACTGGAACATTCTGGTTGATGAGGAGAAGCTCAAGGAAACTCTTGATAGCTTGGGAGAGCTTGATGGCGTCAGCGTTGAGATTCTGAGCATAACAAATCTGAAATCCTTGGATGATGACAGGTACGTTGATATAATAGAGAGAATATCCAGAAATCTGTCAATGAAGCAGAAGAAGGTGCTTATCGAGGCATACAGGCATGGATATTTTGAATGGCCCAGGAAGATGAGTGTTGATGAGCTTGCAAGGCATTTTGGCATTGCAAAATCAACATGCCTCCACCATCTCCGAACGGCTGAGGGAAAGATAATCAGGGTTTTTCTTGAAGAGCTCAGGGACAGAGAACCCCATCTTTATGACATAAAAATGAATTCCAGACCCTTTGTTTGTTAATTTAATAAATTTTTTTAATAAAAATATTCATTAAATACGTTCATGTTTGATTGTTATGATTTATTGGATGAGGTTCAACTGCTACTGTTATGAGAGGTCTGGACGAGGAGAGTATTGAGGAGTTGAGGTGGGAGATAAGGCTCCATGGAAGGGGAGGGCAGGGGGTGGTTACGGCATCAAAAATTCTTGCCGAGTCTGCATTTGCTGAAAGATATCATGCACAATCAATCCCCTTCTTTGGAGCTGAAAGGAGGGGATCTCCTGTAATGGCATTCACAAGGATATCTGAGCATGAGATCAGGGAGAGGAGCCAGATTTACACCCCTGACTGTGTTCTGATCCTCGACCCCCTTGTAATGAGAGTTCTGGATGTTTTTAATGGCCTGAAGGATGGTGGGGGTGTGGTGATAAGCACATCCTCCCGAATAAGCGATGAGATCCTGCCCGATATCAGTCTGACTCTGGTGGTTGTTGATGGTGTTGGAATAGCTTTGAAAAAAGATCTTCTTGTTGCGGGGAATCCGGTGGTGAATATACCTGTAATCGGAGCATTTCTCAGAGTTTTCCCTCACATCGGGATTGAGACTGTTGAGAAGGTCATTTCAGAGAAATTCAAAAGAAACAGTAAGAGAAGTGTAAAAGCTCTTTACTCTGCCTATGAAAGTGCCGAGGTTCTTAAAATAAGGGGGAAAAAGAGGGCTGAAAAGGTTTACAGCAAAAAACCCGGAAAAATATGGATTCCCGCCTCAAAACCTGTTGTCGGGGTTGCGGGAAAAACAGGATACTGGAGAGACTTCAGGCCTGTTATCAATTACAGCAGATGCACAAACTGCCTCAACTGCTGGATCCACTGTCCTGAAGGATCCATCAGGAGAGAGAATGGTGAAGTTGTAATAGACTACGATTACTGCAAGGGTTGCCTTGTCTGCCTATCTGTATGTCCGAGAAGAGCGATCTCATCTGAGAGGGAGGTGTTTGCATGACTGAAAAGCTTCTCACAGGAAATCAGGCTGTTGCTCAGGCTGTTAAGAATTCAAGGGTGGGTGTTGTCTCTGCTTACCCAATAACACCCTCAACACCTGTTGTTGAGGAAATTGCAGGAATGGTTGAAAGCGGAGAAATGAATGCAAGGCTCATACTGGTTGAATCCGAGCATTCTGCAATGTCAGCATGCATTGGAGCAAGCTTGGGTGGAGCGAGAGCGTTCACAGCCACATCCAGTCATGGATTGGCTTACATGCATGAAATGCTTCACTATGCCGTCAATGCGAGAACACCCGTAGTTATGGCTGTTGCAAACAGAGCGATAGGGCCAGGCTGGAACATATGGGCAGATCTGAGCGACAGCATGTCCCAGAGGGATACCGGGTGGATTCAGATTTACTGCGAGAGCAATCAGGAAATCTACGACTCGATTGCAATGGCATACAGGGTTGCGGAGCATGAGGATGTTCTCCTTCCAGCGATGGTCTGCTATGATGGCTTTGTTCTGTCTCACACGTCAATGCCTGTAAAGCTCGATGATCTGAGTGAGTTTCTGGATGAGTATGAGGCTGCATGGAGGGTTGATTTCGATAACCCCTCCACCCACGGAAACATAACTCCTCCCGACTACTTCATGGATCTCAGACGTGAAGTATCCAGATCCCATGAAAGGGCTCTGAAGATCATGGATAGGGTTGAAAGGGAATTTTTCGAGACTTTTTCAAGAAAAACCCCACTGATAGCCGAGCATTACAGGCTTGATGATGCTGATACTGCAATTGTTGCAGCAGGGGCAGTATCATCTGAGGCGAAAATTGCTGTTGACAATTTGAGGAGAAATGGCATAAAGGTGGGACTTTTCAGAATAAGGTGCTTCAGACCCTTCCCGGTCCGGCATACAATCAGGGCCTTGGATGGGGTTGAGAAGATCTATGTTTTCGACAGATCGGTCAGCATTGGGTCGGAAGGTCAGATGTTCCAGGAAGTTAAATCAGCATTTTACGGCCTTTCATCCCCGCCTGAGATTTACGGGTGTGTTGTTGGGCTTGGTGGGAGAGATGTCACATCTATGGTTTTTGAGAAAACAGTTATGGGAGAAATTGAGCCCGGATGGATTGGAGAGGTGATTGTATGAAGCTGTCTGAAATTCCCGCTGAGGAGTATCTGCTTGAAGGAAATTCAGCATGCCATGGGTGTGGATCATCAATGGCTCTCAGAACAGTTCTGAAGGCTCTTGGAAAAAGAACGGTCCTTGTTGTGCCTGCAAGCTGCACCTCGGTATATCAGGGGATGTATCCCGGGTCTGCAATAGCCGTTCCCGTTGTGAATTCCGCATTTGCATGTTCCTCAGCTGTTGCATCTGGCTTGAAAGCCTCTCTTGAGCATCAGGGTATAGATGCGAATGTTGTTGTGTGGGCCGGAGATGGTGGAACGTATGACATAGGACTTCAGGCTCTTTCAGGAGCTGCAGAGAGGAATGAGGACATACTCTACATCTGCTATAACAACGAGATGTACTCCAATACAGGGATTCAGAGAAGCTCTGCGACCCCTTTTGGAGCGTGGACAACAACCACAGTTAGTGGAAAGAAGGAGCACAGAAAGGATGTTGCTGAACTCATGATGGCTCATGGAATTCCCTACGTGGCAACAGCCTCGGCAGGGTATCTGGATGACCTATACAGAAAAGTCAGGAAGGCTAAAAGGATTGAAGGCTTCAGGTACATTGAAATTCTAACTCCATGCCCTCCCGGATGGAGATACTCAATGGAAAGAACTGTTGAGGTTGCAAAACTTGCTGTTGAGACGGGAATGTGGATTCTCTATGAATACGAACATGGTGTTTTGAGGCTTACAGGTGTCAGCAGAGCAATTGCTGCTGGGAAAAAGAAAATGAAGGATGTTCAGGAATATCTGCTTTTGCAGGGGAGGTTTTCCCATCTCAGCTCTGCTGAGATTCAGGAGATAAGGAAGTACATTGCTGAGAGGTGGAAGAAATTTGCAGATGTGCGGGGTGGAGAGCATGCAGTTGCAGCAGAGTTCTTTGTTTGAATCAATGTTTGGAGAGGGGTTTGAGGAGATTGTGTTCTTCAGTGATCCAAAAACAGGACTGAAAAGCATTGTTGCAATTCATGACACAACTCTCGGTCCGGCTCTGGGAGGCACGAGAATATGGAACTACAGAAGTGAGTTTGAAGCTCTTAAAGATGTGATGAGGCTTGCAAAGGCAATGACATTGAAGGCTGCGGGAGCCGGGCTGAATCTGGGAGGAGGAAAGGCTGTAATCATCGGAAATCCTGAGGAGATCAAGAACGAGTACCTGCTCAGAAGCTATGGCAGGTTCATCGAAACTCTTGGCGGCAGGTTCATAACAGGAGAGGATGTTGGAACAACACTTGAGGACATCAGGGCTATGGCGGTTGAGACAAAATACGTAACGGGAGTTATGTATGACCCCTCACCATTCACCGCATACGGAGTTTATGCAGGGATGAAGGCGTGTCTGAGACATGTTTACGGTGATGATTCTCTTGAAGGAATTCATGTTGCAGTGCAGGGGCTTGGGAAGGTTGGACTTGAGCTTGCAAAACTCTTGATCGAGGATGGAGCAAGGCTAATGGTGACTGACATTGATGGGAGGAGAGTCAGGGAGTGCATTGAGATTGGTGGAAAATGCGTTGAGTATGTTGAACCATCCAGAATTTATTCGGTTGAATGCGACATCTTCTCTCCCTGTGCTCTTGGAGGGGTGATAAATGATTCAACAGTAAAGAAGCTGAACTGCAGGATAATAGCGGGGGCGGCAAACAATCAGCTTGAAAGTGAAAAACATGGAGAGATGCTGTCGCGAATGGAGATTCTGTATGCTCCTGACTTCATAATAAACGCAGGGGGGCTCATCACAGTTGCAAACGAGTACATGCACGGAGAGATCAACCCAGATATTCTGAAAAGAGAAATTGAGAGGGTTGGAGAGAGGCTTGAGAAAATCTTCAGAATGTCAGAGAGCATGCTTGACAGATCCGGAATGCCAATGTCAACCTCAAAGGCTGCTGAGATGTTTGCTCTTCAGAGAATAGAGAGAATTGCCGGAATGAAGAGGATTTACATTCCCTGAGTTTTTAATTTTATTTTTTAATTATTTTCTAAATATATATTCTTGAACAGGAAATTTCGGTCACTAAAAAACCTTTTTTGAATCTAAACTTAAGGAAAAGTGAAACTCTCACACGCCAAATAACCGTTTTATCTTTTCGGTCTTCAATCGATCACCAATGAATACTGCTTTTGGTTTTACACTTTCCTCTATTTTTTTAATTTCAAAATTTTCTCCTGAAATCTGGAACATGCAGAGTCCATCACATTCAACAAACCCTTTTCCCCTTATCACATTTCCAAACTTTCCACCAGCTATATCCCTGATAATTCTCTCAAGTTCATCAGCTGTGAATTTTTTCTGAGGGATGAATGATGTGCTCTCTAAAATTAATTCAGACTCAGAGCTTTTGTAATCTGTTTCAAGTCTCTCTCCAACGTTTTCTGCGATATTTTTGCAGTATTCACTCCTGAGTACTATGGCGTGGTAATTAATTCTCATGAGCTCTCTTTCAATTTCATCAACCTTCTCACTTTCAACCAGATCGATTTTGTTTATCAGTATCATATCGGCCGTTTTTATCTGATCTATGTAGAATTTCCCGAAATCTCCGAAGAAATCGTGGAATGATGAAGCATCTACAATGCAAATGACAGGTTTTATTCTGTACTCCCTAACATGTCTACAGCTTTTTATGGCGTCTAAGATATTGGACGGCGTTGCTATTCCTGAGGGCTCAATCAGAAGTACTTCGGGCTTAATTTTTTCAAATATCATATCTACTGCCTCAGGAAGTGATGCTCGAAGTGAACAACATATGCATCCACTGGGTAACTCAATCACATCAAATCCATCCTTCCTGATAATGTCTCCATCTATGGAGAGATCTCCGAACTCATTGACAATAACGGCAATTTTCTTTTTATCTTTTTTTTCGTATTGCCTTACAAACTCAAGAATAAATGTAGTTTTACCTGCACCAAGAAATCCAGAAACTATCAGTATGTCCATGAGGTAGCGAAAGCTAAAGGTGTATTTATTTTGTTCTGTCCCACTCTTTCGTTTTACCAAATTGTTGATTTCCCCAAAACATTTTTACTGACCTTTTGCAACCTCTCCATAGGGGATGATCATGGATGGAGTAGAATCTGTTCTAAGTGTGGCAATTTCTCGGTTGGAGGCACTACTGGGAGAAAGGCATCTGGTTCTCGATCCTGAAGGATATCTGTACGATGAAACTCCAAAGCCGGTGAGACCTGAAGCCTGTAGGAATGTGGTTGTGGTAAAACCCGGAACTACTGAGGAAGTCTCTCAAATTATGAAAATTGCCAGTGACCTCAATATTCCTGTTTTTGTTCGGGGAGGAGGAACAGGATTGAGCGGAGGTGCTATCCCAACCAGACCTGGAATAGTTATTTCAATGGAGCGGATGAATCGAATAGTTGAAATTGATGACAAAAATCTCATGGCAGTTTGTGAGGCAGGAGTAACCTTAAGGCAGTTGCTGGATTCTGTAGAAAAGATTCCCGGTCTATCTTTCCCTCCCCATCCGGGAGATGAAAGTGCACAGATTGGTGGACTTGTTGTTAGCAATGCTGGAGGTGCGAGGGCCGTAAAGTATGGAGTCATGAGGAACTATGTTGTTGGGCTGGAAATTGTTCTGCCAACAGGAGAGATTCTGAATCTGGGTGGAAAGATTATAAAAAATACGACAGGGTATGATCTGTTACATCTGGTCGTAGGGAGTCAGGGCACACTCTGTATCGTCACAAAGGTGATTTTGCGTCTTATTCCCGAACCAGGTGCTACGTACACTCTGGTTATTCCCTTTGAATCTGCTGAAAATGCAATCAGAGCAGTTCCTGAGATTTTAAAGAGTGGAATTGTTCCCTTGGCAATAGAGTACATGGACATAGAGGCTATACGAGCTGGAGAGGCTGTGACTGGAAAGAAATGGCCCCATGGAGGTGGAAATGCTCATCTCATGGTCATTGTTGATGGGGTGGATGAAGATGAGTTAATTCAGAAATCTGAGGTGATTGAGAGGATCTCCAGAGATTACGGGGCTCTTGATGTTCTTGTGGGGATTGGCAGAAGAGAGCAGAGAGACATACTCGAAATCAGGAGCCTGATATATGAGGGGCTTAAAGATGAGACAATTGAGGTGTTGGACGTATCGGTTCCACCTGCAACTATTGCAGAATTTGTTGAAAGGTGCCAGAAGGAAGCTGAGAGAATTGGAGTAAAAGTTCTGCATTTCGGGCATGCTGGTGATGGAAATGTTCACCAGCAGGTACTCAAATCGGGAATGGATGAAAGTGAATGGAAGGAAAAGTATATGAAATTCAAGGAATTTGCTTTCTCTGTTGCAAGAGAGCTGGGAGGCGTTATTACAGGTGAGCATGGTATTGGAGAGGTTAAAAAAGAAGATATGTTCAAGACAATCTCTCAAAAAGAGTTAGAGCTGATGAGAGCGATAAAGAGAGTTTTTGATCCAAATGGAATTCTTAATCCAGGAAAGGTACTATGAATGTTTTTCACTCGTTTTTGCCTGATTTTGGTTCTTGGGGTGAATTTTTAAGATTTGTTTTATTGTGCAGTTCTTTAACGTTAACAAATACAGTTCCCACAATTCTTTCAGCGATAAATTAGTTTTCTATTATTTTAATAAATTCCAGATGAATACAGTAGGTATTATAGATATCGGTGTGCTGTCTGAGAATGTCTGAGCATAATTAGTTTATTATTTTTATTAATTAGATTATCAAAATTTTATTTTGACAGGTTTTTATAATGTGTTTTCTTGAATTATATGGTATGGTTTAACACAGCTCCAGACTGGTGGAAGTGGGTGGTTGTAATGAGGGGGCGTATGTGGTATCTGGCACCCACTTTCATGGCACTTGTGTTGTTCGCGGGAATGGTGGCAATAACCAATGCTGAAAGTGTTTTGAGAGTAAACAACCCCTATATTGATGTGGCTGTTAGGGGAGATTACAAAATAGGAACTTTTACAATAGGAACAACAGGAGGAGATCCCTTAAATCCAGAGGATGATAACACCATGCTTCTCTATGGGCATCCGAATCCTTGGAGCTCTTACGTGACAATCAGAATAGATGGGATGAATTACTACACAAAAGGTGGCAACATGGACCAGTATGTTACCCAGTCACCACATGTTGCTGGGGATAGCATTATCACAAAATACAAAATAAATGGAATAGAAATAACCCAGACACTTGAAATAGTTCAAAGCACCACAACCGGAAAAGAGGATACTGTTAAAATTGAAATAAGACTCAAAAACACAGACAATTCAGCCCACAGTGTTGGTGTTCGAATACTGTTTGATACCATGCCTGGAAGCAATGACGGTGCACCGTTTTACATTCCGTTTGTAGGTAGCGTGACAACAGAAAGGGAGTTCACATCAAATAACATCCCGGAATACTGGCAGGCATTTGATAGACTGTCGAATCCCAAGGTCATCTCACAGGGAACACTCAAGGGAGGGGGAGCAACAGCTCCTGACAAATTTGTGATTGGCAACTGGGAATACATGTTTTATGCTCCATGGGATTATCAGGTTGATACATCCCGGAGCATTACTGGGGACAGTGCTGCAGCGATTTACTGGAATCCAGTCACTCTCTCCCCAAATGCGGAGAAAGTTCTGAGAACGTATTATGGGCTTGGTAGAGTGGAGATAGCTGGTGGCATTATGACTCTCGGAATTACTGCCCCATCCTATCTATCCTCACCGGATGCTGAATTCACTTTAACAGCCTACGTTGAGAATACTGGGAGTGTAACTGCCAATGATGTTACCGTGGAAATAATACTGCCAAATGGACTGACACTGGGCGAGGGGGAAACTCCTCAGAAAGATCTGGGAGATCTTCCACCGAATTCTCAAACATCTGCTTCATGGTTGGTAAGGCCCACAGGTCAGGTAAGTGGGAATCTAACCATACGGGTAGTGGTAAGTTCTTCAAATGTTGAATCAACTGAAGCAACATTTACAGTTTTCGTTCCTGAAACCAGTACTGAATACGGATATTTTGGTATTTACTACAACCTACCAAGCAACCACCCAGACATGGAAACTGCAGTAACGGGAATTGTTGAAGGGCTTGTTAATAACCAGCTCCCACTGACTTTAACGGATCTGGGAGGGCAATACATCAATCAGTTCGACTGGTACAGCTCAACTTACTACAGTTTTTCAAGGATAGACAGAAATCTGACATTTGGATCTTCTTGGTTCCCTGTTAATGAAAATGTTCCGGGAGATCCATTGTACTTCAGTGTTCATTGGCAAGCAACACTCATTGTTCCATCAGATGGAGTATATCAGTTTGAAATTGGCTCTGATGACGATTCTTGGCTGTTTATTGATAACAGCCTGATATATGATCTCGGAGGAATACACCCAATGTCCGTGAAAACAGGGGCTGTCTACCTAACTGCCGGAGAACATCTCTTGGATATTTATTACGCCGAGAGGCACAGTCAAAATGCTGGATTCTATTTCAGATTTTTAAATGATTCAGTCATTGTAAAACCACGGATATCGGAAACGATCCCAGACAACATTGATGATACACATGAGCAAATTGTCAGCAAGTATTATCCATCTTTTGACTGGAGAACTCAAACTCCAGACAGAAACAGTGTTCTTCAGGCTGTAATCAATGCAGTCATAGCTTATTTCACTCCCCAGAGCGATAAACAAGCTGTACTGAACGATGTTATTCAGCTGGTACAGCTGTATTTCAGTCTACCGAGCTAATTATTTTTTTATTAAATTATTTTTTTATTATTTTATTATTCCAATATGGTGATGAATTTAACAACCCTATTGATGTTTTTTACTCCTGAACTGCATCTCATAAAGTCTTGCAACCCTTTCGATTGTATCAGCTTCCTCAACGCTCTTGTCATCTCTGAGCCTTATGAATCTGGGAAATCTAAGGGCATATCCACTCTCGTACTTGGGACTCTTCTGAATCTCCTGATATGCAACCTCAAACACGTATCTGGGATGGAAGATTATCTTTTTCCCCTCCTGTGCCTCTATTTCTGGTTTGAAAAGCTCTGTAAGTTCTTCAAGATCCTCATCTGTGAATCCCGTGGCAACCTTTCCAACCTTGAGCATGTTTCCGTATTCATCTATGCACGCAAGCTCAAAGGAGCTTATGAGGTTGCTTCTCTTCCCCTCTCCCCACTCACCACCGACAACAACGAGGTCGAGAGTTTCCATTGTTGCCTTGAGCTTTAGCCAGTTCTTCCCCCTCTTTCCGGGAATGTACCTTGAATCAAGGTTCTTCAGCATGACCCCCTCATGTCCGGCGTTCACAGCATCGTCGAATATCCTTCTTATCTCTTCAGGGTCTCCTGTAATTCTCTGCTGAGCCACCTTTATCATCTCACCCTCTCTGACAGCCTTTGTCAGCCTTTTCCTTCTCTCCATCAGAGGAAGGTCAATTATCTCCTCGTCATCGTAGATTATGTCGTAGAAGTAGACCATGAGAGGGATCTTCTCAACCATTGCAGAGATACCGTGCTTTCTTCTGAACCTTCTGAGAACATGCTGAAAGGGCATTGGCTTTCCATCCCTCACGGCTATGATCTCTCCATCCAGAATAACCCCCTCCTTCACGTTTGATTTTATCTCCCTTACTATCTCTGGAAGGGCGTTTGTAACATTTTCAAGCCTTCTTGAATAGATCGTAACCCTGCCATCGGAATAATGAACCTGAACCCTTGTCCCATCAAACTTCCACTCGACCCCAAGATGCCTTATATCCCTGACCGCCTCTTCAATGCTTTCGGCAACCTGGGCAAGCATCATCTTCACGGGAATGTGGGGTGTGATCTTCAGGCGGAGAAGAGCATCTCTTCCTCCATTCTTTGCAGAAACCGCAACCTTACCGTAGTCGTTTGTGACCATGTACGCTCTCTCCACAATTTCGCCGTCTATTCCAAAGGCCCTTGCTATCGCATCCCTCACTATTCCCTCTCCGACTCCAAGCCTCATCTCCTTCAATATGAGTCTTGTCAGGTATCTTGCCTCAATCGGAGAGCACGAGATGTAAAGCTCTGAAAGCAGTATTGTTTTTCTCTTCTGACTCCCCTCCCCTGAGAGATCGCTCATCTCATCAAAAACCTCTCTTAGTTTTTTCAGAGTGAGCTCTTCCTGAAAGAGAGATGTCTGCTTCTTCTTCCTGACGACC
Source organism: Geoglobus sp. UBA235 (assembly GCA_002494725.1). GTDB lineage: Archaea > Halobacteriota > Archaeoglobi > Archaeoglobales > Archaeoglobaceae > Geoglobus. Next base: position 13,769 of record DACG01000013.1, read on the forward strand.
TCCTCAGCACTGAGCCCCAGATCGCCTTTCTCTCTTACAAGATTCTCTATCTCCCTCCTGTCAACTCCGGTTGACATTCGAAGAGCCTCGTAAATCAGTCCAATTCCCACACCCAGATCCCTCTCGCTCCACTCTGGATATATCCTTCCCGAAAGGAACAGAATTGTGTTGTACAGATCATCATCACTTTCAATATTTTTTATGAAGGATGCGATTCTTGCGGTTTTTTCGAGAGTTGAGGATATGTGCTCGAGGCTTTTGCAGAGCTCTGTAAATTCAGCAAATGTGAGCATGAGTGAACATTATCATCCACTGCCTATTTATTTTACTACTGTTATATCATCTCGCCTTGAGAATGATCTCTCTCATCTTCCTTATCATCCCCGGCATGTCTATGTCAGATGGACACACTTCTCTGCATTTACCGCACAGGGTTGACAGAAAGCAGACCTCTGGGATCTCCTCTGTGATGGCAGTCCATACCATTCCTGTTGGACCTCCGTAAACCTCTCCTCCCCACAGGCTTCCGGCGAGCTGAAACACAGGACATTCAAGCTGACACCTCCCGCATTTTATGCAGGCAAGGTGCTCTCTGAACTCTGTAGTCTTTCTCCCATTGTCAAGGAATATCACGTGCATCTCCTGGCTGTCAGCTTTCTCATTTATGTTGATGTACGCCGGAGGAAATGTTCCCACGTAAGCTGACTGAACAAAAACTGATTTGAGAGCTAAGTCATCGTCGGGAAGTATTTTCTCTATGCTCACGAGGGCTATATACCTTTCAGGCAGAGAAGTTGAGAGCCTTATGTTTCCTTCATTTTCAACCAGAAATACCCTTCCAGTCTCAGCGGAGAATGCGTTGCATCCCGATACCCCAACGTCTGCCTTCAGAAACTTCTCTCTCATGAACTCTCTGACTCCGCTTGCCAGCTCCTCTGCATCTCTGCCATGAATGCCAACCTTTTTCAGTATTTCCATAACCTGAGCCTCGCTGTAATGCAGTGCTGGAACGATCATGTGCATCGGCCTGTCATCTGCAACCTGCACTATGAACTCGCCCAAGTCAGTCTCCCATACCTCATTCCCGAGTGATTGCAGGTACTCTCTGAGACGGATCTCCTCAGAAACCATGGACTTTGCCTTCACAACAGTCTTGCCTGATCCAACCATTTCCCCCGCTATCCTCCTGGCTTTCTCAGCATTTTCTGCGAGGTAAACATGGCAGCCTCTCTTCTCAAGAACCTCCATGGATCTGTCTATCCAGTAATCAAAATCCTCTGCAACTCTTAGCTTTGCATTTCTGACTTCATCAGCGTACTCAAGCAGGTAGGGGTGATCGTTCAGGGTTTTCAGAATGACATCTCTCAGGTTCATCAGGGTCCTGAGCACACCCTCCCTTATGGATCCCTGCTCCAGTGCACCATAAATGTTCATTTTCTCACCTCAACAATAACCGTGAACTTCTTCGGGCCGTGCATTCCAAATATGAGCTTTCCCTCTATGTCTGCAGACTTTGAGGGGCTGCTGGATGCAAAGATCATGTCTGATTTGCTTTTTGCATGATTGTATGCTGAGATGACATCCTTCATGATATCCTCTTCCTTCAAAATCGCAACGTGGTGAAATGCAAGTCCCGCAGCTCTTTTATCCTGAAACCCACCGAAAAATATCACACCACTCCTTTCATCAGCACTTAAAGCTTGGCTTACATGAGCATCTCGGAATCTCTCGATTTCCTTTCTGGCGTTCTCGGTTATAATAACCTCTACACCTCTGGACCGAAGGATCTGGATTATTTTCATGGCATAATCACCTCTGCGAAATCCGAGACATCACCACCTGCTCTGCTGAGATTCATCAAGCAGATGGGACAGAATGTGAGAATTCCGGATTTTCCAAGCTCTTCAATCCTCAGTTCAGCTATCTTCCAAGAAACTGATGGTGAAATGGACTCAATTGGTCCACCACAGCAGTTTGTGAGGTTTTTTGAGTACTTCACATCCCTGTAACTTACACCAAACCCATCGAGAACCTTCCTTATCTTTTCCGAAATCCTGAGGTATCTGCCGTAGTAGCACGGGTCGTGGATCACGAATTTTCCATCAGAACCCGCGTTGAATGGTCTGACAAGCTCTAAATAGCTCTTTACCTGGATATCTGAGCCTGTATATTCTGGATAGAGAATTTTCAGAGCATAGGCTGTGTGAGGATCGGCTGTAACAATTCTGTTAATTCCGGCGTCATTCAGTCTCTCAGCAACGGTTTCTGCATGCTCCCTGAACGCTCTCTCCATCCCCATGTCATGAAGAATAATCCCCGAATACGTGTCAAGCTCGGGAACGTAGAAGACCTTTACTCCGGACTTCATAAGAGCTCTGTAAATGCCTTTCAGAATTCTGTCCGATCTTTTCTTCATTTTATGTGATACCATGGAGTCGATGAGGCTGAAGGGAACCGGAATAATTTTGGATAGAGTGAGAACTCCCTGAAGCTTTGTGGTCTCAAGCTTTTCCAGGTATCTGGTGGCAGAATCCATGTAAGGAATCAGCTGGTAAAGCATTCCCGTAAAGAACAGCCACTCGCCATCCTTCTCAATTCCCTCTCCTGTCCACCATCTGTTTATTCTCTCATTTTTCAGTCCGAGAGGATTCTCTGTTTTCTTCATGTTTTTTTCAAGAATTTCTGAAAGCAAGCGGGGAGCGATCATCTCTCTCACCACATCAGAACAAAAAATTGAAGAACTCTTATAAAAAACTGATGATTCAATGTCTCTGTTTGAGGAGCTCAGGGCAGAAATTGAAAGATATTTCAGGGAGGCTCAGGAAGGAAGATTTGGGTACAGGAGAGTTGAGTGGGAGCTCGATAACATGATCTATCCATTCATCGGCAGCTTTCTTGCCTCAGGTGAACTCAGCAGAACTGAAGCTGAGAGGCTTTTCAGGATGTGTGAGGAGAAACTCAGGCAGTTCAGGGAATCTTTATAAACATCCAGCCTTAAATGACTCTTGTGAAGATTTACATAGTTTACAATCTCGGACAGTACAATCATCTCATTCACAGAACTCTGAGGGATCTCGGAGTTGAGAGCAGGCTTATAGACAACACAACACCAGTTAAGGAGATAGATGCAGATGGCATTGTTATTGGAGGAGGCCCTGATATAGAGAGATCGGGAAAGAGCATCGAATATGTTCAGAATCTGGATGTACCGATTCTCGGAATATGCTTGGGGCATCACATAATTGCGAAAGCCTTTGGCGGTGAGGTAGGAAGGGGTAGTGTTGGAGGGTATGCGGAGGTTGAGGTTGAGATACTGAAAAGCCAGGAAATTTTTGAGGGCTTTCCTGAGAGAATAAGGGTATGGGCAAGCCACATGGATGAGGTAAAGCTAATGCCAGAGGGATTTGAACTTCTTGCAAGATCTGACATATGCTCGGTTGAGGCAATGAAGCATGGTAAAAAGCCAGTTTATGGTGTTCAGTGGCATCCTGAGGTATATCACAGCCAGTATGGAGAGGAGCTTTACAGAAACTTCATCGAGATCTGCAGAAAATGAGAAAAACAATACTTCTGAGTGCAACTCTTCTTCCCTTGATGATATCAAGCGGGATGGTCTACTCTGTTCTTCCCATTTACATCTCCGAGGAACTCGGAGCAAGCAGAATTGAGGTTGGAGGAATTTTCACGCTTGGAGCAACAGTTGGACTCATCACCTCATACCTTCTGGGAAGGGTTGCAGACAGAATTGGAAAGAAACCTCTTATACTTGCAGCCCAGTGTGGGTTTGCATTTGTCATGCTCTCTTACTCACTCATCAGCGACAGGAGTTATGCTTACTTCATTCAGGTGTTTGAAGGACTGTCATGGACGATGCTTGGCGTCTCAGCCCCGGCACTTATTGCCGACATCACAGAGAAAGGGGAGAGAGGGGAGGCAATGGGGATATACAACACAAGCTGGAGCATGGGATGGGTTCTCGGGCCAATAACAGGAGGGGCACTTTCAGAGTTTTACGGATTCAGGGTTATGCTCAAGGTATCCTTTCTCATGCTCATTCTGGGGCTTCTTGCAACATACATGGTTCTCAGGAGGATTGAAGAATGATGTTCTGCCTGTAACCGCAGCTGGGGCATTTATCTCCATTGAGATCCATTCTGACGATGTAAAATCCCTGCCTCTCTATCAGAAGATGTCCGCAGTTTGGACAGTATGTGCTCTCGTATCTGTGTCCCCAGACATTTCCCATGTAAACATACTCTATTCCGGCATTTCTGGCAATTTTCACAGCCATTTCAAGGGTTCTGACTGGAGTTGGAGGCCTGTCAAGCATTTCGTGATCGGGATGGAATCTTGAAAAGTGAACGGGGATTCTCGGATTAAGCTCCGCAACCCACATAGAGAAATCTCTGATCTCCTCTCTGTCGTCATTCAGCCCGGGAATGACAAGGTAGGTGATCTCTATGAACACACCCTTCCTGTTCAGATGCTCCACGCTCTCAATGACTCTTTCAAGTCTTGCACCGCAGACCTTTCTGTAAAACTCGTCTCTGAATGCCTTGACATCCACATTTATCGCATCAAGCACATCGAACTGCTCAATTGCCTCATGGCTCATGTATCCGTTGGAAACGTAATTGACGTAGTACCCGTGCTTTTTCACAATTCTGCTTGAGTCTAAGGAGAACTCGTGGAATATGCTCGGCTCGTTGTATGTCCAGCTGACCCCATCAGCATTGCTCTCAATCACCATTCTCAGAACATCCTCTGGACTGAGCTCCTTAAGGTATGGGAAATCCAGATCTGCAAAGCTGATGCTGTAGTTCTGGCAGTGCTGGCATCTGAAGTTGCAGCTCACCCCTCCAAATGACAGGGATTTGCTTCCGGGCATGAAATTGTGGAAGGGCTTCTTCTCTATAGGGTCAAGGTGAATTGAGGAAACAAGTCCGTAATTGTAAGCGTAAAGTTTTCCGTTTTCATTTTTTCTGACCCTGCATATTCCCCACTGCCCCTCTCTCAGTCTGCAGTAGTGCATGCATGTTCTGCATCTCACACGCCCGTTTTCCCTTTCATACAGATATGACTCAACTTTCATTCCTTTCCATCTTGTTTCTTGCAGTCTTCAATTTTATGGTGAAAACAGTTCCGGATGGTCTGTTGTCAGAGACCGTTATACTTCCACCATACTTCTCCACAAGCTTTTTTACAATGTACAGTCCGAGCCCTGAGCCGTCTCCCAGCGTAAAACCCTCTTCAAAGATTCTCTGCTTTATGCTGTCCGGAATCCCCTCTCCGTAGTCTGTGACTTTAATGACAGCCTGACCATCTCTCTCCCTGACCTCGAATTTTATCCTGTCTGTTTTTCCGTGCTTTACTGCATTTGAGACCAGATTGTCAAAAACTGAATAAAGGCCATCATCTGCCAGAACTGTTGCATCACCGATCAGCTTCCATTCTATATCGTGGACCTTCATGACATTTTCAATGATCTCTGATACTCTCATCGGGTACAGCTCACTTTCGCTAAGAGCCATCTCAACGTTTTTAAGCTTTTTTATGGTATCCACTGCTTTCTCAGCCCTGTTCATTATTCTCGGGCAGTATTCGCAGCCATGCTTCTCACTTGCAACCTCTGCAAAACCCTGTATCACAGTCAGGTCATTGAGAATGTCATGTCTCAGTATTCTGTTTATAACCCTCAGGTTTTCAGCCATTCCGCTTATCTCCTTCTTGCTTCTCTCAATCTCATCAAGAGCCATGTTTATGGAATCTGCAAGATCCCTGATCTCATCATCTCCTGAAATCATTATCCTCTCACCGGTTCTGAAGCCTCTCTTGCCTATGTTTTTCATGAAGTTGGAAAGAACATTCACCCTGCTGAAAAATGTCCTGTTGATGATTGCCGAGGATATCATGATGGATGTGAAAAGAATTGCTGCCGATATTATGAGAAAATAGTTGTACGTTTCAGTTATCAGGGGGTCTATTATTCCTTTGTAGGCAATTCTCAGGTATCCGACTGGAACTCCGCTTGTGTTGTTCAGAGGGATAAACTCGCTTATTTCTCCCGATACTTCTTTTTTATCCCGTGAAAATTGAACAACATCAACAGTAAGGATGTTCCTCAGTTCGTTCATGTAATTCTCATCAATTCTCTTTATAATAGCCACATACCCGTCATAGCTACCATTTCTGAAAGATGGAAATGATATGAACATGTATATCTTACCCTCATGGTGGCAGAAACCCCTCCTTACTGAATCCGATGTTTTTGCGTTCGGTGATATCAGACTTGCATCCAGTTCATCAAATTCTGCACCCGCATACGGGTTTGTGTATACACTTCTGACCTCTCCCTCCGGGGAGTAAAACACTATGGATGTGTAGTCGTGGGTTGCCAGTACGGTTCTTGGGGAGATACCGTAGCGATCGATGTAATAGTACCCCTCTGACAGGGATCTGAATTCGTTTTCAATAATCTCACTCAAAACCTTCTTCTTTCGATCAACCCATTCCTTGTAATAGTCATCTGTTCTCTCGTGGATAAGTTCTGCAATTAGTATGGCTATGGTTGCGTAGAAAACAGCAAAGGAGATAGCAATTATAAGGATCAGTTTGATCCTGACTGACATTTTCTCACCATTATTATTGTTATTTTTTCTTTTAGCATATATATTTTTTTCGTGTCAATTCAATAACTGTGCTTCTTTTAAGAATGGATTTTGATTTTCATTTAAATCAGACTTTCCGAGTTCCCTGTGTCCTGGTGTTTACAGCACCATTTTTGCTTATTTGATGGTGGATTTGAGGTGTGGAAAAAATTATGAAAGATTTATTAATTCTGATGGCAGATATTCGCCAACAAAAATAATGGGGGGTTACAGATGTTCTGCCCGAAGTGTGGCACAGAAGTTGATGAGACCGACAACTTTTGCTACAATTGTGGTGAAAGGCTTGATTTTGAGAAAAAAGGGGAGGAAAAAGGTATTACAAGCACAAAAAAGACAAAAGCAAAGCGTAATAAAAAAGAAACGATAAATGTGAAGCTTGACTGCTACATCAAGGGGATGGACATCAATGGGAGACCGAACGGATCGTTTTTTGAAATACGAGTAGCAAAAGCAGGTCTTAAAGATGCGATAGATCGTATAAAAAGCTTGCCAAAGAAGAATGATTTTCCAGAGGATCTTCTGAAAAATCTAAAAAGGAAAAGCTCTCTTTGTCCTCCAACTGTTATCTTTACCAATGATTATGCACTGGAAGTGTTTACATTTGATGGAGAAAAAGTCTGCATTACCACTAAGGGTTTCTCAAAGCTTGCAGGATATGAGTTTATGGAATCTGGTGGAAAATCAAGGGTTGTTGAGGTAACTCAGGATGAAGCTATAGAAATCGTTACAGAATTTTTCAGGAAAGCTGACAGGATTAAAAAGCTCAGACTTGGGCTCACGCCTCTCGAATTCTCTACCTTGCTGGCAATAAAGAATGGCATAAGCAACTCACGAACTATTGCATCCGTAACGGGGACAAGTGTTGACAGGATAAGAGATACAGTCAGAGAATTGATACACAAGGGATTTATTGTTAGTCGCAAAAAAGGAATTTTCAGGAAAAAGTATTGGTATGAATTAACCCCTGAAGGGGAAAAAAAGCTCAATAACGGAAGAAAAAGACTTGAAAAAGCTGTTAAAGAAGATAGGGATATAATTGATGTGATGACTCCAGTATTCTGGATTATGTACGCTACCCAGGATGTTCTCAGTGGAGTGGATGAAAATGATATAGTGAGTGTGATAGGTGAGCCACCTGAGATCCTCCATTATGAGGTCACCGGAGAGAGTGTTGTGGATTTTGACACTGGAGATGTTGCAGAAGATGACGGTGTGGGGGATGGCGACTGGTGGGATGGTGATGGAGATGATGGCTGGTGAGGGCGAACCCCGACAGCAGTTGTTCTTCTTCTATTCTTTTGTGGGATCTCAGGAGCTTTTCTTGAAAAATGTTTTAACCAAAACCACCGAACTTGAGCCATGAACATTCTTCTTACCAATGATGATGGTCTCTACTCTCCAGGACTTAGGGCATGCTATGAAACCCTCACAAAATTCGGAAAGGTTTTTGCAGTCACTCCCGCTGTCCAGAAAAGCGGTGTTGGTAGAAGCATATCAATACTCGAGCCAATTAGAGTGAGTGAGGTAACAATTGATGGAATGAAGGTTTACGCTGTTGATGGCACACCCACTGATGCGGTCATCATAGGCATGCATGAGATCATTGGCGACATTCCAGATCTGACTGTTTCAGGGATCAATCTGGGTGAGAATCTCTCTACAGAGGCTGTCACAACTTCAGGGACAGTTGGAGCGGCACTTGAAGCATCAACTCAGGGAAGCAAGGCTGTAGCAATAAGCCTTGAGATGAGGGATGCCTTCAAATTTGAGACCTTCTTTGCACCTGTTGATTTTTCAAATGCCAAAAAGGTTCTTGAAGAGGTCGTGAGAAGGATTATAAAGCACAGCCTTCCAGAAGGTGTTGATCTGCTGAACATCAATGTCCCTGAAAGCTGGAACGGGAAATACAGATTCACAAGGCTGGCAAGAAGACTTTACAGAACAAGGATTGACACGAGATTTGATCCGAGGGGGAGGAAATACTACTGGATAGATGGAGTCGAGGAAGAGGATGCTGAAGAGGGAACAGATCTCCATGCAATAAGAAATGGATTTGCCTCAATAACCCCGATAACCCTTGACATGACGTCCAGAATAGATTTCACTGATCTTGAGAGGTGGTTTTATGATTGAAAAGGTGAGATGTGCTGAGAAAGCTCTTGAGCTCATTCAGGATGGAATGATCGTTGGACTTGGAAGCGGAACAACTGTGAAGGAATTCATAAGGCTGCTGTCTGAAAGGGTGAGAGAGGGGATGGACATCAGGGTTATCCCAACCTCCATAGACACCCACATTCTGGCAGTGGATTATGGGATAGGGGTTACGGATCTTTTAGAGCATCCAGAGCCTGAAATATGCATTGATGGTGCAGATCAGATCGACAGGGAATTCAATCTGATAAAGGGTGGTGGTGGGGCTTTGACAAGGGAAAAAATAGTTGCAAGCGCATCAAAAAAATTTATTGTCATAGCAGATGAGTCAAAGCTTGTTGAAAAGCTGAATATGCCCGTTCCGATTGAAATTTTACCGTTTTCTCTTGGATTTGTAAAAAAGAGAATTGAGGAGATGGGCTTCAAATTGAATTTAAGAGAGGACAGGGGGAAGCTTAGACCGGTGATCTCTGACAACGGGAATATTATTGCAGATGTTGATGCCGGATTAATAAATGAGCCAGACAAATTTGAAAAAACGCTGAAAATTCCAGGTGTGATTGAGAATGGAATATTTCCAGCTGAGATGGTTGATGCGGTGTTAATTGGAAAAAAGGATGGTGCGGCTGTTCTGAGAAGATGATCCAGCCAAAATCAGGAGAGCTGTCTGCAAATAATATCCGATACATCTGTCTTCTTATCATTTTCGAGTTCGCGGGCTTTTTATAGCCACACAACTCAGGGAATAGCAGGAAAGAAAAAATTAAATTAACCTCTCTCAGTTTCCACCACCATGAAGCTCGTCACATGCGGATTGCCTTATGCTAATGGTAAAGCACATATCGGACACCTCAGAACATACATACCCGCTGATGTCTATGTCAGATATCTCAGACTTAAAGGAGAGGATGTGATTTTTGTGTGTGGAAGTGACAGTCATGGCACTCCAATTGTTGTAAATGCTGAGCAGCAGGGTTTAAAACCCAGAGAACTCGTTGATATCTACCACGAACATTTTCAAAAAATATTCAGGGAGCTTGACATTGAATTTGACTATTACGGAAGAACCGACAGCCACTATCATCATGAAAGAACAAGAGAGATCGTTCGGAGACTTCTTGAAAATGGACACATCTATCCCAAGGAGATAGAGCTTGCATACTGTCCAAACTGCCAGAGATTTCTGCCTGACAGGTATGTTGAGGGAATATGCCCTTACTGCGGTGCACTGGCGAGAGGAGATGAGTGTGACCAGGGATGCGGAAGGCATCTTGAGCCGGGAGAAATTTTAAAACCAAAATGCAAGATTTGCGGGACTCCGGCAGAGTTCAGAAAGCAGAGGCACTACTATTTCAGACTTTCAGCCTTCAAGGAGTTTCTTGAGAAATACATATCGAATCTCAGAGGAACCGAAAATGCCCTCAATTATGCCATGGAATGGGTGAGAGGAGAGCTCAAGGACTGGTGCATAACGAGAAATCTTGAGTGGGGTGTGAAATTCCCAACAGATGAGGAGCTTGTGGTTTATGTGTGGGTTGATGCGCCCATAGGATACATAAGCTTCACAGAAAAGGCGTGTGAGAAGCTCGGGAAGGACTGGAGGGACATATGGATTGATGGAAGGGCTGAAATAATTCATTTCATAGGCTTGGATATTGTCTACCATCACTGCATTTTCTGGCCTGCGATGCTGAAGGGAGCAGGCTATGCTTTGCCAAGCGGTGTTGTTGCAAGCGGAATGGTGAAGGTTGAGGGAAAGAAATTCTCAAAGAGCAGGGGATATGTTGTCTGGGTTGAGGAGGATTATCTGAAAGCAGACCTGAATCCTGATTACCTGAGGTACTATATAGTCAACTACACATCCCATCAGAGGGATCTGAACTTTTCCTGGCATGTCTTCAGAGATAAGGTTAACAATGAGCTCATAGCGACCCTCGGCAATTTCATATACAGGGTGATGCACTTTGCCTGGAAGAATTTCGGGAAGGTGAAAATGGATGTGGATGAAGAGGTTACTGAGAGGATCAGAAGAGCAAAGGAAACCATAGAGGATGCAATCAGCAGATGGGAGTTCAAGGAAGCGAGTGATGCATTTATGGAACTTGCAGGATATGGAAATTCATTTTTCCAGTCATCCAAGCCGTGGGAGGTTATAAAGGAGGACAGGAATGAGGCTGAGAGGGTGATAGCATCGGCTCTTGCCATTGTCAGAGCTCTTGCGGTCCTTGCATATCCTGTTTTGCCGAGGTCAATGAGGGCAGTTGCAGAAACCGTTGGCTTGGATATCGACAGCTCAACCTTGGATACTGCACTTGATATCCCTGAATATGTGAAGGTTGGGAAACCTGAGGTTCCGTTTGAAAGAATAGATGATGAGAAAATGGAGGAGCTTGAAAGGATCATGATGGAGAGAATAAGGGATTCCGGAGAGGAGGGGGAGAAAATGGATGAAAGGATAGGAATTGAGGAGTTTCAGAGGCTTGACATAAGAATTGGAAAGGTTTTGAAGGCTGAAAAGGTTAAAGGCAGTAAGAAGCTCATGAGGCTTGAGGTTGACATTGGGAATGAGGTCAGGCAGATTGTTGCGGGGATAGCTGAAGAATACAGCCCAGAAGAGCTTGAGGGAGAACCTGTTGCTGTTCTTGTCAACATAAAACCTGCCAGACTCATGGGAGTTGAAAGCAATGGAATGATACTTGCCGCAGACATCAATGGAAAGCCAGTTCTTCTTAAACCTGAAAAGGATGTTGAGCCGGGAGCGAGGGTGAGATGAGGATCAGAGCTGTGATGGATGAGTTCAGGGAGTGGCTTGTGGAGAGGGGTTATGCTGAGAGGATGGGAGATGAGGGAATTGATGCCTTTCTCAGTTCAGGCTTCCCATCTCTCTTTTTCAGCAACAGCAATCTGCTTTACGCCTTCATCTACTCAAAAATGGGTCTCGGCTCTGAGAGGGTGAACGAGAGGATAAGGTTTGAGCTTGCAAAGAGGATAAATGCGATATTCATTGAGAGAGACTACTTTGAGATAGAGTTCATTCAGTAGCAAGGCTCATCAGCGGGTATTTTTTCTTCTCATCCCATTTCAGAACTCCGGTAGCTTTGCAACCATCAACCTCCACCTCAACCCTTGCATACAGCATATCTCCCTCTAAGGAGCAGTAGTTGAATCCAGAAAGCCTTTTAGATAGCTTCTTTCTGTCTATTCTGACTTCAGCATTGACAACATAGGGCTGCAGTTTAATGCAGCTTTCCATTGCCCTTTCAAGAATCCCGGCATTCTCATGACTTACCGGTACTCCAATAAACTGATGGAACAATGCTCCAAGCTTTATACCCGCTTCAAATGCCGCAATTTCCTTCATGAACAAAAAGGTTATTTTCTCCTTTTCTCTCTTTCGGTTATGAGAGATGTCAGGATTGCGGTAACGATAGCAGGAAGTGACAGCATTGGTGGAGCTGGAATTCAGGCTGATCTGAAAACGTTTGCATCATTTGGTGTTTACGGAACCTCTGCCATAACAGCGGTGACAGCTCAGAACACATCTGACGTGATCAACTCAATGGTTCTGCCGGGAAAGCTTGTTTACGATCAGCTCAGGGCAATTGCTGAAGATTGCGGAATGGATACTGGAAAAACCGGAATGCTCGGAAATCAGGATGTGGTGGAGCATGTTGTAAAATTCCTCGAAGAACATGAATTTCCGCTTGTTGTAGATCCAGTAATGGTTGCAAAAAGCGGAGCAAGATTGCTGGATGAAAGGGGAATTGAAACGCTGAAAGAAAAACTCATTCCACGGGCTTTCTGTGTTACCCCAAACACAGAGGAGGCTGAGATCCTTGCTGGAATAAAAATAAAAGACAGGGATGACATGATTGCAGCTGGAGAGAAAATTGCGGAGGAGCTTGGGTGCACATCAGCTCTAATCAAGGGTGGTCATCTTGAAGCAGAGAAGGTTCTGGATGTTCTCTGCTATAACGGGAAGATCTATGAGTTCACATCTGAAAGAAGAGAAGGTTGCTTCCATGGAACAGGATGCATGCTTTCTGCAGGTATTGCAGCAAATCTTGCCCTGGGGAAGGATATCGTTGAGGCAGTTGAGATCGCAAGGAATGCGGTTTATGAAGGCATAGTTTATTCGGTTCCAGCAGGAAGGAAATGCGATTCTGTGAACTCAACTGCAGTAATGGAAAGAAGGGCTTTGGCCTTTGAAATGCTTCAGGAGATGAATGAGGCTGTGAAAAGACTGGAGAGGATGGAAGGAATTGAAAGCCTGATTCCTGAGGTTGGAATGAATATTGCCTATGGGATGCCAAAGCTTTACGCCAAAAGCCATGAGGATGTGCTTGCGGTTGAGGGAAGGATTTTCAAAGGCAAAAAAGGAATCGTTCATTCAGGCAGATTCGAGTTTGGATCATCAAGACATCTTGCAAGGTCAATTCTGAAGTACATGGAATTCTATCCCCAGTTCAGGACAGCAATAAACCTGAGATACAGCACTGATGTGATTGAGAGAGCTGAAAAATCCGGACTTTCCGTTTCATTTTACGACAGAAGGGAGGAGCCGGAAGAGGTGAAGAGAAAAGAAGGGGCGACGATTCCCTGGGGAATTCAGGAGGCAATCAAAAGAGCTGGGAAAAGGCCGGATGTGATATACCATACAGGTGATTTTGGAAAGGAGCCTATGGTAGTGGTTTTTGGAAAAAGCCCCATGGATGCTTTGGATAAAATCAGGAAAATTCTGGATTCATGAATGCTCAATGAGGGATGTATCCTTTTAATGCAGCAGGATCAGTAAGATCGGTCTTTCCAGTACACAACTCATTGCATGAGCAGTCAGGGGGAAACTCAGAGCTTTTGAATGAGGACTGAGCGGTGAATGGAAAAAAGCGGGAACGGAATCATTACCTGAAAAATGCGTTCCTGACATTGAACCAGCAAAAACCGCAAAGGTTAATAATTCAAGTTTGAACAGCCTTTTGAGGAGGTTTTAAGATGGGAAGGGTGAATATTATCGATCTGAGTTTGAGAGACGGGCATCAGTCTCTTGCAGCAACGAGAATGAGAACAAGGGACATGATCCCCGTTCTTGAGCTGATCGATGAGGCAGGATTTTACAGCATAGAGATGTGGGGAGGAGCAACGTTTGATGTTATGCACCGCTTTCTTAATGAAAATCCCTGGGAAAGGATAAGGACCGTGAGGAAGTATGTTAAGGAAACTCACTGTCAGATGCTGCTGAGAGGCCAGAATCTGGTTGGATACAGGCATTATGCTGACGATGTTGTGGAAAAATTTGTTCAGAAGGCTGTTGAGAATGGAATTTCATTTTTCAGAATTTTTGATGCTCTCAATGATGTCAGAAATCTTGAGGTTTCAATAAAATCAGCCAGAAAGTATGGTGCTGAGCATGTTCAGGGTTCGATATGTTACGTTGTCTCCCCTGTTCACACCCTTGAAAAGTACGTTGAGACTGCAGAAGAGCTCGCAGCTTTAGAGGTTGATTCCATTGTGATCAAGGATATGGCAGGGATGATCTCCCCTAAAAAGGTTTACGAGCTTGTCAGGGCTTTGAAGAAGGAGATTGGGTTGCCTGTCAACGTTCACTCCCATTACACAAGCGGGATGGCAACAATGACGATGCTCAAAGCGGTTGAGGCCGGAGCGGAGATGATTGACACTGCCATGTCTCCCTGGGCATGTGGAACATCGCACCCTCCAACCGAGTCTCTTGTTTACGCACTCGAGGAGCTTGGATACAGCACCGGAGTGAACATGGATGTTCTGATGGAGATAAGAAAGCACCTTCTTGAGGTGAGGGAGAAATACGCTGGATACATCAAAACCCTGTCAACAATTCCAGACACAAGAGTTCTCAAATTCCAGATCCCTGGGGGAATGTTCTCCAACATGCTCTCCCAGCTTGAGGAGCAGAATGCCCTTGACAGGCTTGAGGAAGTGCTTGAGGAGGTGCCGAGAGTTCAGGCAGATCTCGGATATCCTCCTCTCGTCACCCCAACATCCCAGATTGTTGGAGTTCAGGCTGTGCTGAATGTTCTCTTTGGCAGATACAAGATGGTCACAAAAGAGACAAGAGATCTGGTTAAAGGTATGTACGGCAAAACTCCCGCACCGATAAGCGATGAAATAATCAAATTGATTCTGAAGGATGAGAAGCCTATAACCGTGAGACCTGCCGATCTGATAGAGCCTGAGTTTGAGAAGGCAAGGCAGGAGCTTATTAAAGAAGGCATTGAGAATCCAAGTGATGAGGATGTGCTCATTTACGCCTTGTTCCCGTCAACAGGCCTTAAATTCCTGAAAGGTGAGGCAAAAGAGGAGCCATTCCCGGCGGTAGAGGGAGAGGTTAGGGGAGAGTTTGAGGTTGAAATTGAGGGCAAGAGATATGTTGTGAAGGTTGAGTAAACTAAGCTCGGACCCCAGCCACCTTTCTTAATTTTTTAAAGTTTTCTCATCTGTGTGTAAATCTTAAAGTGGGATAAGAAAGCTTATGTTTTCTGGAATTTTGTTTTGGGAACTTTTCAGAGTTCTGATCTCATCCCAAAAGGTACAGTCTGTTCATCATCGGATCAGAAGAAATAAACCCCTGCATCCTCAAAACCTCTTGGGCTCTCCTCCCAGCAAACTCCAGCCAATCAGAGTGATCGGGAGGTATGCTTAAATCATCACCCGATCTACTGATCTTACTGTATAAATTTTGAGGAGTGTTGGTGTAATTTTTTACAGCTCTACCAGTCCAGACAACTATACATGAGAGAATTCAGATTTTTTCACCCTACAGACCGATTTTTTGTGATGTCTCCAGAATCTTTTTTATAGAATGAAATCCTTTTCAACTCTCTGAAGTGGATTCTTGCAGGAGGAATAAGTTATTTTCCAAGAATCCACCATACTGCAGAATTGTTCATGGAACTTTTAGCAAGAAAATGAGCATCTCCCCCAGGTATTTTTCCAGAGAACATCTCAAAAAAGGAAAAAGTCCGGGAGGATGGTTGATATTCCTGATAATTCTACAGGAATGCTTGATAAATGGATCCCGTCAGGAACTGTTCAGGGGAAAAGGAGAGAAAGAAAAAATAATGTTATCATTACAAACAAATCTGAGTGGTGGTGTGAATGTGTATGTATCTGAGTTGCTCTGACAGAGAAAAATTTGGAGGAGATTTTTGAAAACATCACCATTCGATTGAATGGTGTTTTCTACAGAAGAATTTGAGGAAAGCTTTCAGTATTGATTTGGTATCTCTATCCCAGCTTCTTAGCTGGAAAATTGAATACAACTGCAATGAAACCTATGGAGAAAACAGAAATTCGATTAAGCAATTCCCCCTGTGGGCATGGTGAGGTAGTTCTCAGTCCATATTGAATCTGTTGAATTTGAAGTAATCTGGATGCAGTCTAAGGCTTGTGATAATCTTATTTTCTTGTATATTGCTATATGTTGTCTCTATTATTGTTAGTATAATCATGAAACTATGATTTAACTGGTTTTCTATTCTCCAAGACCTCTTTATGATGGCTTCATGCTCTTCCTCATCATCGGTGGCGGATGCAGTTGATTCTGTTTTGTGATCTTGAAAGTCAAAGGTCTTGGGTGCATCAACAATCAATGCCTCTGATTCTTCCAGAAAAAAATAGCAAAAGGTTTAAATATGCAAATGATTTAATAAAAAAAGGTGGCGGCGGAGTGGAAGTGTCGAGCTTAGCTTCGCCGCCAGTCGAAGGTAGAGTATATATATAAGTAAGTCAGGAAAAAGTTCGTGTAAAAGGAGGTAGAGAGAGTATGGGAAGTGAAAAAATGAAAAGAGGATTATTACCGACTATCGGTGTACTAATTGTGCTGTTGATTGCAACAGGTGCAGTAAACGCTCTGACAATAAACCAGTTCAACGCTTCTGGTCCGGGCGTCATCTCAACTTCAGCAACACAAACAAACATCACACCAACAACCGACCCCAATGTGTGCAGTCCGATATGTCTCGACTATACTGTAAACGTCACATTGAATGTAACAATGGAAGGCGATGACATACTGGTTATAAACTTTAAACCAGCATTCGATCTGTCCAATGTTGATAAATCAGACATAACCATAACTTCGAGTGGGAACTTTGGCGATCAGTGGTATGTTGTTGTTGACAACTCCCAGGGTGATATACTGATCTATAGAAACTTTTCCACTGGTCCTACACTTCCAGCCGGAACATGGATCAAGGTAGTGATATCAAACAGATCCATATGTGCACCCACATCTATTGGGAGCTACAGGGCTGGTGTTGAAATTCAAACGTCTGCTGGAGGACTTAGAGAAGACAATTTCTCAGCATGGATTAATGTTACAGGGGCAGGCCCTGTCAAGGAGTTCAAAATATGGTACTGGAATGGGAGTGCACTTTTGCCGAACATCCCTAATGGCACAGTTTCATGTCCAGCCGACTTGGAAAACCCGATTTACATAAACATCAGTGCTGTTGACGCCTGTGGAAATATAAACACAAGTGTCAATTACTTCACAGATATAAGGGAATACTACGGTGGAGCTTATCTGGGTAATGGAACATTTAATAATGGATGGATCAACACGTCGGTGAACATATCGTACACGGGGTGGAGCAGAATTGTTGCTACAAATTCATCAACAGGGATCAGTGGTGAAAGCAATGATTTCTGGCTTGATCCTGGTCCACTTGGCAGTTTCCAGTGGGATGTAATCGCAAGTCCCCAATATCTGACCTATCCATTCATGATTCACATTGAGGCTTACGATGTATGTAACAACTTCAAATTCGATTACAATGGAAATGATGATCTATCGTCTCAGCCCTATGATACAGTAGTACCATCCAGCATATCATTTGCTGACGGCATCTTTGAGGGTGAGGTTGCAATAATGGATGCCACGCCATCGATATGTCCATCCCTTCCAATGGATTTCAATCTGACTGTTTCCAACACAACAGATCCGAATATCAATGCTACCAGCAATGACTTTGAGGTTACAAGAATACCAGTTAATGCAACGCTCTCTGAAGTTACTGTCAGTCCTGAGTCAGTTCCTGCTGACGAGACATCTTATTCAGTAATCAGTATTACCGTCAGGGAGGACAGTGGAGCTGCTCTCAAAGGGGTTAAAGTTAAGGTATCTTCAGACAGAGGTGACACAGACTTCTTCACCAACAGCTCAGGGAGACAGTTTGGTGAGGCCATTGATACAACTGATGTGAATGGAAAGGTATCGTTCAAAGTCTCAAGCCATACAGTAGGTACACCAAACATAACAGTTGAAGTCTGGAATGGCTGTGAGTGGGTAACAATTGATGTTGTGCAGGTTACATTCACAGAACAGCTTGCCAATCCGGGAACGAGTGAGATCTTCATCTGGGATGGCTCAAGCTGGGTCAAGTACTATGCAGATAATGGTTTGCTTGCAGATGGGAATGATTACTACATAATCAAGGTTATTGCGAAGGATAACGAAGGGAACCCAGTTGAAAATGTGAACGTAACTCTGTTCACTGATTCGTATTACTCACCATATGTTACCATAGAGCCGGATCACAATATAACCAATGCAAACGGTGAGGCAACGTTCAGAGTTTACTCTGAGAGATGGGGAGATGTTAGTTTGAGTGCAACAGTTAATGGACAGTTAATCTGGGAAGGGCCAGTGTATGTGTTCTTCAATCCAGTGCTTGTGGTTACAATCACTGATCACGGAGATACATGCTCGCTAACTCCCATAGATGGCGTTTCAAAAAGATGGGTGAGTGTGCAAGTAAGAGATCTTTCAGGTATAGTGGTCCCTGATGCTTTTGTAGAGCTCACCAGCAATAAATCAGCAGACAGCATTTTCACAAACCCACAGAAAACTGATGGATCTGGATGGGCAATATTTTATGTGTCATCTACAAGTGATTTACCATCGGAGTTCACAGCATATGCCTACACAACCTTGGATTATTACTCTGCTGTATCAAGTAATACAACTTCGATAGTTTATGACATGTGGACATCACGTATCACAGATCCGGCAAGGTCAAGTGTAGGGGCAGATAAATACGATGTTGAAATAAATGACGACTATGCTACAATTACCGTGATGATAAATGACAGTGATGGTGAACCATTGTGTGGTGTCAATGTTACTTTGACCTCCAATAGACCACAGTATGACATAATAGCTCCATCTTACATGTATACGGATTCTGGTGGAGAAGCATCCTTTACTGTCAGATCAATCAAGCCAGGCACGTCAACCTTTACAGCCTACGTTGGTGATGTTGAGATAGGCAAAGTGAACATAACCTTCTATGCACCTTACTGTGAGTACTATGTCTCAACATGGTATGCTGATGACTATTTACTGAATCTGGAGGAAAAGAACACAACCACGGTTTACATGCAGATACTCCACGAGACTTTGCTGACGGATAGAATTTACGATCTCGAGAGTGATGGTGACGTGGGTGTATTAGTCTACGGCAGTGATACCAATGCCCCGATTGAATTTGATATCTACTTGGGGATTGATGAGTATAGTAGAATAGAATACAATGCTCTCCTGAGAATCTATCTAACGGCATCTTCAGGCGGAGGATATGTCTATGTAAATGGCAATTTCGTTGGAACTCTTCCGTATACTAATGTGCCGACCAGCGTTGACTTCACAGTTCCAAGTGGTTATCTGAATACTGGATACAACACCATTGAAATATATCTATTTGGATCAAGCATGTTCTATGCCAATGTGGCCGGGGCAGAGCTGTATTATGGAACACCGGTTCCCGATCAGGCTGTCAAAATTGAATCCCTGAGCAACTGTGGAGATAGTATAATTGATTACATCAGTCCATCCAATCCGTTCACAGATGAAAATGGATGGATAAGTTTCACCATAACAACAGACTGGGCTCAGAGATTTTACTATGGTGAGGACAGCCAGTGTATGCCTGAATCTGAAATGAACAATGAGGTCAAGCTTGTTGTCAAAATAGGTGAATGCTATCTCTACGACTATGACAATCCACTTGATGTTGTTACGGTAATTGAACAGTCACCAAAAGAAAAGCCAACGGCAACTCTCACATGCAATGCAGAAGAAACTGATTACCCATGGGGCCATGAAATTTACGTAACAGCACCATACTATGTGACATATGATCCTGAATTCCACCTGAAGGAGTTCAAAATGCTGCTTAAAGACGGCGAGGAGTACGAGATGCTTGATTACTACTATGCAGATGGGCCTTATGGGGGAAGTGGAAGTTCGGAATACACAATTTACTATGAGGACTTTGAGACAGATGATGGTGGTTGGTATGCTATTGGGGAGTACAGCACATGGGAGTGGGGACAGCCACTGCAGTATTTCAGCCAAAACAAAGCAATGTACAATGGGCAAGATAAAGGATGGGCAACCGGGCTTGGAAATAACTATCATCCTGCAGAACTAAGTGTACTGTATTCACCTGAAATAGATATATCAGGTGTAAGTGGTTATATTGTAGCATCATGGAGTGCAAGTATACGAACAGAAGACGGTGATAGTTATGAAGTTTACTACTCCATAGACGGCGGGCCTTGGCACTCTTACGAAATCGGTGACCGTATATATGTGGACAATGCAAGCACAATCCAGTTTGCAATAGAGTTTGCAGCCAACGGAGATTCAGCAACCGATGAAGGTCTGTACATAGACTGGTTCAGGGTAAATCATGTTGAATTCTGGGAGGACATGCTTTCAGCATACGGTGAGGCAACATTCAAGCCAGAATACGTTGTGACACTTGAGGATGAAACAGCCTATGAGTTTGTCTTCAAAGCTGTCTACTGTAAAGACACTCCAAATGGAGAGTACTGTCTTGAGGCACCGCTCTCAGATCCTGTTACGATCAAGATAGATACTGTTGGTCCGGAAATAGAGCTTGCAAAGAGCAACTTCAACTGCAGTGAAGCTCCGTATGGATACTTCTACGACTTCCTCGGTGTTGATCTAACGAATGATGACTTCTATGTCAATCTGGAAGGCTTCTCAGCAAGCTATGATTACTTCTTCACCCTGCCATACGATAGCGACTGGAGCAGGATAACATGGGACAACAAGTACATCAATGTCCACTTTGATCACATAAGTCTGTCTGGTGGAGATTATATACTCCTCTGGAGCGGATGGGCACCTTGGACAGGTGGAGTGAACAATGCACCGGTAGAATGGCTTGCAGACGTTCCTGTTGCTAACATAACTTACAACTACTGGTATGAGTTCCCATACTGGGCGGTGTTCTACCTGGTAGACGGTGAACCGATCTTTGATCTATGGAGTCCATGGTACGAATACGATCCGAGCATTGTGGATCTCATTTCTGAGTTCTTTGATACAGCAGAAGTGACGACATTGATTGACTATGCTCCTTGGAACGACTACTTTGGCTCAGTCCATGGGGATCTGTGGTTCAAGTTCCCTGTCACAAGAGATGAAGTGTGCTGGCTGAGTTATGAGCAGAACGGTTACATCTACTACTTCGATACCTTCCCGCCCAATGATGGGTTCAACGTTGACATGATAACTTACGGTACTGGAGTCAAGATCTATCTGTGGAATGATGCAACGAACAGCTGGGAGGATATAACTGACCAGAGTACGATAACTGAAGAGGGCTTCACACTGCCACTACTCGATCCGGGTACATACAGGCTACTCATAGTTGCAACAGATGTCGTTGGTAATGCCAACCACCTTGAAACAACATTCACAGTCAACGAGTGTTCTGCGAGATTCACATGCGACAATCTTGAAGTGACACCAACAACCATAGTTGAAGGCCAGAACATAACGGCAAGTGCAACAATAACCAACGTTGGAGAGGTTGCAAGCAACTACACGGCAGGGCTGTACATCGATGGCAGCCTGATACAAACATTGCCATCACCATCTGATATCTATCCGGGAGAAAGCTGGGATGTCAGCTTTGAGCAGCAGATGACAGAGCCTGGAGTTTATGAGGTTACAATTGACAACTGTCCGGCGGTTCCAGTAACAGTCCTGAGCAAGGCAAACATCTCCGTGAGCTATACTGTAGAACCAACAACCCTCTGTGTGATGAGCGACATTACAGTGAATGTTACCGTCACCAATACAGGGCAGGAGGGTGTTGACTACCAGCTCAATCTGGTTGTTGACGGACAAGTTGTCAGCAGTGCAACAGTTTACGTGCCCGGAGAGAGCTCTGTTAGCTATGTGTTCATTCAGACAATGACGGAGGAGGGCGTACATCAGGTGACAATCAACAACGAGCCAACAACAGAGGTTACTGTGATTGGCCCAGGAATAACAATCTCCAATCTGCAGGTCTACCCAACATATGGAGACGCGCCTCTCAACATAACGGCATCTGCAGACATAACCAACCTTGGACTGTGTAATGTTTCAATTAACTACACTGCGGATCTCAAGGTTGACGGGGAGATAGTGGATTCCCAGGTGGTTTACCTCGGAGTTGGAGAGAGCAAGACAGTAGTCTTCAACTATACGTTAATGTTCCCAGGAAGTTATATAGTGACAGTTGACGGACTTGAGGGTGTCGAGGTTAATGTCACTGGAACAGCGGCACCGGGAGACTCAGATGGTGATGGCTGGAA